>JBIKMW010000028.1:0-62286 GCA_044359065.1 Planctomycetales bacterium | reverse complement strand
GCCTGTCCCGATTGCGGTCGCGAGCGTCCGCCGGAACCGGACGCCGAGCCGGTCGTCCTGCAAAGTCTGCGGGGCGAGGTGACCTACCTCGAACCGCGATGTCACTGCCCGACCTGCCGTCGGGATTTTTTTCCCTCTGGCCGGAGCCCTGCGCCGCTCGCCGCGCGAAAGTCAGTCACCACGGGTGATCGAGAAAGCGGTGTGGGCCGGGGCGAACAACGGCAGCTTCCGGTCGGCGGCGACGGCGGTCGCCGAACTGGCGGGAGTCGTGCTCACGGAAAAGCAGGTGCGGCGGTTGACGATCGACGCGGGGGCGGCGGCGGTGACGGCTCGCGATGAACTGGTGCGGGCGCACTTCGAGCGGCCGTTGATGGAACGTCTGACTCCGCCGTCTCCGGCGCCTCGTCCCCGGCGCGTGGCGGTGCTGATGGACGGTGGTCGATACCAGCGTCGCGACCGATTCGCGCCGCGCAAGGATCACCCGCGGTTCGAGGCACTCCGGGAGCGGTTCCTTGAAGAGGGATGGTGTGCGAAGGGGGATCGGTCGCCAGGTGGCCGGACCGAATCGCATTGGCGCGAGGAGCGTGTGGGACTGATTTTGTCGCTGGGAGGCGGGGAGTTTCAGGTCGATCCGCACCCGGAATTTCCCGTGTGGCTGGTCGACGCGCCGGTGGTGCGTGAACTGGCGAAGCTCGCCGCGCGCGACGAGAGCGATGAGGAAACCGAACCTCGCCACGACGCCGCCGACACGGACGATGTGAACACGGAGAGAGCCGAGTCGGTCGGAGAAACCGGGGTCGAACGGGTGTCGGTGCGGTCCGCGCGGGGCTGGCCGGACATCGCGCCCGAAGTGTTGTCGCGCGAGGTCGTGGCCAGCGGTCAGGACGCGGACTCGTTCGGTCGACTGCTGGAGTACCGGGCGTGGACGAGCGGCCTGCACGTGGCCGAGTGCGGAGCGTTCGTGGCGGACGGGTTGCAGGTGAACTGGACGATCCACGCCCGCCACTTCAGTCACTTGACGGGAGTGCTCGATCTGATGCACGCGCTCAGTTACGCGTGGCGGGCGGCGGCCGGACTGTCCGATCCCGCCGCCTACAGACGGTTCGCGCGGGCCATCTGGGAAGGTCGTGTCGATGCGGTGATCGAGGAACTGCGGGGACATCTCGAACGTTTGGGGCCGCCCCCCGAGGCCCCCCCACCTCCGACACGCGCCAGCGACTGGCCGCAGCGGTCACGTACTACGACAACCATCGGCATCTGATGAACTATCCCGAGTACCGCCGGCTGGGATTGCCGCTGACGAGCAGCCATGTCGAGTCGGCGGTGAAGCAAATCTCGGCACGGGTGAAGGGAACGGAGAAGTTCTGGACCAAACCGGCGGCGGAAGCCCTGCTGCAACTGCGGGCCGACTCGCTCAGCGACACACGACCCCTCGACCGGTTCTGGACGCTCCACCGCGAACACCAGACCGGCACCAACCGCTACCGCCCCCGAACCTGACCCGCCGAACCCCGCAATCCGGGGTTCGCACCCGGACGCGTTGCCGTCGACGCGAGGCCAACGCGCGATCAAGCTTTGGCCAAACCGCACGAACTGACAGGACGAATTTCGCGACTCGATTCAACCGATTTTTCGAAGAGTGATCCCCGGCGAACTCAGGCCCCCTCGGCGTTGCAACGCGGGACGGCGTCCAACACGGCGGCGGCGAGTTTCGCGATATCCGCATCGGTGAACAGCGCCGAGAGGCTGATCCGCAGCCGCGATGTGCCGCGAGGCACCGTGGGGGGGCGAATCGTCGCCGCCAGAAAGCCCGCTCGCTCCAGTCGGCGTCCGGCGGCCACGGCGTCATCCGGCTCACCGACGAGCACCGGCACGATGGGGCATTCCGGGTGACCGGGGACCGAGAGCCCCTCCTCCTGCAGTTGTCCACGAAAGTCGCGGGACAATCGCCGCAAATGTTGGCGGCGCTCGGGTTCGGCCTCGGCGATCTCGACGGCGCGGGCGATCGCGCCGCACACCGGCACCGCCAGGGCCGTCGAGAACATTTGCGTCCGCGCCGAATTCCACAGCCAGTCGACCAGCACGGCGGGGCCGGCGACGAACCCGCCCTGGCAGCCAAAGGCTTTGCTGAGAGTCCCCACACGCACCGCCACGCGATGCTCGACCCCCGCTTCCTCGCAGGCGCCCCGGCCGTTTGCCCCGAACACGCCTGTCCCGTGCGCTTCGTCGACGATCACCTCCGCGCCGAATTCTTCCGCGATGTCGCACAGTTGCGTCAGGGGGGCGAGGTGGCCATCCATGCCGAACACGCCGTCCGTCACGATCCAACGCCGACCGGGGCCGTCCGCCTTGCGAAGTTCGCGGCGCAAGGTTTCCAGGTCGTCGTGTCGGAAAACTCGCAGCCGGGCTCCGGACAAACGCACCCCGTCGACGAGACACGCATGGTTCAATCGGTCACCAAAGACAACGTCCCCCCCATCCACCAATGCGGACAAGACTCCCAGATTCGCGGCGTAACCGGACGGGAACAGGACCGCCGCCTCCGTCCCCTCAAACCGGGCCAGGGCGTCCTCGGCCCGCGCCGTCCAGGCCGACCGACCCGACACCAACGGGCTGGCTCCCGCGCCGACGCCTCCCTCCCGCGCCGCCAAAACGGCGGCCTCGGCGAGGCGAGCGTCGTCGGCCAAGCCCAGATAGTCGTTCGAGGCGGCGTTGAGCAGCTCGCGGCCTTCGACTTCGCAGCGCCCACCGGGGAGCCGCCGCACAACGCGGCGCGCGCGGCGCAGCCCCTCGGTTTCGCGACGGGCGAGTTCGTCGGCGAGGCCCGTCCAGCGGGCATCGGAGGTGGGTTCGGACATGGGGCGCGGCTTTAGAAGTCGTTTCAAAACCCTCTGCCGGACAAATCCGCGTAGACCCCTGTCGAGGTTCTCGTGCCAGCAACCGGGTTTTGAAACCGCCTTGAGTAACGGGCCAAGCATCAACGGGACCCGCCGTTCAGCCGCCGGTCGATGGCACGGGGAGCCCCATTTCGGCCAGCAGCAACTGCATATCCTCCCACACGTCCTTCTTGGCCGGGGGATTGCGCAACAGGTACGACGGATGATACGTGCACATCACCTTCGCCCGTCCATGCGTGTGGAACTTGCGGCGGAGCTTGCCGATGGCCGTCGTGATGCCGAGCAGATTCGTCGCCGCCACCGCCCCCCAACAGACGATGAATTCCGGGTCGACGATCGCCAGTTGGGCGTCGAGATACTCGCGGCAATTGGCGCATTCGTCCGGTTCGGGCGTGCGGTTATTCGGGGGGCGACACTTGAGGATGTTGCAGATGTAAAGGTCTTCGCGGCGCAAGCCGCTGGCGGCAATGATCTTGTCGAGAAGCTGGCCCGCCTTGCCGACGAAGGGCTCCCCTTGTGCGTCCTCGTCGGCGCCGGGGGCTTCGCCGATGAAGAGCAAGCGGGCCTCGGGATTGCCCACGCCGAAAACCGTCTTGTTGCGCAGCCGCGCGAGTTCATCGCACTTGCGGCACTGCTTCACGCGGTTGTCGATCACTTGCAGAGCGGCGATCCGGTCCGACCGCGAGCCGCCGACCGGGGTCGGCGCTTGGGGGGGGATGGTGGGCGATCGTTTGGCGGGTGGTGACATGTCCGGTTGGGGGGCGAAGGGAGAGGCCGGCGCGACCGGCTGCGTCGTCGACAGCGGTGATGCGGGGCGGGAATCGGTCCGCCCGGAAGCGGAAGGGGTGGCGAGCGGGGGAACGGTTGGAGCGGGGGTGGGAGCGGCGGAGCCGGGGAGTCGAAACGGTGAGGGAGCCACACGGGGCGCCGCAGGCTCCGCGGTCTTTTGCGGCGGTACGGCGGCGATCGATGAAGGGGGCGCGGAGGGAACGACCGGGGCGGCGGCCATCGCCTCGACCAACGGCCCGTCCCCGTTGAGCCAGTCGCGCGGGAGTTCCGTCAAGCCGGACGCTTGCCAGCCACGCAGCCATAATCGCGCGGCGCGGGACAGGTCGACGGAGGAAGGGTCGTGCATGACGCGGGACGACGGAAACGTTGACGGGGCCGTGGTTGCGGAATGAGTGGCGGGCCTGCCGCCGCGCTCAATATCCGACCGAACCCACAATAGCGGTCGGCCCCTCGTCCGCGCAAGTCACTGGCCCCCGCCCGCCGCGGCCGGCGGAGCGGCTTGCAAGCGGGTGAAAACAATGGCCGGGTGCAGAGACTTCACCAACTGCTCGGGACCGATCTTGGGCGTCTGCCCGCCGTCGGTGTGTCGGACGACACCGTCGATGACGTAATCGGAAATCTCCTCCAACCGGAGCAGGCCGTCCTTGTTCGGCGCGGGGGAGGTGGCGTCACCCTTCTTCGGCTTCTTGCGTTTGCTGAAGCCGTCGGCTTGGCCCTTCACGGCCTGCATCAGGTTGAAGCTGAACACACCATGCTTGACGTTATCGTCTTCAGAGGCGGTTTCCCCGGCCCCCTTCGTGGCCGAGAACACGATGGAATCGCTGGTGTTGAAGGGGCGTCGCAAGGTTTTCAGCGCGACCTGGTCGTCGATCGCCGAGCCCGAGTGACATGCGTCGATGACGAACAGCTTCTGGCAGTTTTGAAGCTGCGAGAACTTCAATATCGCCTGCCAGGGAATCCCCTTGAGTGGCAGCGCCACATCCTTGGCCTCCGCCGCGCCGATCGTGCGGGTCGTGGGGATGAAGAAAAACCGCCGTTGCACGCGGCCGTCGCTCAGCTCCTTCTCGACGAAGTCCCCGTGTCCCGCGATGTGCACGACGACCAGCACTTTCGGCACGTCTTTGCCTTGGCGGCGTTCCTCGGGACGTTTGGCGACGGCCTCCTTGACCTGCCGCTCGATCTGCTTGAAGCGTTCGTTGATCTCCTCCTCCGAGACCTGTTCGTCGAACAGGGGCGGCACGCTCGTTTGGAAATCGTACTCCGCCGCCGCTCCCTCGGGATCCTTGAGCGTTTCCCGCAGTCCCGTCACGTCCCGTTGGGAGTAATTCAGCGGACCGTACATCGATCCGTCCGGATACTTTTGACAGCCGATTCCCACGAAGAACAACTCGTAACGCGTCTCCGAGCCGGTCTCGTCCGAGCGGAGCTGCACCTGATCGCTCGACGAAAACGCCGGAAACACGTCCTTCTCTTCGACCTGCGCGCGCAACCGAGTGAGTTGCGTGTCCGGATCGGCGGTCCCCGTCACTTCCACTTTGGTCGAACCGTCCGGTTGAGGCTGGGCGGCTGTCGTGACCGGGAGCGGTTCTCCGTTGCTGGTCACGGTGACGGGGAAGTTGGCGGGATCGGATCCCGCGGGAATCGTCACCTCCGCTTTGAAGGGGACCAACGCCCCGCCCCCCGCCACGTTCACGCCGTTGGCCGGTTCGACAATCCGCACCTTGGGAGCGAGCGAGTTGCTGACACCAGCCAGAAACGCCGGAAAATCGCCGCCGCCGGGAACCGGTTTGCCCAGATTCCGGAACGCCCCCGGCAAACTGCCCGCCGACAGCAACTCGCGCAGCAGGTCTTCCCGCTCGAACTCCTTGCTCAGGTCGAGCGCGATCCGGAACTCGGGTGTGATGGCCGGACCGACGTTGATCTGCCAGCCGAACAGGTCGGCTCCTTCCGCCGCGGACGAGTTGAAGTATCCCTCCGGAGTGAACGCCGCCCACTCGCCGCGCGCGTCGACGTACAGCGTGACGAGCGGTTCCCATGCGGGGACCACCGCGATTGCGGCCTTCACCACTTTCCCCGCGCGCAACACCTTCAGAATGAACTCGGTGTAGATCGGTTTTTCGGCCAGCAGCTTGCGCATCGCGGCGGCATCGGTCACGGCGTTGTTGCGTGTTTCAAACTCCCGCACTTCGCCGATCACGTCGCCCGCCGCCAAACCACGTCCTGCGGCAATCCCGGCCGGCAGCACGTTGCGGACGACGAGTTGGTTCCCTTCCACCTCGAAATCGCAGCCCCAGGCTCGCGACGCCGGGAACTTCGCGGGTGCGATTGCCAATCCCGCCAAACTCCAGACCTTCATCGTGTGGTCGGACGAACCGGAAATCAGGTATTTGCCGTCGGCCGACACCCCGAGGGAATTCACTTTGCCGAAGTGATCGCGGTAGTACCGGATGAGTTCCGGAGCGCGGTTTCCCGAAGGGAGCGAGTACACGAAGATTCCGTTGATCGTCGACGTGCCGATGGCGAGCGCGATCGGCTTGCCCGCCGCGTCGGGAATCAGCGCGCTGGTGAACGGACGCCCCAGGAACTGTTCCAGGCGGCCACTGAAGATCAACTCGGCAACCGGGTTGCCCCCCTTGCGGATCACCACCGTCTGCCGTTGGATCGTCGTCGACCATCCGTCGGCGTTCTCCATCGGCTGACGGAATTGAGCCTGCTCGGCGGCGGCGCGCGCCTCCGCCTGCTCGGGGGTTTCGTTCTGCTTGGGTTCGCGGAAAAGCGTGACGAGCTGGCCTTTGGCGAGGTCGAACACGCGCGAAACCCGCCCCGTCCATGTGGGTTGCAGCGAGCGGTCTCCCGCGTCCTGACTGAACGCGATGCGATAGTCCCCGGCCTTGCGGGGGAACGCCACATGCCAGACGGTCAAACCCCGCCCGCGCGTGACGACCGCCGAGCGGACCACGTCCCCTTGGCCACGGAACGAGCCTTCGGGGGTCTTCAGACGGAAGGAAACCAGTTCGCCACCCACCGCGTCGTCGAGGCCGCCATTCTTGTCGACCATCTTGGCCACGTCGGCGTTCGGGTCGTCGCTGTCGGAATCGGTAACGTGCGACAGCACTCGCTTGCCGGTGGCGTCCAACACGCACGCAAAAGCACGCCCGATCGCGGATGTCGGGAGCGCGTACCGTTTCGTCAAATCCCGCAGGTTCCAGACCTGGACATCGCTTCCGCGCTGGTTGCTGCGGTTGACGGTGACCGACAACAAATCCCCCGCCAACGACAAGCCGTAGGGAATCGTGTCCGTCCCTGGATCGACGTTGATCACACGAGGCTGTTGGTCCGGTCCCTGAGTCCGGTCCCACACGAGCACGCGACCGCCTCGTTCGCTCGACGCCCAGAATCGCTCACCCCGCGCCAACTGCCCGACGCCGCCCGACAGCGTCGCCGGATAACGTCCGACAATTGCCGCGTTTGCGCCGATCTGAAATTCGGCAAGGCTCCAACGGTCTTGCGCCGTCCGCTCGCTCGCGACCAAACGATCATCCGCCACCCACAGCACGCGGTGCTCGGTGACGATCTCGCTCGTCGCGGCGGCGTTGTCGACATTTTCGGCCCTGGGGCGGACGACCAACGAGGGCGTTTGGCCGTTCGCGGGAATCGGCGCGGCGAGGTCCCAGACGCGGATTTCGCTGTCGGAACTCGCGGACGCCAGACGCTTTCCGTCGGGCGAAACGGCGATACTCACCACGGGTTCGAGATGGGCCAACCGCTCCATCGCCCGAGCGTCGTTGTCGGGGACTTCGAGGGGGAGGCCCCCGACGATTTGCCGTTGTCCCACGTCGTAAATCGCGATGCGGCCGTAGGGTGCCCGCGCCGTTTGCCCGCCCAGGTACAGGAGTTTGCCGTCGGGGGACATCGCGAGGGCGTTGATCGCCCCCTTGTTGCCCCGGGAAATCTCCCACCGCAGGGTGGTGCTGTACAGGAGCCGGTCGCGATTCGCGTCGGCGGGGTCGTCCGCCACCTGAAACACGTAAACGACTTTGTCCAACCCCCCCACGAACAACTGGCGTCCGTCGGGCGTGAGCAGCATGGTCCGAACATCGGCCGTCGGCCCCAGCGGATTGAGCACCAGCCGCGGACGATCGGGCGGAAATCGACGGGCCGCCGGTTGTGCGTGCGCAACGGACGCGGACAAGGTGGCGAGCACCACGATTGCGGCGGCGTGGCGGAGCGTCGCGAGGGAAACCGACCGTCGGATTGCGGGGAACGGGGAACGCATGCTCGCCTCGCGGGAGAATTGTCGGCGGGAACTCGATGGATCGGAAGTCGGACGCAGCCTGTTGGCGAGGGACCGACGGGTTTGGACGCCGCGAACGGGCGGGTCGTTCCCGACAGGGCACCGTGAAAACGAGACGGGACGAAAACGAGACGGGACAGCGAAAAACGGTACGGGTTCAAACGTCAGCCGAGCCGGCGAGTGCGTTGGGCACTCCCGGCTCGGCGGCGATCTTGGCTGAATTCGGCAGGACGGCGGACGACGGAAACCGATTCGCGGGGGAAGTCGCCCGGAGTGGTCACCGCGGTGATCCGACTCCCGCGGGAGCGGGCCAAGCCCGTCACCCGTTTCTGTTCGCGACGCTCCAACCGACGCGGGGGGCGTCCGTCGCGCCCCCCGCAGCCGGGGGTCGCGTCGGATGCGGAACCATCACTTCTTTTCGCCAGCCGGAAGGTCCTTGGTCGGAGCGGCGGGCGGGGCTTCGATGCCCACGCCGTCGGCCGACTCGGGAACAGCGGGCATCTTGGCCGGTTTCGGGAAAGCCGATTCGGGGATGTCCTTCAGTTCCTTCTTGCGGTCCTTGTCTTCCAGCAGCGAGTACACGGCCCCGTCCTTGCCCTCGAGGTCGTAGCGGCCCCAATATTGCTGCGAGTACGGGTTGTAGTAGTACACGTAGCGGGGTTGCGAGGGGTAGTAGATACAGTAGTGGTACTGGTACCCGCTGTAGCTGACCTGGGGCTTGTAGTAGTAGGTCGTGTAGTAGTAGCTCGTCGACGGCTGGTACGACCAGCTCGAGTAGTACTGACGATACCCGGCGTTGGCTTCGCCCGCACCCATCCCGAACGCCACCGCGAGCACCAGCCCGCACACGCCGTTTCGCATTGCCGCACTCATCACAAACCCTCCCGTTAGTTGAAGATTCTCAATCCGTCCGCCCCGCGGATCGCCACGCGCCACGGTTCGCCAACACCCTTAACTTCCGAACCCGTCGATCTGTTCCATTCGTCGGTGTTCGGTGATTCGCTTGACATCAGGGGAAACGGTCCGGGCGGGGGTTCCTTCCCGAGATTCCGTCCATTTTTCGGAACTTTTCTCCGCGTTTTGAATCCACATCCGTCAGCGACGCCCCTCGCACGGCTCGCCGCCACGTGGCGAGGCTCCGTGGGAGCCCCGTTCGCCGCAAACGCCCTCAAGTGAAGACCTGCAAAGGGCATGGAAGCGAACCGCAACGGCGCCAAACCTCGCCCATCTCCATGTCCCGAGGCGTCGCAAATCGTCGATCTGAACGAGGCTATTGCCCTCGACCGGCTTGGTCGCGAACTCCCCTCTCGTTTTCCTTCACCCCCACGCCGTCGAGCGAGTCCTCGCCGACGATCGTCGCGGTAGGGAGACGAGTTATCGGCTACAAACCGCGCTCTCGTATTCAACGCCAAAACGCTGGCGGAGCGTTAGAAACGCCCCGCCAGCGGAAGGTGTCCGAGACCTGTCGAGACATTCGTTCTTCACTTCGCCGGGGCGACACCCATGTCGGCCGGCAGATCGATCGGATTCGGGCGTTCGTAACGGACGGTGACGTTGGCCAGCAACGTCTTGCCGAACAGCCGCACTTCTTCTTTCGCACCCGCGTTACCCGCCGGGCCTTGAGCCGTACCCGCCCGTTGCTTCCCCTGGAATTCGACCGACGGGACCTGTTCGGTCTGGTTCCAGGCGGGGTAGAACTGGGCGGTGATCGTGCCGATCGAAGTCGTCCCACGTTCCGGGAACTTTTGGGCCAACAGGCTGTCCGGTGTATCGGTCACCACGAACTTGAAGTTCTGCTGGTTGTTCTTGTGCCAGCCGCTGATGATGAAGTTGCGTCCGCGCGGCACGATCCACTTGTTGAGTTCGCGGTAGGGGCGAATCTCGGTCAGCTCGAAAGTGCTGATGCCGTCGACGAACAGCTCGACACCGACATCGTGGTCTTTCGCATTGTTGATCAAATTGATGGCGTAGGTCTGACCCGGCTTGATGTCGACATATGCCACGCCGCCGTCGGTGGAGACGGGAGCGGCGGAGTACTGGCCCGCCGAGGTTTCGATCAGCACTTCCACACGGTAGGGGCTGGAATCGGTAGCGCCCACTTTTCCGCCTGCGGCGGACACTTTGGGGTCGTCCACTGCGGCCTTCAGGGCGGCGTCGCGAACCACCGTTTGGCTGGCGGGGGTGGCGGCGACGGCCGCGGTGCCCGGGGTCGTCGCGGCGGCGGTGGCCGCCTTGCCCGCTTCGTTGAGGTCGACCGTCACACCGAGCAAGCGGGCGACTTCGTCCCGCTTGTCGACTTCAACCTTCTCCTTGAAGGTGCCGAGGTTCTTGCCCCGGGCGTCGGTCATGGTGCACTCAATCGCCACCTTGACCTTGTCATCGTCCTCTTCGTCCGCCCGGACGACTTCTCCCGTCAGGGTGATGGCCTTCGCACCCGGGCGGGCCAAATCGACCCCTTCCTCTTTCAGCTTCTTTCCGAGCGTATCTTTCACGGTCGTGCCGATGGTCGTCCCGGGGGGCTGGCGGAAATCCCCCAGCGCCAGTGCCCCCTTGGCTTGTTGCTCCTGGTAATCCTTGAGGCGCTTCGCCATATCCCCCAAAGCGTCATCGAGAGTTTTGGTCCCTTCGGGCTTGTCGGCGTTGATGGCCGGCTTGTCCTCTTGGGCGAACACCGGCTGCGACGTTGCGTAACCATTGGTGAGGGTGAATGTTGCGGCGAGCACGAGCGTCCGAACTCGCTTCCAGTTCCAAGCGGTCGTCATGATTCCATCCTTTGGGGGGACTTTCCGAACTTCGCCCGCTGGCTGCCCAAGGCGAGTTGTTCGGCGGGGACTGCGTTCGAGGGGGCCAACCCCCTTTTGGTCAATGTCATCCAAGGAAACGTACTGTCGTCCAAAAAATTCCGAAAAAACTGAGTGTCGTCAAAAGGACGCGTGTGTCATCCGATCGATGCCCGTTGGCGAGGGGTGGTCACCGAGAGGCCGTCGTGGGGGCCGCCTGCGGCTTGGGGGCGGGTTGGTCGTAACGCACGCTGACCGTGGCCAAAAGGGTCTTCCCGAAGTTTCGCTCGACCACTTCCGCCACGGCGTCGACCCGCGCCCCCTTGCCGGTTCCCCCACGGGACGTAAGCAGTTCCACTTTCGGCTTGGGCTCGTCCACCCGCCACGACGGGAAGAACTGGACAGTCACCGTGCCCACCGACGAACTGGGAGCGCCCAGTTTTCCGGCCGCCGACTCGTCCGACACGACGAACTCCAAAAACTTGCTCCCCGTGTCGTGCCAGCCGCGTAGCACGCCCGACTTGCCCCGGTCGATCACAAACAGGTTGGTCGATTTCAGAAATTCGTCCTGGCTGAACGAGAACGCGCTCACGCCGTCGATCAGCACCTTGACCGCCACATCGTGGTCGACCGCTTTGTTGAAGATGCGGATGGCGTAAATCTGCCCCGTGGTCAGATCCACGTAGGCCAGGCCGTCCTCAACGGAGGCGGTCAGCGGTTCAAAGCTGACTTTTCCGGATTTGGGGTCGGTCGATTTCCGCAACATCTGAATCTGATATGGGCTGGCGGTCTCCGCCGAGATCACCGTGGGAAGCCCACCGGCCGAACCGCCGTCGGTGTTGGTCACGGTCGAAGGCTTCGCGGGGGCTGAGGGCGAAGCGGGCGGGGCTTTGTCAGGCGCGGTCTTCTCGGGAGTCGTCTTTTCCGACGAGACGGCGGTTGTCGGGTTCTCGATTTTGGCGGCGATCTTCTCGCGTTGCTTCTCGACGCTCGGTTCGGTCGTGGCGTCGAACGTCAGCCCGAGGATCGCGGCGATGTCGTCGAGCTTGTTGACCTCTTCGACAAACAGCTTCTCGTTGACGTTCGCCACCGGTTTGCCGGACTTGCCTTCCACGATTTCCGTCTGGATGGCGATGATGTGGCGGTCCTCGTCCTTGTCGACGCTGTAGCTGCCGCGAATGAGGAACGAGGCCCCGCGCTTTTTGATTTCCAGACCTTGCGCGGCGAGCTTTTCCTCAAGCTTCAAGCGGATCAATTGTCCGCCGCTCCGCCCGTCGGGATCGGCGATGGTGCCGACGTTGATCGTGGCATCGCCATCCTTGTCCTTCAGCGCCCCGGCCACGTTCTTGGCCAAGGTGGTGACCGCCTCGTCGAGCGATTGCACCTGGGCAAACGCCTCGGAGGCAAACCCGAACACCAGACCCGCCGCGCACAGAACCCCACCCACGGCCTGTCGCCACCCGCTTCGACGATCCAACGCTGCCCCGTTCATGATCGCATTCCATTTCCTGAGGGGCTGAACCCTCTCCCTCACCCCGGCGGGTAGCCCCACTCCGCATCGGGGAAACTCAATCGGTCGTCACACACAAGACTCTCCGCTTCGGGGGCGGCCGCTCCGCGGCGCGTCCCAGCCCAACACACTTCGATTGACCTGCCGTCACGGTTTCACGGGAGTTCCCGTGCCGAGCTCGGAGGCGGTTTCCTGAAAGACTGACAACACCAAACCGTCCGACTCCCAGAGCGAGCGTTTGACGCGCTCGCCGTTGAGCAATGGACCGAGTCCGAGCTGTCGCAGGTTCTGGTTGTTCTTCACGTCCGCCTTGAATTCTTCAGGCTTGATCCCCAATTCGTAGGCGGCGATGTCCTCGGAAATGTCGGTCGTGTAGTCGACCGTGGTGACGCTGACCGGCTCGTCGAAGTCCTCGAAGCTTTTGCGTTCTTCCGTGGGGCCGTTCGGCAGCAGGAACGGCTCGATCACCGCCTTCAGTGCCGTGGTGTAGCTGGTCTTCTCGGCCTCCAGCAGCCGATCCATTTCGGAAACCTCCGCGTAGAGATCGACCACCTTTTGGCGGGCGTCGCGGTTGAGCACAGCCGCCGCGTCGCGGATCGTGTCCTTGAACGGGATGGTCCCCTTGTTGTGACACAGCATGCAGGAGACACCGTTCTTGATCTGTGGCGTCCCCAGCGCTTGCCGTTGGTCGTACACAATCTCGACCGGACCGGCATCCAGTCGCTCGCCGGTGGATTTAATCAGCATGTAGCCGTGCAAGTTGTTGGGCAACGTGAAGATCATTTCGCCGCCGTCGTGCGTGAATGCTTGCTCGGCGAAATTGTTCCCCGCGAAGGCCGGTCCCAGCGGGAACCGCGTGAGGTTGCCACGACCGGAATTCGTGAAGAAGTCGTAGCTGACCCACGCGGTCCCTTGCGACGTGCGATGGAATTCGATCAGCCGGTTTTGCTGCGAAACACCGCTTTTTTGCACGCCACCTCGACGGGCTTTGTCGGAGATGATGTCCTTGTTGATGTCGATTCCCAGTCGCGCTTCCATCTCCTTGAGCGTCTTGGGGATCTTGGCGATCGTGTGATAAAGCGGCGGGCGGGTGGCGGTCGCGGTGAACCAGTCGGCCCGCAGATAGGGGATGCCGTCGAAATTGACTTTGCCGTAGTTCTCTTCAATCTGCTCGTACCACTCGCCCGCCTTGGGGTTGCGAGCCACCGAACGGGGGTCGAGGCCGTACGGGTACGCCCGCAGAATCGGTCGCCATTGCTCGCTCTCGGTCCATCCGTACTCGTCAAAGTCAATCCGGAAAAGGACTTGCGCTTTGCGGACCTTCGACTCGTCGCGTCCCACCACCTTCGGGAGCACGAGGTCGGACGAATGGCTCAGGCTGTTGATGGCCTTCGAGAACCCGGCACGATACAGGGCCATTTTCTCGTCGGTGATCTTCGGGTTGTTGCTGAGGTGGGCGAGGGACAGGTAGCGAATGCTTTTGCGTTTCTTGCGGTTGATCGACGCGAGGTCGAGCGCGATTTCCTGGAGCACGTCGTCTTCGGTGACCTCGGGCCGGTTCGAGCGGTCGACATCCGGGAACGCCGCCCCTTCGAGGATCCATTTTTGGAGCGTGGCTTTTTCGACGTCCGTGAGCTTTTTCTCGGGGCGACCGGGGGGCATGCGGTTGGAACGCACGACCTGGAAAATCATCGATTCGTCGGGTTTCCCCTCGATCACGAAGAACGATTTACCCGGACCGCGGTCGGTGACCAACTTCTCCCGATTGAGGACTTCCAATCCGGGGAAATTCTGATTCACCGCGCCGTGGCATTGGTCGCAGCGGGCGCGGAGAATGGTGAACGCTTTTTCGGCGAGTTTGGGGCCGGTTTCCCCGATCGCGGCCACATCGAACGTGGCATTGGGAGCGGGAAGGGAGGTGGAGGGGGCCAAGGCCACCTTCTCCGGTTCCGGTTTTTTTGTCTCGGAAGGCTTGGAAGTGGACGGCTTGTCGTCTGTCGTCGGGGTTTCGGGCTTGGCAGGCGTTTCCGGCTTCGGTTCGGTCTTCGCGGGCTTGTCCGAGTCGGCCGGCTTGGCCGGGGCCGCCGGCTTTTCGGGGGCAGCGGGCTTGTCCGGGACCGGGTCGGCACCGTCGAATTTGGCTCCCGCTTCGAGCCATTGCCGGATGATTTTCTTGTCGTCGTCCGAGAGCGGACCGGCGGGGGGCATCAGGTCTTCGTCGATCTGCTGCCAAATGGCGCTGTCGGCCCATTTGGAAGCGTTGAAGAAAGGCGTTTCTCCCCCGCCGCGCGGTGCGATCCACGTCGCGCGGTCGCCGATCTTGAGGCCCTTCACCTTCTGCTTGGCGTCACCATGACATTTCTCGCAATTCTTCTTCAGAATCGCGAGCGCCCCTTCGTCGGCGAGAACCGCGGAGACCCCGCCGCTCCACACCATCGCCACGACCGCCCACGCCACGAATCGTCGCGAGCTCGCAAGCCGAGAATCGCCACGATTTGCCGTGAATTGCGTTGAAATGCGACTGCCACTTCGCATGACCGCCCCTTTATTGTCAGCGTTCGGACCGCGCGCCGAACATCCCTGGAAACATCCCCGAGGCGGGGTCCCGAAGGAATCCGCGACAGGACAACGAATCGGTTGTCCGAATCTTCCCGAATCGAAAGCCCCTCGAATCGACAGCGCGCTCAAAAGTGTACCAAACGGCGCGGCATTTTCCCTTGTGGGGCCGGGCCACTCCTCCGGCCCCGTCACCCGCTGGATGCGAACCCCATCAAGTCACTCGGCTTCGGGAAGAAACTGCTGTCCCCGATACCGACCGCTGTAGATCGCCATCAGCACACTGGTGGCCAGCATCAACCCGCCGAAGAACCAGTAGTAGGCGGCGCCGTCGAGCGCGGTTTTCACGTCGGGGAAGCGCGTCATCAGGAAATTGATTCCGGCCGTGAACTGGTTCCCAAGGAAAACCGTCAGCAGATACACGGACATCACGATCGACTTCAGTTCGGGGGGAGCCTGGGCGTACGAGAACTCCAGCCCCACCACCGACACCATCACCTCCGCGAACGTCAACACGCCGAACGCCGCCAACTGCCAGCCAATGTGGGGCGTCAACCCTCGGTCGATCCAGCCCTGAATCACCGCCGAAACGAAGAACGCGCTGGCCGTGAGCACGAGGCCGAGAGTGATTTTTCGTAGCGGGGTGAGGTCGAGGATGCGGCCCAGCAGCGGGTAGACGACGTAAGCGGCCAGCGGGACATAGAGCAGGATCAACATCGGGTTGATGGCTTGCACCTGCGCTGGTTGTGGTTCCCACGTCCACAGTCCGAAGAAGTCGATGCGGCGATCCATTTTCTCCGCTTGCAGCACCCACGCGGAGGCGGACTGGTCGTACAGCGACCAGAACACCGAAATGCACAGGTACACCGGGGCCAATCGCAACAGCACGCGTCCCCCCTCGCCGCCGAGCGAACGCCACACATTGGCCGCGCCGCGCGGCGGGATATGGGCGTAACTGTTCCGCCCCAACCAAAACACAATGGTGGCGATCAACATCAGCACGCCCGGCACGCCGAACGCAAAGTGCGGGCCCAACCGGCGCGCGTCGGCGTTCGACCATCCCTCCAGCAGGCGTGTGTTGGCTTGCAGCCAGGCGGGGAATTCGGCGAGCAGCCACGGCGTAAGCAGTGTCGAGAGCATCGCTCCGAAGTTGATCGACAAGTAGAAGAACCCGAACGCCTTCTCCAACAGGTGCTTGTTCGTCGCGGCGAATTGGTCCCCGACGTGCGCCGAAACGCACGGTTTGATCCCCCCGGCCCCCAGCGCGATCAACGCCAATCCGGTGATCAGTCCCGCAAACGTCTCGTTGGCCGCCAGCGCCACATGACCGAGGACGTACACGAGCGAAAGCGTCATGATCGTCCGATATTTGCCCCAGATCGTGTCGGCGAGGAGCGCGCCGAGAATCGGAAACAGATAGGCCGAGCCGGTCAGCAGGTGGTACCAGAATTTCGCCTCGTCCTCGGTCAACGGGGCGGGTTGGCCCGTGCGGTCGAGGAGGTACTTCGTCATGAACGTCATCAGGATCGCGCGCATCCCGTAATAGCTGAACCGCTCGGCGGCCTCGTTGCCGATGATGCAGGCGATGCCCGGCGGCATGGTCTTGAGGGGGAGCGGAGTGGTGCGATAGGCCATGGAGAATCCGCCACGCGAGGATCGGACGAAACGCGGTTTGTCGAGCAGCACACTGGAGAATTCGCCACAAAAGTCAACCGTTCCCCGTCAAGTCCGGCCGATCCGACCAACGTTTCCGGTGACGGGCGAGCGCGGCTTCGTATGGCGACCGGCGACACGGGACGGGGTTCCGGGGTAGGCCAAGGACGGGGTATGTAGGGTTTTCCCTGTTCGATGCCGAAATGCCACGTTTGCCCCCGCGCGGCGTTTTTGTGACCTACGTTTGACCGGGCGCGGCGTGCCCGAACTTCGGGGAATCGTTTTCCCTCGGATAGTCGAGCCGCGGACAGCGAAGCGAACTTCCCCCCTTGGGAACCTCGATCATGACGAACTGGTCCGAACTCCGGAAATCCGTGTTGGGTGACCAAAAGCGGCGAATGTTGCCGCCCAAGGTGAAGGTCCCCACGCTCCCCGCGGCGCTGATGAAGTTTTGCCGCAGGGCCGACGATCCCCGGGTTTCGCCGTGCGAATTGGCGTCGATCATCGAGACCGACGCGGGGCTGACGTGCAATCTGTTGCGGCACGTGAACTCCTCGAAGTTCGCGCTTCGCAATAAGGCGTCCACGGCCCAACAAGCGCTCACGCTTCTGGGCATCCGGGCGACACGGTTGGTGCTGATGACGACGGCGGTGCAGGCGGCGGCGAACTCCAAGGGGAAGCTGGTCGATTTGGCCGCGTTCTCGAATTCGAACCTCGAACGGGCCCTGTTCGCCCGCGAAATCGCCGGAGTCCTGAAGGCCGACATCGACTTGGCCTTTGCGGCCTCGATGATGCAAGACTTCCTGCTGCCCATGTTGTCGGACGAGCTGGCGGACGACTATCAACGCTTCCTCGACCCGCGGCGCTCGACGCCCGTGGAACTCGCCCGGCACGAACAGGAGACGTTCGGTTGGAACCACGCGTTGGCCGCCGGCAGCCTGATGTGGGAATGGGGCTTCCCCGACGACCTCGTGTGCGCGGTGCTGTTGCACCACAAGGGGTTGGAAGTGCTGGCAGACAAAGACCTTGCGAAGACCGCGGTGTCGGCGGTGGCTGTCGCTGCGCTGTTGCCCGACCCGTTCCAGCAGGTGCCGGGGGGGATGGAAATCCTGGCGAAGCTCAACCAGCGTTGGCCTACTCTGGCGCTGGAGACCATGGCCGACCGCGTCGAACCGGCGTTCCGCGAACAAGGGGACCCGAACCACGTCCTCGTGCTGCGAGAATTCGCCGCGCCGGTCGTCGAGGAATCGCCGGAAGGCGCCGAAACCCAGTTGGCCACGGTGTCTTGAAACCTGCGGGTTCCCGAAAAGCAACGTATCTTGAATCACCGACCGGACGCTCGGTTCGCAGGCGAACCCGAGGCGACGGCGAATTCCCCGTGACAGAGGCGCGCGAGCGGTTCCACCGACGCGCGGGTACGAGTTCCCATGGCGGACATTGATTGGTCGGCGCTGGTCAACGAATCGCTCGGGGGAGCGGTGCTGGAGGCCTTGCCGCCGACCCTGTCCCTTCCCGCGCTTCCCCACGCCGTCACGCAGTTCGTCCAACTGGCGAACCGCGACGATGCCGACGTGCGCAAGCTGTCCGAGATCGTCGCCACCGACACGGGCCTCTCGTTGGAACTCCTGCGGCACGTCAATTCGTCGTTCATGGGCTTGCGCACCAAAGCCCGAACCCCCTTGCAGGCCCTCACGTTGCTGGGCCTCAAGCAAAGCAAGTTGCTACTCATCACCGTGGGGATGAAGGCGGCTGTGCAGGCCCGGCAATCAAAGCTCATCAATCAAGCGTGTTTCTGGAACGCCACGCTGCAAAAGGCGTTTTTCGCCAAGCTCGTGGCGGGTCTGCTCAAGGCGGACGCCGAACTCGCCTTTGCGGCGGCGCTGTTGCAGGACTATCTGCTGCCGGTCCTGACGAACGACCTGTGCGAGCAATACACCTCTTTCATCGAGGCCCGCACGAACGCGCCGGTGAATTTGGTCGAGTACGAGCAATCACACTTCGGCTGGGACCACGCCGTCACGGGGGCGTGCCTTGCCCACCGGTGGCAGTTGCCCGACGACTTGGTCGCTTGCATCCTGTTCCACCATCACGGGTTGCGGCTCCTCGCCCATCCGCAACTGGGACGCTCGGCGGCGGCGGCGGTTGCGTTGTCGGCGTTGTTGCCGGACCAGCTCCGTCAGACGGCGCAAGGTCTGGAGCAACTGGTCCTGTTGCAGTCGAAATGGCCAGCGTTCAATCTGGAGGCGATTGCGACCGAGGTGGATAAACTCCACCTTGGTGTGGGGATGGGAGTGTCGAACGACTATCCCCTCGCTCGGCGGTGCAGAACGGTGCTCCAAAAAGAGCCGGCGGCGTGACGGTCGCGGACCGGCGAGCGTCGGTTCGCGGGACCGTTCAAGGGCGGATAGAATGGATTTTCCCATCGGCGCCGCGCACGCGAAGCGTGGATCGGCCGGGGGTCCACTCCATCGCCTTTCGACCACATCACGCCGCATGCCCGCATCGCGTAAATCCCCGTCGGTGTCGTGGTTCGGGCGCCTGAGCGACTCCACCAAGGGGGTGTTGTTCGGCGTGCTGCTGCTGACGGTCGTGTTTCCGCTCATCGCCTGGCACGAATCCCGCGCCGTATCGACGACGAAGGCCCTTGAGCAGGGGGCCAAACTGGCCGTGGCGGCCTCCGCCGAGAAGATCGACAGCGCGAACGACGAACGGTTGGTGTGCGTCACGGGGGACACCAGGACGGACGAGGAACTCGCCGACCCGGTCTTCGGCGTACGGCTCAACGCCGTCAAGCTGCAGCGGACCGTCGAGATCCACCAGTGGGTCGAGCACAAGCATGTCGAGAACCGACCGGGAGGCGGCGACGCTGGCCAAGCCCGCACGGTGTACAGCTACTCGAAACAGTGGTCCCCGGAACGGGTCGACTCCAGCCGCTTCGCGGAGCGCGGGTACGACAACACGGCCGACAAACCGTGGCCCGATTGGCAAGGGGTGGCGGCGGCGGTCCGCGTGGGAGTGTTTCCGCTGCCGAAGACGCTGGTCGATCAATACGCGGCCTTCGCCCCCTTGGCGGTCACCGAAGCCGATCACGAGCGATTGCCGAAGGAACTTCGGGAGAAGCTGAAACTCGCGGACGGCGGGTGGACCACGGCGACGGATCCGGCGGCGCCGTCGGTCGGGGATGTGCGGATCCGCTTTGTCGCGGCGCGACCGGGGCCGGTCACCGTGTTGGCGCGGCAGTCGAAGGGGACGTTCGCGCCGTTCTACCCGGACTATCCGACGCCGAGACCGGTCGAGGCTCTGCGGAGCGGACGCATGGAAGCGTCGGAGATCCTGCGAGACTATCAACCCACGGGGGACTCGTCGGGATGGATTATTCGGGGCGTTTCTTTCGCGCTGCTGTGGGGCGGTCTGTCGTTGATCGGCGGAATCGTCACGCGGTTTGTGAGGGCGGTTCCGTACCTGGGGCAAGTGGCCGCGGCCGGCGAGCGGTTGTTCGTGCTGGGGGGAGCGATCGCGGGCTGGTTGGTGACGACCGGGAGTTATTGGTTCACCGCGTATCCGATGTTTGCGATCCTGATGTACGGCGGCGCGCTGCTGGTGCTAGTGGCCCTGTTTCATCGGGGCCGGGCCGCGGCGCTGCGGGAACGAAAACAGGCTCGGTGATGCGGCGTGCGACCGACTCGGCGGCCGACCTGGGTCCGCCCCCGTTTTTCAACGCCCGATGTTTCGTGCGTGTCTTGACCATCGAGATGGAGAACTGCGTTGTCGACGGAACCTTTGGCCGTGATTTTCGACATGGACGGCGTCCTCGTCGATTCGTACGAAGCGCATCACGAAAGCTGGGGAATGATGGCGCGGGAGATCGGCCGCTCCCTCACACCCGAACAGTTTCACGCGACGTTCGGACGCACCAGCCGCGAGATCATCGAGCACCACTGGGGCCAGGGGACACTCTCGGACGAGGAGATTCTCGCGTTCGACCACCGGAAGGAAGCGTTGTATCGCGAGATTGTTGCGGCCGCGTTTCCGGTGATGGACGGGGCGCGGGAGTTGATCTCGGCGTTGGACATGGCCGGCTTTCGGTTGGCGGTCGGGTCTTCGGGGCCGCCGGAGAACGTGGAGCTGGCGATCGACAAGCTGCAATGTGAACGGCATTTTCACGCGCGGGTGACGGGGCGGGATGTCCGCCGCGGCAAACCGGATCCGGAAGTGTTCCTGTTGGCGGCGCAACGGATCGGCGTGCCGCCGTCGCGCTGCGCGGTCATCGAGGACGCTCCGGCGGGAATCGCGGCGGCCAATGCGGCGGGGATGCTGAGCATCGGCCTCTTGAGCACGGGTCACGTCGAAGCGGACGCCGCCTTCGCGAACAAGGTGATTCGCTCGCTGCGGGAGTTGAGTCCGGAAGTGATCGCCGCGTGGATCCGCGAACGCAGTTGAGCGGGTATCTGGCCCTGATGCGGGGCGATGTTCCGCTTGGTCACGAGTTCGATTCCGACGCTGCCCCCCCATGTCGGTCCAGGTACGTTTCGCCGAGCCCGAGGAATTCGCGGAACTCTCGATAGCGCTTGTCCCGCGCGAGGTCGCGGCCATCGTTGCGCTCCCGCCGCACGGCCCGGATGAGCAGGTTTTTGGGAGTGTGCTCCGTGTCGATGAACTCGACCACCCGCGCGCTGTAGCCGCGAGTCTCCAGCCACTCGGCTCGCAGCGCGTCGGTGGCCAGCGTCGCGAATCGCTCCCGCAGGATGCCGTGCGACAGCAAGGCTTCGGCTCCCGCGATCTTGAGCTGGGGCGCGAGTTCGTGCTGGCAACACGGCACTGCCAGAATCGCCCTCGATCCCCAGCGCGTGGCGGCGATCAACGCGTCGTCCGTGGCGGTGTCGCACGCGTGGAGCGAGATCGCCAAATCGACCGGCCTCGGGTGGTCGTAGGCCGAGATCTCGCCCGCCCGAAACGACAATCCCGCACAGCCGAGCGCCGCCCCCAACCGTTCGCAGTCGGCCACGACCTCCCTTTTGCGATCGATGCCGGTGATGTTCACCGACCGCCCCAGCACCGCCGTCAGATAGTGATGGGTCGCGAACGTCAGCGAACTCTTGCCGCACCCGAAATCCACGACCTCGAGCGTTCCCGTCTCCGTCAGCGAAGGGACCACGTCGCGCACGAATTCCAGAAACCGGTTGATCTGCCGAAACTTGTGGTATTGGTCGCGGCGGACCCGTCCGTCGGGGGTCATGACGCCGATCTCAATCAGGAACGGAACGGGCGTTCCGTCGGGGATCAGGTAGGCCCGACCCGCGTCATGGACGACGGGGGCTTCCACGGCGTCGGCCGTTTCCACAGCGCGGGTGGACCAGGCCCACTCCGGACCCTTCGGACGCCGCCCTTGCGTTTCCCCCTCGGCGGTGCGGACGAGGATTTGTCGGAATTCGCGTGCGGCTTCGCACAACCGCGCCTGTGCGGCGAGTCCGTCCAGGTTTTCGTGAACGGCCTGGGCGCCGCGCTGCCACTCGAACTGCCACTCCGGCCGCCCGCGCACAACGACCGGGCGAACACCCAGTTTGCGTGACGAGGCACTCGCGCCACGCTCCGGTTGCGACAGGACGACGCGACGGATCGACCCGCTCAAACCGCGGGTCGGGCCACCGACCGCGTCGGCCAACAATTCTTCAATCGATCCACGCGTCGTCAATTCGGCTCCCGGTTCGGATTACCTGCGTCCTGATGTGCCAAGGTTTCGAGCCGAGCCCGATCATTTTTCGGCAAGCGAGAAGGCTCCGTCCCAGTTCGGGGGGGGCATCGAACCCGATTCCGACATGTGCCGCACCAAAAACTGCTTCGGTCCGTCGGTATCCGGGATTTTTTCCAGGATGGCCCGGGCTTCCGCCCAGTCCCCCGCGATCAGCTTCTCAAGGGCGGCCTCGTGACAGGCGATCGTTTCATTGGTGATCTCCGGGCATTCGTGCTCGGGGAGCAGCAAACTCCACACGGTGATCGCGGTGTCCATCCCCTTCGGACGGACGCGCGCGAGTTTGCGGATGCGCCCGTCCTCTGAGTTGAAGTGACGGCGAACGTAATGGGCCGTGGTGTCGTCGATGCAGATGGGGACGCCGAACTGCTTGGTCATCCCTTCCAAACGCGAACCCTGATTGACCACCGGGCCGAACACGCCGACTTTCGCCTGCTGGTTCGTGCCGATTTGCCCGGCCAGCGCGCGACCGTGGGCGACACCCATGCCGATCGAGAACCCGTACAACAGGCTTTCGGCCTCGGCGACCGACTGCCGGAAGGTGCGGTAAATGGCGAGGGCCGAGCGGCAAGCGGGGACGGGGCCGTCCGGATTCTCCGACGGCCAACCCCAAAAACCGAGGGCGGCGTCTCCCTGGAAGTCGGCGATGGCACCGTCCCGTTCGACGATGCCGCTGGCCATCACACTCAGCGCGGCGCTGACGCTCTTCAGGAGCGTCAGCAGGTCCCCTTGCAGTTGCTCCGACTTTTTCGAGAAGCCGCGCACGTCGCAAAACAGGACCGAAATGTCCTTCTCCGCCGGGGCGAGCAAGGTCGACGAATTGCGGGTCGTCAGGTTCTCGATCACCTTCGGCGAGAAGAACGAACTGAGCTGCGTCTTTTGCTCCTGCAGCATCCGCACCTGCCGGATCGACCCGATGAACTGGCCGACCAACTGCGCGAAGCGCAGGTCGCCGGCGAGGTCTTCCTCCATGACCCCCAGCGCGCCGCCGAGGCTCCCCTTGCCGGAGACGTACATGCACCAGCCTTGGCTGGACTCGCCCGAAAGCGGATTGCACATCGCCCACGCAAGGCCGTCGCTGATCGTGAAAGAGCCGCTTTCCCCCTCCCCCAGAATGTGCATCACGCTTTGCCGCGACTTCAGGCACTTGTAGAGCATGCGGCGGCTGGGGGCGAAACGTCCCTTGAACGACTCGCGAGTCTGGACCCGCATGGAGAGAGGCTTCGGGAAGTTCTCCAGGTTGTCCGCTGTCGGAGGAAGCTCGGTTTCGTCGAAGTGCGCCACGGCCACCGCGAGCGCCTTGGGAATCGCCTCCAACAACAGCGCCGACAGCATGTGACCCAAGTCGTCGTCCGAGTGGGCGGTGGAAATCACCTCGGGCAACTTCGACAGGATCTCCATCTGACGGTCGGCGTTGCGGAAGGCGATCTTCGCGAGCTGCTCGGCGGAATAGGCGTGCTCCTCGTACGCCTCTTCGTCCTTGAGTGAGTCGATCGTGAACTCCGCCGTCTCACCCGGCCCTCTCACACCCGTTCCCGCCTTGGCGACCGAACTGGCGTGAAAGGTGGTTTGACCGATCTGGAACCATTCGTCGGTTCCCAGGCGGGCCTCGCGCACCGGACGGCCGCGATAGATGACGGGATTCTGCGCCGACTCCAGGCACGCGACGCGCAGCTGCTTGCCGTCCCACGTCAGGTCGGCGTGCTCGCGCGAGATCATGCGATCCCACGGAATCACCCAACCGATTTGGGGCGAGCGGCCAACGCGGATGGATTCCCCCTCCTGCATGACGTTTTGCAGGCGCTGGGAGGATTCCTGTCCGGTGATTGTGAGGTGCAAAACGGTGGACATGCCCTGTCCGTCAACGATCCTGGAGAACGACGTCGCGCTGGGACGACAACTCATTGTCTCATGAACCCGCGCGGAGTCTCAACGTCCCCGAAGGATTCCGCGAGGTTTTTCGTCAAGTCGCAAAAAGTCGAGCGACCGCGCCGCGAACGGGTTCGCCCTTGAGACAAGAGTTTCCGAACCGCCCGGCTACGGGACGAAACGGACGCTGGACAACAAAAACGGGGCGGAACCCGATCGGATCCCGCCCCGCAATGTCTCTCCGAACGACCTTTGGCGAGTGCCATTCCGCCGCGAAACCACGCGGCCGAATCACCCCTCCAATCCCTTGACCCGGCCGCTGCTATCCCCCAGGTGCTCCGCCTTGACCCCCATGCGGTCGGAAAGCGCGAGGTACAGGTTCATCAGCGGGGTTTGATCTTCAAACCGGATGTGTCGCCCGGACTTGACCGTCCCGGCGCCACGACCCGCCAACAGGACGGGCAGGTCGTCGTGGTTGTGGCGGTCGCCGTCCCCGATGCCGCTGCCGTAGACGATCATGCAGTTGTCGAGGACCGAGCCTTCCCCCTCTTTCGCGTCCTTCAACCGACGCAGCAGATGAGCGAACCGCGACACGTGGTAGTGATTGATCTTGCGGATCTTCTCCCACTTGGCCGCGTCCTTGCCGTGGTGCGACAGGTCGTGGTGTCCGTCGGGAACGCCGATGAACGGATAGCTCTTGTTGCTCCCTTCGTTCGCCATCACGAACGTGGAGATGCGGGTGGAGTCGGTTTGGAACGCCAGCGCCAACACGTCGAGCATCAGGTCGATGTGCTCCTGGTTCGACTCCGGAATCCCCTCGGGACGTTCGAGTTTCGGACCGTTCTGCGTCGGCGGAAGCTTGTCCGCGCGGGAGATGCGGGTTTCCAGCTCGCGCACGGCGGTCATGTATTCGTCGAGTTTGCGGCGGTCGGTCGAACCCAGTCGAACCTGCAACCGCGACGCGTCGTCCAGGACCAAATCGAGAATGCTCTTGTTATAGCGCTCGCGCTTGGCCTTCGCTTCGGCGGTTTCGCCCGGCGTACCGCTGGAAAACAAGCGGTCGAACGCCAATTGCGGGTTGACCTCTTTCGCGAGCGGCTGGTTTTCGCTCTTCCACGCGATGTTCGACGAGTACGCACAACTATAGCCCGAGTCGCAGTTGCCCGCCTGGGCACTGGGGTCGATGCCCAGTTCGAGCGAGGCGAAGCGGGTCGCCTTGCCGATCTGCGCGGCGGCCAGTTGGTCGATCGATTGACCGGCGCGGATGTCGGCCCCGTGCGTCTTCTTGGCCTGGCAACCGGTGAGGAACGTCGCCAGGGCGCGGGCGTGGTCCCCGCCGCCATCACCGTTGGCAAAGGCCTTGCGGTGCGTCAGTCCCGACAGGACCGAGAAGTCGGCCTTGAGGTCCTTCAGCGGTTCAAGCGTCGACGGCAGCTCGTAGCCTTCCCCTTCGGCCTTCGGCGTCCACTCTTGCATATGGACGCCGTTCGGCACGTACACGAACGCCATCCGGAGCGGCAGTTTGGACTTCGCTCCGCCGGCGCTGGCGGCGAGCACCGAACCGGGCCACATCGCGTCCAGCAGGGGGAGAGCCAAAGTCGTTCCCAGACCCCGCAGAGCGGTCCGGCGGTCCATTTGCCACGATCCCGACATGGTCACCTCGACGTTCACCAGAAAAACGCGGCCCGAACCCGGCAGGTCGAGCCACGAACCTTGCGGGGTTCCTGGGGAACAGGAGTGTCCTCGTTCCCGAACCGAACCCCGTCCGTCCCATCAACAATTCATTCTACGTGATCCACCCCAATTGTCATCGGCGGATCGCGGCGTCCGGCGCCAAATCGTTCACGTCTATCCCGAGAAAAAGACGGTTTGACTGCGGCGATTCACTTCAAGCGGCGCAATTGAAACGCGTCGCTTTTCACGATTTCGAGCACCAGGGCCGAAAACTTGTTCCCCTGCTTCGACACCGCCGCCGAAATGGCCTGCACGGTGCACTTGTCCTGGAACTCGACCCCGCGCCCCAACGCGTAGGTCAGCAGCTTTTCCGTGACGCAATCGCGGAACTCGGCGTCCCGCTTCTTCAAGATACCCCGCAATTCGGCGGGGGTTTTAAAAGCGTTGCCGCCAGGCAATTCGCCAGCCGGATCGATCGCGAATTCGCCGTCCTTGTCGCGCCAACCGCCGATCGCGTCGTAGTTTTCCAAACCGAACCCGAGCGCATCCATTCTCGCGTGGCACGAGGCGCAGGCCGGGTTCTCGCGGTGTTGCTCCATCCGTTGCCGTAGCGAACCGGTCAACTTTTCCTTTTGTGCTTCGAGTTCGGGGACACCGGGCGGCGGGGGCGGGGGAGGTGTGTTCAACAGGTTTTCGAGAATCCACTTGCCCCGCTTGACCGGCGACGTGCGCGTGGGATTCGACGTGACGGTGAGGATGCTGGCTTGTCCCAGCAGCCCCCCCCGGCGGTCATCCTTCAAAGCCACGCGGCGGAACTCTTCGCCCGTCACGTCGGACAAACCGTAATGCTTGGCCAGACGCTCGTTGACGTACGTGTAGTCGGCGTCGAGCAAATCCATGAGGCTCTTGTCCTCGCGGATGACGGTCCCGATGAACAACTCCGTCTCGCGGCGCATGTCCCGGCGGAGCTCGTCCCCGAACGACGGAAACTTTTGCGGGTCGGGGTTGATCTGTTCGAGCAAACGCAATTGCAGCCACTGTCCGGCGAAGTTCTCCACAAGCGCCTGTGAGCGCTCGTCCTTGAGCATCCGCTTCACCTGAGCGTCGAGTCCGCCGAACTTGCGGAGCGTGTTGGCTCGCGCCAGTTTGAGCAATTCCTCGTCGGGGAGACTGCTCCACAGGAAATACGACAAGCGCGTGGCGAGTTCGAAGTCCGAGATCGGGTAGGCGGGACCTTTCGATTTGCCTTGCTCGGGATCGAGTTCGATCTTGAACAGGAAATGCGGCGAAACGAGCACCCCCTGAACGGCCAATTGCAGCCCTCGCTCCCAGGTGTCCCCTTCTTTTTCGGCGAGTTGCACGAGCGCCTGGAGCTTGCGGACCTCGTCCTCGGTGGCGGGCCTGCGCCATGCCTTGGAAGCGAAGTTTTTCAGGATCGTTTTGGTGGCGGAGGCTCGGTTGCCGGGCGTGATCGCCACATTGACCAGTCGCGTGTGCGACTCGGGGAGGTCCTTGACGGGTTGGCCGAGGGGACCTTTGATTTCGATCGACTCGACCACAAGGTTCCGGTCGCGCTTGCGGGGGTCCTTGTTGTCCTTGTCGTAGAAGTCGTTGGTGAACGCCGCCGCCACCTTGAACTTGCCGCTGCGGACCTTGACCTTCGTTTCGAGCGTTTCCGCCCGCCCTTCCTTCGCCTTGACCTCCCACTCCTTGGCGACCTTGTCGTCGATCTTCAACGCCATTTTGGGAAGGTCGGCTCCGGCCTGTTGACCGAACGCGGCCACCCGAAACACGTACTCACCGTCGGAAGGGAATTCGTATTCCTTGTGGACTTCGCCGTTGCTGTTGAGGTTCCAGCCGTTGCCGTGCGGCCCCCCCAGCGTGTGCTCCATTTCGGCGGCTTTGAGCACCGTGCCGGGGCGCTGGTCGGGGTCGACGATCGCGGCCTTGGCGATGCGGTCGGCGGCGGCGATGTACTTCTCGAACAACAGCGGCGGGAGGGACAGCACGTCACCGATGTTGTCAAACCCGTAACCGACATCGTCGGCCGGGAAATCCTCGGCCGGTTGGAAATCGATCCCCAACAGGTCGCGGACGGTGTTGTTGTATTCCGTGCGGTTGAGGCGGCGCACGGTGACTCGCCCCGGATCGCGCGGGCCACTGCAATCGAGCGACAGGATCTTGTGCTCAAGCCAACCGGTGACGAGCGTCCGCTCAGCTTCGGAAAGCTGAGGCTTGTCGATGGGGGGCATCAACTCGTCTTCGATGTTCGTCAGCACCTTTTGCCACGTGGCGGGGTCGGCGGCGAGGGCCGCCTCGTCCTTGTACGGCTCGAGCGACACCCCCCCCTTGTTCTGATCGCCCCCGTGGCAACCGAAGCAATACTTCTTGAGGATCGGCTGCACATCCTTGGCGTAGGTGGCCTTCTTGACGGCATCGGGAATCGGCTTGAGAGCGGGCTTGGGGTCGGCTGCGGTGGCGTGCTCATGGACGCCAAGGCCGGTACCAACTCCCGCGAGCGCGATCCCCATCACGACCAGTGAGCCAGCGCGAATCAGCGGCGTGATCGTTCGTCGATGCGAGGCGACTGACATGGGAGCACCCATACGGCATTCCAACGGCGGGCGATGCGGAGTCGAGGGAGGCGTCCGGAATGTTGGTCCGGAAGCGGGAGAGCGAACTCCCCGGCGGGAATGTCATTGTGTGGTGCACACCGGTTGGGGATCAACCGCTGATCCGGGGGGCGTGGCGAAATGTCCGTATTGGATGGGTGGGTTGTAGGCGGACTGTCAATGAATGGCCGACGTACGAGGCGTTGACGTGCATGGGGGCCACGGTTCCTTTCCAACATGACATCGCGGATCGTCATCGCCCGAGTCTTATCCGGGGGGCTGCATCAGGGTGCTTGATGGGGGCTTCTTGCGTGGGATGCCGCATTTGTTGCGAATGGAGAATCGCGAATTGAGAATTGAGACTCTGAAGTTTGCGGCAGGGCATGAGGGCCAAGCGCGCAATCGCACGAGATTCGGGCTTGGCGATCTGTCACCACTCGTTGTCCAGCCGGTCGTGCTATCGAGGTCCGGACCGTGTCATACCGCGAGATTTCGGAGATCTTCCACCGGACTTTAGCGGTCGAAACTCTGTACGGTGGCAGGCTTTCGGCAGACCCTGTGGAAGCCCCTTCCGGTTCCGGCAGGTGGCCGAGCGTGTGAGACAGGACCAATCGGGCCACGGGACCAGCTTCGCTGTCGGGCCAGCTTCGCCCATTGATAGAAGCCGTTTCAAAACCCGGTTGCCGGCACGAGAACCTCGACAGGGGGTCAACGCGGATCTGCCCGGCAGAGGGTTTTGAAACCACTTCCAAGGTGCGGAAGCCGTCCGATCTTCTCGTCACCTGTTTCCGTTCGCTGTTCAAACCCCGACGGACCCCGACGGCATCGTCCCTTTGGCCGCGAACCCATTCGGGATCAGGCCCCGAGGATTCCCCCGCATGCGGGCCATCTTCTACGTCGGGTCCAGACGTAATCGCTTCGTCCGTCGACACCACGCGTCCAGCAATTTCCCGGCCCCCATCACTGACACCCACGTCGCGATCGAATACTCCCGGAGCCGCTGGAACTCCTCGCGCAAAAGGGGACTCTCCGAAAACCGGGTGACGCTTGTTCGGAAGCCTTGTGACGGTTGGGTTCGCAGCATCCGTCAGAGGTTATTCGGCCGGGCCGTAAGTACCCCCGCACGCTTCGCAGATTGTACTTCAGCAGTTCCGCCAGTCTTAGCGTCTGCCGCTCGGTCAGGTTCTCCCTCCGCTTGAGCAGGCACTCCTTGAGCACGCATGACCCCTTGCCTCTTGGATGCGTTATCAAAGCACCTGGACAACCTTCAGCGGGCCGTCCAACCGCCGTCGACGGCCAGATGCGCCCCCGTCGTATAGCTGGCGGCGTCCCCGGCGAGATAGATCGCCGCCCCTTGAATCTCCTCCAGGCGGCCCCAGCGCCCCAGGGCGGTGGCCCCAAGGATGTTTTTCTTCGCGTCCTCGGTATCGGCGATGGGTACGTTCATCGGCGTCAGGAACGGGCCGGGGCAGATCGCGTTGACGGTGATGTTCCACGGGGCCAGTTCGAGCGCCAGCGCCCGCGTCATTTGCAGCACGGCCCCTTTGCTCGACGCGTACGGCGTGCGATTCGCCAAGCCGACCATCCCCAATGTGCTCGACAGGTTGATGATCCGGCCGGTTCCCCGCGACTTCATGTGCGGCACCACGGCTCGCGAACAGAGCCACACCCCGGTGACGTTGATTTCCTGCACCTTCAGGAACTGCGCCGGTTCCAGTTCGTCGATCGGGCCGCGGATGTTGATCCCCGCGTTGTTCACGAGAATGTCGATCCGACCGAATTCGGCCAACGCCCGCTCGGCCATCTCCGACACAGCCTCGGGCCGCACCACATCCGCCGCGAGGCCGATGGCCCGAACCTTGTATTCGTCCACGATCCGACGGGCGACCGATTCGACCTCGTCCGCATTGCGGCTGGTCAGTACCAGATTCGCCCCGGCGGACGCCAACCCCTCCGCGATCGCTTCCCCCAAGCCCTTGGACGCTCCGGTGACGATGGCGGTCCGTCCGGTGAGATCGAATTGCTTGAGTCCGGGGAGCATGGACAGGTTCTCCAACAAGGCGGGAAGTGTCGCAACGAGGCGACGTGCGTCGAACCAAATCGAACAGCAGCGCCGACCCTCAATGAAACGCGGCGGTCGGCCCTCAAGGGATCGACCGCCGCGAAATGCTCGAAAACGTTGGCGCCAAACACGTCCCGATTCGTGCGGGGACATCAGGCCACCATCACCCAGCGACTTTCCGCGACTCTCCGAAAATGCTGGTCGGGATAACATCGGCCGTGCATATTGCACATCCCTGCCACCAGATACGGCGTGCCACTCAGCTTTTCGGAGCGACTTTCAGAAGCCCCGATCACTCGGACTTCTTCTCTTCGGCGGGCTTCTCTTCAGCCTTGGGTTCTTCCTTGGGAGCCTCTTCCTTCTTCTCTTCGGGCTTGGGCTCTTCCTTGGGAGCTTCTTCCTTCTTCTCTTCGGGCTTCGGCTCGGGGGTGGCTGCCGGAGCTTCCGCGGCGGGCTTCTCGGCCGCAGGTTCCGGGACTTCCGCCCCAGGGCCGGTGGTGGAGCCAGACACCGCCGCCGGTGCCGGCTTGCCGCCGACCGCGGCGGGGGCACTCGCGGGGGGAGCGGGCTTCTCGCAACCCACCACCATGGCCAAAGAAACACAAGCGGCCAGCTTTGCCGCGCCGGACATCCAACGCACGATCAGCATTTGGGAGACCTTTGCTTTTCTCGAACGGGATCGTCGATCCCAGGACAACCTATCAGGGGGCCGCGTCTCGAACGCCGTAGGGACAAAACACCGTACCACCCCTCGTCAAACAACGGGGGGGACGGGGAGTCCACCGGCGGCGAACACGGTTCGAGCGCGACCGGAAAAGTTCGTTCCGACCCAGCCCCGCGATCACCAGACTCGATTAAACGACTGTCGAAATCGGATTGCAACCATCGGACGCTCCGGTCCGCGCGCCGCTCCGTCGATCCCACAGGCTCCGGGACTGGCGAATTCCGCGGGATTGCTATGATTGCGGTTGATCCGTCGCGGCGCCCGAACAGGGTCGCCCCCGGTGCGGGAGTGTCGTTCCCTTGTCGATCCGGAGAGTTCCCCCATGACGCGCTCGTTGTTTTCGCTGGCCTGTGTCTGGACGCTGCTGGCCTGTGCCCCCTGCCGGGCGGACGATCCTTGGCTGGTGTTCGAGGGAGGCGAAGGCCCCGGGAAGGGCAAACACGTCGTGCTCCTGGCTGGCGACGAGGAATACCGATCCGAAGAGGCGATGCCGCAACTCGCGAAAATCCTGTCGACGCACCACGGGTTCCGCTGCACCGTGTTGTTCTCGATCAATCCCGCCGACGGCACGATCGACCCCAACAACTCCTCGAACATTCCCGGCATGGACAAGGTCGCCTCCGCCGATCTGGTCATCACCGGTTGGCGGTTCCGGGAATTGCCGGACGCCGACATGAAGTTCTTCGTCGACCATGTCGAGGCGGGCAAGCCGGTCATCGGCATGCGCACGGCCACCCACGCCTTCAACTACAAGAACAAAACCAGTCCTTACGCGAAGTGGACCTGGACGAGCGGTGAATGGAAGGGGGGCTTCGGTCGTCAGGTGTTGGGCGAAACGTGGATCAGCCATCACGGCCACCACGGCAAGGAAAGCTGCCGCGGCGTGATCGCCGAAGCCGCCAAGTCCAACGCCATCGTGCGCGGCTGCGAGGACATTTGGGGCCCCACCGACGTGTACGGCGTCACGACCTTGCCGGAGACGGCCACTCCCCTGGTGATGGGGCAGGTGCTGGAGGGGATGAAACCGACGGACAAGCCGGTGGAAGGCAAGAAGAACGATCCCCTGATGCCGATCGCCTGGACCAACGCCTGGACCGGCCCGACCGGCAAACCTTCGCGAGTGTTTTGCACGACCATGGGCTCGTCGACCGACCTCGAAAGCGAAGGGTTTCGGCGACTGCTCGTCAACGCGTCCTACTGGTGCACGGGTCTGGAAAGCCAAATCGCCGAGCGAGCCAAGGTCGACGTTGTCGGCGAGTTCAAGCCGACGCCGTTCGGCTTCAACGGCTTCGTGAAGGGGAAAAAGCCCAGCGATTATCGGTGAAACCGCAAAACCGATCCTACGAGGGGGATGGCCGGTGTTTCCCGGCGTCCTCCCTCGTGGATGCCGTGATTTTTTCGGACAACCACGGAATTCTCGATGGAAACCCGAAGCGTGAGCGAGGGACCCAGCGTGGATTCCGGGGAAACCATGACCGTCGGGGAGAGCCGTGACCTTCCGTGAGAGCGGGGTCCCTCGCTCACGCTTCGGGTTTCCAAAACCTCTCAGCCACGCAGCGGAATCTCGTAAGAGTTCCGCCGAGCGTGAACCCGCGTGCGCCGACATCGCACGCATCCAGCCAACCCCAAGAAGGCAACAAGCCCCATTGTTTGACGACGCAGACTCGGCAAATCAGGCTGTGACTGATACGTCACTCGCGTACCTGACCCATCACGCACGCAACAAAGATGGCCCTGTCCCGGTTCTACGATCAGAGGTATAGAGAGTGTGCCATGAATACAGAGCGCGCGCACGTGTCGATTTGCCTTGCTGTTTCGACGTTGGCGTTTTTTGCCGTTCACGCTTGTTTGCCTATGATGAATTGCTTCGGCCAACAAAAGAAGCCGATCGTCCTGCTCTCCGACTTGCGTGCTGGGCGTGTCGCGTTGATGGGTGAGCTCGGAGCCCCCCTTGGTACTTCACTACTCATCGAGGGAGAGTGGATTGAGGTCACCCCTCCGGTTGATGGTGTGGAGCTCAAGGAGTCTCCACAGCCAGCATTCTCAGTTCACTCAGTCAATCGAAAGCGACTTGCTCGTCCGGTCGTTTATGAATCCGTCGATGTCGGTGTTCTACCGACGCTATCTCGTAAGTCTTATCGTGATTCCATCCTCGTTGGCTTCGAGTCGGCTCGTTGCGACGGTATTCCTGTTGACGTATGGGATGGGGGGCAGCCGTTACTCCAGGACACGAGGAAGTTCGCAATCTACTCAAGGCTTACTCTGGTGCGAGAGAATCGCTAATAGGCGGAGCTGGGTGCAGGGTGGGCAGTGGCTGAAAAAGGGGGCAAGTCCATCTGTTTGACGCAATTCACCGACGAGGCAGTCAATGACGACTTCAATGGCCCTGTCCCCGTTTTGCGATCCCCCGTTTTGCGATCGCACGCACACATGTAAATGAACCGTCCCCCTTCTTGCGAAACAGGCATAAGTCCGAACTCTCCCTGAAATGGATTGGCCCAATGGAAAAGCCACCAACATGCCCTGATTGTGGTGTCGCAATGGACGCCGGGTTCGTGCCCGATCAGTTCGTGGTGACAACGCACAGCAACTGGCATCCGGGCTCGGCCAAGGAACTGAAGTTCCCCGGTGGACTCAAGCTGGACAGCAATTTGATGCTTGCGATCACGGCGTTCCGATGCCCGGAATGCGGGCAACTCAAACAATACGCAACCCGCACAACATGAGATGTTCTGTAGACAATTGAGGGAGAACGAGGCGGTCAACTCGGGCGGCGGATCGGGCGGATTCTGAAATCAATTTCACTTGACCGTTTCCTGTTTACGTTTGTGATTCGACCGCGGAGGGCTTCGGCGAGTGCGAGACCTATACACCAAGCGGCGATCTCAGCTTCCACTGTCGTATGTCTCGTTCATCGAGAGCCACGGTGGGTGGGAGGGCGACCTCGGTGACGAACTCGGCCATGTCGTGCTTTGGGACTCGGCCACGATCCAGGAGCGATACGACGGGTACGAGATGGCGTTGTACCTGAGCGCCCGGTGGTTCCCCTTCGGTTCAAATGGTGGCGGAGAGATGCTGTGCTTCGACCTGCCGTCCGGGACTGATCAAGTTTTTTGGGTGCCGTACCTCGGCATGTCCGACGCGGAGGCCATGCTGCGGTACGAAACTTTCAAGGAGATCGTTGCTGCGATGCACAAGAGCGCCGAACCCGGAGCTTCGGCAGACGGCGGGGGCAGCGTGTAGTTTTTCCGGAGTTGATGGCTCGCTCGACCCCGGCTAAGTTTTGTCGACACAGCCTAACCTTCACACGCGACCCCGACCCGCTTCAGGCGCTGCGGACAGCGGGCGAGGTTCGCGTACCCGCCCTATGCCTTGAACCCGCGCCCGGTTAACCCACCAGGGCCATTTTCCCGAACCAGTTATTGAGCCACTGGCTGAATTCCGTGGGGCGGACACGATCATCGCCCAGCCGACGATCCTGCGGCCGGAACTGCTTCCGAGCGGGAACCCTGCGGTGCCGGCGCGGTCTCACTTCCCCTTGGCGGCGGCCCGTCCCGCCGCTTTGCGGGTGTATTCCTCGATCGCCTCGCGGTAGTGCGACGGGAATTCGCGCGTCACCAGGTCCTTCGCCTTGGCACGCTGTTTGTCGGGCATCGAGCCCCAGCCGCCGTTTTTCGACAGCTTCTTCGGGTCGACGGTGCCCGGCGCGGTCTGTCCCTTCACGCGGCTGTCGTCGGCGGGCTTGTCGGGATTGTTCCCACCCCCCTGACCGTCGCCGTCACCCTGCCCCTGGCCTTGCTGCTCCAGCTTCTTGATGATCTTTTCCAGGCCTTCGATGATCTCTTTTTCCTTCTCCTGAACCTTCTTGCCGCCGCGCCCCAAATCGAGCCGACGTTCCACGTCGCTCATCTTCTTGGCCAGTTCGTTCAGCGAGTCGTCTTCCAGCGCTTCCAGGTCGTACTTCATCAACTCGGCCACAGCCGAATACCGGACGGGGACCTTGAGCGTCCGCTTGAGCAGCGTGTCGATCGTTTTCAGGCCGGCGGCCTTCATGAGCAACTGATGCTCGCACACGGCCCGCAGAAACAGCAGCGCCGCGGGGTCGACCACACGGGACGGATCGAGATCGGCGGTGAGGGCCAGCGCCTCGTCCACCATTCGCCGCCCCACCAAATGGCGGGCGACAAACACCTTGAGATTCGCCTGGAAGAAGGGTTCGGCCGTCTGCTTCGAAAGGTCGAACTCGGGCATTGGTCCGGTCGTCTCGGCGGACAACCGCGCGACATAATCGCCAGCGGCCACGTCGACCAACCCGAACGACGCAATCACCGCGTCGAGAATCGCCTCCCCTTCCGCCCCCTCGGCGAGACCTTTCCAAACCCCTTCGACGCGGGCCAGCGCCGCCTCGTCCGCCCCGCGCCCCTTGGCCCACGCCAACGTGCGCTGTTTGGCGTCTTCCACCGTGGCGGGGGCGAACACCGGCCCCGCGGCCCCGTCTTTGTCGCGGCTCTCCAACTTCACGTCGCCGTCGCCATCGGCAGGGGCTTCGGCGGCGGGGGGATCGGCGATTTCCTGGGCACCGACGGGGAGCGCCATCGACAACACGATTGCCAACAGCCAGCGAATGTTCAGCGACATGACATCATCCCCGACGCGAATCCGAAGCCGGACGACTTCGGCGATATTTCGATGACGACTTTTCGATCCATGTCTTGCGAGTTCAGGAGTCAGACGTTGGTCAAGGGTCAACCCGCGTGAACTCGCTCACCACAAAGCACACAAAGGGATGCACCAAGGGATGAAGCAGCGAAATCGGAGTCTTGTTGGAACCTCGAGAGACGGACCTTAGTGTTGTTCATTCCCCAGCGTTAAAGGGGACCGACGGTGCGAATCCGCCACAAATCTCCCTGACGGCCTTTGTGTCTTCGCTTCGTGCCCTTTGTGGTGAAAAGAGTTCCGACCGGGGGGACGAACAACTGATTCCAAGCCGAGTGCGGTATCGGCCCGACTCAACCGGTCCCTCGGTCACTTGTTGCGACCGGTTGCCAGATCGTGCGTGGCCCTTTGAATGCGCGATTGACGTTCGGCCAGATTGCGAAGCTGGTCGATCTTCTCGGCGTCCTTGGCTTCTTCCCCCTCCAAACCGTCGGCAAGCCGCTTCGTGCGGTTGTTGACCCGCAGTTGCAGGGAGCGGAGCATTTTCAGTTCGGCGATGGCGTCCACCAGCGATTTCTCGCGTTCCTGTTGTTGCGCGGATTGCTGGTCTTTGGGCTGGTTTTTCTTGTCTTCCAGCTTCTGCATCTCCTGCTGGAGCGCGGCAATCATCTCTTCAAGGGCGTCGATGATGTCCTTCTCGATCGCCTGCGTCAGGTCCCCCGCCTCCTCGTCGGCCAGTCGACGCGACACGATTCGCATGTCCTCGCGAATCTGTTGCACCGCTTCCGGAAACGCCACGGCGGAGCCTTCTTCCCGCAGCAGATTCATCGTCTGGGCGGCATCTTGTTCGACTTCGTCCTGTTGACCCGCCAAGTCCTGGGCCATCGCGCGATGACGCGGTTCGCGGTCAGCGGCGGCGACTTTGCCCAGCCGCACGGTGCCATCGTAAATCTTCAACTGCAAGGCCAGCATCCGCTGGAACCGGGCTTCAAGGGCGGCCAACGTCCGTCCCTTCTCCTCTTCCCGCAACTGACGCAGGATCTCCTCGAGCTTCTCCTTGGCGGCAATCAGCTTGCGGAGCGCCTCGTCCTGTTTCTCACCGGCCGCTTGCCGCTGTTCGTTCTTCAGGTCCTCGACCGCCTTCTCCATCTCCTTCTTGGCCTCTTCGAGGTCCTTGCGACCCGGCGTCGACTGCTCGGCGGGCTGCTCTTCGGGCGGGCTTTCGGGAGTCTCAGATTCGGGAGTTTCCCCCTGTGAAGGGGGCATATCCGAGGGTTGGCCGGGCATAGGTTGGCCAGGCATAGGTTGACCGGGTGACGGCTTCCCCTTCGGCGGCTTCGACTGCGAGGGCTTTGCCGGGGAGGGTTTTGATGGCGCGGGATTCGACTCCGCGGGATTCGATTCCGACGGGTTGGCGTCGGATTTCTCGGGCATCCCTTCCTGCGGAGGCGTGTCTCCCTCTTTCGGGGGCTTGTCACCTGCGGGCTTGTCGCCCTCTTTTGGCGTGCCGTCCGGTTTATCCCCCGCCTTCGGCTCGGCTTCCGGTTTCGCCGGGTCTTTCGCAGGCTTCGGTTCGCCATTCTTCGCGGCGTTTTCGGCGTTGCGCTCAGCGTCCTGGCCGTCGATCTTTTTGAGCAAATCGTCGGTCTTCTTGGCGACCTTCGATTGGGCATCGGCGGCCTTCGACGGATTGGCCTTCGAGGCTGGGGACTCCGTGGCCTGGCGGGCGCCGCGCTGCTCGCCGATCAACTTGTTGACATCCTTGACCAGGTCCGCGATTCGCTCTTTCTCGCGGGCGATTTCCTTTTGGCGGTCCTCGCTTTGCAGCAGTTCGAGCAACGTTTGCAGGCGGTTGACCAACTCCTCTTCCCGCTCGATGACCGAATCCCCCAGTGGACGCGAGGCCAGCAGCTTGGCGAGGTCGAGCATTTCGCCGTCGAACCGCTCTTCGTTGATCCGCCCGCGGGCGCGGTCGAGCAACGTGGCGCGATCGGGATCGGTCTTCCGCAGGTTGGCCGACAGCTTGAGGAGCGTTTCCTCGAACCGCTTGAAGCGTCGCCGAATCTGCTCCTGCGTATTGGCGAGCGAATCCGGCGGTGCCTCGGCGGCGGGCAGCTCCGCATCGGTTGCGGGAGGGGCCGCCTCTTGCGAGACCGCCACGCAGGCGGGCCACCAAGCCAGCGCCAACAGAACCACCGCGGCACGCTCGAATCGGATCATGCGACAGACTCCGAAGCCAAACTCCGAAGAACGACGGCCCTCGTGAAGCCGTGGCGCGAGGCCACGAGGCGCTCTTCCCGCTCTGTTTATGAAGTTTCGGGGATTATTCCGTTGGTGAACAGTGGGAATACGCCGTGGCGAGCGGATTCTTACGGATCACCCGCGTCGCAGGACAAACCGCAACCGGCGTGCGAAACCCTCCGAAAAGGCCTTCATTCCAGCAGCGACTTCTTTCGCTCGCGCTCGGTCTTCTCGCGCAACTCCTTCTCCAGCTTGATGATATCGCGAAGCAGTTGCACCGCCTCGTTGTACGATTCCAGCTTCACCATCTGTGCCAAAATCGCTTCGAGGTGGCGAATCGTCGTGGCCAATTCTTCCAGGACCACATCCGTCGGCGGGACCTGAGGGGCCTTGTCCTGCACGGCCAATCGCAGCAAGCCCAAACCGTCGCGAACCCGCTTCAGGTCTTTCTCGTTGACCTCGCGAAGTGGCGCGAGGATGCCGTCGTCGAGACGGGCCAGGAGTCGCTGCATGTCGGGAACCGCGTTGTTTTCGATCTCGTCCCGAATGTCGCGGAACGAAAGTTCCACAGACATCAATTCGTTCTCGTTCTTGAGCAGCCCGGAATTGACCCGCTCGACCGCCGACGCGACCGCTTGGTCGATCTCGGTCAATTTTGCCTCTTCCTCGGGGGTGCGTGTGGCTTGGGCACGGACGCGCCGTGCGTCGTCCGCTTTCGCGCGATGGACCAGCATGTCTTTGCGGGCGTTGCGCACTTCGTCGAGGATTTGCTCGAAGCGGCGCCGCAGGTTGAGTTCCTTCGCCGCCACCAAGGCCAGCAATTCGTCGTTCGAGACGATCGTGAACACGAATTTTTCCGTGCTCCGCTCGTGCGGCCCGGTGAGCGTGTCACCGTCGGCGGCGGTCACCGCCAACGTCAATTTCTGTCCGAGCGTCAACTCCAGCGGCAACACCTCGTACTTCCCCGCAACGGGGAACTCGGTGATCGTGGGCCCCTCCGGTTGCGTCGCCAACGGAAGCGCCCGTGCGGTCTCTTCGGCGTCGACGTAGGCGTCGAACCGTACCAACCGCACCCCGAAATCGTCCGTGACCGTCCCCGCCACCGGAATCCGCGCCTGTCGCGTAATGGCGTTGCCGATCCCTTTGGTCCTCACGTCGACCGACGGGGGTTGGTCGGTTTCCCCGGAAATCGACAATCGCAGCGGCTCGGGACTGATGATCCCGTCCGCATCCTCCAACGAAATCGCCAGCGTTCCGTCCGGCGGCAACGGCAGCGGGATCGGCACCGGCCCTGTTGGAGGGATTGGATCCGGCCCGGTCGGGGGAATCGGATCCGGTCGCGTCGCGTCGGGAGCGGCCGGTTTGGCCGAGTCCGCAGCAGCCGCCACCAATCGCCAGGGGATTCTCAACGACTGGCCGTCCGCCGACAGGCCCCAATCCTCAGCACCGGTTTTCGCCGGTGCGGGGATCGGCCGCACGGTTCCCGACGGACCGCCGGTCCTGAGCGATAGCTTGCCACGCTCGAACAGCAATTCGTGCGGTTCGACCCGAATCGAACCACGCACCAGCGTCTTGTTGGACTTCGCCGCCATGACGAAGTCCGTGCCGGACGGGAGCGAAACCCGCGTTCCTTGCACGGCCACCGGAACGCGTTCGGGCAGCCCCGTGGCGTCGTCCACCCGATTGCGCCCGGTGTACGCGGGATACAGGCATTGCAGAGTCACTTCGTCGAGTCGAGGCGGATCGACCACGTCGACCAGAACCGGAGCGGGCGACGAATAGTCCCCCCCGCGCAAGCGGAATTCGAGGCTGTCCGACAAGCCGGGCAAGGTGATGCGGAACTCGCGCTCACCGAACTTCGTGAGGTACTCGCGGCGCTCGCCACCGCCGGCGATCAGTCGATGTCCGATGCGCACTTCTTCCGGAACCTGACCATCCCCGGGAATCACCGCCACCAACGTGAAATCCGCCCCGCGCGGATGCAGGTACGGCCCCGCCCCCACGAGCGGGAGCCGTCGCTCCCCCGGCTCGGCCACGACGAACAGTTCGACTCGCGTACGACGCGGATACAGCTCGTCGGCCAGCAGCACGTTGCGTCGATACCACGGCCCGAAGTGGTCGCCGAACGCCGTCGCGAACCCCGCCACACTCACGACAAGCAACGCGGCCCCTCCCGCGGCGCGGGCCAGCGGCTTGTGGTTGAGGGCCTCGGAGACCTTCAGGCGACCCACCAACTCCTTCACTTCGGCGATCGTGCGCGCCAAAAGCGCACTATTGAGTCCCGCCGCAACCCCGCGCGGTTCACGCTCCGCCAGTTCGACCGTGGTGATCAAGCGGTCCCCCAGCGCCGGAAACCGTCGCTCCAGCACCAGGGCCAGCCCCCGGTCCCGAAGTTCGCGCGACAACCGTCCCAACAGTTTTTGGGACAGCGTCCACCCGATCCAGCCGATCATCGCCAGCAACAGCCCGAAGCGCACAAAGCGGGGCCATTCCAGCCAGTAGTCGCAGAGAAAGCTGCCCCAAAAACAGAGGCCCGCAGCCACCACCACCAGCGCGGTCCCCTCGCTGGCGACATACCAGCGGATACGTGCGCGAAGCTCGGCCAATACGGATTGAAGCTCTTCGACCATGCGGTAACCGGTGGGAAGGCACAGGAGTGTCGGGTGACGCGGCCTCGCGCGGCGTCTCCCCGAAGAATCGCCGATTTCGCGAACAAATCAATGGGGACATCCCGGATTGAGTTCGGGACCGAACTCGATGAACGCCGGAAGTCCCCCGGCTCCGTGTGTTGGCGAGGGCCTCCGCTCGCGATTACATTCCCGTCGCCGCGGCGGCCAACCGTTTTTTCGACGGCGTTGCGGAGCCATCCGACCCGATTCTTTCCGACTCGTCTTTCTTGCACTCTCGACGGGCCTCCAACCCGTCCGAGCCAGATGTTTCCTCGACGCGGAGCACTCGACGCCATGTTGCAATCCGGAATCCTCAACCCCGATCTGCTCTCGCTGCTGGCGCGGATTCGACACACGAACACGCTGGTGATCGCCGACTGGGCGTTCCCCTATTGGCCGGAACTCGAGGAGGTCGACCTCGCGCTCACCATTGGCGTGCCCACCGTCCTGCAAGTGCTCGACCTGATTCGGCCCAATTTCAAGATCGGCGAAGTGTTCATGGCCGAAGAGTTCCACGCGAACAACCCCAAAAAGGTCAAGGACGCGTTCGGCAAATCGCTGGACGGGTTGAAGGTCTCCTTTGAACCGCACCTGGACTTCAAGAGGCGCGTTCCCGGCGCGATCGGTCTGGTGCGCACGGGCGACCCGACCAAGTACGGCAACATGATCATCGAATCGGCCTGACCGGCGACCGGCGAATTCTCGATGGAAACCCGAAGCGTGAGCGAGGGACCCCACGTGGATTCCGGGGAAATCGTGGCCTGCGTGGAAAGCCGGGTCCCTCGCTCACGCTTCGGGTTTCCAAAAACTCTCAGTCTCGTAGCGGAAATCGTCAGATTTTCGCCGCACTAAAACTCGCGACTCCCTCCATCACCGTTTCGGATGCTTCAAGGAACGACCACCATGCTGTCCGCCGTCACGGTCTCGCTCGTTCCCGAAGTGCGCGGCGGTCCCTTTGTGTTTTGGGACGACCTCGCCAAATCGGCTCGCGACGCGAAACGGCTCGGCTTCGATGCGTTGGAGGTGTTTCCGCGCTCAGCCGCGGAGATTCCGACGGCCGAGTTGCGGCGCGTCCTCGCCGCCGAAGGGCTGAAGCTGGCCGCATTGGGGACGGGGGCTGGCTGGGTCGTCCACAAGTTGCGGTTGACCGATCCCGATGCCGACGTGCGCCGCCGCGCGGTGGAGTTCATCGCGGGAATTGCTCGCGTGGCCGGGGAGTTCGGCGCGGCGGTGATCATCGGTTCCATGCAAGGTCGCATCGAGCCCGGAGTGCCGCGTGAGCAGGGACTGGAATGGCTGTGTGAAGGGGTAGCCGAAATCGCCCGCGCCGCCGAATCAGGGGGCGGGGTGGTGTTGCTCGAACCGCTGAACCGTTACGAAACGAATGTGCTCACGAGCGTCGCCGAGTCCTCCGCGTTGGTTCGCAAGATGGCGGTCGGCAACGTCAAGCTGCTGTGCGACCTGTTCCACATGAACATTGAAGAGGCCGATCTGGCGGCCAGTCTCACCGCCGCCGCCGAGACGGTCGGACACATCCACTTCGCCGACAGCAATCGCCGCGCGATCGGCTACGGCCACCTTGACGTGCCCCCGGTCATCGCCGCGCTACGCGGAATCGGCTACTCGGGCTATCTGTCGGCGGAAGTGTTTCCACTCCCCGACGAGCTCGCAGCCGCCGAAACAACGATAGCTTCATTTCACAAGTACGCTCGGTAAGGGGCCGCACCGCTGTTCCAGGTTCGATGGGCGCAGCGACAAGACGCCCCGCCTTCCGCGCACACTCTCTAGTGTAGTGATTCGGGCAGATGAGACCTTATCGGTTGTGTGCCACTGGCTTTGCCAGTGCCGTGTGTGCGTGTTCCCGTTCGCACTGGCGTAGCCAGTGGCACACGTTTTTTTGCGCGCATTTAATGTCCCGTAACTTCAGGTCGGCACACTAGAGACGCGCTCAAAAGCACGCCCCGATCGTCTCATCACGCCGACTCGATCCGCCGTAACGCCAAATCCCACAGACCGGCCCGAAGCTCGAGCGATTCAATCGCGGTCCGCACCGCTTCGGACCACTTGTGACGGTCGTCGCCGCACACCACCTCCAGCAACTGCCGCGACAATGGCCCGTGGTGGTCGCCATCGAGTTCGATGTGCCGACGGACGTAGTACTCGAAACGCTCGCGCCCGGCCCCCTGGCGTTCGAAACCGTCGAGCAACCGCGCGAACATTTCGGGGATGATGTCCTCTCGACCAAAAAAGAACGCCGCAGCCACGCGATGCGGTTCCGCGTCCGTCGCCAGGTCGAGGTTGTATCCCACAAACTCCCGAATCGCCGGGTCGAGCGGCACCTGTTTGAGGGCCATGTTGTGCGGCACTCCCTCGCCGAGCCGGGAAAGCAGCGCCACCAACTCGTGATCCTCGGCCCCCATCTCCCCCATCGCCTCGCGGTACAGCTCGAAATGGCTGATGTGGCCTCCGCACCCGTCGTCGTCCGATTCCTCTCCCAACACGATCTCGTTGATGAACCGGGCCAACGACCGCTGTTTTGCCGGAAACCACGGCGTGGCGACGCAGGTCAGGTCGCGCTGCAACCGCTTGAGCAGCGACATGAAGTCCCACACCGCGAAGACGTGCACCTCCATGAAGCGGGCCACCGCCACGGGGCCCGACACCCGCTCGTACAGGGGATGGTCGAGCAGTGCCCGCCGGGCGGCGACAAGTTGGGGGTCGCCGCTGAAGGTGGAGAAATGATCTGACATGGAATGCTGAGCGGGTAGGCGGGCCATGCCGCGCGGGCGGGATTGGAACTTGGAACGTTATACGCGCCGCGTCGAGCGGATTACCTGTTCCGAATTGTACGTCGGATTTACCGTCCTTCGCGTTGACCATCGGAGGGGAAATCCCTTGAACGGTGCGAGCGAAAACCAATTGCCCGCATCAATAAATCGGCATATGATGGAGTGCCGAGTTGTTCGAGTCATCCCACCAGGCGCCGCGGGAAATCCCTCATGCAGTTTTGCCGCGGACCGGCGCGTCGACGGGAATTCCTGCGTGCGGGTCTGTGCGCGCTGGGGGGGCTGTCCCTGGCCGACGTGCTCGAGGCCCGCGCGGCGACGGAGTCGCGGTCGGACACGTCGGTGATTTTGTTTTGGATGTGGGGCGGACCGAGCCAACTCGAAACCTACGACCCCAAGCCCAACGCACCGATCGAATATCGCGGCCCCTTTCGAGCGATTCCGACGCGAGTGCCGGGGTTGGACATCAGCGAGGTATTTCCTCGACAGGCGGCCATTGCCGACCGTTTCTCCCTCGTGCGTTCGTTGCACCACACGATGTCGTCCCACAACGACGGCAGTATCGAGGTGCTCACGGGCAAAACGCCAACGGTGGCGGATCCCACTTCAACCGCCCGGTCCGAGCATCCCGATTTCGGCATGATCGCCAGCCGCGCTCGCGGTGTGCACGCGGAAGGTTTGCCAAGGTACGTCGGCATCCCCCGTCAGCCGTTCATGACGAACCCGACGTATCTGGGATTGAGCCATCAGGCGTTCGCGACGGGCGACCCCTCGGACCCCGGTTACGCTCCCCGCGACCTGACCCTCGCCGCCGGGGTCGACGGCACGCGGTTGGACGATCGCCGCGCGTTGGTGTCGCAGTTCGATCGCTTCCGACGCACTGCCGACCTGAACGGCTCGCTGGAGGGAGTGGGCAAACTCCGCGAGACGGCGTTCACGATGCTCACCAGCAGATCCGTCAGCGGAGCTTTCGACCTGCAGCGCGAGGACCCGAAACTGCGGGATCGCTACGGTCGACACTTGTGGGGACAAAGCTGCCTTTTGGCGCGGAAACTGGCCGAGGCGGGCGTCTCCGTGGTCACCGTCGACGCGCTCGCCCCCTCGCTGAACGAGCGCTATTTCAGTTGGGACGACCACATCAACGTGACCACCCGCTGGGACCTGGCCGACGCGATGCGACATCGGGCGTTGTTCATGGACCAGGCCTTGGCGACGCTGATCGAAGACATTCACGAGCGGGGGCTGGACCGCAAAATCCTCGTGCTGGCGCTCGGAGAATTCGGCCGCACGCCGCGCGTCGTGCACGCGGACGGACTGATCGGCCGCGATCATTGGCCGTCCGCCATGAGCGCTCTGGTTTCCGGCGGAGGCCTCAAAATGGGGCGCGTCGTCGGCGCCACGAACTCGAAAGCCGAGTTTCCGGCGGAGTCCCCCCACACTCCCCAGGACCTGTTGGCGACGGTGTATCGGCACCTGGGCATCCCGCACGATCACGAGTTCCTCAATTTTGCCGGGCGTCCCATCCCGATACTGTCGGGCGCGAAGCCCATCGCCGGCTTGTTGTAAGGGTAACCTCGACGCGACAGCGCCCCGCGTCCGGCAGCCAGGGTTGGAGCTGTTTTGGGCGAAACCCCGGAGTTCCGCCTCCCTCAGGATTCGGAATGGAGTTTCGTCCCTCCCGAGGGGTAAAATCGGAGGAGCTTGCCCACCTGCGGCACCCCCGCCGCATCCCGCCAGAATCGCCCACCCCTGAACTCCGTCCCGGCGTGTTTGTCCCGGAATCTCGTCGCCCGAGTCCCCACCGAGGGCACGACGACAGACCCGCATTTATCGCGACCGCGAAATGCGCCCCTTCCCGCGGCTTCCGCGGAGCGGGCGACCGTTGGCACCGCTCCGTTCGCCGAGAAGTCCCATGGCCATTCTGTTCGACTGCCCGCGCTGCGCATCTTCGATCCAGGTCCCGGACGAGGCCGTCGGCAAGACCGGGCGCTGTCCGACCTGTCAGGCGAAGTTGCAGGTCCCGGATGTCCCTCCCCCTCCCCAAAGACAGATCGAATTCGGCTGCCCCCGATGCTCGGCGGCGATTCGCGTCCCCGAGGCCGCCGCGGGGAAAAAGGGGCGTTGTCCACAGTGCCAAGCCAAATTGCTGGTCCCCGACCCGCGCGCCGCGAATGCCAACGCTCGCGCGGCTGACTCCGATGGAGAAATCGCGACGGGCCACGCTCTGCCGGAGCTGGCTCCCGGCATGTACTCGCAATCGATGCCCGACTTCGCGGCGGCGGCAGCCGCTCCCGTCGTGGCCACGTCCCCATTGACGAAATCTCGACGCCGCCCTTCCGGGGACAAGGGCTGGGTCTTGCCGACCCTGTTCTTCGCGGTTTTCTTTAGCGTCGCCGGCTGGATGTTCTATCGTCCGGCGGAGTCGATGTACGCCGAATTGCAGTACGAGCGATTGGAACGCTTTCGCTTTCCTGCGGTCTCCATGGACACGGCGTCGTTCGGCATGACCCGCGCCAATTTCAAGCGCATGCTCAAGTCTTTGGACGACGAACCGGTGTCGCTCCGGTCGAACACCTCGCGGATCGATGTCGTCGCCAAGCAGGAAAAGGTGTGGCTCGAACTGTCTGAGGGACCGCACGGAGTGGTGTACCGGGTCGATCCGAACAGCCGCTCGGCCCTGTTGCGGTGGACGATCAAGAACTCGGAGCGGCTCAACGCGGCCCGCGATAAGGAACTCGAGCGTCTCTCACCAAAGTTCGGGGCGGCGTTGGCGAAACAGTCCACCGGCGAAGGTTCGGCGCAAGAGATCGCCGCGTTTCGCGACACGGTGATGCTCGCGCGGATGACCGGGGGTTTCGGCTTCAACGTCGTGGCCGTCTCCGGAAAAAGCGCCTATCGCTGCGTGTACGAAGACTCGAAGGGGAGGCTGTACTTCCTGCTGCCAGCCGCGACGCGCTCGTTCGTCCTGCGGGGGAGGCCGATCGGAAACGCCGATCCCATCCTGCCCGGCGAAATCATCGTGGCCGCGCCTCGCAAGAAACCCGATCTACCGGGCGTCGACGACGCGCCGGAAGTGATTCGCGGCGCGGACGCCGACAAATCCGACGCCGACAAGTCCGATAGTGAACCCGAGGGTTCGGACACCGCTCCCGCACCGACCGATGAGCCGGGCGAATCGATGCGCGACGGCGAGCCGTCCAACGAACCCGAGCCTGCTGCGACCGACACGAAATAGGTCGACCGGAAGCGGATGGCCGCATTCCGTGTTTGATCTTCTCACAGCGTCCGCAGCGGGTTCGCCTCCACGCGGCTGGCCCAGGCGGTCACGCCCGAATGGGCATCCCCGATACGCCGGGCCAGGTGTTCGAGCGCCGGTCGCTCGGTCGCATAGTGCCCCGCCAGGATCAAGCCGATTCCTGCGGCGCGGGCTTCCAGGGCCGCATGGAACCGTGCTTCGCCGGTGAGGAACACGTCGCACCCGCGCCGGATCGCTTCCCCCAGAAACTCCCCTCCCGAGCCGCACACGATCCCCACCCTGCGAACTATCCGGTCCGCCGTACCAACACCTTCCAGCGGTCCATAACCGAGTTTCGCACGCACCATCGCTACGAATTCCTCGAATGGCATGCTCTCGGCCAGTTCCCCCATCCGGCCCGCTCCCCCCCCCAACGGAGACTCCAGGCGATACACGTCGACCGCCGGCTCCTCATAGGGGTGCGCGTCGTTGAGATTCTTCAGTGCGGCCGCCAAACAGCGATCAGAGCAGGTGAACTCCAGCCGCGCCTCCTCGACTTCCTCCAGTCGTCCCGGCTGGCCGATCGTCGGGTTCGAGTCCTCCGATCCGCGAAACGTTCCGGTCCCGACGGTGTGGAACGCGCACTCCGAGTATTCGCCGATCTGTCCGCCACCGGCCCGCCACACCGCCTGCCGCACCGCGTCCAAATGCGGCAGGGGGACGAAGCAGACCACCACGTACTTCACCACCCCTTGGCCGGGACGCAGCGGTTCGATCTTCGCGAGTCCCAGCGACTCGGCCAATTGCTGATTGATTCCCGCCGCGTCGTTGTCGTACGCCGTGTGGGGGCTGAACACCGCCACGCGCGCGGCGATCAAATCGAGCAGCATCCGCGACTGCGGATCGCTCCCCACCAGCTTGCGAACTGGCTTGAAGAAGATCGGATGATGCGTGACGACCAGCTCCACCCCCCCGTCGATCGCCTCCCGCGCGACATCGGGCGTCAAGGTGAGGCACGTCATGACCCGCGTCACGGGACGGGACGGCTCCCCCAACAACAGCCCGGTGTTGTCCCAGTCCTCGGCCAGGTCGGGAGGGGCGAAGCGTTCGAGAAAGCGTCTCAGGCTGTCAACGGTCGCGGTCAACGAAAAACTCCGTTCGTCCGTGGTCAGATCGCCCGTGGTCCAAAAGAAAATCGCCTGCGTGGCCGGGGTCGAGTCATCGAGCCCCCGGAGCGTCGACCAAGTGTACCTGCGGAGGACCGTGGGCCGGAATTGTTGTGGGGGAACGGGTGGTGCTCGTCGGCCATGATGGTTGTCGTCCGCTTCCTGGCGCTCGGTGCCGGGTGAGTGTGTAATGCGGTCCCTTCAACGTACGGCGGTTTGTTGCGCGCTTTCTGCAAAGGGATTGTGGAAGGCGTCGGTTCTCGTTTTCGCACCAATTTGGGGGGTGGAAAACGGCACCGAAATCTCGCGTGACGGGGTGTACGCACGCGTTCCGCTTGGAAAAACACGGGAAAGTAGGGCGCGGCGGCGCGGGGAACCCGATGTGTGTTTCCGGGGGTGTTTTGCGCGCGGCGCGTGCGCAGATCCCACGTTTTGAAAAACCGTAACGTGGGAAATTCGAGCGAGATTTTTTCGCGTGCGGGTGAAAGTGCGTTTTGGAATGGCGCGCGACGCGGTCATAAATCTCGGCTGCGTGGGGAAACGTGTGTTGTGCGCGGCCACATTGCGACGCGCGCAACGACGAGGGATATTGGGGGGAGAGCAATCCGCAGGGGATCGCCGAATGGGACGCCGAGGATTCGTCGTGGCGGTCAGGAAGTCAGGCAGGAGCCTGACCTACTTGGCTGGGAGTCTCCGCGATGACATTCCGATGGTGCGCTCGCCGCATCAGGGCGCTGCTTCGAGATCGAAATCAAATTGATTGGCTTCAGGCAGGATCGTCACTTGAAGCGTCGACTTCTTGTTGTACTTATCTGGGATGTACATGGTTATGGTCTCCGCCACTCCCCCCGCCGAGGGACCAGTCGTGGCACCCCCCACCCCGGCCACCTTTTTTTCCCCCGAGGTTCGCCAAGCCTGGATTTCGACCCGATGGTCGCCCAGCGTCGGCCCTTGATCGGCTCGAATCTGGTACTCACCCTGCACGATCTGGGCACCCGCCATCGGGCCGGGCTGGTCTTCTTCCGGAATAAAGGAAATCGTTCCGGACTCCAGCGGCTTTCCTTCCCACGTCACTGTGCCGGAAATCTCGACACGCGGTGGACCGGAGGATCCGCATCCGCAACTCATTCCGGTGACGAGAGCCAGCACGCACCCGCAAACCAGCCGTTGCCAACCGGGCCGTGTCACAGAGCGTTTCATCGCAGTGTTGGTCATCGCAGGCTTCGCAGGAAGAAGGGAACAGCCAGAGTTGAGCGCTCGGAATTCGTGCGGGCAATGCCCCGCCCACGGTTTAGAATTCGCCGAGCACTTCGCTATTCCCTTGTGTCCCCAAGGCCTGCCAGGTCACCAGCGAGAGATTCTCGCTGATGAATCGAACCGATCCGTCGGCCAGAGTGATATGCGCGCCACCAATGTGCTGGCTTCGGCTGGAGTAGACCAACGCGCGATTGAGGTGCGAGGTCGATGTTCCCGTACACGGCACGCGCGGACCAGTGACGCAAAACGCTGTCCGTTCTTCATCGGGAATGCTCGTGTTGGGAACGCGGTCATGCTGGTAGAGCGCACCTTCCGGGTAGTGCATCACGCCGCGAAAATCGTTGCCGGTGGAGTTGAGCAACTCGGCCAGCATCGCCGTATTGCTGGTCCCATCCACAAAGTCGCGGAATTTCCGGCTGCTGTTCATCGTGAAGGGCCCGGAATACGTTCGGGCGGGATCATTCGGATTCGACGAACTCCGTAACGCCCCGATCCCGCTGTTCGCGACGTAGTTCCCTCGGCGATAGATGCCCAGCGCCAGCGTTCCGGAATTCGGATCGGAAGGACAAACGAGGGCCGTCAGCAGCGGCGAGACGATTTCAAACGACGGGTTTCCGGGCGCGGCGACGCAACCAAAGCAGGAACTGAAATTGGCGCGGTTGTAGAGCGGAGCTTGATCGATGTACGGCAGAATCATCGAGATCCAGGTCGCTTCGTTCTGCGCATTGGTTTCGAAGACCTGAATCGCTCCCGGAGGGAGGGTGTTGAAGTTGTCGTGGTAGTTGTGCAGGGCCAGGCCAAGCTGCTTCAGATTGTTTTTGCACTGACTGCGGCGGGCCGCCTCGCGAGCCTGCTGCACGGCAGGCAGCAGCAGAGCGATGAGAATCGCGATGATCGCGATGACGACCAGCAACTCAATCAGAGTAAAGCCACGGCGTGGAGTGGGCATGACGCCCCCTTCTGTTGAAATGGAAAACGAGAACCGCTTGGAGCGTTAGGCGAATCGATAGACTTCAAACGCATTGACACTTGATTATGTCAGGCAGGCGTACCGGTTTCCATCGAGATCGCTGGAATTTCATCCTTCGGCGATGCCGTGTCACTGCGTGGGGAGCGGCCAGTCGCGTAGGTCAGGCTCCTGCCTGACTTCCTGACCGCCACGACGAATCCGCGGCCTCCCCTCCTGCGATCTCCTGCGGATTGCTCTTCCCCCAAGATCCACCCTCGTTGCGCGGCTCGCGACACGTCCGCACGCGACACCCGTTCCCCCGCACAGCCTCGATATATGACTGCATCGCACGCCATTCCAAAACGGCTTTTTACGGTTCTTCCGGGTCTTTCGTGGCTCATCCCGTGGGGACTTCAGCGGGCCGGAGGTCGAGTTCTCCGTGGGACGACGCCGGTCACCGAGGAGCCTTCGACCCGATTCCCGTTCCGTTGCGCGGGCCGATCGATCCATCACTCGGACGAGCGGCGGCTGCGAGACGATTGCAATTGGCTCAGCAGGGTCGGCCCCTCGTACCCTTGCTCGAACGCGTGCAGTCCGAAGCGGCGGGAGAGTTCCAGGCAAGCTTCCACGCCGCGGATGCTGTTCCCCTTGCCGTCCAGGAGGGGTGAGTACAGCCCAATCCCTCCGACGCCCGGAATCACGGCGACGATGCCTCCGGCCACGCCGCTTTTGGCGGGCAGGCCGACGCGGAATGCCCATTCCCCGGCGAAGTCGTACATGCCGCAGGTCAGCATGGCGCTCAGCAGGTACTTGACGTTCCCCGACGAAATCGCCCGCGCGTTCGTCAGTGGATTGACACCACCCCGCGCCAACGTCGCCCCCATGACGGCCAGGTCGTGGGCGGTCACCACGATCGAACACTGCTGAAAATAGAGTTCCAGCGAGTCTTCGAATCGATCGCCCACCATGCCGAAGTTGCGCATCAGGTGCGCCATCGCGCGATTGCGATGACCGGTCAGCCGCTCGGACATGAAGACCGCGTTGTCGACATGAACTGGTCGACCGCAATAGTTTGAGAACGTCACCAACAGCTTCTTGACGCGTTCAGGATAGTCCTTGCCGGGGATCAAGTCCGCAGTGGCGATCGCCCCCGCGTTGACCATCGGGTTGAACGGGCGATTCGACGCTTCGTCGAGCACGATCGAATTGAACGCTTCCCCGGTCGGTTCCACCCCCACCTTCGACAGCACCTGATCGACGCCGTGTTCCTCGAGCGCCATGCCGAACACGAACGGCTTCGAGACGGACTGAATCGTGAACGGCTGTTGGAAATCGCCGGTTTCGACGACCGTACCATCGACCGCGCAGAAGCTCATGCCGAAATGCTGGGGATTCGCCGTGGCCAATTCGGGGATGTAGTCGGCGATGTGGCCGTCGACACGGGTCGCCAATCGACCGTGCAAATCCCGGAAGACTTCCCGGAGTCGGCTGGTGGTGGACTTCATCTGCCCCAGCAGCTTGTCCATTTCGTTGTCGGTCGTCGCCGTCACGGTGGCTTCCCTTTCAAAACTCCGGCGCTTTTACTTCGGCGAAACCGCACGCTGCCAACCCGGCCCTGCGGCCGAATCCGCACGCTCCGGCATCAGGCTTTTGGAGCCCCCGCGAGGAGCCTGCGGACGATACGTTGCAGGCCGTGCGTGAACGGGTGGTCGGGAAAACGATTCACGAATAATCCGCCACTGCCCAACCGCGACATCTCCGCGTTCAATGGGAGCAACGCCACGACTTCGCTGTTGTAGGCCCCTTCCACTTGTTCCCGGATCAGTTCCGCATCCATGCCGTCGGGAACCTTGTTGACGACGACCAGCAGGTCGGGAACCTCCAGCCGACGCGCCAATTCGACCGTCACCGCCGTCCCCTGAAAGTCCTGACTGTCCGGGCGCAGAATGAGGATCAGTGTGTCCGAGAGGGCGATCGACAGCAGGGTTTCTTCATTGACCCCGGGATGGGTGTCGATCAGCAGGTGGTCGAGCCTCAATCTGTCCATCAAGTCGTGGAGACCGTCGTTGAGACGGCCGACATCGTAGCCCTCGCGCAGGATGCGCGCGATCTCGCCGGTGTTGAGGCTGGAGGGGATGAGGAACAGCTTGGGACGATCGTTCTCCGGGTTGGCGTTGCCGACGCAGTGCGAGGTGATGTCGTAGGCGGCATCCTCGATACGGCACCGCCCCCACAGATAGTCGTTGAGGGAATGCTTGGCCTTGGTTTGGTCGAATCCGAACACGACATGGATGCCGGGGGACTGGATGTCGGTGTCGATCACCCCCACGCGATTGCCGGCTTTGGCCAGGAGGGTGGCCAGATTCGCCGTGGTATTGGATTTGCCGGTGCCACCCCGGAACGAGTGGGTTGAAATCATCTTGGACACGGAGAGCGCTCTTCCCGTATGAACATTGGAGGTTTGATCGTTGCGAACCGGTTGATCGTCACGGAATGAACTTCATGGAGTGAGTCCGGTTTGGCGGGGGCAGGGATGAAACGGGCCTTATGTGGCCGTGCGGTCACGACGAAGTTGTCGGGCCTTTTGCTGGAGTTGTTGGAAATAATCGGTGACGGCGATTTCGTCGACACGCTGACGGACGTCGGTGGGATTGAGCTCGAGCACCAGCATCGAGGTGTGATCGAAGCAGACTGTCGAGGTTCCGGTCGACTCCGTGCTCGGATCGAAGCGAAACATGGGGCCAACGCTTGCCAGGCGAAAGGTGATTCCCGGGAACAGGCGGCATTTGTCGACGCTCTTGCCGTCCACATAGACGCCGTTGCGCCCCAGGCAGTTGAGGGACCAGCCCTCTTCGCCGTGCAACAACTCCGCGTGGATCCTCGACACGTATTGGTCAAGCAGGGGGAGGTCGGCGGACGAATCGCGTCCAATCGTGACGCGTCCCTTTTGAAACGACCAGGATTGCACGGAACGCCCGTCGGCCGGGTCGACCAAATGCAATGTGATCGCAAGTTCAGCTTCAGGCATGAGCGCGAGCCTTCCACAGAGCCAAGACCCGCTTCAAGTCCGGGGCCGATGGCCGGAGACTCTACGAGCGGACCCGCGTGGCGTGCAAACCTCATTCCCCAACATGTCCACGGAAAAATCGTACACGCAAACCAACCCGCTGTCGGTTCTCCGCTTCTTATTCGTGCAGCCTGCCTGATAAGCGGGCAATTCTTTCGGTCGAACGGTTTTTGTGCACATCAACGGAATCAAGACTCGTTGTCGACGAGCGGAAGACGCCCGTTTGCACGGGCCGCGCGGGGTAGTCTGGCGAAGCGTACGCCGGCGCGATACGTTAACGGTTCGTTCACGTTGAGCTGGCGGTGCTTTATCCCGCCGCCGTTGCCTTCACCCTCACGCCCGTTCTTTTGCCCCATCCCGCGCTCCGGATGCTCGGCCAAGAACTGATTGGCGCATCTTCACGCGCGCGATCAGCCGATGCACGAGCCACCGGAACCGGTTCGACTGTCAAAACTCATGGCCTCCCGCGGGTTGTGCTCGCGTCGCGAGGCGGACGAGTTCATTGCGCGCGGCTGGGTGCTCGTCGACGGAGTTGTGACGAACGTGTTGGGGGTGCGTGTCCCCGAAACCGCCCGGATCGAATTGTTGCCCGCGGCACGGCGCGAACAATCGAAGCTGGCGACGTTTCTGCTGAATAAACCGGTCGGGTTTGTTTCGGGACAACCGGAGAAGGGGTACGAGCCGGCCGTCAAGCTGCTGACTCCCGAAAATCGCTGGGAGGAGTGCCGCGTGGGAGAGTTCGAGCCGTCGCAGTTGCGGGGCCTGGCCCCGGCGGGGCGGCTGGACATCGACAGCAAGGGGCTGATCGTGTTCACGCAGGACGGACGGATCGCCAAGCAGTTGACGGGGGAAAACTCGGAGATCGAGAAGGAGTACCTCGTTCGCGTGCGGGGGGCGATGGACGACAACGCGTTGACGAGACTGCGACACGGGCTGGAATTGGACGGCGAACCGTTGCGCCCGGCGGTGGTCGAGGCGATCAACGACGACCAATTGCGGATGTTGCTGGTCGAAGGGAAGAAACGTCAGATCCGTCGGATGTGCGAACTGGTGGGACTGCGGGTGACAGGGTTGAAGCGGGTGCGAATCGGCGGGGTGCGGCTGGGCAAGCTCCCCGAGGGCCGCTGGCGTTACCTGGGGCCGACCGAAACTTTCGAGGCGCAGCCCGCTCCCCCGCGGGGTGGATGACGGGTGACAACGAAAAACCGTTGTGAAAGGGGGATGAGGGCTTGAGGTGTCTTCCCCGCACACCCCGAGGGGGGTTTTGATTGCTTTCGGTGCGCGAGCGCCCGAGAATCGGGGCACCGCGCGATCGCGCGGGAATTCCGCCCGACGGGGCGGACCGGCGAGCGAACCCCGCGGGTCGTCCGCCTAGCATTCGAGCGTCGGAAGACATGTGACTGTCGGAGTCGAACTCCCGCATCGAAACCCAGAGCGACCCCCAAGAGCGAGGCGGTTTTCATGAAGTTGATGGAAGGCCAAACCGTCGGTATCGACCTCGGCACGACGTTTTCCACCATCGCGCAGCTTGACGCGGAGGGCAATCCCGTTTGCTTCCCGAACGCCGACGGACGGGTGATCACCCCCTCGGTCGTGCTGTTGGGCGATTCCGGGCACGTGATCGTCGGCCCCAATCCGGAACGGATCGCGATCGAGCCGGCCGAAAACATCATCGAGGCGGTCAAGCGCCAGATGGGGAACAAGGACTGGTTCAAGGTCTATCAGGGGAAGAAACTGACCCCCGAGTTCATCTCGGCTCTGATCCTGAAGAAGCTGCGACAGGACGCCGAAAAGATCTGCGGGCCGATCGCCAACGCGGTCGTGACCGTCCCTTATTACTTCAACGACGTGCGCCGGAAAGCGACGCAGGACGCGGGGAAGATCGCGGGCCTGAACGTGATCGACATCATCAACGAGCCGACCGCGGCAACCCTGACATACGCGTGGAAAACGGGCGAACTGGGGCGACCGGACCTGACTGGTCGCGAAAAGAACATCATGGTGTACGACCTTGGGGGGGGGACGTTCGACGTGACGGTCGTGCGGTATTCGCCCACCAATTTCCGCGTCCTGGCGACGGACGGGGACGTGATGCTCGGGGGGTTGGACTGGACGCAGCGGATCGTCGAACACGTGGCCGAACAGTTCAAACGGAAGTTCGGCTCGGACCCGCTGATGGACCCCGAAACGCGGATGCAGTTCGCCGCCGAGTGCGAAGAGGCGAAACGGCAGTTGTCCGAAAAGCCGCAGACGCCGATCACCCTCTACTTCGAGGGAAAAACGCTGACCGTCAATCTGACGCGGACCGACTTCGAGCGAATGACGGGGGACCTGATGCAGCGGACGCGCGACACGACGGAACTCGTGTTGCAGCAGGCGGGCATCGAAATGGGCCAGCTCGAAGTGATCGTGCTGGTGGGGGGGTCAACTCATATGCCGGCCGTGTCGAAGATGCTCAAGGAGGTGTCCGGCAAGGCTCCTTCGCGAACGGTCGACCCGGAAACCGCGGTTGCCCAAGGGGCCGCGATTCACGCGGCGATTCTTGAGGCGCGGCTGACGGACGGGCAGTCGAAGCTGGGGCAGACGGTGGCGAACCGGTTGCGGTCGGTGAAGGCGACGGACGTGAACTCGCACTCGCTGGGTGTCGAGATCAGCAATCCGGCGGACCGGACCCGCAAAGTCAACCACATCATGATCCCGAAGAACTCGACCATCCCCTATTCGATCAGCCAACGCTTCGTGACGAACGTGGCCAATCAGCAGCGGGTGCACGTCAAACTGCTGCAAGGAGAAGCCAGCGACGTGTCGGCTTGCACGCTCATCGGCGATTTCCGGATCACCGACCTGCCAGCGAACCTGCCGGCGGGGTCGCCGGTGGAATTGACCTATCGGTACGACTCGACCGGTCGGATCGTGGCCGAGGCGAAGGAATTGACGGGGGGACGGGGTGCGCGGGCGGAGATCGTGCGCGACAGCGGCCTGACCGACACGAACGTGGACGCGTTCGAGGTGCTCGCGAAGGACTACACGGTCGAGTAGGGGGAATTGTGCGCCGCCCGCCGCTAGTGTAGTGAATCGGGCAGATGGGACCTGATCGGTTGTGTGCCACTGGCTCTGCCAGTGCCGTGTGTGCGTGTTCCCGTTCGCACTGGCGTAGCCAGTGGCACACGTTTTTCGCACGCATTTAATGTCCCGCAACTTCAGGTCGGCACACTAGAAGAGCGGCTGGAGGTCAATGCGATCGAAGATTTGGTCGCCCGCGACGACTTCACCAAAGAACACCGCCCCGGAATCCCTGCGGATTCCGGGGCGGTTCGCGTTCGTGGAGATCGCAGCATCGTCGAGGGGAAAATCGCAGCGGTAGAAATCGCTGCGGTGGTCACCCGCGGCGGGGTCACGCGCTGGCGAGTCTTTTCCGTTTTTCGCCGATGAGGGCCAGCAACCCCTTGTGTGGGTCGGCGAATTTCTGGAGGCCTTCGGCCATCAGCGTCTCTTCCATCTTGATGAAGTCGACCGTGCGGTCGATCTCGGCCAGGACTTCAAGCGGGGGCATCTGGTCGACGAGCTTGGAGTAGCTCTTCCCCTGCTTTTGGACGCCATCGTTCGTGGCCGGGGGATTCGTCTGGATGTCCGATCCGGCGAGTTGTTCAACGTAGCGGTCGGCCGCGCCGCCGGGAACCTTGTTCCCCGTGCTCGCGAAAATGATCTCCTGCTGCAGCGGCAGTTTCTTGTCGTTCCACCACGTGCTGTTTTCGGCCCACAGCCGCTTCACGTTGACGAGGCCAACGACCCCTTGCGCCGCAGGGCTCAGACCCGGGCACGCCTTCTTCGTGTACTCGTCGATGCGGCTCACGAAGATGCTGTAGACCGACTTGAACTGGTCGAGCGATGCACGGCGCTGGGCACCGCGCCAAACCGCTTCGCGGGCGGCGTGGTATTGACGCTGGCTGAAGATCAGCGTGACGTTCAGCGAAATTCCGGCGGCGCAGAGTTCTTCCAGTGCCGCGAGTCCGCCGGGAGTGGCCGGAACCTTGATCATGCGGTTCGTGTGACCAGCCGCCCACTTCTTGCCCAGTTCGATGTACTTCTTCGCCTTGTCGGCGACGGAGAGAGTACACGAGGCGTCTTCGAGGAGCGGGTCGAGTTCGAAGCTCACGTACCCGTCGTTCCCCTTCGTTTTCGTCCAGATGTCGGCGAAGGCCGCCTGGGCATTCTTCACGAGCAGGTCGGTCATCGCCCAGGCGACCGCTTCGTCGTCCAGCCCTTGCGCCATGAAGGCGGCGATATCCTTGTCGAACCGGCCTTCTTTGTCGTTGAGCAGCCCCGAGACAATGATCGGGTTCGAGGTGGCCCCCGTGGCCCCCCATTGGCGGTTCGTCGCCACAAGCACCGGATCGATGCTGTCCAGCCACAGCTTCGTGCCGCACGCGACGAGGGATTCGATGGGAGTGGACATGTCTGCCTCTTGATGGTTCGCCGAACCGGGATGTGCTACGAATCGAGTCCCGCGACCCGATTTCACGCCCCCGCATGGGGACATGGTCGGGATGGTATCGCACGGCCTCCCACCGGAAAACCCCTTGCCGTCCGATGCGACGTTTGGCGGAAGCTCCCGACTCGGCGTCAGCTCGCAAGACTCATTCACCACAAAGTTCACAAAGGCTTCACCAAGAACACCAAAGGGCGGTCCGAATTCCCCTGTCCCCTTGCCTTCCTTGGTGCCTTGGTGCCTTGGTGGTTCAATCCTCCCGTCCCCCCCAACCCTTTGTGCCTCCTTCGTGATTCTTGGTGCCCTTCGTGGTTCCCGAGCTTCACTTCAGCAATCCCCAGGACCCGCCCCCAGTGAGTCACGATCAATATTCCAACCCACTCATCGGTCGTTACGCCTCGAAGGAGATGAGCCGCCTGTGGTCGCCGCAGTCGATCCAGTCGACCTGGCGCCGCCTGTGGGTCGCGTTGGCCGAGGCCGAGCATGAACTCGGACTGCCGGTGACCACTGCGCAGATCGAGGAGCTGCGCTCTGCCGTCGACGACGTCGACTTCGCCCTCGCCGCGAAGTACGAGAAGGAACTGCGTCACGACGTGATGGCCCACGTCCATACCTACGGCGACCGCTGTCCCTCGGCCAAGGGGATCATCCACCTCGGTGCGACCAGTTGTTACGTCACCGACAACACCGACCTGATCCTGATGCGGCGCGGGTTGGAGCTGCTTCGCGATCGACTGGTTTCGGTGATCGACCGGCTCGCCAAGTTCGCGACCGAGTACCGCGACCTGCCGTGCCTGGCCTACACGCACCTGCAGCCCGCACAGCCCACGACGGTCGGCAAACGCGCAACGCTGTGGTGCTACGAACTCGTGCTCGATCTGGAAGAACTCGAACACCGCCTGGCGACACTCCGCTTCCGGGGTGCGAAGGGGACGACCGGCACGCAGGCGAGCTTCCTTGAACTGTTCCACGGCGACCACGCGAAGGTGACGCAGCTCGACGCCCTCGTCACCCGCAAGATGGGCTTCGGCGACGCCTTCGCAGTCACCGGGCAGACGTACACACGCAAGGTCGACGCCCAGGTCCTGTCGGTCCTGGAAGGGATCGCCGCCTCCGCTCACAAAACCGGCAGCGATTTGAGGCTGTTGCAAAGCTTCAAGGAGATCGAGGAGCCGTTCGAGGAGAAGCAGATCGGCTCGTCGGCAATGGCCTACAAGCGGAACCCCATGCGGTCCGAGCGGATGTGCGGCCTCGCGCGGTTCATCCTCAGCGTCGCCACCGGGGCCGGTCAAACCGCCGCCGTGCAGTGGATGGAGCGGACCCTCGACGACAGCGCCAATCGACGCCTGACCATTCCGCAGGCGTTCCTCGCGGCGGACGCGGTGTTGATCCTGTTCCGCAACATCGTCGACGGGTTGGTCGTCTATCCGAAGGTGATCCGATCGCGACTGCTGGCCGAACTGCCGTTCATGGCGACCGAGAACATCCTGATGGAGGGGGTCCGCCGCGGTGGAGACCGGCAAGACCTGCACGAACGGATCCGCGTGCACAGCCAGGCGGCGGGACGAACAGTGAAGGAAGAAGGCCTCGCGAACGACCTCCTCGACCGGCTCCGCGGCGACGCGGCCTTCGCCGACATCGACCTCGGCGACGTGCTTGATCCGAGCCGCTACGTCGGGCGCTCTCCGGAGCAAGTCGACACGTTCGTCGCGCAGGTTGTCGAACCGATCCGGCGACGCCACGCGGCGGCGCTGAAAGGGGCGGCGGAGGATTTGCGGGTGTGAGGCGAGGAGTCGCTCCCGGCCGCATCACGTCGAAGCGGTGTCTCTTCGCCGACGCGGTTCCCGTTTCAAGCGGTGCGCAGCCGCTACACCCGCCCCAGCACCAGACAGGCGTTGTGTCCGCCGAAGCCGAAGCTGTTCGACAGGATCTTGTCGAGGTGCATCGGTCGCGCCTGGTGCGGGATGTAGTCGAGATCGCACCCTTCGTCGGGGTTGTCGAGGTTGATCGTCGGCGGCGCGATCTGGTGCTGGAGCGCCAGCACGCAGATGACGAACTCGACTCCGCCCGAGGCGCCCAGCAAGTGCCCCAACTGGCTCTTCGTGCTCGACACCGCCACGCGTTTGGCTTCGGCCCCGAAGACGCTCTTGATCGCCTGCGTTTCGGCCTTGTCACCCAGGGGGGTGCTCGTCCCGTGGGCGTTGATGTACTGGATGTCCGAGGGATTCAGCTTCGCGTCGGAAAGGGCGTTCTGCATGGCGCGGGCGGCACCGCGACCTTCGGGGTCGGGGGCCGTCATATGGCTGCCGTCGGCACTCATGCCGTAGCCCAGCACCTCGGCGAGGATGTTGGCCCCGCGGCGCTTGGCGTGTTCGTACTCCTCAAGGATGCACATCCCCGCCCCTTCGGCCATCACGAAGCCGTCGCGGTCCCGGTCGAACGGTCGGCTGGCGCGGGTCGGGTCGTCGTTGCGGGTGGAGAGCGCGCTCATCCGGGCGAAGCCCGACAGCCCCATCGGCGTGATCGCCGATTCACTGCCACCGGCGATCACGACATCCGCGTGACCCCATTGGATCCACCGCACGGCGTCGCCGATCGCGTTCGAGGCGCTCGCGCAGGCCGTCGCCACCGCGCTGTTGGGCCCCTTCAGGCCGAACCAGACGGAAATGTTGCCGCTGGCGGCGTTCACCATCAGCTTGGGGATCATGAACGGCGAAACGCGCGTCGGCCCGCGGTCGAACAGGACCGAGTGCTGGTCCTCGATCTCCTGCAACCCGCCGATGCCGCTGCCGGTCATCACGCCATGGCGGTACGGATCCCCCTGCGAGAAGTCGTAACCCGACTGCCGCTGGGCCTTGATGGACCCGTAGACCGCGAACTGGACGAACCGGTCCATCTTCTTGAATTCGCGCGGGGGGATGAGGTCGTTGCCGTCGTCCCAGTTCTTGATCTCGCCCCCGAAGTTGACTTTGAAGTCGTCGACTTCGAAACGCTGGACCTTGCTCACGCCGCTTTTGCCGGCGCAGAGACGATCCCAGAATTCGCCGGTCTCGTGGCCGAGGGCCGTCACGACCGAGATTCCCGTCACCACCACGCGCCTGGTCATTGCGAAGTCCCGCCTCATTGACGACCCCGGCGAGGCGCGATCGCGCCGCGCTTCGCCCGCCGTCCGCCCTGCGTGCCGAGCCACCGGACCCCCGCGGCGTCCCTGCCGAAGAGTCTTTCCGGTCGACGGCGATTCACGACATCCGTCCCGAGACGACATCCGTGCCGCGCTGCACGCGGCGAATCCGGATCGCGACCGGTGCGATCTACTGATGCGATTTGATGTACTCGACCGCGTTGCCGATCGTCTTGATCTTCTCGTAGTCTTCGTCCGGAATGCTGATCTTGAACTCGTCCTCGAACTCCATCACGAGTTCGACGAGGTCGAGCGAATCCGCCTTGAGGTCGCCGAGGAACGACTTTTCGAGCGACAACTCGGCCCGATCCACCTGGAGCTGCTCGCTGACGATGTCGAGAACCTTCTTTTCGATGTCTTCGCTGGACACGTAATCCCTCCTGGTGGACCGCGACGTTGTCCGGGCGATTCCGGAACGTCGCGCGGTCGAAAAAATCGTCCTTGATCCGAGGCTGTCGGAAGGCTGACCAAGCCTGTTGAAAACCCCGGCTGGCAACTTGGGAAAACTCGCGACTTCACGAGCGATTCCCGTCGTCCAAACGGCGATTCAACAGTCTGCCAAGCCCCCGGAAACCGGCGGAATATCGGAACGGGTGTGATAACCGGTGAAAAACGAGGATGTGGGCGGGATTTCGCCCCGGACGCGAACATCGCTGCGGCGTACGCCACGCGATTCCACGCCGAAAACGCTTGTTCCGCGAGTGCGCGACCGGCCGTGAAGACCGCCCCCGCACGGGCGTAAAACTCCCGCGAGCGCGTTCTATAGTCGACTTGCAACGGCGAGTAAACCTCAATCCGGACGGCTTTTCCGTCCGGTCGCGCGTCGCGTGAGAATGACGAGTCCCCCCCAACCCCGCAAGGCTTGCCGCGCCGTTTTCCCCGGTTTGCGCGTCCGGAAAAGATCACGCGATTTCACGCGTCGTCGCCGAGGTCGGCAAGACGTGGAGAACCGGGTCCCTAACCGTCAAAAACCACGTGCCGCGCGGATGTGCTCGAAGCCCCGCAGGTTGTAGTCGATTCCCAGGTAGTCGAGTTGGCGGCAGAGCGCGCGGCAGGCCACCCCAAGGCCGTCCGGACCACTGAATCCGCCGAACTGGCCCCCTCCCTTGAGGTGGGGTTCGAGTTCGAGGAACACGCCGGGTACTCCCATCTTCTGGAGCTTCTTCTCGAGCTTGACGAGGTGTTCCTTCAGGTCGCGCAGGATCAACTCGTGGCCGCTGTCCCCCACGTCGCACGGAACGAAGTTCTTCAACCGCTCTTCGTCCACGACCCCCGTCCACGGGAGCGACCGGTCGATGCGATAGTCCTTGATATGCATCCAGCCGAAGTACTTCCGCATGGCCACGTACTCTTCGTAGCAGCGGATCGCGTCGAGGTTTTGCGACGAGATGTTCCCGCCGTCGAAGATGCAGAGGATGTTC
>JBIKMW010000119.1:0-20312 GCA_044359065.1 Planctomycetales bacterium | reverse complement strand
ATCTGGCAAGCAAGTTCCCCGCGCAGGCCGTCGACATAACTCCCCCTCCGTGAACGTGAACACAGCTCCGTCAAACTCCACCACAACTCCCCTGCACGTTACGCGCCGAAAAAAGCGAAGGCCCTGCTTGGGCTTGGAGTGGGGTTGAGACTCGCATCCGCCAGCCGTATACTGGCTGTTTCGATTTTTTCGCGGGCAAAACTCCGCTTCGCGAAATGTCCCGAAAAACCGATGCGCGAAGCCTGCCGTGCGGGATTTGCGGGCGGCTCGAGTTGCCGGAACACGATTCGAGGGCCTCAAGAATACGAGGCCGTCGAAGTTGCCGTCTCCGGTCCGGGTTGTTGTTTGCCGTATGACGACCGACAGGCGGGGTCATCCGGGTTCCGGGTGGTTCCGATTCGACGGTCACTCTTCCAACGATTGTCACCGACTCCATGCGTTTCCAATTGATCGATCGGATTCAGCGGCTGGAGCCGCGGAAGTCGATCGCAGCCATCAAAAACCTCTCGCTGGCCGAGGAATATCTGGCGGATCACTTCCCCGGATTTCCCGTTCTGCCTGGGGTGCTCATGATCGAGGCCCTGACGCAAGCCGGGGCTTGGCTCATGAAGGCGAGCGAGGAGTTCGCTTACAGCACCGTCATGTTGCGGCAGGCGAAGGCGGTGAAGTTCAACAGTTTTGTGAGTCCCGGCAAGGCCTTGGCGGTCTCGCTGGACGTGGTTTCCTGGGTGGACGGCGAGTGCACCCTCAAAGGGACGGGAACCGTGGACGGGTTGTCGGCGGTTTCCGCCCGGCTCGTGCTCAAACGATTCAATCTGGCCGATGCGAATCCGTCGATGGCGAAGGCGGACGCCTTGGCCATCGACGCGGCCAAGGATGTCTTTCGACAGATCTGGCAGCCTGCGGGTTGATCGCCCGCATCCATCCTCTTCGGGGTGGCTGTCATCGAACATAGGACGCGATATCCGCCGGATGCGGCGGTGACGCGGGCCACTCAACGAACACGCGCCGCGAAGCGGCGGGGGAAACGAGCCGAGATATGGGCAAGTTGGACGGTAAAACGGCGCTGGTCACCGGCGGCAGTCGTGGGATCGGCAAGGCCATCGTCACGCGCTTGGCTCGCGACGGGGCCAAAGTGGCCTTCGTGTATCAGTCGAACGCCGACGCGGCGAACGCTTTGGTCGCCGAGTTGACGGCCGAGGGGTGCCAGGTCGAGGCTCACGCGTGCGATGTGAAGTCGAAGGCCGCGGCCGACGCCCTGGTGACCAAAATCGTCGAAGCGTGGGGCCGGCTCGACATTCTCGTCAACAACGCCGGCATCGTGCGCGACACTCTGTTGGCCATGATGACTGAAGAGCAATGGCGCGAGGTCCTGCAGACCAATCTCGACAGCGTGTTCAATTTCTGCCAAGCCGTCACGCGCCCGATGATGTCGCAACGGTCGGGCCGAATCGTCAACATGTCGAGCGTCGCTGCCAATCACGGTAACAAGGGCCAGGCGAACTACGCCGCCAGCAAGGGGGGGATCGAAGGTTTCACCCGTTGTTTGGCGACGGAACTTGCCAGTCGGGGGGTGACGGTCAACGCCATCGCTCCGGGCTTCATCGAGACCGACATGACGGTCGCGGTGCGAAACGCCTTCGAAGGAGAGATCAAGAAGCGGATTCCGCTGAAGCGCTTGGGTCAGGGAGCGGACATCGCCGGCGCGGTGGCGTTCCTGGTCGGCGACGACGCGTCGTACATGACGGGGCAAGTCCTCACCGTGGATGGCGGGCTTTCGCTGGGCGGTTTCTGAAAACAGCTTGCCGGGCCACACCACCGGGTGCACGGCCCCACCAAAACAAGAAAACAATTTCGTCGCGACGGGTCTTCGCACCCGGGCCTGGTCGCGAAACGGCACTGCGGTGCCACCCGGGTGACACGCGGAGAATCGGTTGGCCATTCGCGCCGAAGGGTGCGTGGTCGGGCCGCCGCCAGGAGAAGTTTGGATGCCTACGCAAGAAGAGATTTACGAGAAGGTGAAAGTCACCCTGGTCGACGCCCTCGGAGTGGACGACGACGAGGTTTCGATGGGTGCTTCGCTCATTGGCGATCTGGGGGCCGAGTCGATCGACTTCCTCGACATCATCTTCCGCCTGGAGAAGAACTTCTCCATCAAGATTCCGCGGGGCGAGCTGTTCCCCGAGAACCTCGCCATGGCGGACCAATCGTTCGTGGCGGACGGCAAGGTCACGGCGGCGGGGATCGACGAACTGCGCAAGCGTCTGCCTTACGCCGACGTGAACGCGTTCGCGGCGGATCCTCGCGTCGAGAACATCAACGACCTGTTCACCGTCGGCATGGTGGTCAAGTATCTGGCGACCAAGTTGGCGGCCTGAGGAAATCGCGCGGTCGGTGCGGACGCGGGCTTGCCCCCGGCGCCGGCCTTGTGCGCGGTTTCGGTACGGTACGGGGACGCGTCGGTTCGGCCGCGCGTTCCCGTGTGCGTTTACGGACGTGGCGTCGCGATTTTGCCACGGACGCCAAGTGGCCACGGATGCGAATCGGCCAATGACGCAAATCGGCGGGCGATGTGAATCGGCGGGCGACGCTCGATAGGTTTCGCCCCCTCGGGGAGGTGTGGAATGCGGTGGATTTGGATCGACCGGTTCGTCGAATTCAAAAGCGGCGAAATGGCGCGGGCGATCAAGAACGTGACGCTCGCCGAGGACCATCTGCACGACCATTTTCCCGGTTTTCCCGTGATGCCCACGTCCCTCATGATCGAGGGGATGGCGCAGACCGGGGGGATTCTGCTGGGCGAGACTTCGCAGTTCGAGAACGTGGTGATCCTCGCGAAGATTCCCAAGGTGGAATTCCACGGTTGGGCGACGCCGGGGGACACGCTCACCTACACCGCACGGCTGATCGACAAACGGGACGACGGCGGCATGACCGAGTGCTCCGCGCACGTGGGGGATCGTCTCGTCGCGGAAGCCGAAATTCTGTTTGCCCACGTGTCGTCCGACGCGGCGGGTGGACAGAAGATCGACCAGAAGAATTTCGTGTTCACCATGCGCCTGTTGGGCGTGATGGATGTCGGCAAGGCCGGGACGGCCCCTCCCGGCGCGTGAACGCGTCCGACGAATGTGCCATAATCCAATGGTCGGTTCCGGAAGACCGTAACGCGATGGACGGGTACGCGGCCGAGGCCGGCGAGGGCGGGGCGAGGAACAGCGCATGAAACGTCGTGTGGTCATCACGGGGATCGGAGTCGTCACTCCTATCGGCAAGACCGTCGAGGACATGTGGAAGGTGTTGCGCGAGGGTGGGTCGGGCATCGGCCGGATCACCCATTTCGACGCGGGCAATTTTCCCACGAAGATCGCGGCCGAAGTCAAAGGGTTCGACCTCGGTCAGTACGTCGACGATCCGGCGCGGTACTCGCACGCGGGGCGGAATATTCATTTCGCCATCGGCGCGGGGGTGCAAGCGGTCAAGGACGCCGGCATTTCCGACACGACCGTCGAACCGCCCCGCTTCGGGGTGTATCTGGGGGCGGGCGAGGGTCAGCAGGACTTCCGTCAGTTCATGAAATTGATCTCCGAGGCTCGCGGCGAGAATGGCGAATTCGATTTGGCGAAATTCACCAGGGCCGGCCTTCGGGAGCTCGATCCGATCGGCGAACTCGAGCAAGAGCCGAACATGCCCGCCGGGCATTTGGCGGCGCTGTTCAACGCGCAAGGTCCGAACCTGAATTGTCTGACCGCTTGCGCCGCCTCCAGTCAGGCGATCGGCGAGGCGGCCGAGATCATCCGTCGGGGTGACGCGGACGTGATGCTGTCGGGCGGTTCGCACAGCATGATCCACCCGTTTGGAGTGACGGGGTTCAACCTGCTGACGGCCCTGTCGACGAAGAACGACGATCCCAAGGGTTCGTCGCGCCCATTCGACCGCAACCGCGACGGCTTCGTGTTGGGCGAGGGAGCCGGCATGGTCGTGCTCGAAGAGCTCGAGCACGCCAAACGCCGCGGCGCGCACATCCACGGCGAGTTGGTCGGCTACGGATCGACCGCCGACGCCTACCGCATCACCGACACCCACCCGCAAGGGCGCGGGGCCGTGTCGTGCATCAAGATGGCGCTGCGCGACGCGGGACTCAACACCGACCAGATCGACTACATCAACGCGCACGGCACCAGCACCGAAGTCAACGACCGCGTCGAAACGCTGGCGATCAAGCAGGCGTTGGGAGAGGACGCCCGCTCGACTCCCGTGTCGAGCATCAAGAGCATGATGGGTCACCTGATCGCCGCCGCAGGGAGCGTCGAGGCGATCGTCTGTCTGCTCAGCATGCGCGACGACATCCTGCCGCCGACCATGAACTACGAAACGCCCGATCCGGAATGCGACCTCGACTATGTGCCGAACGCGGCCCGCGCGGCCCCGGTCGCCACGGCGCTGTCGAACAGTTTCGGGTTCGGCGGGCAGAACATTTCCTTGATCTTCTCGGAATACAAGGGCTGACCGCCAGGCTTGCGCGACGAAGGGCGCTCCGCACGAATTCACGACACGGAAGTCAGGCCGGAACGGCATCCTCGAACGGGGGTCGGGCGTGGCGACGATGCTGGCGATCCTCGGGGCGATCCTGGTCGCGGACGCGATTTTTCGCGTGTACGCCGTCCGTATCGCCCAGCCGATTTTCGAGACGCCGCCTCCGTTCCATGTGGAACGGCATCCGGTCGACCCCGCCGCCGAAGTCCTGCGGATTCCGGTCGGGCCGGACCGTACGCTGGCCGCGGCCTTGTTCTTCCCCGAGACATCACCGGACGGACGCGCCGCGCGCGGTGTGGTCGTGTTTTGTCCGGAACTCGGCTCCGACCGCTGGTCGGCCCCGGCTTACTGCCGCGGGCTGTTGGATCTCGGGTACCTGGTCCTGGCGTTCGATTTCCGGGGTCAGGGGGAGAGCGATCCCGGTCCGGACGGTCACAGGCCGCACCATTGGCTGACCGAAGTCGAAGTCACGGACGTGATGGCGGCCGTGGAGCGGACCGCCCGCGACGAGCGGTTGGCCGGGTTGCCGTTGACGCTGTTCGGCGTGTCGCGCGGCGCGGGAGCGGCCCTCGTGGCGGCCTCAAGGTTGTCCGCGGGACGGGCCTGTTGCGTGGTGGCCGACGGGGCGTACTCGGCTCGAACGATGATGATGTTCTTCTTCAATCGTTGGGCGGGTTTGTACGTCCCGGACTGGATGCTCAAACTGCTGCCGCGCTGGCATGTGGCGTCGACGCTGCGGATCGTGGAGTGGTGCAGCGCGCGGCGGAGACCGACGCCGTTCGCGCATGTCGAGCCCGCGCTCCGCAAGCTCAAGCGGGTGCCGGTGTTCATGATCTCTGGGGAGCGCGACTCGTACGTGTTGCCCAGGTTCACGCTGCGGTTGCAACGCATTACGCGGCAACCGAAGGAACGGGCCTGGGTCGTGCCGGGAGCCAAACACAACGGGAACCGCCGCGCCGACCCCGTCGAATACGATCGTCGCCTGATCGAATTCATCGAGGCGGCCGGTGGCTCGCGCGAGCCGACTCGCGAAACACCCCGTCGGACCCCTTCCCCGACGACGCCGGAAACGCGACGACCGGCAACCGCCGCAATGGTCGCGACCAACTCGACATCCCACTCGCGCTGAGCGGGCACGTGACGAATCGACGTGAGGGGAGGAAGATGGCCAAGGCGGTCGTCACTCCCCCTTCGCGCCCCCGTCCCCGCTCAGTCCTCGACGATCGCGGGCGTCGGATAGATTTCCCGCATGATCCAGCGGTTGAGGTCCGCCAGTTTCGCGGAATCGCCCGCGCTACCCGCCGCATAGCGGCGTTGGCAGACGGTCATCCCGGCCGAGTGCAACAGCCGCGCGCCGATCTCGCCTGCGGCGCGATTGTCGCTTTTGGAGCTTGTGCCCCCCAGCAACACGCGCTTGCCACGCAGCGAGCGATATCGCGACAGCAACCGATCCGCGCCGGGCCATGCGGCGTCGAACGCCGCGACACCCGCGAACCATTCCGGACGGCTCAGCCCGAAACGCAGCGCCCACGTGCCCGCGACGCCGGTGCCGACCAGAAACACGCGCTCGTTGTGGATCCGCGTCCGCTTCCGGGCGGCGGTCACCAATCGCGCCAGGCGGTCGGCGTCGGATTCGAGTTCGTCGAACTCCGTCGCGCCCCCCGTCAAGGACGCCGGTCGAAACGCGAGGCCGACGTAGTTCCGCTCGCTGATCCCCTCGATGACCCGATGGAAGTCGGCGTCGGCCGTGCGACCCGGCGATTGCACCCAAACAACAAGGGGATAGGCGTATTTCGGTTCGTGGTATTCGGGAATGTACACCAGCGGTTCTTCCGCGCGACGCGCGTCGCGCGGCGGAAACACTCCCGCACTGTCCCCCCCGAGGAAACGCAACCATTCGGTCAGCGTGGGGGCGACGGGCGCATCGGACTCGGCCGTCGTTTGCATCGATTCGATGTACGACACACCGCTCGAGGAAGCCGATTCCGGCGACTGCGGTGCCGCTTCCGACCAACCGTGGGCGGCGTCGACGAAGTGACGGATGCTCATTGTCGGAGACTCCCAGGGCGATCGGCGACGACGGCCGCGGGGGCGGACGTTGTCATCGGGCGGAGTGTTGTGACGGGAATCGGGGCGAAATCGTCCGGATGCGAACCGGACCTTCCCGCCAAAGAGGGAATTCGCGGGTCGATGGCCACGTCGGCGAGCGGGAACAATCTGCCGGGACATTCCGTTTCGCGGATGTCCTTGTGACCGATCACCCGGTCTTCGGGGACGCGGAACTCACGCTTCAAATAGGTCACCAACCGTCGCGTTGATGCGATTTGGGCGGGCGAGGGGGGCTGTTCCTCGAAGTTGCCCACGAGGCAGATGCCCACCCCCAATTGGTTGAACTCCGGGTCGCTCGCGCCGGCGTGGGCGCCGTGCATTTGCTGTTTCCAACGGAACGTCGGTTCGATCGTCCCGTCGTCCATCCCTTGGCCGTTGCCGATCACGAAGTGGTAGCCGATCCCCAACCAGGGCTTGCCGCTCTTGTCGGTGTTTTTCAGATGCGCTTCGTGGATCGACTCCACGCTGCCGGTGTCGGTTGCCGTGTGATGCAGGACGATGTGCTTCCACTCGCGCGGTTTGGTTTGCGGTTTCCAGTCGTTAACGAGCGACGATTCGATCAGCGCGGGGGAGGCTGCGGGAACGGACACGACCGGGGACGCGGGGGCGGGAATGGAGGACGGAATCGACGGAGCGGCGGCCGCCGGAGGAATTCCGGCGGGAGACGACATCGACGGGGAAACCGTCGAACGCACGCATCCGCCCAGCATCGCCGCATGCATCGGGGCCATCGCCAGCAGAAGGAGGGTTTTGGTGGAACACACGCCCAGGCACTCCTTTGCCGGCGGAATTGGCGAAAAATCTCGACCCGTGATTCGCAACGGCCTTTGACGGTCGTTGTCCGCCCCGGACACCGGTCGAAGCGTCCGCCCCGAGTTGCCACACTCGGAGCGCCCGCTCCCACTCTTGGCCGCCCACGAACTCGCCAGTCTTCGCAAACGCCCCCGATTGACATTGGGGGTGGGCGGCGAGGGAATGTACCCCGGTTTCCGGAAACGTGTCAACGTCCTGTCGCCATGCGGGAAGTCCAAAGGGCCTTTGCGCTTACGGCCTTTGGCAAGCCCTGACGATGGGGCGGATTTTGCGGCGTCAACGGGGGAAAGATCGCCGTTCTGGGACGACCTTGAGTCCTGCACAAATATTCGCCAATCACCCTTTTTTACCCAGACCTTCCGCGCGGCATGGTTTGGCGCTTGCAAGATGATTTCGGACGTGTTCGCTCAAGACTATCGTGTCCCGGCCACGCAGCTGCGCCGCCGCGAAAGCCCGCCGAACAAACAACGAGAGACGGCATCCCACTCCGGGATGCCGTCTCTCGTTCAATTTCGTTCGGTGCAACGGCGACGGGCCGTCACAACGCCATCGGTCTCACTTGGCCCAGAGGTCACTCGGCCCAAGCGTCACTCGGCCCAGAGGTCGTCCAGCACCGGCTTGTGGGCCGCCAAGCTGAAGACCGCGTCGAGACTCGACGTTTCGGTCGCGGTCCGCTTGGGCAGGGCGATCGGTGCCGCAACCCCCGCATCCGCGGTCGTACCGGCGACCGGTGCGACCACCTTTGTGCCGCCGCCGACGGGAGACCGATCGTCGAGTGCCAGCGTGAACGAACCGGACGACGACGGCGTGAACGACGCAGCGGCCGAATCGGCGATCGCGCCTCGGACAGTGGTCGGCAAGCGACGCGTTCCGACACCCAGCGTCGTTCCCATCAGACCCGACGCCGCGTCCGGCGTCCCCAAACCGGAGAGCTTGAGGGCGTTCCCCAACTCATGCATCACGACCGTCAGCAGGTCGAACCGGCCACCGGCACCCGCCAATCCCGCAAGGCTGGACGGACCGCTCGGCAAGAACTCCGCGTCGTCGTTGGGGGTCGAGTCGATGAACCAGCCCCAACCTGCGGCATCGTCATCGATCTTGATGAGGCTCGGGCTGTACGCGAGGCCGACATACGCTCCACCGGTGACACCCAGGTCCGCCACCTCGAACCGCACGCCGTTGAGGGCCAGCATCTGTTCGGGGGTCAGACCGGTCGCCAACCAGCGGTCCTTGGCGGCGGCGATCACTTCGGCCAGGTCGGCCTCGGAGACGACCGCGGACGAACCCGCCCCGAAGCCCCCTTCCGCCAGTTGTGGCGTGGCGACCACAAGCGAGTTGATGATGAACGTGCCGGTCGTGCCCGTGCGGGCGACGAGCAGATCGAGCATGCCGTCGGCGCTGGCCGAGGCAGGCAGGTTGATCGTCTGCGACACCGTCGTGTTTGCCGGGACGGTGAACGAGATCGGAGCCACCCCTTCCCCCGTGATGGTGATATTGCGCGTCGTCGTGTCGCGGAACTGCATCGTCAGGGTGTAGGTGAGGCCCGGAGTCGCCACCACGCGGAATGTACCGCTCGTGCCGATGTGCCCGTCGCGGAGCAGGTTGCCCGCTGCCGTGCCATTGTCCCGTTCCGTTTGAGCCACGAGCCAGCCGTAACCGACGGTGGTCGAGAAGAGGACGTTCGCCCGCACACCGATGAAGCCGGCCTGGGTCACGTTGGTCGAGGCGTTGAAGTCGAACTGCCGAGTCCCGGCGACGGAGTACGTCGTGGCGAACGAACCGGTGCGGGCACCGGTCACTTCCGTCACCGTGAAGCTGTTGGTCCCGTTCGTGATCGGACGGGCCACCTGGAAGGTGAACGAACCCGCACCGTCGGCCACGACTTGCACCCCAGCGAACCGTGTATCGGCGTCGACCGTCGAGATCGTCCCCAGGGTGTTGGTGATGGTGTACGTCGCATTGGGGGTCCCCCCCGTCACGGTGTACACATCCGTCGTGCCGTCACCCGCCACAGGTCCCGCGGGACCCGTCACGGAGACCGTCCCTGCCGCCGAGCGAATCTCGAGGCTGGCCGCACGCCAGATGAGCGGGCTGAGGGTCGCGCTGAACTCAAGCAGCACATTGCCCCCGGTCACCGTGATCGGGAACGTCACGTGCCGATACTGCCCGCCCACCGTGGTGATACCCGACGCGCCCGTCGTGTAGCTCGTCCCGCCGTTGGCCGACCAGCGCACTTGCATGCCGTTTCGGTTCGACGTGGGATCCCCCAGCACCGCCGTCACTTCATAGGTGCCGTTCGGCAGGTCGACGCGGAACCGTCCGGCGGCACCGATGCCCGCCGTGATCGAGTCCTTGAGCAGGTCCGCATTGGTCGTACCCGTCAGCGTCGCCACATCCCCGGCGGTGACGCTCGTCTGCCATCCATATCCCAAGGCCGTCGAGTAGGTGTTCGACGGCGTGACCAGCGTGTAGCCCATCGGGGCCACCGATGTCGTCGTGCCGAAGTCGAACAACCGGGCGGTGGCGGCGGGGGCCGCGGCGTAGGCCTGGCTTCCCGTACCACGGAAGGCCCCTGTAACGTCCTGCACTGTCAGGTTGGCCGTAACTGCCGAACCCGGGCGACGGACGCTGACCGTGAACGAATCCGCACCCGGAACGAACTGCAGACCGGTGAACAACGAGTCCGCGTCGGCCGACGCGACCGGGGTTCCGTTCACCGCAGTGATCGTGCCGTTGTCGAGCGACAGCGACAGCGTGCGACCCGTCAGACCCGCGGCCGACACCGTGAACGTGTCGATCGTCGAGCCGTCGGCGATCGGCGTGCCACCCGGCGGGGTGACGGTCACGGCGGCGACGGTCGTCGCCAACCGCAGTTCCAACCCGTTGATTTGCCAACGGGCGCCGGAAGTCGCACCGCTGAATTGCAGTTGCAGCGGCGAACTGCCCGTGCGGTTGACGGTGAACCGCAGCGCCTTCCACGTCCCCCCGTTGTACGAGTAGTTCGTGACCTCGGTGCCGTTCACCATCGCACCGCCACCCACGACGCTGATCGTCTGGTTGGCGAGGCTCGACGTGGCACCGTCGCCGACGATCGCCACAAGATCGTAAACGTCGCCACCGGCCCCCGCAGCGGGGAGATCGATGACGAAGTTGCGGGCCGACGTCCCATAGTGGAAGTCGCGGAGCAAGTCGCCGAACGCCGAACCGGCGACCGGCGTCGCACCAATGTCACCCGCGCTCACCGACGCCGACCACCCGTAGCCGGAGGTCGACGTGTATACGTCACCCGCCTTCACGCCGATGTAGCCGCCCGGGAGCGACACGGTCGCGACCGGGGATTGCACCGGACTGGTGTTCGTGCCGAAGTCGAACCGTCGCGTGGGCGGGGCGATGTAGTTGATTTCCTGACTGCCCGTGTCGCCGATGACATCGCCCGTGGCGCTCGTCGAGACTTCGCCCATCGCGATGTAGGCAAAGCCCGGTCCGCTCGGACGACGCACGGTGTACTGCACGATGAACTTGCCGGGGTTCATCGGGTCCGCGATCGTCGGACGTTGGTACCCGTTCATCACCGGGTCCACGTCGGGGAACGCACCCGTCGTTACGGCGGTGCCATAGGTCGGGTTGATCGTGACGATCGCGTTCTCCGACAGGTTGTAGGCCGTCAGCGTGTCGATCGTCTGGCCGTCGGCGACAAGGTCCAGAGGCGGCCCGCCGAAGCTCAAAATCTTGCCCGGCCGAACTTCCAGCCCCGCCAGGAACCACCACGGATGCTGACCGCCGGCGTCTTCAAACTGCAAGCGGATCACGCCATTGGCGTCGGTCTTCACCGGGAACTTCACCTCGGCGATGTTGTTCACATCGGTCGAGATGTTTTGGGCCAGCAGATATCCGGTGCTGGCATTGCGGATGCGCACCTGGTCGATCGCGCCGTTGCGTTGACCGACCTTGGCCGACACCAGGTACCACGAGTTCGCGCTGGGCATCTCGAACCGGAAGATCGCGTTCGTGTTCTGGTCGGTCGACCAGTTGCCGTCGCGAACAACATCGCCGAACTGCGAAGCGGCCAGTTGTGCCGCGTTGCCCACGTATTCGTACCCCTGCACAGGGGACCGCACTCGGCCATCCCACATCAGTTCCGGAGTACCGGCCACTTCCCAACCGTACTTCTTGGCCGGATCGGAGTAGCCGGGACGCCCCATGATGTCCGTGTAGGCCAAGTCGGTCGGGATGTAGAGGTCCCGCTCAATGACCCGCTCGTACCCGGTTGCCAGCGGCGAGTAGGCCGAGGGAAGCGGATCAAGCGTACCCTCGCCGTAGACCAGATCGACGCGGTCGAAGTCGAAGAACCGCGAGCCGGTCCCGATCGGTGTGAGCGGCACGTTCTCGATGTTCGAGAACGAGACCCCCTGGAACGCCGGGGTGCCGCCATCCGTGAGGAACGTCCGGATGTCGATGGTGAACGTGTTGCCGTACGGGTCGAAGTCGAGCGTGTCCCCCACACCGACCTGCGGCACGTCCGTCAGGGCCGGGCCGAAGCTCGGCAGCCCGCCGAACAGGAAAACCTCGAAGAACCGCGACGGAGAGACGAAGAAGAAGTCCTGTCCGTTCAGACTCGACACGTTGACACGCGTCAGGCCCGCATTGATCGTCGTCGTCAGCGGTTCGGCGAAGTAGTTCACACGACCGGTGTGACCACCCGAGATCGTCGTCCGGAAGTTCCCCGCGAGTTGGGCGTCTTCCTTGACGTTGAAGCTGTCGACCACGTTGGTGCCGTTGATGTTGATGACATCCAAATCGACGCCGGTGCTCGTGTCTTCGACATCGATGTTGGCCGTCGAACCAGGCATGAACGCACTGCCGTAGTTGATCGTGTAGGAATCGCTACCGGCCTGGCCGTCGAGGTTGAGGACGTTCGTCGCGCTCATGTCGTTGACGATGATCGAATCGGCCCCGGTGCCACCGAAGACGGTAACCGTCGTTCCGTCCACGGTGTCATTCAGGGTGATCGTCGCACCGCCGTTGGCCGCCCCCCCTTGCAGGGTGGCCGTGCCACCGGCCACAACCAGCGCTCCGTTGGCGACGGTCAGGTCGCTGGAAGTGGTCAGGTCGACCACCCCAGAAGCGGTGATCCCCGTCCCGGCCGGCGAAGCCAGCGAGAACGTCGTCAGCGACGGTGACGTGTTGTTCACGAAGATGCTGCCGCTGGTCACTCCCATGCGGATCAGGCTGACCGAAGTTTGCACGCGGTTAACGGTCGACACCCCGATCCCCGTCACGGCCAAGGCGGAGAACGTGTTCCCCGTGACCAGCCCGTTCCCGGTGATGTTGCCCGAGGAAACCATCGTGACGTCGTCGCCGCTGGCGGTGGTCGTGCCGGTTAGCACGATGTTGCCCGACAGCACGACGAAGTCGATATCCCCGGCACCACCGGCAGTGACGCTGGATGCGACGGTCAGATTGCCGCTGTTCACCGTCGCGATAATGTTGCCGGAGTCGGCGTTGACGGTGGTCAACGTCGCGGCCAGATCGCTGGTGAGTTCGATGTTGCCAGCCGTCTGGGCGTTGATGTTGTTGAAGTTCACCACGCTCAGGCTGTTCAGGAAGATCCCGCCGCTGGTGGTGTTGATAGCGTTGACGGTGGCTGCGGTGGTTTCGAGGGCCGCGTTGATCCCCGTCCCGCCGATGCCGGTCACCGCGCGCAGGTGGATCGTCCCCGCCGTGATGTCGTTTCCGGTCGAGTTGTCCTGATCGGTGATCGACGCACCTGCCTCGATCACAACCACGCGAGTCGCGTTGTCCACGACCCCCAGCGCGACGCTGTCGATCTCGAAGACCTGGATCGCGTTCGAGGTCAGGTTCGTCGCGTTCAGGTTGGTGGCGTTGATGTCGATGTCGGCGGTTTCGCCGAGCACGCCCGAGCCATTCCCGATCCCGCTGGCGGCGAACAGGTTGACCGTCGCCCCGACAATGTTCGTGAAACCGGTCCCTTCACCACTCGTGCGGTTGTCGGTGATCGCCCCGGTGTTGTCCGCCAGGCCGAAGTCGTTGTCGTCCGCCGAGACATTCACGTCACCCGCTGTCGTGACCGACGCGAGGTTGACCGAGCCGGTCGCTTCGATGTTGACCACGCCCGAGACGCTGGAGATCACTGCCCCGTCGGTTTGCGTCACGTTGCCGTTCACAAAGCCCGCCGCGTTGACGCCAGCATTGAAGTTCTCGCCGGCGCTGAGGTTGACGGTTCCCGTCGAGGCGGCCGAAACCGTTCCCGTCGTCTGGAGAATGTCACCCCCAGCGAACAGGTTGATCGATCCCGTCCCGCCGGTGGCCGTCACGTTCGCCGACAGTGTCAGGTCATCGGTCGTCAGCGTCCCTTCGGCGGCGAGCGTGATATTGCCGCCACCGGAGTTGCTGACCGGGCTGAGGACCGTCAGCGGGCTGAGCGTGCGGATCACGACGAGCGAGCCCCCCGCCGTTTGCGTCACCCCCGCCAGCGTATCGCCGAAGGCGGTCACACTGGTGATCGTCATCGCACCGGTGTTGGTGACATTGATGTTACCAGTGGTCGTGTTGCTGGCCGCGAGATTTGAGACGGTCGTCTCAAGTGCGTCCGTGTCGCCGATCCCCGACACCCCGCGCAACAGCGCTCCGTTCGACGAGATGTTGTTCGACGCTCCGTTGTTGTCGACGATCCCACCCGCCGCGCTGATTCGGACGACGCTCGCGTTCGGGCCGGTGGTCGACACGATGTCGAGCAGCACGTTCCCGCTGGTGGTCACCAGATTGACGTTCCGCGCGCCGTTGACGGTGTTGCCCGCCGTAACCGTCGAGACCGTCATCGTCCCCGCCGAGGTGATGACAATCACCCCGTCCGTGGTGCTGGCACTCGTCACCGTCACCGCGTTGAACTCGTTGACCCAAGTTCCACGCGTTCCGGTCGCTGAAGAAGTGTTCGACGACAGAACGAGCGAATTCGCGCGGGTGTCGATGTGGGCGTTGCCGGTTTGGCCAATGTCGCCGCTGGCGCTCAGCGTGACGACATCCCCCTGGACGTCGGTGGCCGTATCGTTGCCGATGTCGGTGATGTTGCCGCTGGTCGCGGTGATCGTTACGTCTCCGGCGGTCGCATCCGTACCAGCTGCTCCGACCCGCACCAGCCCCAGTGCGACGTTGCCCGAAGTGGCGGTGATTGCGATGTCGTTCGCGTCGCTGTCGGTCAAGGCCGCGACACTGGTCGCGGTGATCGTCCCCCCGGCAGTGATCGTGATCGGACCATTCGCGGTGGTGACGCTGGTCAGCGTGACCGCGTCGAATTCGCTGAGATTCACCAGACCGGCCCCGGTCACGGAGACGCTCAGGCTGTTCGCCCGGGTATCAAGCGTTCCGTTGCCAGCCGATTCACCCACGCCGGTCGCCGCCGTCAGCGTGACGACGTCCCCCGTCACGTCCGTCGACGAGTCGTTGGCGTTGTCAATGATCGATCCCGCCGTGGCGATGATCGTCACATCCCCGGCGTTCGTGCCGGCGGTCACCGCGCCCACCGTCACATTGCCCGTGGTCGCGGTGATCGAGATGTCGTTCGCGTCGCTATCGGTCGTCGAAGCAACGTCCGTCGCCAGAATCGCTCCACCCGCCACGATCGTGATCGAACCGTTTGCGGTATCGATGTCAAACAGTGTGACCGCATTCAGTTCGTTCAGGTTGATGAGACCCGCACCGGTCACCGACACGTCGATGAGGTTCGCCGCCGTGTCGAGCGAGCCGTTGCCGCCGGTCGCCCCCACACCGCTCGCCGCCGTCAGCGTGACGCCATCCCCGGTGACATCTGTGGTCGTGTCGTTGGCATCGTCCAGAATCGAGCCGGTCGTGGCGACGATCGTCACATCCCCACTCGTCGTCCCCGCGCTGATCTCGCCGACGACAACGTTCCCGGTGGTCGCGGTGATCGAAATGTCGTTCGCGTCGTTGTCTGTCGTTGAGGAGACGTTGGTCGCCGTAATCGTGCCCCCCGCCGTGATCGTGATCGAGCCGTCGGCGGTGGTGACGCTGGTCAGCGTGACGGCATTGGTCTCGCTCAGATTGACCAGGCCCGCCCCGGTGACGGAAACCGACAGGCTGTTCGCCGCCGTATCCAGCGAACCGTTCCCCCCCGACTCACCCACGCCGTTCGCGGCGGTCAGGGTCACGACATCCCCCGTGACGTCTGTGGACGCGTCGTTGGTGTTGTCGAGGATCGAACCGGTGGTTGCCAGCAGCGTGACATCACCCGCGGTCGTACCCGCGCTGATTGCGCCGACCGTGATGTTGCCGCTGGTGGCGGTGATCGAGATGTCGTTGGCGTCATCGTCCGTCGAAGAAGTCACGCTCGTAGCGATGATCGAACCACCGGCGGTGACTGTGATCGCCCCGTTCGCGGTCGTCACGCTGGACAAAGTGACCGCATCGGTTTCGTTCAGGAAGATCGCCGAACCTGCCCCCGTCGTACTGGCGCTGGTCACCGTGGTCACACTCGTTCGTAGCGGATTTGCTCCTGTTCCAACCGCACCAGCCGACGAAATCGTCAGCCCGTTCGCGGCGATGTCGACTCCCGCCGCATCCGCCGTCACGCCCCCCGCTCCGACGTTCGACAGCGTCACATTCCCGGTCGTCGTCAGGCTGCCTGCCGAGAAGCTGACCGTCCCCGCCGCGTCGATGACGACGTTCCCCGCACCGACGTTCAAGCCCGTCGCATTGTTGAAGTTCACCGTCGAGGCGGCGTTGGAGTTGATCGTCACATTGGCGGTAAACGCCGCGCCGATTGTCGACAGATTGATCGTGTCGGTCCCGTTCGTCGAGTTGATCGTCAGCGACGTCGTCGGGTGCGTGAACAGCACGCTTTCGCCGAGCGAACTGTCGAGCATCGACTGCGCCCCGCTGGCGGTCAGCGAAATCGTCTCATTCGCTCCGGTAAACGTGAACACGCGGTTCGCGGCATTGAGATTGTCGGTGATCGGTTCGAGGCCGGTGTAGGTGATCGTCGTGCCGTCGACATTCACGCTGCCGTCGCTGTTGTTCGTGAACGAGTGCGTGATCGTCGTGAACGTCGGTGCGGTGGGGGTATCGTCGAGCACCAGTACGTCACCCGGCGAACCGGTCTGGCCCTGGCCGTTGTAGATCACGTTCTTGTTGAAGAAGCCGCCGCTGGCCCCGTAGTTGATCGTCAGTGTGTCATTGCCGTCCCCCGCGTTGACGGTGATCGTCGTCACCGCGCTCGACAGCCACCGCGTTTGCAGCACGCTGTTGAGGTAGTACGAGATGTAGTCGAGGCCGGAGATCGTCTCTTCCTGGATCAGGAGACCGTCCGCTCCCGCCGTGCCGGTGATCGTGATCGCTCCGGCTTCGGTCAACGTCACGTCATTGCCGTTCAGACCACCGATGTACGAGACGACGAACATCAGGCCGTTGACGGTCGTGGTTCCCCCTTCGGCGATCCCGGAGAAGGTTCCCGTGACTGCATCGGTGCCATCGTTGTTGATGAGAACGAGTTGTTGACCGGGGACCGACGAAATTGTCGAACCGGTCGTCGACAGCACCGTCGTTCCGCCCAGATTCACCGTTCCCGTCACACTGACCTGATCGTGCTGCGTGCCGGGGGTCGTCCCGTTGATCTCGGCGGCGAGCGTTCCCACCGGACCGAATGTGCCAACGACATTCAGAATTCCCGGGCTGGTGCCGGGAGCAACCGTTCCGGTACCGCCGATGGTTCCCGTGACCGTTCCCGTGCCGCCGAGGATGCCCGGGCTGGTCACCGTCACATTGCTCGCCAGCGACCCGGTCACATCCAGCCGACCACCGGTGATCGACGTTCCCGCCGCCGCCGTGTTGGTTCCGGAGAGCGTCGTCGTCCCGCTACCCACGTGCGTGATCGCCCCGGTTCCGGTGATGTTGTTCGTGACCGGATTGGCGTTCGAGCGGTTGAACCGCACGGTCCCGCTGTTCGAGACGTTGCCCGTCCCGAACGTCCCGGTGGTGCCACCATTACCAAGTTCGAGCGTGCCGGCGGAAACGGTCGTCAGGCCGGAGTAGGTGTTTGTCGCCGTCAGGGTCAGCGTCCCCGTGCCGACCTTGGTCAACTGGCCACCCGTCCCGCTCGCCACACCGGCGAACGTCGTCGAAGCGTTGGTCCCGCCGGAGGTGAGCACATTGCTCCCCAGCGTCACTGTCGTCCCGGCGACCCCCGCGAGGCTGCCGATCGTCTCACTCGTCGAGAGCGTCAGGTTCGCGCCGCTGGTGTCGAGATTCACCGCCGTCGTGTCCGACAGTGCCGCCCCGCCGGAAACTGTGAGGCTTCCCGCCGAAATCGTCGTCGCGCCGGTGTAGGTGTTGGCACCGGTCAGCGTGAACGTCGTGCCGCCAACCTTCGTCAGACCACCCGAACCACCAATGATCCCGCCGAACGAGGTGCTTCCGGCCCCGCCGGTCGTCAGCGTGTTCGAGTTCAGGCTGACAGTTCCGCCCGTCGTTCCGCCACCCGCCAACGACCCGATGGTCTCGTTGTTTTGCAGTGTCAACAACACCCCCGCCGTGTTCGCCAGCGTCACCGCTGTGGTGTCCGCCAACGCCGATCCACCGGAAAGGTTGAGGATTCCGCCGTTGATCGTCGTTGCTCCGGTGAACGTGTTGTTCCCGGACAGCGTCAGCGTCCCGGCCCCATCTTTCGTCAAACCGCCCGTCCCGTTGATCGATCCGGCGTAGGTTGTTGTCACACCGGTGTTCGATGTCAGCGTGTTCGCTCCGAGGTTGATCGTCGTCCCCGCGACCCCCTCGAACTGGTTGATCGTTTCGCTCGCCGTCAGGGTCAAACTGGCTCCGCTCGTGTCGAGATTCACGCGGGCGTTGTCGGCGATCGCCGCACCGCCCGAGGCCGTCACATTGCCAGCCGAAATCCGCAGTTGATTCTCGAACGTGTTGACCCCGCTCAGAACCAGTGTCCCCGCGCCGGTCTTGGTCACGGAAAACACCCCGGCGCCGTCCGTGATGTTGCCGCTCAAGGTCAGGCTGCGCGCCGCGGTACCAACCGTGGCCGTGCTGTCGGCCCCAAGGAGAATCCCCCCCGCGAACGAACTGTCGGTCGTCGTCGAACTGTTGGCCAGTGTCCCGCCGTTCACCGTCAAGCCTTCGGTCGTGGCATACGTCACGCCGCTGAAGTCGAGCGTCGCCCCGCTGGCGACCGTCGTTCCACCGGCGGTCGTGCCGAGGGCGTTGTTCGATGTCACGGCCAGCGTCCCCACGTTGATCGAGGTCGTGCCCGCGTAGGTGTTGCTGTTACTGAAGGTGACGGTTCCCGCACCTTGTTTGACGAGGTTCCCGCCACCTTGAATCACCCCGGCGACCGAGGTGTTCGTCCCGTCGCCGAACGTCAGCGTCGAGGTTCCGTCGATCTGCACGAACGTTCCCGCGATGCTCGCCAGCGAGTTGACCGTCACTGCCCCGGGCGCATCCGGACCGGTGATCCGCAACGTCCGCGTGCCGGTGAGGGAGACCGCTTCCGCATAGGTGCCGCTGTTGACGACGATCGTCGCGCTGGTCGTTGCCGCCGCGAAGGCCGCGCCGATGGTCGTGAAGGCGTTCACTCCAAAGATGGCAGGTTGGTTGCCCGTCGTGCCGAGGTCCGCGTCCGCGATCACCTGGCCGAGGTTCCCGGTGAAGTTGTCGTCGACAAACACCGTGGCCGACAGGCTGTTCTCGACGAGGACGACATCGTTGCCGTCACCGCCGTTGTAGAAGATGCGGTAGGTGTTGCCGTTGATCAAAACCGTCGCCCCTTGCGCGGGGTTGGTCGAGGCCACCGTCGCCCCGCCGGAGGTCTTGTCGATCAGCTTGACGAGTTGATTCGCCGCGACCGCGCCGGCCGTCCCGCTGAATGTCAGCGTCGCGCCGCTCAGGTCGACCGTCCCGCTGACGATGATCTGGTCGTAGTGAGTTCCCGCCGTGGTGGCCGGGGGATTCACCTCGAACGCCACCGTCCCCGTCGGCGTGAAGTTCCCGGTGATCGTCAGCACGCCCGGGCTGTTGCCGGGGGCGACCGTCCCGTTCCCGCTCACGTTGCCGGTGATCGTGCCCGAACCCCCCAGCGTCGCGGGCGAGGTGACCGACACATTGCTCGTCAGCGAACCGTTGACCCGCAGCGTGCCACCACTGACCGTCGTTCCCGCCGCGACGGAACTCGTTCCCGTCAGCTCGAGATTGCTGGAACCGGATTTCACGAACGCGCTGCCGGCGGTCGCGCCGCTCAAAGCCCCGCCGAACGTGGTGTCGGTCGAACCCCCCACGGTCAGTGTCCGCCCGTTGAGGCTGACGTTCCCCCCGGTGCCGCCGCCGCCGGACAACGCTCCGATCGTTTCGGAGAAGTTCAACTGCAACACCGCATTGGCAACGTTCGTCAGGTCGACCTGAACGCCGTTCGCCAGCGCCGTACCCGCTGCATTATTGAGCGTCAGGTTGCCGTCGGTGATCGAAACCTGCCCGGTGAACGTGTTGGCTCCACTCAGAGAGACCGTCCCGCCGGTGCTCTTGGTAAGACCGACTGCGCCGGTCGTTCCCGCCAGGATCGGGCTGATAGTGCCACCTTCAACCATGTACGTGCTGGCACTGGTCAGCGTTCCCGATCCGGTGACACTCCCCGACTTCATCGTGAGTCCGCCGATGGTGTCGGAATTGGCTCCGACACCCAGCACCGATGTGCCACCGTTGAGGCGGATCTGCGTGGCGTCGTTGACGACGCTAGAGCCGTTCAGGTTGAACGTCCCCGCCTGGAATTCGACGAAGCCCGATCCCGCGTTGAGGGACTGCACGCCGGAAGCGGTCCCCGTATTCAG
>JBIKMW010000118.1:0-20364 GCA_044359065.1 Planctomycetales bacterium | reverse complement strand
CAGTCCGCCGCCGCCTCGCACAGCACGATGCGGCTGGGAGGTTCCGTCCCGTAGGTCGTTTTGAAGGCGTTGATCGCGTTCTCTAGTTGCGAAATCTCCACTCGCACCTGCGTATCTCGCGCGGTCCCGAACGCCCGCATCAGGGCAGGGGCCGTCAGCCCCACCAGGATGCCGATGATGACCACCACGATCATCAATTCGATGATCGTGAACGCGCCGCGGCGGGCGACAGCCCCCTGACCGTGACTCACACGTCGACCGGGATTCACAAGTTGACCGGGATATGCGGATGAGCGTTGCATGCTCGCTTCCTTGACTCGACGGAGAATGAACCCTGTTTCAACCAACGTCCGTTCAACCAATGTCCGACCGGAGGCGACGATCCCGGGCCGGACCCTGTGCGCCGAACGCACCTTCACCGTGCCGCATGTCAGGCCGCGCCCGACAATCACAGCGGCATTCGCCACGCATCCCGTGCTCGCACCGCCGGAAGAACCGGCGGTGGCAAACCCACGGCTTCTCCGATCCGCAATCGGCGGATCGGACTCACGACAGGTCGTTGAGCAACTTCACCAGCGGCATGAACAACGCAATGACGATGAACCCGACGATCAGCCCGAGCACCACAACCATGATCGGTTCGAGCATGCTCACCAGGCCGTCCACCAGCACCGTCACTTCCTCGTCGTACACGTCCGCGACCTTGTAGAGCATGTTGTCGAGGGCGCCGGTCTCCTCGCCCACCTCGACCATGTTCACCACCATGTCATCGACGATTCTCGCCTCCCGCAGGGGAACCGCCATCGGCTCCCCTTCGCGAATGGCGTTGTAGATATTCTGGAAGGCCCGCACGAACACCGCGTTCCCCGCCGTGTCCCGCACGATGCTCAGCGACTCCAAAATCGGCACCCCGGAGGCGATCAGCGTCCCCAGCGTTCGCGTCATCCGCGCCACCATCCCCTTCTCGAGGATCTTCCCCAATAGCGGGATCTTCAAGGCGATCCGGTCGCAGATGTACGCCCCCGTCTTGTTCTTGCGGATGATCTTGATCGCCAACCAGATCGAGAACGGAATCAGCGGACCGAGGTAGAAGTAATTCACGACGATGTCGGAGGTCGTGATGAGCGCCACCGTCATGCCGGGCAACTCGACGCCGAACCCCTCGAAGATCTTTTTGAACTTGGGAATGATGTAGTACATGATGAACCCGACGATCGCCGTCGCCACCGTGACGACCGCCGCCGGATAAATCATGGCCCCCTTGATCTTCGCCTTCAGGCTTTGGGCACGCTCTTTGAACTCGGCCAAGCGCTGCAGAATGACTTCCAGCGCCCCGCCGGCCTCGCCCGCCTTCACCATGTTCACGTACAGGTTGTCGAAGCACTTGGGCTGCTTCCCCATCGCCTCGGACAGCGTCGAGCCCGACTCGACATCGTCGATCACGTCGATCAGCGTGTTCTTGAGGGCCCCGGGCTTGGCTTGCCCTTCGAGGATCCGCAGGCTGCGCAGGATCGGCAGGCCGGCGTCTTGCAGCGTCGAAAGTTGACGCGTGAACGTCGTGAGCTTCTTGGCGTTCACGCCGCCGAAGGCAAAGGTCTTCTTTTTCTTCTGACCGGTGGGGCCTTTCTTCTTGCCCCCCTTTCCTTTGGCGTCCTTCTTGCCGCGACCCTTTTCGACAATCCGCGTGGGGAAGTAGCCCTTCTGACGAATCAGGGTTTGCGCTTCCTGTTCGGTCGCGGCCTCGATCACGTCCTTGACTTCGGCCCCCGCGTTGTCCATCGCTTCGTACGCGTACGTTGGCATCGCTCACCCTTCCGGCCTATCGAACCGCTCACCACGTCGACCAAACCACGAGTCTTAACCACCAAGGCACTAAGACACCAAGAAGACACGAAGAAAACATCGCGAGTCGACACGAATCTTCGCCTTCGTGATTCTCCGCCAGTGATTCTCAAGCCCGACCCTCCAGACTCCATCCTTCAACCACAAGCCTTCGCTCCAACCACTCTGGCCCCCAGGCGATGTCTTATCTTTGTCTTCTTCCCTTGGTGTCTTGGTGCCTTGGTGGTTCAATCCCGTTTCATTCCCCCCCATCCAGCACCGTCTCCCGCACCACCTCGTCGATCGTCGTCACACCGTCGAAGATCAGCCGCAAGCCCGATTCCCGCAGCGTCGTCATTCCCTGGCTGCGCCCCATGTTGCGGATGTCGTCGACCGACGCGTTCTCGCCGATCAGGTCGCGGATGTCGTCCGACACGTCGAGCAATTCGTAAATCCCGCAGCGACCCTTGTAGCCGGTGTTGTTGCACCGTTGGCAGCCGCGTCCGTAATAGAACTTGTATTTCCGCGCCTGCGCCAGCGGCAGTTGCAGCTCCATGAGCAATTCATCGCTCGGCTCGAACTGCGTGCGGCACTCGACGCAAATCTTCCGCACCAGCCGCTGCGCCTGCACCGCCTCGACCGTCGCCGTGATGAGGAACGGCTGCACTCCCATGTCCCGCAGCCGCGTGATGGCCGACGGGGCGTCGTTCGTGTGCAGCGTGCTGAACACCAGGTGTCCCGTGAGGGCGCTTTGGATGGCGATGTTGGCCGTTTCCTGGTCCCGGATTTCCCCCACGAGGATCGTGTCCGGGTCGTGACGCAAAATCGCCCGCAGCGCGCTGGCGAACGTCACGTCGATTTCGTGATTGATCGGGACCTGAATCAGTCCGTCGATTTCGTACTCGACCGGGTCCTCGGTCGTGATGACCTTGACCGTCGTTTCGTTGAGCTCGTTGAGTGCCGAATACAGCGTCGTCGTCTTCCCGGAACCGGTCGGCCCCGTCACCAACACGATGCCGTTGGGGCGGCGGATGATCTGCCGGAACTTGCTGAGGATGTTGGGCGCCATCCCGATCTTGTTCAGGTCGAGCTGCACCACCGTCCGGTCGAGCACCCGCATGACGACCGATTCGCCGAACAGCGTGGGGAGCACGCTGACCCGCAAGTCGACCGAGTTCCCCCCAACGTTCAGTTCGATCCGTCCGTCCTGCGGCAGCCGCCGCTCGGCGATGTCGAGGTTCGACATGACCTTGATACGGGTGACGATCGCGTTCGCCAGGTGCCGCGGCGGCGGGACCATCTCGTACAACATCCCGTCCGCCTTGACGCGGATCTTGAACTCGTCCTCGAACGGTTCGAAGTGGATGTCGCTCGCCTGGTCCTTGATCGCCAACAACAGCACCATGTTCAGCAGCTTGCGGATCGGCGCGGCGTCCGCCATTTCCTCCATGCTGCCCAGCGAATATCCCCGACTGTTCTCGGCCAGTTCCTCGTCGTCTTCGAGTTCGCCGATAACCTCTTCGATGCTTTCCTGTTTACCCGCGTAGTACCGCTCGATCGCCGCCTGGATATGCAATTCGTTCGAGACAGCCCCGCGGACTTCGATCCCCAGAAAATTCCGCAAATCGTCCAGCGCCGCGATGTTTTGCGGGTCCGCCATCGCGACGGTGAGCACGTCGTTCTTCAGCGAGATCGGCATCACCTTGTAGACGGTGGCCATCGTCTCCGGCACGAGTTCCAACACTTTCGGCGGAATGGTCGTCTCGGGCAGGTTGACGACCTGCATCCCCCACTGTTCGGCCAGCGCTTCCGTCACCTGCGCTTCGGTGACGAGCGCCATCCGGATCGCCACCCGTCCGATGACCTCGCCGGGGGACTGCTTCTGCTCTTCGAGCACGTCCCACAGTTGGTCCTCGGTCAGATAACCAAGGTCGACCAGGATCTGTCCGAGCTTGCGACGGGCCATGAATGAAACGCCGGAAAAACCTGCGGGGTGAAAACCTCTGAATACCGAATCACGAATACCGAATCTCAAATCTCGAATAACGAATCGCTAAAAGGCTTATGCTTCGTCATTCGTCATTCGTCATTCGGTATTTGTCATTCCGCCCTCTCCCTCTCAATCCTCTTCTTCCTCGTCCCCTTCTTCGTCGAACACCCCCTTCTTCGCGTTCGCGATCCGCAACCGCAATTCGGCCGGGTTGTTCGACTTCATCGTCACCGGACCTTCGTCGCACAACCCGTTCTTCCACAGGTTGAACAGCGCGTCGTCCAGCAGTTGCATCCCGTACTTCTTCCCCGTCTGAATCGACGACGGAATCCGGTACGTCTTGTTCTCGCGGATCAGGTTGGCGATGGCGGGAGTCACCACCAGCATCTCGTACGCGGCCACGACCCCCTTGGGTTTCTTCGGCAACAGCGCCTGGCTGAGCACCCCGAGGATGGCCGTCGACAATTGCGTGCGAATCTGTTCCTGCTGACTTGTGGGGAACACGTCGATGATCCGGTTGACCGTCCCTTCGGCCCCCGTCGTGTGCAGCGTGCCGAACACCACGTGCCCGGTTTCCGCCGCCGAAATCGCCGATTGAATCGTTTCCAGGTCCCGCATTTCACCGACGAGGATGACGTCGGGGTCCATACGGAGCGCGCGTCGCAGGGCTTCGGCGAACGTGGGAACGTCCACGCCGATTTCCCGCTGATTCATCGTGCACTTCTTGTGCTGATGGTAGTACTCGATCGGGTCTTCCAGCGTGATGATGTGGTGGTCGAGATTGTCGTTGAGCCAGTTGATCATGCTCGCCAGGCTGGTCGTCTTCCCCGACCCTGTCGGGCCGGTGACGAGCAACAACCCGCGGGGTCGCACGATCAACTCGCGAATGACGGGGGGCAGACCCAACTGCTCGAACGTGAGGAACTCGCTCGGAATCCGCCGCAGCACCATCCCCACGTAGCCGCGCTGCTTGAACACAGCCACGCGAAACCGCGCCGCGTCACCGAACGCGAACCCGAAGTCGGTCCCCCCGCGTTCCTGCAATTCCTGCTGGTTCCGCTCGGGGGTGATGCTCTTCATCAGCGAGACGCAGTCGTCTCCCTCGAGCGATTTCGTCTCCAGACGCACCATGTGCCCGCTCACGCGGACCACGGGGGGCTGGCCTTGTGTGATGTGCAGGTCGCTCACCTTTTGGTTCACGACCGTCTGCAACAACTTGTCGATCTGAATCGTCGACATTGATCCTCGCTCCAACGGCGAACTTCGACGGTACCACCCGCACCCAAACCGAATCTCAACACGCCCACCAGAACGGATCGGCGCGTCGCCGGGAAATCCTTCCCGACCCTTCGACCCGCTGCCCGCCCCGCCTCGTCCCGACCGAAAACCGATTGACCAGGCAACCGGCCTCAATCAACACCTGCGCGGGACAACGCCACGGGGCGAAGTCCATCCCTGCTCTCCGGTCAACCTGTTCAACCAAGGGGGGGGCGAATGTGTACGAATGTCGCCGTTTGAAGGCGGTCTGGTTTCCAGGCAGAGACTCTCGCCACGAACCCGACCGCAAGAACACGCGCTGTCCGAATCAGGCCACCGTTGGAGAACCGGTCGCGACTGACTCCATCGACGCTCGTGCCGTCGACACCTGCATTATCACCACCCCCATCCCCGCCACGAAAAATTCGTCGACACAATCACTTCGATCCAAGCAATCCGGAAAGCTCGTTCCAACAATCTTCACACTCCGCCGCCATGCCCGAGACAGCCCCCGACCCGCACGGCGACTGCCAATTCGCCAAAACCACCCACACAACCTGTCGCCTCGGCTCCAGCGAATCGGATAACGCAGTTTCAAATCAATGAATCTTGTTGTGATGGCGCGGCATTCTCGGATCGCCCTCGTCTGCACGAGCCTCTTGCAAATCGGCGCCGACGAAAGTGACCACATTCCGACGGCGCCGCGGCCTCAGCAAGGACCGGCCTCCGCTGGAACCACTCACTGTGCCGTTGTCGCCAGCCCCACCGCCTCTGTGATCGTCGTAATCCCTTGTGTGGCTTTGTCCAAAGCATCTTCATACAGCGTTCGCATGCCGAACAGCCGCGCCTGCCGGCGGATGTTTTGCGTCGGTTCAGCCTTGAAGGTCATGTCACGCAGTGTGGAATTCATGACCATCAATTCGAACACAGCCTTCCGTCCTCTGTATCCGGTGTGGGTACAGTGGGGGCACCCTTTTCCACGCGACCATTGCGCACTCGCCATCTGCTCGGGCGTCAGTCCCAGCCCTTCGGTTTCACTGGCGTCCGGCTTGTAGGTCTCCTTGCATTTCGGGCACACAACGCGCACCAACCGCTGTGCCATGACCGCCATGACCGACGAAGCAACGAGGAATGGCTGCACCCCCATGTCGATCAGGCGTGTCATGGAAGATGGCGCATCGTTCGTGTGGAGTGTACTGAAAACCAAGTGTCCAGTTAAGGAAGCTTGGATTGCCATGTTCGCCGTCTCCTCGTCGCGGATTTCCCCGACAAGGATCACATTGGGCGCCTGTCGCAGCATGGCCCGGATGATGCGCGAGAAGTCCAGCCCGATGTTGTGCCGGACCTCCACCTGGTTGATCCCGGGAAGGTAGTACTCGACCGGGTCCTCTGCCGTGATGATCTTGCGGTCCGGCCGGTTCAGTTCACCCAAAGCACTGTACAGGGTGGTCGTCTTGCCGGAACCCGTCGGCCCTGTCACCAGAAAGATTCCGTTCGGTCGCCGGATGACGTTCTGGAATTTGCGGTAGTTGTCCTCGCCGAACCCGAGGTTCCGGATCCCGATCTTGATGTTGTCGCGGTCCAGAATCCGCATGACGATCCCTTGGCCGTGGATCGTCGGCAGGATGCTCACCCGCAGGTCGAAGTCCTTCCCACCCACGCGAGTTTTGATGCGTCCGTCCTGGGGACGACGTTTCTCTGAAATGTCGATGTTCCCCATGATCTTGAAACGTGAACAAATGGCCCCCATCAATCGGCGGGGGGGGCTGTCACGCTCCAGCAGCGATCCGTCGATCCGGTAGCGGATCCGCACCCGATCCTCGAACGGTTCGATGTGGATATCGCTGGCACGCATGCTGACCGCTTCGGAAATGATCAGATTGCACAGCTTGATGATCGGGGCGTTCTCGTCCTCGGCGGAGATCCCCTTGCCGGCGATTTCCGTTTCCGTGAAGTCGATTTGCGTTTCCGTGAACTCTTGGATCAACGAGTCGACGGATTCCGTTTCGCTTTGCCCGTAGTGCCGGTTGATCGTCCCCAGGATCGCCTCTTTCGACGCGACCACCGGACGAATCTCGCGATTGATGATAAACCGAAGCTTGTCAAGGACTTCGAAGTTGGACGGGTCGTGCATCGCGACCTGCAGCGCGCCGCTCTCGTCCAATCCGATCGGCATCACGATGTTCTCGCGCGCGACCGATTCCATCACCATCTCGACGACGGACGAGGGGATTTGCATCGACGCCAGGTCGAGGAAGTCCACCCCCATCTGGGTGGCCTGCGCCTGCCCGATGTCCTTTTCGTCGACGTACCCCAGCGTGACGAGCGATTTCTCCAGCGGGATCCCCATGCTTGCGGCCAGATCCTTGGCCTCTTCAAGCTGTTCCGCGCCGATCACCCCGTTTTTTATCAGTCGTTCGACCCAGTCTTCCGCCATGGCGATCCTCGACTTGCTCGACACCACGTCCTGTGAGAGTTCGCGGGCCTCGCACCCGGTGGCGTCGGGGGGGAGTGCCTGAAAACCGGTCAGCCTGTTCAGCGGGGCCGGTCGCCATGCGTGCGGCTTGCGACGGTCCCCGGGGGGGGCGTCGTCTCCGTCTCACTTCAACTCGTTGTCAGATAGGGGTTTCCGGGATTCCAGTGATGAGGCGGGGAGCGGCGGAATGGCCGCGCGGAGAGCGCCGGAGAACCCCAATCTGTATTTCACAGAGAGATGAGGGGCACTTCAAGCGGCCAAACCGCCAAAATGCGTATCCTCTCCAATCTTTGACATGCCGCGACCCACAAAAAAACGCCGGGTGGTCCCGTGAGGACAACCCGGCGTTTTCAGAAACACGATTCATGCTGTCGCACGACGCTCACTTCCGCGCGAGTTTGTGCCGAATCGGCAACCACGCCCCGTTCTGGCGGCTGCTCTCCACGCACTGCTGAATGAAGTACATCCCCTCGACCCCGTCGCAGATATTCGGGTAGACGGTTTCGGTCTGCGAGAACGTTTCCCCGGTTGCCCGTTTGACCATGTCGTCATAGGCCGAGCGGTACACGTTCGCGAACGCCTCGAAGAACGCCTCGGGATGTCCCGACGGCAAGCGGCAGGCCGCCTGGCCCGACGAATTCATGAACGGCGCGTTCGGGTCGCGCGTGTACATCGCATGCGGCGAACCGTTCCGCCGCACGATCATCACGTTCGGCTCCTCTTGCCGCCACGAGAGCGCTCCCTTCGTCCCGTCCACCTCGATGAACAGGTCGTTCTCGCGCCCGTGAGAAATCTGACTCGCGGTCACTGTCAACAGTCCGCCGTTCTCCAAGCGGATCACCGCGTGTCCGTAGTCGTCCAGCGCGCGCCCCTGTTCGAACGTCCGCAAGTGGCACGACACGTCGGTCGGCAGCACTCCGGACATGTACCGCGCCAGGTTGTAGGCGTGGGTCGCGATATCGCCGAAGCAACCAGCCGCACCCGACTTCTTCGGGTCGGTTCGCCATGCCGCCTGCTTCTGATCCCCCGCCTCCAACCGCGTCCGCAGCCAACCCTGGATGTAGTTCGAACGGATCGCCTGAATCTCGCCGAGTTCGCCCGATTGAATCATCTGCCGGGCCTGCCGCACCAGCGGATACCCCGTGTAATTGTGGGACACCGCGAACACGCAGCCCGACTTCTTCACCACTTCGTACAGCGATTCCGCCTGGGCGAGGTCGAACGTCATCGGCTTGTCGCAAATGACGTTGAAACCCGCTTCCAACGCCTGCTTCGCGATGTCGAAGTGGGTGTGGTTGGGGGTGGCGACGCTGACGAAGTCGATCCGTTTGTCGGCGGGCAACCCCTTTTCGGCCGCCAACATCTCGGGCACGCTGCCGTACGCGCGGTCCTCGGGGATGTCATAGTCGGGGGCCGAGGCCTTCGCCTTGGCGGCGTCGGACGAGAGCGCCCCGGCGACGAGCGCCGCCCGGTTGTCGAGCACGGCGGCTGTCGCGTGGACCCGCCCGATGAACGCCCCTTGCCCCCCTCCCACCAACGCCATTCGCAGTTTTCGATTCAGAGCGCCGTTCGTCGCCATCTGGGTCCGTCTCCCGTGTGCCCGAGTGGGTGTTGCAAGGTGTGTGTGACATCCCGAGCGTTGCGGTGTGGCCAGGAAACCAAACCACGTCGGGAACTGCCCATCATAACGCGCACCCCGAAAAATCCGACCACGCCGCACGACCAGTCATCCTTGGGTGGCCCAGCCATCTCGTGGCTGGGTCGCGTAGCGACAAGACGCCGCGCCTTCCGCGCTCAATCCCGAAAAGAACACGCAAAACCCGGCAGCGATTCCGAAACGACAATGGCCCCCCCCCTTTGTGGAGAACACCATCCACCGGTCGTTGCCAGGCCGCCTCATTTCGACAGCATCGCGCCGATGAGTCGTTCGAGTTCGCGATCCTCGTCGCGGCTGCCTGTCACGCCGGTGAGGGTCCGATCGTTCCCTTCGGCACGCAGCATGTCGAGCACTTTGCGATACTCGATGCGCGCCCGGTTGGCGTCACCCCGCGACTCCGCCTGGCTCGCCTGCCGCAGATGAATCTGATGCGGGCGCAGCGGTTGCCCCTCTTCGCCGTAAAACCGCTGAATCTCGACGCGCGCCGCCGCGCGGTCGCGCTGCGTGGCGTCGAGCAGGTTCAGGTCGAGCAGCAACAGCCCCATCGATGCCAGCACGCTGAACGCCAACACGCCGTACATCACCAGAGGATTCGAGCCGGCCGATTCGGCGTCCTTGGCCAGCCGCGCGGCCCCCTCCTTCAGCGCCAGTTCCGGCAAATGCCCGTCGTCCCCCAGTCGAACGAGCGGTTCCCCCGGCCCGTCCGTGATGAACCGGGCGACCTTGCGTGACTCCCCCCGTCCCCCGCGTTTGGGCTTCGGCAGGTTGGCCAAGCTCTCCGTCCCCACATGTGGCGCCGCGGTGGCCCCCTGCGAGTTCGGACCCGCCGAGGCCGGCCCCGTCGCGGTCGCACCCGCCTCGGCCACCGCGCCGTTCCCCTTGCTCGCGCGGGCCTTGGCGCGACGGAGCGATTCCGCCTGATCCCCTTCGCGGGCCTCCGTCTGCGTGTGATGCTCCGCGTCCGACGACGGCTCCGCCGGAACATCCCCACCGCCGAGCACTTCAAACCGCAATTGCGTCCGCTTCGACACCCGAATCTCGGCGACTTCCGGCAACCAGACCCACTTCTCACACGGAATCGCCAGACCCTCGACGAACACGGTATCGGCGACGGGGGTGAAGATGGCGTAGCGGGCGTTCCGCTCGACCACGCTGAACTGGTGTTCGGCCACGTCGGGATCGCGCAGCGCGAGGTGCGAATCCGCCCCCCGCCCGACGTGCGTGACTTCGTCCGCCACCTCGCACACGCGTCCGCGGTCGGGACCGGTCAAGACGCTGATGCGGGCGAGTGCTGTCATGGGGAGGGCGGTCGGCATGGGGCAACATCCGGCGGGGGGCGGTCCCGCGGAGTGCCGTTATGAAGCGGGGCGGTCGCGGTCGCCACCGACCCGACTTCTCCCCACCGGCATTCTCGCGAGGAACACCGCTCCCCGCCAGAATAAACGGGATCGTCACGGCCTCCTCAACGCCGAAGACTCCCGAATGCTCCCAAAACCGCCGGCCCTGCCTCCCGGTCTCCGCGTAGTCCCGGCCCTATTTCGCCGCCGCGGCTTCCCTCGGGGGACTGTCGACCGGTGCTTCCAACACCTTCGCGTCGGACGACGGCTTGCGGGTCAGCAATTCGCTCAACTGGAACGCGTGGTACGGCTGTTCGGCGGCGGGACGCTTCTCGGCGGTCGCGTTGGCGACCCAGAACTTGGTCGACTTCGGCTCGAACAACACGTTGTGCAAGTTCGACTTCATCGCCACCGGTCGACACATGAGGTCGAGCGCGGTCTGGTGGTCGAATCGACCGTGGCCCGCCTGGGCACGCTGGACGAGCAGGTTGTAGCGGTCACCCGCCGACATCAACACCGCGTCCTTCACGGGGGTCGGCAACAGGGGATGCGCGACGCCCGGCTCGATCAGTTGGAACACGTCCCAGGAGGCCTCCATCCCGACAGCGCGATTCGTTTTGCCGTCCGCCAGCACATAGTAGTACTGGCACGTCCGTGGGTTGTCGCGAAACACCGCGATCGCACCGTCAAGGTCATGCCCGCGTTCGAGTGCTTCCCGCACCAGAAACGCCATCGGCACTCCCGCCCAATGCCCCAAACCCCGGCCCCCCATTTCGCCGATCGACACATGTTCGGCGTTCATTCCCGTCACGCTGCCGATGAACCCCGCATAAGTCACGTTCACGAACGGAATGCCCCCGACCGGCTCCGCCACGATCACCACCACATGCTCCTGCAGCTTCCAGTCGATGGCGTAGTCCAGCACCCGCCCGTGATACAGCGTGCCGTCCTTGGTGGCGGAGTTCATCACCGCGAAGCCACTGCAATGGAACAGTTCGGGGATGAAGTTGGCGATGGTCACCTCGCGAGCCTTCAGTCCCGCCCCGTCCGCCAAGCCCCGCAATTCCTCAAGGTACTTCGCAGGCACGTGGTCCCGCTGGATCGTGACGATGCTCTCGATCGCCTGCCTGGGCTTCAGCTTGATCAGGCCGAAATCGAACGTGCGGCTCCCCTCGACATGGATGATGTTGTGCATGTTGCTCCGCACGCTTTCCCGCAGGAGCGCGCCGTGCTGGAACCCCATCTCGTACGGCGTCCCCTTCAGGTGCAACACCGGATAACCGTCGATGGTTTCCAGCCACCCCGCGCCGCAGCGGGCCACGGTCTTCGCGACCTTCGGCCCCTCCGCGACGACGGCCACCGGCCCCTCGGCGAGAATCCCCGCAGCTCCCCAATGCCCCGCGCACAGCGCGAGGACCACGCATCGAACCCAACGCGAAGCAAATGCGGTCATGACGAAACACCTTGGAGAGCACAGTCGGAAAGAAACAGGCCGTGAGTCTTGAGAATTGAGCCGTCTCCGGGAACGAGCCGATTCGGAAGGTTCTGCCGGCAAGGACTCGTTCACCACGAAGGGCGCGAACGGAAGTAGAGGCGGTTTCAAAACTCGGTTGCTGGCACGAGAACCTCGACAGGGGTCAACGCGGATTTGTCCGGCAGAGGGTTTTGAAGCGACTTCGACAACGGGGTGAAGGGCCGGATCGACATCGCGCTGGAGCTTCGACACACCGCGGCTTCGGACGATTTCGTTCCCTCTCAAACGATAAGAGGCTATCCGAAAACCCGGTTGCGCTTGTTCAACGACCCGCCGCTGCTCGGGTGCCGCGCGGGCGTCAGAGGGTTTTCGGATAAGTTGTAAGTGTCCACAGAACGCGCACGTCACGGATCTCGATTACGCCCTTTGTGTCTTCGCTTCGTGCCCTTTGTGGTAAATCGAGTCCCAACCGAATGCGGCACTCTTCATGAGGGACCCGGTTGAGATGTTACCCGCCGACACCTGATTTCGGTTTCGCCTCGTCAGCCGGAATCTCGCGAAGATAAATCTTCCGCCAGCGGATTTCACCGCCGTGCGTCTGCAACAGGATCGGGCCTTTGGCCGGCAGCGGGGAGCCACGGTCCGCATAGTTCTCCATGACCGCCTCGTCGACGACGAGTTTTTCATTCAGCCAAACCGACGTGACGGCGCCGATCTGCCGAATGCGGAAGGCGTTCCATTCGCCGAACGGGCGGTCCGCCAGCACGAGCGGATCGCGACCCGGAGTGCCGGGTGTGTTGTTGAACAGTCCACCCGAGCCCAGATGCGGTCTCCGCGTGGGGTTCTTCGGATCGAACACCTGGTTCCAGTCCCAAATCTGCACCTGCGGTTGGCCGCGAAGATAGATCCCGCTGTCCGCCTTGGGGACGGTCTTGTATTCGATCCTCAGTTCGATATCGCCATATTCCTCGTCGGTGGTCGCGTACGGCCCTTCGCCGTCGTTGACGAGTTCGCCACCCTCGACACGCCAATGTTCGGGAAACTCAGTCCGCTGTTTCGCCAGCGCGGCGGTTTTCTGTTCCCCGGTCAGGCTGGCGACGCTGTGCGGGTTCATCCCGTGCCAGCCCGCCAGGTCCTTCCCGTTGAACAATGCCCGAAAACCCTCCGGCGGACAGGAATCCTCCGCCAGGATGGGCGTCGACGCGACCGCCGACAACACCGACAGCGCGACCGCAACCACCAGACACACGCCTCGTCCGCTTCCGCTGTACATCACTCGACTCCCCTTGGTTCGCGGCGTTCCCCGAGCGACGGACGCCGTCCTGTTCACTTTCTGACAAACTTCTGCAACCGCATCCCACCCACCTCGGCGACGAACAAGCTCCCCGCCGCGTCGAAGGCCAGCATGTGTGGCAGATCGAACTCGCCAGGCGCTTTCCCTTGGCCCCCCCATCCTCGCACGACCTTCCCCGCGCTGTCGAGACGCAGCACGCGATGCGCGCGGGCGTCGGCCACGAACAGGACCCCGTTGCGATCGAACGCCAGTCCATACGGGGCGAAGCCGGGCCAGACTTCCAGCAACCGGCCCTCCTGATCGAAAATCTGGATGCGGTCGTTCTCGCGATCTCCCACCAGCACGCGCCCGCGCGAATCAACCACGATCGCGTGCGGCAAATGGAACTCGCCCGGACCTTTGCCCGCGGTTCCCCAACCATGCAGCCACTTTCCCGCGGCCGAGAACTTCTGCACGCGCGCATTGCCGTACCCGTCGGACACGAAGATCGCGCCACCGTCGCCGAACGCGATGTCCGTCGGCTTGTTGAACTGGTCGTTGCCGGTCCCCGCTTTGCCGTCACCCAGCGCCAACAGCGGTTTTCCCGAAGGATCGAATTGGAACACCCGGTGTCCGACAATGTCGGTGACCCACACGTTGTCGTCGCCATCAACCCGCAGACCGTGGGGACCGAGGATCACGCCGTCTCCCCACGACCGCAGGTATTCCCCCTTCGCGTCGAAGACCATCAGCGGTCGTTTTCCACGGTGCAACAACAACAACTCGCCCCGGCGATTGAACGCCACCGCCGAGCAAGCCCCCAACGTCCACGACTCCGGCAGCTTCAGAAACTCGGGCGCGGGCCGCAGATCGATGTCGTCGTCAGCCGCCCGCACATCGAGAGCCGAGGGGCCGCACACGATGAGCGCGAACAGCACCCCCACACGCATTGCCATCGCCAAGGTCGTCGGCATCGATCACTCCGATCGCGGGAAGCGGCCAACCCGTCGCACCACCGCGGGGAAACAACATCACGCGGAACCAACCAAGACCACTCCACACCGCGAGACGCAACGGGCGAGCAGATCGTACACGGCGTTGCCCGCCCGAGGATATCCCACGAGCCGAGCGTCGCCCCGGTGCGCCCCGAGAATGCCCATGCCGCATCGACCCCGACTCCCCCGCTCTCGGGGCGTCACACTAAACTGCGCCGCGACCCGGTCCACCGTTTTGTCAGGGGGCGTCGCTAGGTCCCTTGCCGTTCAAACCCCGCCACCCCCGCCGCTTACGATTTTTGAAATGCATGGAAACCCGTGGGTGGAATCACGTGGTTGGAAACACATTGGACGGAAACCCGTGGGTGGCCCGACCACCTCGTGGTCGGGTCGCGCAGCGACAAGAAGCCACACCTTCCGCTCTCATTCCCGGAATACATGCAATCATCGTATATGCCCACATCCACGACCCGCTCCCTCCGGCGAGCGACCCCTGAACGAAAGTCGTAACCGGCGATCCATGCCTCCCACGCCTCCCCCCGCATTTGCACGCTCAACCTGGCTGATTCTGGCGGTCGCGGTCGTCCTGTACGTCAGCGCCTGCGGGTCGACCGCGATGCACTTCCCCCCGATCGATGGCCGTTCGCAGGATTGGGACGGTCTGTCCGTTCTGATGATCGGGTGGCTCGGAGTGTTCCTCGGCCTGTTTGCCTGGTACGCCAACCTCGGGCTGTTCGCGGCGTGGGCGTCGATGGCCCTGCGGAATCCCCTGGGGGCGGTCGTGGCGGGGGTGATCGGCCTGCTGATCTCGCTGGACGCGCTTCGCGTCGTCGGCATGGAGTTACCGGCGGACGAAGCAGGCGTCCGCAAGATCACGCCGCAGGCACTCGGCGTCGCCTACCCGTTGTGGACAGCCGCGCTGCTCGTCACCACCGCCGCAGCACTTCGCGAAGTGTTACGCGAACGAGCGGCCCGCCGCACCGTGCCATCCCCCAACCCCCCGTCCGGCACTCGCGCGCCAACCCTCCCCCCCTCCAACGACCTGAGCCTCTCCGACATGCGCCCCCTCGGCGACAGCAGTATCGCCAAGGGACCGAGTCCCGCGAGTCATGCCCGGTCGACGCAGGAATACGGCGGACTCTGACGGGGAGCGATGCGCCGACGACAGCCAGGAGACACAGCGGCCCAGCAGGGCAGGAGCCTGCCCTACTCAGCCGCTTGGCCCACATTCCGCCCGTATCGCCGTCCGTCCGGCGTCCTTCCCACAACATGACAGCCACACGGCATTGCGGTAGCCTGACGTTGTCGCCCAGTGCGTTCCGGCAGTGGGAGCTCGAGCAGACACCACCCCACTCCGCAAAAGTTCCCCGCGATGGCCGTTTCGTTCGAGCAGTTCTCGCAACAATTGACCGCCTCCGGCCTGTGGGACGAGGCGCGGCTCTCGGCCTTGCTGGACGAGATCCCCGCCGAGCGCAAGGCGGACGGCGAGGTGTTGGCCCGCGAGCTGGTCAAGCGGAAGCACCTCACCGCGTTTCAGGCCCAGCAGATCTACAGCGGCAAGGGGAAGGGGCTGGTCCTCGGGAACTACGTGATTCTCGACAAGCTCGGCCAGGGTGGCATGGGGATGGTGCTCAAGGCCGAGCACCGTCGATTGAAGCGGTTGGTCGCGCTGAAGGTGCTTTCGCCAGCGGTGACGAAAACCCCCGCCGCGGTGCAGCGGTTTCAGCGGGAAGTCGAAGCGGCCGCCAAGTTGCGGCACCCCAACGTCGTGGCGACCGACGACGCCGACGAGCACAAGGGGACGCACTTCCTCGTCATGGAGTACATCGAGGGGAGCGACCTGTCGGCCCTCGTAAAGAAGCAGGGGGCGCTGTCGGTTGAACGGGCCGTCGAATACATCATCCAGGCCGCGCGAGGGTTGCAGTACGCCCACGAGAACGGCGTGATTCATCGCGACATCAAACCCGCGAACCTGTTGGTGGATGGCAAGGGGACGGTCAAAATCCTCGACATGGGTTTGGCCCGCATCGAGGGAGCCGAGCCGGGGGCCAACGCCGAGCTGACCGCCAGCGGCGCGGTGATGGGGACCGTCGACTATATGGCCCCCGAGCAAGCGCTCAACACGAAGACGGCCGACGCCCGCAGCGACATCTACAGCCTGGGGATTTCGCTGTGGTACGTGCTGACGGGGAAGGCGGCCTACGACGGCGAGTCGATGGTGGCCAAGCTGTTGGCTCATCAGGGAGCGCCGATTCCGTCGCTGACATCGTTCCGCCCAGACGTCCCCGCGTCGGTCGACGCGGTCTTTCAGAAAATGGTCGCCAAGAAACCGGAAGACCGTCCTCAAACGATGAAGGATGTGATCGCCGCGTTGGAAAAGTGCCAGGCGGGGGGCTTGGCGACCAGTGCCGGGGACAGTCAGACAATCGCCGGGGGACCGTCCGACAACAGCCTCATCAGCGGGTTCCTCAAGGGCATGGCCGATACCGCGGCCGGGGTGCGCGGGACGAGCGCGATGGCCGTGATCGGCAAACCGGCCACTCCGTCGGAAACGGCCGATTTGCAGACGAGTGTGGGGCAGCTTTCGGACGTGGCCACGCATTCGCAGTTGCAAGGGGTGCGGCGGTCCCCGTCCGCGAAATCCGCTTGGTGGCGCGATCGGCGAGTGCAAATCGGGGGTGGTCTGGCGGGAGCGCTGCTCTTGCTGCTGAGCCTCAGCGCGTTCACCGGCAAGAAAGGCTCGAAGGCGAAAGTCGAGGTCCCCACCTCGTCCAACAACAACACCCCGAATCCGGGGGTAACGCAAGCAACAACCACCACCGGCTGGCACGGCTGGCCCGCCGACGCCCCCAAACCGGCCATCGCTCCGTTCGATCCCGCGCAGGCCAAACAGCATCAAGACGAATGGGCCGCGTATCTGAAAGTGCCGGTCGAATACACAAACTCCATCGGCATGAAATTCCGCCTGATTCCTCCGGGTGAGTTCGCGATGGGGAGCACGGCGGAGGAGATCGCAGCGGCCCTCAAGGATTGCCTCCGAGATGACAAGCTCTGGCCGGAGCGCATCAAGTCGGAAGCTCCGCAGCACAAGGTGATCCTGACGCAGCCAATCTACCTGGGCGTGAATGAAGTCACGCAGGCGGAGTATGAAAAAGTGATGGGCGTGAATCCCTCGCATTTCGCCCCAATGGGGATGGGCAAAGAGGCGGTGGCCGGGCTGGAGACGGCCAAGCACCCGGTGGAAATGGTGAGCTGGAATGACGCGGCCGAATTCTGTACCAAGTTGAGCAATCAAGAAAAACTCAAGCCGTTTTACTTTCGCGCCGGAGATACCATCACTCCGCTCGACGGCACCGGTTACCGACTCCCAAGCGAGGCGGAATGGGAATTCGCCTGCCGCGCGGGGACAACCACGAAGTATTGGATTGGCGACAATGACGAAGACTTGGTGCAGGCGGGCTGGTTCGTTGGGAACTCCGGGGGTCGGACACACGCGGCGGGCGAACCGAAAGCGAATCCCTTCGGACTGGCCGACATTCACGGCAATGTTTTGGAGTGGGTGCAGGACGGTTGGGACGCGACCTATTACGGTCAATTTCAGGAGAAACCCTCGATCAACCCAAACAGCCCATTTTCAACCGGTTCCCAGCGCGTGATCCGGGGCGGCAGTTGGTACAAAACCGCGTCCCGCTGCCGGTCGTCGTATCGCGACGCCGTAGTCCCGACGTACCTTAACCACTTCATCGGCTTTCGGGCGGCGCTGACCGTCGACGAGGTAAAAGGAATGCAGGCGAAGGGGAATTCCGCCGGCGCGGCCATTGGATCGGCATCAAAAATCCCCCCCGACCTCACCCCTCCCGCCCCGCTCGGCACCTGGAAACCCGGCGCACCCGCCGCCTGGTTGACGCAGGACTATCGACACGACGGGCCGGTGATGGGGGGATTGATCGACACCCCCCGTGCGATCCCCGGCGTCAAACGCTGGAACGTCGACACGGCGTGGACACGTGGTGAGATCAGGGAGGTGCGGTTCAGCCCGGACGGAAAGTGGGTCGCGTTGGGTTGTAAGGACGGCCATGTCCGGATTCTCGACGCAACCACGATGAAACTGGTCAGTCTGCTGACAGGGGTGGGTGGGCAGGGGGGCGATATGGGCCTCGACTGGCATCCGGACAGCCAGCAGTTGGCGGTCTGTGTCGCAGGTCAGGTGCGAATCCTGTCCCGTGACGGCCAGTCGTCGCGGGCGCTCCCGATCAGCTCCGGGTTCTATCCGACGAGTGTCGTCTGGAACCACGCGGGAACGCGACTGGCCATGGGAAGGGGTAGCGGCGAGTTCGCGCTGGAGATCCGTGCGGCGGACGGAACGCTCGTCAGCCAGGTCTCGGACGAAGATAGAACTTTTAGGCAGGTGTGTGAGCCGTGCTGGACAGCGGACGACCGCCACGTGTTTTGCCTGGGCGGCAAACGTTGCGCGAAGATCGACGCGGAGACGGGACAGGCGATCTGGACAGTCGACGATCTGGCTCCCAATGTCGCGGGACCCCTATCCCTCAGCAGCGATGGGTGGCTGGCGGTTGGGGATGGGGGCAACGTCCGTCTGTACGACCCCGAGCGGCGGTTGGCTCGGACGCTTGCGACCCCGGGGCTCGCCACAATCGCGTGGCATCCCGACGGCAAGCGGCTGTTCGCAGGTTGGTCTCTGTGGGATCGCGACACGGGAAAGCAAATCGTCGATACGGGCTTCCGGGCCATCTCTGCCGCGTGGAGCCCCGATGGATTGCGATTGCTGGCGTCGCAATTTGCCGAGTTGCGGGAGTTCACGTCGACCGGCGAGTCGTCGGGACGCCTGTCGGGGCTCGACGGGAATCATGTGCCCATTTCAAGTCTCCGCTGGTCGCCCGATGGTCGGCGATTGGCGGGGAGAGGGGGAGTCTTCTCTCCGCGGGAACGGCAAATCCTGGCCAGTGACCAAGGACTGTCTGTCTCCATTCAGCCCCCGCTATTCGCTTCGATGTCCGTGGAATGGCTGCCGAACAGTTCGGCCACATTCGCGGTGGGACGCGAGCGGGACAACCCCACCGCCGCACTCAGACTCTGGGCGATCCAGCCCGACGGTGTCGCCCGCACCCTCTGGACGCCCGAGAAACCCCTGAATTCTCTGAGTTGGTCGACATGCGGCGTCAGCCCGGATGGGAAGTTCCTGGCGATCTCCTTGCCGGGAGCCATCCAGATTCTGGACCCGTCCGGAACGCCGCTTCAAACCATCCCCACGGGTGGAGACGCCCATCCCTTCCCGTCGTGGAATCCATACACGGGGGAATTGGCGATTCTGCAGGAAAACGAACCGCTGCGGATCGCCGATCCCACGCGGAATTGGGACATCCGCACAGCGGCGAGTCCGCTCCGATTCACATTTAACACCTCAGCTCCATTACCTCATTGGAGTCCGGACGGAAAGTGGCTCGCGATTGAGAGGTTCGGCCTGTTCGACACCGAAGGCCGTCCGGCCCCCGACAACGCAAGCAAAGACCAAGTTGCCACATGGCGGGCCGACAGCGCCGAATACGTGTGGGCGGGAGGCCAACAGACTTTCTTCGATATCCACTCGGCCGACGGCTCCCGGAAAAGGTACCGCATAGTGAACAACGGCCTCGTGTGCGCCGCCTGGCATCCCCGCGGGCACCTGATCGCCACTGGAAGTTACGCATCGGTGCTGACGGCGTGGCGGACGTTCGACCTGCTCCCCCATTGGACGATGGTCCTGCTCCCCAACGACCAGTCCGCCACCTTCTCCGGCGCCGGAGAACTGCTGCACCCCGACCCCGCCGCGTTCGACGACCTGCTCGTCTACACCGTCGAACGCGAAGACGGCTCGACGGTGAACCTGACGCCATCGCAGTTCACGAAATTCGTCGCGGAGGCGGATGCGCCGAAGTAGCGGAAGACGCAGGTCGCCCGCCGGGTGCTGTGTGCCATGCTTGGCCCGCTTCGGGACAAGCATGCCGAGTGATGCCCGGACAGCGGTTCAACGGTCCCCGACAAACCATCGCGCCGTTCGATACCGCGCAGGCGAACGAGCACCAA
>JBIKMW010000027.1:0-63156 GCA_044359065.1 Planctomycetales bacterium | reverse complement strand
GGGAGAGCGGGGTCCCTCGCTCACGCTGCGGGTTTCCAAGAACCCAGGACCGCTTCGCGGAGCACAGTTTCCACCCAACCCCGGCCACACCCCCCCCACTGGACAGTCACTGAGCCGGTGGTTGGCGCGGGATCTTTGGTCGCTGAGAGCGGTAGGTGTGGCTTCTTGTCGCGACGCGACCCAGCCACGAGTTGGCTGGGCCACCCGTCGTTACCGCCGGGCCGTGCGACCGCGGCTGGCGCGGTAGCCGTACTCGACGGCGAACCAGTTCGCGAAGCGTTCGCGGTCGCGCGGGTTGCGATTGCGATCGTCGACGATGTGGCCGACTTCGTGAATCAGCACGTTGTTGAGGTAGAAGTCGCGGATCGAATCGGCGGTCCAGGTGAGCAGGTGCTCGCTCCCGTGGCGCGACCAGACGCCGCCGAACATCCGAGCCTCGATCCGCTGCTGGGGAGTCGGCGGTCGGACGTACTTCTCGACGTAGTTCTCTTCGACGGGGTACAGGTACACCGCCGCGCCCCACTGCATGCCGTAGCACGGGAACCGGGTCCGCTTGCGCGTCATCGGGCTGAACTGCACGACCTCCAACTTGGCAGTGAACTCGGCGGGGAGTTCGGCCAGCCGCGCGCGAACCTCATCGGCCGTCACCGGGTGCACGTAGCCGTCGCCCGCAGGGAGGCAGTGAAAGCGGGTCCGCCCGTCGCCGCGAGCTTCGTGCCAGATTTCGCCCGGTCCGTCGCCGCCGGCCCCTTGCTCGGGAATCGGTCCGCGCTGCCTGTAGGCCAACACGGGAACATTGGCCGAGGGGACGCGCGAGGCCCGCGCTTCTTGAGGTGCTCGGCGCACCGAGCGGTGGCCGGGGGCTTGCGAGCGATGCGATTCGTGTCGGAACGAATCGTGCCCGAAGGTCGGCGGGGATTGTCGGAAACTCATGGCAGCCGGACCGAAGCGCCCCTCTTCCGAAAGGGGGAGCCGCAAGGCTCGTGTCAACGTTCCATCGTGGTCGTGGTGTGAGGCGGGATAGCGAGGCGGGAGAGGGACCCGTGCCTTGTCGCGGCCAAGAATGAGGGGTGTCATCGTCGCAAGACGATCGCACTGCTGGACGAGCCAGCAGTGGCACCCGAAAACCTGGCCGTGCCAAAGCACAAGAGGGAAGACCGCATCGGGCGGCCTGTGGCGATCACGAGTTCATGCTACGGCTGCGGCGATGCGGAATGTAGGTGTACACCGTAAGTGTTTTGATACGTTGCGGTTGCGCTCGCTGGTCGGGCGTCACGGCTTTCCCCGTCGGCACACTCGGCCCGAGTTCGTCAGTCGCCGGGCGCGGAATCTTTAACCGCTCTCGACAGATGCGAAGAATCCGCACTGTCGGAGGACGCGTGCCGTCCAAACGACCGGTTACGCGGGCGTGTTCAGTGTTTCCGCAACATGCTTCCGGGAAAGGCGTTGCGTCTCAGCAAGCAGCGTGTGTCGCGGCAATTTCGATGATTTCGGAGGGTTCCGAAGCGCGCCTCTGGCCGTTTCCAGACGAACCGTAATAATGGATGTTGATTTGAGAACGGCCCCGAGTGGCCGTTTTCGTCGACCCGATGCGCGGGTGCTGTCACTCTCCGGACGGTTTGGTTGCCGAGGTCGGTTACATGCGTGGATGGAACAAGTTGTGTTGCGCGCTCCTGTGCTGGGGAGCGCTGTCGGGTTGGGCGATTGCCGACGAGCCGAAGTTGGCTGCGCTGGATGAAGCGCCGACCGGGTTCTCCGCAGCGGTGACGGCGACGCTGGCGGCGAAGGGGATTCGCATCTCCGACGGCGGGAAGACGGTCTGCGATGTGTGGTTGGCCAAAGATCCGGCTGTGAAGTCGGGCTTCACGCCCAACATTCGCATTCAGTACCCGTTTCAGAACGGGCAGTTGATCGGTGCGATCCGCTTCCCCGAGGGGACGGAACCGCACGACTTCCGGGGCCAGTCGATCAAGCCGGGAACGTACACCCTGCGCTACGGGTTGCAGCCTGATGACGGAAACCATTTGGGGACCAGCGAGATCCGGGACTTCCTCTGCGCGTGTCCCGCCGACGCCGACGCGGACCCCAAGCGGATCGAGAAGATCAAGGACGTGTTCAAGCTCAGCGCGAAGGTGGCGGGCACGACCCACCCGACGATCTTCCTTCTGTTGCCCCCCCCGGAAAAGCCGGTGGAGGCGGCGACCGTTCGGGCGGACGGCGACAAGCACTTCGTGATCGTGACGGTCCCCGCGACGGGCAAAGGGGCCGACGGCGCGGTGCCGCTGACGATCAACTTCGTGGCGGTCGGCGAACACGAAGGTTGATCCCATGTTCCGTCCGCGCAGTGACAGGGTCGTCTCGTCGGTGACGCGCTCCCGCACGAACCCGTCCACCCGATTGGCGCGTTGCTGGCGTTCGTGGAGTTGGGTGGCTTGTGCAGCGGTGTGTGTGCTGTGCGGCGGGACGCGTCCCGCTTCCCGCGCCGCCGAAGCTCCGGCTAAGCCCCCCGCAACCAGCGAACGGAAGCCCGCCGAAAAGCCCGCCGAGGTGATCGTCAAGCAGCTTGTCTCAGGACGGGTCGTGCTGCTGTCGAAGGTCCTGAAAGAGCGGGACATCGAGCATTACGGCGACGAGATTCGCGGCCAGGTCGTGCTGGAAACGCGCGAGGGGGAGTTGCTGCCGATTGTTCCCGATTGGCGCGGCCGGGCGTTCTTCCAGGACGAGCGGTTGCGCGATCGACCGGTCGACCTGCTCGTCCAGCGGCGACCGAAGTCCCCCTACCTGCAAGTGCTGTCGATCTACACGTTCGACGACGCGGGTGCGCGGCAGTTGACGGACTATTGGTGCGACATCTGCTCGATCCCGATGTACGAGATCAAGGATTGCGAGTGTTGCCAGGGGCCGATCCGCTTGCGGTTCCAGAAGAAGGACCCGCCGAAAGTTGTCGAGTGAGGGTGGGTGGGCGTGGCGACGGAGCCCGTTGACCTGATCGGAGTCTCCCGTGATTCGGTTCCGTTCGGCGGAGCGAACGGATACCAAAGGTGATCGCGCTCAATTGTGGTCCCCTCCGATCCCTGGGAGTCTGAGAATGCGACGTGTGCTGACTGCGTGCTGTTTGGTCGTGGTGTGGTTGTCGTCGGCAGCCGTCACCCGCGCCGCCGAACCGCGACCGGATTGGGTGCGGGTCGCCGAGACAACGGCGTGGCAACCGCGAGATTCTTGCGGGGAGGCGGCCTTCGGCGGGAAGCTATGGCTGTTGGGAGGGTGGTTCAACTCGTTCCAGGACACGCCGCGTGACATTTGGAGTTCGGCCGACGGCAAGGATTGGACGCGCGTGGCCGCAGTCGCCCCGTGGAAGCATGGCGACCTGCCAATGACCGAGGTCTTCCAGGGGAAGATGTGGTTCCTGGGGGGTTGGCACGGGGGGAGGTTGCCGGGGGCGTCGTCGAGTGCCGAAGTGTGGTCGACCGCCGACGGGGAAAAGTGGGAGCAGGTCACCGCGAATGCCGGTTGGTCGTCGCGCATCTCCGCCGGGTGCGCGGTGTTCAAGGACAAGTTGTGGATCACCGGAGGTTTGGAGCGGTACTACGACGGCAACGAGAAGTCGCTGAAGAACGACGTGTGGTGCACGAGTGACGGCAAGACGTGGGAGCGCATGGTTGAGAACGCACCGTGGAAGGCTCGGGCCTATCACGCGACGCTGTCGCATGCGGGGAAGCTGTGGGTCTTCGGCGGCGGGAATTACGTTCCCGGGTACTTCGCCCTCAACGACGTGTGGTGCTCGGAGGACGGAAAGCATTGGGAGCAGGTGGTCGAACACGCGCCGTGGCCGGGTCGGATCTGGTTCTCACCGCTGGTGTACCGCGACCGCATGTGGCTGTTGGGGGGGTGGTCGAACAACCCGGCCTCGAACTGGAACGACGTGTGGCATTCGGCGGACGGCAAGACGTGGACCGAACTGAAGACGGAGACGGTGTGGGCCAAGCGGCACGAGCATTCGGCCTACGTGTTCCAGGACAAGATGTGGGTCGTCGCCGGACACGCGCAACCATTGCGGAACGACGTGTGGTCGCTCGAATTGCCGAAGGGGTGGAAGGGGGAGTGAGGGTGTCGGAGGGAGCGAGGGGGGCACGCGGCGGAAGTCGGACGATTTTCGCTATGAGGCTGTGAGCGTTTGGAACCCCGAGGCGCGAGTTTGCGACTTTTCCCAAGGAGAGCTGCCGGGAACGCGTAAGATGCCCGTTTTTGTGGCCTCACGCGGAGACGCGGATCAAGACACCGCTCCTGCGTCCTGGCGTGAGAAAAAAGGCCTTGGAAATCCTGATGTTTTCTGTGCCTGCGCCGAGGATCGTGCACCTTGAAGAAGCGCGAGCGAGGGGCACGTCTCTCCCCAGAGGTCACGATTTCCCCGGAAGTCACGCGGGGTCCCTCGCTCACGCGTCGGGTTTTCATGGAGAAATCACGGCCACTACGGTGCGGGGGGCCTGCCAATCGTGCGGAATTCCTTGATCCGGCCCTGATCGACGGACGATAACGGTTGCACGGGTCGCTCCGTTCGTGCGGCACCGGCGGGCATCGTTCCGCGCGGGGTCGCGTGGCGACGATCCGCGTGCCCGCGTACGATTTGCCGTACGGTTCCGCCCCGAACGACCGCACGCGCGGGGGGTTGGCCGCCACTCCCGTCGAAAGTCCGCGTTATGGCCAGCGATCCCCGCCGCAAGCAGGAATTGCCCGATCTCATCGAACGTTTGATGGCCACGTACGAGGAGTTCGGCAAGCTCAACCACCTGGGGCACTGTCCGCTGCCGCATGTGGGGACGGTGCAGGAGATCGTCGACGACCTCAAGGAAATCCTGTTCCCCGGATATCGCCGCCGCACGAACCTGCACGGCGGCAACATCCGGTACTACGTGGGGGACCTCGTCGACACGTTGCACGACCGCCTCACCACGCAGGTGGCCCGGGCGCTGCGGCACGAGAAAACTCGTCCGGGGGCCGTCGTCGATTGCTCCGCCGAGACCGAGGATTTCGAGTCGCTCGGCCAGGCGTGCGCGATGGAATTCCTGAGCCGCCTGCCGGAGGTCCGCACCAAGGTGGCGTCGGACGTCCAAGCCGCGTTCGAGGGGGATCCGGCGGCGACCGGCTTCGACGAGATCATTTTCTGCTATCCGGGCCTCGAGGCGATCTCGATCCAGCGCTTGGCTCACGAGTTGTACAAGCTGGGGGTGCCGATGATCCCTCGAATGATGACGGAACTCGCGCACAGCCGGACGGGGATCGACATCCATCCGGGTGCCCAGATCGGCCCCGGTTTTTTCATCGACCACGGCACGGGGGTTGTCATCGGGGAGACGTGCGAGATCGCGGCCAACTGCAAGCTGTATCAGGGGGTGACGCTCGGCGCGCTCAGTTTCCCGAAGGACTCGCAAGGGAACATCATCCGGGGTCGGAAACGGCACCCGACGCTCGAAGACGGGGTCGTGATCTACGCCAACGCGACGGTGTTGGGGGGGAACACCGTCGTGGGAGCGGGTTCGGTGATCGGGGCGAGCGTGTCGCTGTACGAAAGCGTGCCGGCGGGGACGGTCGTGACGGTCGACAACAAGGCCTCGCTGCAATTCCGTGACGCGCGGTTGAAGAAGTCGTCGTAGGGGGGCGAGACCAAGGCACTCGTCCTGTTCACCTTGGGATGGGATCGACGCGGATGGCGGGGGGCTCGGCTGTGGAAGCCATCGCGTCGTAAGTCGTCACACCACTGAGGCTTCCGCTTAGCCGTGCTCCCCGCCAATCGCTCCTGGGTTTCTCCAGACGGAACAAAGCAAACGCCCCGCTCCGGGCCGGATCGGAATTGGCGACAGTTCGTCGACCGCATAAGATAATCGAATGCACACGTTTGAAAGTGCCGGCAAGGACGCCGTCTCGTCCCCGGTCGGTTTCGCGGTGCGTTCGGGCGGGATTCGTCCGCGGAGTTCGCAGCGGTGGCCATGCAGTCGAAGATACTGGTGTTCGGCGGGACCGCCGAGCAGTGGGAAGTCGCCCGCGAAGCGCTGCGGGGCGCGTACGAGCCCGTGCGGGCCAGCATGTTGTCGGAAGCGCTGGAGCACCTCAACGAGGCGGATGTTCGCGGCGTGTTGGTGTTGCAGCCGACGATCGAGGCACTGCGGGCTTCTTGTCTGGTCCCCCAGGCCGGCGGGGTGATGGCCCACCTGCCGGACGGCGTGGCGATCGTCGATGACCGGCAGCGCATCCTGTGGAACAACCGCCGCTTCGATGAATTGTCCGGAGCGGCGGGTCACTCGCGGGGAAGGACCTTCCACGAGGTGTTCGGCCTCGCGACCGTGTGCGCCGAGGAAACCAATCCGTTTCAATCCGCACTGTCGAGCCAGATCCCCGTGCGCAGCACGATGCGCATCGGTGAGAAGGTCTATCTCGACGTGCAGGCCACCAGCGTCCTCGACAATCGGGATCCGCAAACCCCGTTGGTGCTCATCACCGTCCGGGATATTTCGAGCGAGATTCTTCAGGGTCAAAAGCTCAACGCGATTTATCACGCCGGTTTGGAACTGGGGGAACTCGACCCCGCCGAACTGCAGCACATGACCGTGCAGGACCGGGTCGAACTGCTGAAGCAGAAGATCGTCTATTACACCAAGGCGCTGCTCGAATTCGAGACCGTCGAGATTCGCCTGCTCGACCCGTCCACCGGCCGTCTCGATCCGCTGTTGGCGGTGGGGATGCGGCCCGAGGCCGAGCAACGGCAGTTGTCGGCGTCCCCCGAGGGGAACGGCGTGACGGGGTTCGTGGCGGCTTCGGGGCGCAGTTACCTGTGCGAGGACACGCTGTCCGACCCGCTGTACCTGCCGGGGGCGTACGAGGCCCGCAGTTCGCTGACCGTCCCCCTGTTGCGGCAGGACGTGGTGGTGGGGACGTTCAACGTCGAAAGCACCCACCCCAGCGCGTTCAACGAGCAGGATTTGCAGGTGTTGGAGTTGTTCAGCCGCGAAGTGGCGGTGGCGCTCAACACGCTGGAACTGCTCGTCGCCGAGAAGATGAGCACCGTCACCGAGAGCACGGAGCGGCTGTTGCGGGAGGTGGCGTCGCCGGTCGACGAAGTGCTGAACGACGCGACGTGGATCCTGGAGAAGTACATCGGGCACGACAGCCTCGTGACCGAGCGCTTGCAACGGGTGATCCAGCACACGCGACAGGTGCGCGAGTTGATCCACAACGTGGGGGATTCGATCACGCCGAAGGTCGCCAACCCGCCCATCAGCAAGCCGCAGCGCCCCAAATTGCGCGGCAAGCGGGTGCTGGTGGCCGACAACGACGACACCGTTCGCCAGGCCGCGCACGATTTGCTGGGGCGTTACGGGGCGTTGGTGGAGACGGCCCACAACGGCGAGGAGGCGATCCTCATGGTGCGTCGACACCAATACGACGCCGTGCTCGCCGACATCCGCCTTCCCGACATGACGGGCTACGAGTGCTTTTGCAAAGTGCTCGAGCTGCGGGCGAGCGTCCCCGTCATCTTCATGACCGGGTTCGGTTACGATCCCGGCCACTCGATCGTCAAGGCGCGGCAACTGGGATTGCAGGCCGTGCTGTACAAGCCGTTCCGGGCGCATCAACTGCTCGACGAACTGGAGAAGGCCCTCACGAGGGAGCATCCCGTTGCGGTCCCGCCCGCTTCCGCCGCGCCCGCTTCCGCTTCGCCCGGGCCGTCGGGGGCCGCTTCGACTGTGTCCGCGAGTCCGGCACTGGCCAATTCCGTTCCGGCGAATCCCGTCCCGGCCAACCTGTCGGGGGGAACGGACGCGAGCACTCCTCCGGGAGCGGGGACCGTCGGCCCCGCCCACGCGGTGTGACGGTCATGTCGTCAGCACCCAGCGAAGACGCGCGCGGCATCGATCCGCTCGCACGCAACCTGTGTTGGCGGTCGATCCAGTATCTGCTGCAACTGCTGTTCACCGCGTGGCTTCGGTATCGGGCCAGGGGGATCGAGCATCTCCCCGCGTCTTCGGGGGCGCTACTCCTCTCGAATCACCAGAGTTTTCTCGATCCACTGTTGATCGGCTTGCCGCTGCGGCGACCGGTGAGCTTTCTGGCCCGCGACTCGTTGTTCCGCGCGCCGATCGTCGGCTGGGTGCTGCGGAACACGTACGTGATGCCGCTCAACCGGGAAGGGGGGGCGGCGTCGGGGATCAAGGAGACCTTGCGGCGCATGGACCAGGGGTATCTCGTGGGGCTGTTTCCCGAGGGGACGCGCAGCCACGACGGCTCGGTGGGCGAATTCAAGCCGGGCTTCGCGGCGCTGTTGCGGCGTTCGAAGTTGCCGGTGATCCCCGTGGGGATCCACGGTGCGCATCGGGCACTGGGGCGGCGGGTGCTGTCGCTACGTCCGGAGCGGGTCTGCGTCGTGTTCGGACCGCCGCTGGACCGCGCGCGGCTCGATGAACTGTCGAAACGAGGCCGCGAGGCGGAGCTGATCGCATACGTGCGGGAGGCGGTGATGGCGTGCCAGCGCGACGCGGACGGGTGGATGGGCGAGTAGGGAAGGGGCTGGCGGTCGCGGTTTGTCCCGAGACCCGCGTTTTTAAGCGGGGCTTGAACCTGTGTCGGGAACCGAAATGGCGAAGTCCATCGTCGGTGCTTTTCCCAGGGCCGCATCACACGCCCACCACCTCCGCCGTTCGCACCAGCGAGAACCCCAAGCGCCGGGCGACGCGCTCGAAAGCGGCGGCGGGGAGTTCGTATCGTCCGCAGCGGAAGTCGTCGAAGGTCACGAAATCGACGTTCGCCAGTTCGGCCAACTCGAACACCGAGACGGGGGAGTCCTCCAGCATCGCTCGCAGCACCTCTCCCACGAAGGTGGGCTGAGCTGCCGCGGCTTCTTGCAACCTGCCTCGCTCAAGAATGTCGTCGCGGTCCTGTTCGGCCAGTGCGGCCAAGCGGTCGATGCGCGCCGATTCCTCTGGAGTCGTTTTGTGGATGATTGACTCACTCATCTCTCACCTCGAACGTTCGCTCTCGATGGGGTAGGCGGTGATCACCATGATCTGCGTCGCGTCCAACCTCTCAAAGACCACGAGAATCAGTTCTCCGGAAGGTGTTCGTCCCGTGTACGTAGGTAACCCTGACGACCGGGATGCTCGAGGAGACTTTCTGGACTTCAACACCGCATGCTCCACATCAGCGGTGGTCAGGCCGTGTTCGGCGATTTTCACCAGCGCCCGCTCCGTCCAGAAGAACTCATGATACGGCATGGGAGGCATTCCCAATGTTGGTAAATGCGTTATGTGCCGACAGAGACCATCCGGCAAGGCGAAAACGGAGTGTTTAGTCGTCCGGAGCGACTCGCGCTCTACTGGTCAGGCGCGACCGCACCGGCACGCCCCGCAAGGCGGGGCGGCGAACGGGACGCGCGACGGGCGACGTTTCAGCTTAACGGTGCAGCAGGTCGTCGAGCGTGAAACGGTCTTCGACGCGGCTTTCGCTCCCCTGGGCGATTTTCCGCAGGTCGTCCCCCGTCGCCCGGAAGGCGGCGTGGTGCGGGCAGGCCCAGACACAACTCGGGTCTTCGTTCGGCTGGATCCCGATCGAGCTGCACAGGTCGCACATCGCCGCCGTGCGGGCGGCGGTCGAGCCGTCCCCCTTCGGGCGGGGCTGCATGCTGATGTTGCCGTACGGGCAATTGTTCGCACACAACCCGCAACCGATGCAGTGGTTCTCGATGATGATCTCGAGCGCGCCGGGAGTCTTGGAATCGGACCGGCGATGGATGGCGTCGACCGGGCAACCGACCAGACAGTACGGGTCCTTGCACGAGCGACAAGCGCTGGCGACGAGGAAGCGGTCGAATCGCAGCCCGTCTCGCACCAGACGCGTCTCGCCCCCGTGGGTATCGGCGCACGCGCGGGTGCATTCGTCGCAGCGCGTGCAGCTTTCCAGGTCGAGGATGAGCAGCTTCTGGCCGTGATACAGCCCTTGGTCGAGGAAGTGGTTGAGGGGCAACCCCTGACCCGCCCCCCCGCGCGCGTTCATGCGCAGCAGCTTGCGGACATACTGGAACAGCGAATCGGCGAGTTCCGGAACCTTCTCGACCAGCTCGTGGAAATCCCTGGCGTCGATCCGCACGAGTTCGACGTGGTCGAGGGCCGAGCAAGTGGCTGTGCGGACGCCGCGGATTGCCTCCGGAACGCGCTTGCACAGTTCGTCGTGCAGGTTGCGGCAGTGGTCGACGTTGCTCTTCTCGAACACCTTGCCGGTTAGCACCCCCACTTCGCCGATCTGCTTGTCGGGGCCGAAGTAATCGAGAACCACCTCCGGCTGGCCCGGTTGGCGCTTGCCGATTTTCACGTAGCCCAGGCGGACGATGTAAATGTCCTCGGCGGGGTCCCCTTCGCGGAAGATGATCTGCCCGGGGTCGATGTGCACGATCTTGATCTTCTCGGCGAGCAGATCGGTGGCCGCCTTCTTCGGCCCCTCTCCCAAACCTTTGAAGAACTCGATCTGATTGAGCTGATTCTGAAGCGCGCGGACGTTGTACACGCGGTTGAGCTGCGCGCGCGACTCGGGATTCCGCTGCAGATAGTGCAGGATGTTGCGGTTGATCTCGAAGACCTTGCACTCCTCGATGGCCGTGATCGTGGCCGAACGGGGATAGTTGTTCAGGCAGGTCATCTCGCCCAGGATCAGGTCGTTGGCGTCCCGCACCCCCAGGTGCTTGAGCACGCCGCCGGTCGCTTTCGCGGGAATGGTCGGACGCGAGAACCAACCGAGCAGGCCCCCTTTTTTGGCGGCCGTCGCCTCGCCCCCGGCGGACATCGTCTTATGGATGTCGAAGCGGCCCGAGATGATCACGTAGGCGGTGGAGCCGAAGTCCCCCTCCTTGCACAGCACGTCCCCCTTCTTGAGAGTCTTCTTCTTGATGGCACCCGTGTTCCATTCGAGGAACTTTTGCGGCAGGGCCTTGAAGAGGGGTACAGCGCGGATTTCGTCGAACGTGGGGATGTCGGTGTCGGTCCCCTTTTTGACCGGCGCGATGTTGCGAACCCGGTCGCGGAACGAGAGTGCTTCCGTGGGGCACGAAACCATGCACTCGCCGCACGACACACAACTGGAGTCCCCCATCGCGGTGTCGAGGTCGAAGCCGATCTTGGACAAATACCCCTTGCCGCTGCGGCCGATGACGAAATTCTGCTTGACCTCCGAGCAGGCCCGCTTGCAGCGGTCGCACAGGATGCAGGCGCTGTGGTCGACCGCGATAACCGACGACGTGTCGTCGCGCCCGCGCGGCGCCGGATTCGTCGGAAAGCGGGACGGTTTCCCGTCGAGGAGTTTACGGGTCAGTTCGTCCAGTTCCGTGCGACACTCCGCGTCGCGCACGCCGTCGCGGTACTCGCCGTGGTCGACGGTGAGCAGTTCGGCGAGCACGCCGGTTTTGGCCTTGAGTTCCGCGGCAACCTTGTCGTTCGGTGTGCGGGGGGTGTGGATCGTCATTCCCGCCTCGACGCGGCGGGTGCAGGCGGGCACCAATTGCGTTACGGAACGGCCCTTCTTGGTTTGTTCGATTTGCACCAGGCACATGCGGCAGACCCCCACGGGCTGCATGTGTTCCTGATGACACAGCACGGGGATCGGATTCGTGAGCAGTTCGTCGGGGGAGACTTTGCCCGAACGCCCCAAGCCCGTGGACCGCCCCGGCCCGACCCCGGTCGCCATGCTTTGGGAGAAGGCCTCTTCTTCCTTGCGCTTGTTGTACTCGCGGCAGTACGAGTTCATCGCGTCGAAGATGGTCGTCATCCGGGGGATGGGGTTCCCCTCTTCGTCGTTGATGTGGTTCCCCTGCGCGTCGGCCAACGGGACCGCCTTCGGCACCTGGAACGACACGCCGTCCAGGACGATGGGAACCATCTCCTTGAACTGCTTCGCGGTCGCCTTCTCAAAGCGAATCAACTGGTCGTCGACGACGTCCCGCGAGAAAAGGTTTTCCTCGCCGAAGTACTCGAAGTCGTCCTCGTAGTTGACGTCGCCCTGGGTGATGTCGGTGCTCATTGCGTGTTCCCCGCCCGCCGCCGTTCGCCCGTGGGCGAATCGCCGACGATCCCTTGAGGAAACGATCCGGACGGACCGCTTCCGATTCCCTTTGCCAATTCACCCGTTCATCAACGCCTAGTCGATCTCTGACGCGAATCGTCGACGGGGCTGCCCGTCAGCGCTTGCCTTTCCCGAAGGCCGCGTCGAGGTCCTCCGGAAAGTACTTCACCAACGTCGCGAACGGATTCGCCGCGACCTGCCCCAATCCGCAGATCGACGCTTTTTCCATTGTGGCGACGAGGTCGGTGTAGGCCGGCAACACTTTCTGGAAATCGGCCCGATTGATCCCCCCCGCACGGACCTTTTCCCCCAATTGCACGATCTTCTGCGAGCCGAGTCGGCACGGCACGCACTTGCCGCACGATTCGTTGCGGAAAAATTCCCCCGCCGCCTGGGCGGCGGCGAACATGTCGCTCCCCTCGGCGTAGGCAGTCAGACCGGCCCCCAACATCAGCCGCAAATCGTTGCGGACGATGCCGAAGTCCAGCGGCATGTCCATCAGGTCGTAGAACCCGTCCGCCGGAGCGGGTTTCAAGGACTCGACGAATTTGGGGGGCAGCAAGGAGAGCGGGATCTTCCCCGGAATGAACCCGCACGACGGCCCGGATGGAGCGAACGCCTTCAGCGCCTTGCCCCCGACCATGCCCCCCGCCATCTTGATGAGGTCGCGCAGCGGAGTGCCGTTGGCCACCTCGTAAACGCCCGGCTTGACCACGTCCCCACTGAGCGAGAACAACCGCCGCCCCTTGCACTTGGCGGCCCCCGCCTTCACGCCCGAATCGGCGTACCACTTGCCGAAGTCCTTCACGAGGATCGCCGGCACCCAAGCGAACGTTTCCACGTTGTTCAACAGCGTGGGCTTGTCCCACAGGCCGTTCGTTTGCAACTCGGGCGGCCGGTTGCGGGGTTCGGCCCGTTTGTCCTCCATCGCTTCGATGAGGGCCGATTGTTCGCCGCAGATATAGCCGCCGGGGCTGACGAACGCCTCGAGGTCGAACGAGAAGTCCGTGCCGTACAAATGTTCGCCGAGCACGCCAGCCGCGCGGGCGTCTTGAATCGCCTTGCGGACGGCGGCGATCTGCTCGTCGTATTCGTGGCGGATGTAGACGTATCCCTTCGACGCACCGGTGACGAACCCGCCGATCATCATCCCTTCAATGACCAGATGCGGCGCGCGGAGCAGCAGCTCGCGGTCCTTGAAGGTGCCCGGTTCGCTTTCGTCCCCGTTGCAGACGACGTATTTGATCGTCCCTTCGGCGGCCTGCACGTCGCTCCACTTCATCCACGACCGGCCGCCAGCCCCCCCCATCCCCAACAGGTTGGCCGTTTCCAGGGCCTTGAGCACTTCGACGGAGGCCCGTTGGCGGGTTTCCGCCGGACCCTTCGGCAATTGCAGGCGGATCGAGGCGCGGACGTCGGACCCCAGCACGTCCCGCACCATGTCGGGTTCCTTGGGGACCGCCGTCTCAATCGCCTTGGCGACCTCCTTGGAGAGCTTGTCGGCCACGTCACCGGGACGCCCCGCGAGAGCCGCTTTGAGGCCGTCGCGAACCGCCCCCGAGAGCAACCGCCGCAAGTCCCTTCCCTTGCGGCGGAGCTTGACCCCCTCGTCCGACTTGGCCGAGGTTTTCAGCGCGTTCATCGCTCCGTCGAACAGTTTGCGGCGACTGTCGTCCGGTTCCTGCGGGAGACCGGTGACGACCACTTTCCAGATGTCCGGAGCCATCATCCGCAGGATTTCGTCGGTGTCGCGCGGCATGGCGGTCGAGAGCACGTCCTTGATGCCGTCGATGACCCGCTTCTTGACCTCCTCGGAGTATTCCTCTTTGTCGGACTTGGCTTTGGCGGGCTTGGCCAGCGCCGTCGCGACCCCCCCCTCGATCGCGGCCACCAGGAGCCGACGGCCTTCGTCGGAATCGCGCACCGGCATAGCGCGGACGGCCCCGTCCATGGCCTTCATCACTTCATCCCCCACCCGTTCGCGGGCGAAGTCCGCGTCCTCGCGGGGGGTTCCCGATTCCCCTGGAGGTTCCTTCTCCAGCTTCGTCGCCTCGCCGTATTCGCGCAGCAGCTTGCGGATCGAATCCCACTTCTGCCGACCTCGGCCGTACGGGTCGATCTGCCACTGGGTCTCGCGGATGCCGTGGGGCGGATAGTCCCAGTCGGTGTCCCCGGGGGGGAGCTTCTTGCGCCCCATGTTGTCGACGAGTTCCAGCAGTTCGTCGGCCGTCCAGCCGAGGTAATTCGCTTCGCCGAAGTGCCCATGCGAGGTCTCGAAATTCGCCATCGATATCAGCGAGATCGATCCCCCGAGGTCCTCTTTCGGGGCCTCCTTGAGTTCCTCGGCGGCGACGCGCACGGCGGGTGCGCGGTCGCACCGTCCCAAACACGAGGTACCGCAGACTTCCATCTCGCCGGCGGGGCGCGATTCGGCCTTCCGCTGCATGTTCTTCAGGATCTCGCGCGAACCACGCAGCGCGCACGCCATGTCGCGGCAGACGAGAACCGTGTACTTCGGCGGCGGAGTCATCCGGAAGTGCGGAAAAAAGCTCGCCACTTCCTGGAGGCGATACAGGGGGGTGCTGATCCGGACCGAGAGCCGCTCCAACTCCTCGCGGGGGAGAAAGCCGTGCCGGTCCTGAATCTCGCGCAGTGCCTGGACAATCATGGTGCTTCGCATCCCCCGTCTTGCCGCCAACCCTCCGCGGCAAGCCGCGGTGTTCGCTCGATTCCGGTCGTCGTTGCGTCGCCGGTCATTCGTTTCCGTCGTCGCCCGTCGGTTTGGACTTCCATTCGGGCCGCTTGCTGAACGCCGAGCGGATCCCGTTTCGCAGTTTCCGGAGTTCTTCGCCCGACGGATCGAAGTCCTTCTCGACGTTCGGCCCGTCCCATTGATAGGTGGTGGCATCGGAAAGGACGCGGAACTCCAGTCGGCCCGCCAATTCCCGGAGTTTGTCCCGTTGACCGGTCAACCACTCCGCCGTTTCGGACGACGCGTCCGATTCCTCGATCGCGTCGCACGCCGACATCGCCGCCAAATACCATTGGGCCGCTTGATCCCAATTCCGCCATTGCGCCCGTTTCGGGTCGGCCACGGTCCGCACGACCCGATCGAGCAACACGCCCGCCTCGCCCGGTCCCGAAGCGACGCCCCCCTCGCCAGCCACCGCCAGAGCCAGCGCGCGCGCCGCGCCGGCCACGGACGACGTGTTCGGCACGGGGCGCAACAGGTTGGTCCGCAAGGCCGTCAGTTGTTCGTCCACCGTCGCCGGGTCGACCGCGACTTCCCGCAGGTGCGGCAACGTCCACTCGCCCCAACGGAGCGCTCCCGGCCGATAGCCGTCCGCCTCCTTGCCGGCGACCCCCTTGGTCAACCCGATCAAGGCGCCCTGACGCCGGAAGTTCGACGGTTCCAGACGATGATGACACGCGAAACAGTCGTACTCGGCGAACTCCGGCCAATCGGGGGCGACATGCGGGCCGGCCGGAGCGTCGGTCGCCGGGTTCTTCCAAGACGCTTCCGCCCGTTCCCCGCGCCACGCCAGTTGCGTCAGCGACTGCCGCGCGACCGCCCGTTGCCCGGCCAACCACAACTCGGCGGAAAAATTCACGCGCGGTCGATCGGGACCCACGGAACCCGCGCCCGATGTCGACCCCGACGTGGTGGCAGCGCCGGCGACGGTTCCCGCCGACACAGGCTTATGCTTGTACTCGAACTTTCGATCCCGCGCGGTGTTCCAGTGCGACGGGTACGCGTCGTGATACGCCTTGAGTTCAAAGTTCAACCGGGGATGCCCTGCGGCGATCAGCGCGTGATTGACCTCTTGCGCGGGAGCGGATGGATCGGCTCCGGGAGCGGGGCCGACGTGACATTGCACACACACATTGGCGCGAACGTCGAGCTTCCACACCTCGGTCATCTGCTTGCGGGTTTGACCAGCCATGTAATGCGTGTCGACCCAGCCCAACGCCTTCCCGTGGCAGGACTCGCACGCCACACCCGCCGCCACCTGCGCCGGTTCGGCCTTGGCGTCGCTCGCGGTCGTGTGGCAATTCGCGCACGCCCGGAACAGCCAAGCTCGATACTCCGGCATCTCGGGCGTCAAACGTTGCTCGGCCGGACCGCGCTGCATGTCGGCCAAGTTGTTGACGATCAACTGCGATCGCTCCTCCAACAGCACCGTCCACGCCGCGCCGTGGGGATCGTTCTCGACCCACGCCAGATAGGACCCGCGCCACATTTCGTCGACATCGACCCATTTCGGATCGCGCGACGGGTCGCCGTGGCAACCCCCTCCCGAGCACGTGTTGACCCCCACCAACCCGTGCAACGCCGAGCGGGAGGACTCGGCCCGCGGCGCGGCGGGCGACAGCGCGGCCAGCGACTCGGGCGTCACGCGCGGCTCCCGAGCCGACAGGAACAATCCCGCGATCCCGAGCAACGTCGCACCGAATATCGCGGCCCGCAGCTTCACCCATGCACCCCGTGTTCAACGTGTCCCTGTTCGACCTTCCCCGCTCCGGTCTCTCCGTCCCGATGGCCGCCGGATGACTCGGCACCGCGGCCGGTTGTCATCCCCTCCTCCGCGCCGTCACTTCACTGCGAGAATCCCCAAGGCCGACTGTCTCGCCTCGGTTCCAGGCACACCGCCGCCACCGACCACGCTCGTCGCCCCCGGAAGGTCCCGCAGTCGTGCGAGGGGAGCCTTTTCCGCGACCCATCCGTACGACTCGGGCCCCACGTGGAACACGTGGCACAGGCCGCACTCATGCCGCGCCCCCGAACCGGGCACCCCCGAATTCGCGGGTCGGTGACAGTTCACGCAACTCCCCTTGTTTTCGATGGAGATGTCCTTGCCTGACTGCGACTTCGCCGCCTGTCCGTGACAGTCGTCGCACTTCACCGTCGTGTGGGCCGCGTGATTGAATCGCCCGTGGGCCAGCCACGCCGACGGAATCGCCGGGGGCTGGATTTCGGGCAACGCGTTCCCCGTCGCCGGCTCGTATTGGTGACACTTCGCGCACTTGTTCTGGGCGTCCGACTGCCGCTTCTGGAACACTTCGGACGACACGTCGATCGCCCCCAGCGCCTTGAGTTGCGGCCCGATCCCCATGCCCGGTCCCGGCGACTTTTTGTCCGCCCCCGGTTTCAGCTCTCCCTTCGCCATCTCTTCCGCCAGGGAGACCTTCAATTGCGTTACCACCTCGCCGGCGGTCAACCCGTGCGAAACCCCCTTCGGCAAATCCCGCTGATGGCAACCAGCGCAATGCTTGGCGAACGACACCGGTGCCATGAACTCGCCCACCTTCGACGATCGGCCCCCCGCCTTCGCTGCCAAGCCCGAATCGGGCACATGGCACGACTGGCAATCCAACTGCACAACCTCGTCGTCGGCAACGCCCGCCGGTTTCGCGATGGTCCCGAGTTTCGCGACATCCTTCCACTTCATGGGGGGGACGGTCGAGCCCTCCTTCGAGATACCCTTGCCCAGGTGCTGGGCGTGGGAGAAGGTCCACAGCGTTCCGGGATCCTTCCCCTCTTTGATCGACCGGAATTCGGGATGATCGTCGTAGAACCGTCCCACGTGCGCGGCGATCGGCTCGCTCCCTCCCGCCGACTTCACCTCCGCCGACAACGGCAACCGGTGGTCGTCCAGTTTGTCGTGGCAACGCAGACAGGACAAATCCGTCGACAGCGCGACGTCCACATCCCGCCCCCGATGCTCGATATGGCAACTCGCGCACGACGTGATGTCTTCGGCCTTGGACAAATTCCCGTGATGGCCGAGCGTCTCCTGATGGCACTTCGCGCACTTCGCGTCCGAGACCCGCCCCCAGGATCCAACGGAAACGCCTCCGTCCCCGCCAGATGCCGGTTTACCGAACAATTTCTCGGCAACTCCCGGCCACTTCGACAGTAATGAATCGTCCCGGATCGGCGCGAACGGCTCGTGGCACGCGCCGCAGTTGCGGTCGATGTGTGCATGCGGGGCCGACAGGGGACCATGCGTGAACTGGTATTCCCCCGCCGGACCGGCGAAGAGCCCGAACGCGGTGTAACCGAGCGCGCCGACCACCGCCACCCATGTGAGGTAGCTCCGCCACGAACGGAACGGGTCCGTTCGGCGGTGATAGGCGAGGTCGATCCGCTGCGCCTTTTGCTTCCCCGTGTGGATGCCGGCCATGCCCGTCCTTTACCAGTATTTCAGGGCCACGAAGATGTGCAGCAACATCAGCACGCCCAGCGCGATCGACAACGGCAAGTGCACCGCCAACCAGCTGTGGAGCAACCAGGTGTATGTCTTCTGACGCTGGAATCCCCGGCGGCTCTCGCAGCGCATTTCCAGCGCGTGCACCGCCTCGGCGGCCACCGCGTCCACCCGACCTTTCAAGTCGGCGAAGTACTCGGTCGCGCGGAGCTTCCGATAGAGCGGAGACCGACGCGTGGGGCCGTCCTTAAGGAAGCGGCGGATCGTCCCCACATACGCGGTGGCGACCAACCTCTTCTGGGATGTCGACAGTTCGGCGTCCCTCGGCACGTTCTGCAACACCAGGCCGGAGACCGCGCGACGCCCCTGCGCGGTGCTCATGAACCCCTCGTAGGGAGCGTCGATCTGCCCCAACTCCTGCTCCAACGAGTGCTCGGTCTCTTCGTCCTCGCGCTCCGGCTTGCCGGTCGTCGGGTCGGCGGGAAGCATCGGATTGTTCAGCGCGCGGAACCGCTTGATCATGATCTCGCGGCCGCACAGAGACTCCACCAGCAGGTCCGACTCCCGCACGTACTGGCTGACGACGGCTTCCACCTGCGAGGCGATGGTCTCCCCCGGCACGTCCGTCAACATCATCTTCGGCAGGAACTGCTGCAACACGAGGCCGTACACGCCGCTGGCGATCACCACGATGAACAGCACCGCCAACACCGTGCTGAGGTTACCCCCCCACGTGAATCCGCTATGGAACCAGATCAGCGGAACGGTCAACAGCCCCAGCCAAATGTGGGCCATCAACCAGCTTTGCGTGCGACCCAAAATCCGCCAAGCGCGCACACCCGGCCAACGTCGCGGCCACAGTGCGATCTCGAACAGGATGATCAAACCCCCCAGCGTGCCGAACAACAGGCCGACATCGCTGCTCCCGCCGGGCCAACGTTCCTGACCCCGCGCCCGCCACAAATAGCCGACGATGATGGCGACGGTCGCCACGAGGAAAAACAGCGCCCAACCCCGGTGCCGCCGCCAGTGCTGTTTGCCCCAGACAAGCATGGTACCCCGCACGCTCACGGGACGACCAGACCGACTCCTTCCGCCGCACGAACTCCGGTTCGCAACGACGAAAGCTCGCGACGGCCCGCGCGCCCAATGGACACTTTGATCAATCGCGTCACGGTTGGGTCGCACCCGGATGTATCACCCGCGCACCGGACGACCCAGCCCTTTCACTCCGTTCCCATACCCTTCGACCGCGTGTCGCGAACGCCCCTCGACACGGGGTCCATCATGGGAGCCCATCACGAGCACCTCTCGATACTCGACCCTTTTATCCGTTTGTCGAGCGCTCTGTCAAACTCCCTCGCCCGCCGAGAGAGTCGTTCTCGAAAGATTCTTGATCGACCACCTCGCCGGTTCCCACACAGTCAAAACTCGCGAACGTTTCAAGCCATTTTTGACAGCCGCAAATGCGAAAACCAGCACCCGTCACAGGCGGGATGCACGACGGACGTTCGGTCCGCGGATGGCGGTTGGCTGCCACTCTCCTTGAGGTCATGGCTTTCCGCGGTCCGCAACCGCTACCACAGGTCGAACGGATTGGACGCGACTCGACCGCCGCCGTATGTTGGTTTCCTCGATACCGGCGTCGACCCGTCGCGCTGTTTCCATCCAGACCTGTTTCCAATCAAAACCGTCCCGTGCGGGTGCCTTGCACGATCCGTGCGCCACTCCACGGGTTCTCCCGTCGATTTTCACCGAAAGCGCTTGATATGTCCGACTCGACTTCGCACCTCGCGACACGTTGCCTTCACGCTGGTCAAACCCCCGACACCGCCACCAATTCCCGCGCGGTCCCCATCTATCAGACGACTTCGTACGTCTTCAACGACAGCGACCATGCCGCCCGCCTGTTCGGCCTGCAGGAATTCGGCAACATCTACACGCGGCTGATGAACCCCACGTGCGATGTCCTCGAAAAGCGGATCGCCGCTCTCGAAGGGGGCTCGGGGGCGCTCGCGGTCGCCTCCGGTCAGTCGGCCGAAACGCTGGCGGTGATGAACGTCGCCACAGCCGGCCAGAACATCGTCTCCTCCGCCAGCCTCTACGGCGGTTCGTACAACCTGTTCCATTACACGCTGCCGAAGTACGGCATCACGACGAAGTTCGTCGACCAGAGCAACCCCGACAACTTCAAGAAGGCCATCGACGCCAACACCCGCGCCTTCTACATGGAGACGATCGGCAACCCCCGAGTGGACGTGCCGGACTTCGAGGCCATCTGCAAGATCGCCCATGATGCCGGTCTGCCGGTCATCGTCGACAACACCCTCGCCAGCCCGATGCTCTGCCGTCCGTTCGAGCACGGGGCGGATATCGTCGTCCACAGCTGCACGAAATTCATCGGCGGCCACGGGACGAGCATCGGCGGGATCATCGTCGAGAAGGGGGACTTCCCCTGGAACAACGGCAAGTTCCCGGACATGACCGAACCCGATCCCAGCTACCACGGGATGAAGTTCTTCGACACGTTCGGCGGCATGAAGATCGCCTGGATTTTGCGTGCCCGCACGCAACTGCTCCGCGACATCGGCCCCGCCATGAGCCCCTTCAACGCCTTCATGTTCCTGCAAGGCCTCGAAACGCTCCACCTGCGGATGCGGGCGCACAGCGACAACGCGCTGGCCGTCGCGAAATTCCTCGAGTCGCACCCGAAGGTGTCGTGGGTCAACTACACGGCCCTCGAGTCGCACCCCTGCCACAAGCTGGCGAAGAAGTACCTCCCCGACGGCTGCGGCGCCATCATGGGCTTCGGCATCAAGGGGGCGACCGACACCCAGCAACGCGAGAATGGCCGCACGCTCATCAACAAGGTCAAGCTCTTCTCGCACCTGGCGAACGTGGGGGACTCGAAGTCCCTCATCATCCACCCCGCCACGACGACCCACCAACAACTCACCGCGGAAGAACAACGGGCGACGGGCGTCTCCCCGGACTACATCCGCCTCAGCATCGGCACCGAGGATGTCCGCGACATCATCGCCGATTTGAAGCAGGCGCTGGAACAGGTGTGAGCGGGAATCACGCCAAATCCGCGACCCGCATAACCCTGAAGCCCGCCGCGTGAGCAAGGGCAAGCGTGATCTCGCGCCCGCTTCGCTCGAAGACATCGCGTGGTGGATATCTTGCGATTTCCACCACGCATGCCCCGGTGGCAAGTCCGAGTGAGAGTTCCACGGGTGGCCCGGCCACCTCGTGGCTGGGTCGCGCAGCGACAAGACGCCTCACCTTCCGCGCCCGTCCACGCAATTCGCCCCCGCCTACGGGGCTTCCGGACCACTCCACGTCCAGCCGCACTTCGCGCACACATCCCCCTCCGTCGGCCAGGCCTCGCCACACGCCAAGCAGGTCGTCGCGTCGCCAATCTCGTCCGGCGTGGCAAACGGCGATGTCGGCTGAAGCAACTCGGGACGCCGCGCGAGAACCCCGTTCGCGCGCTCCACGTCCACAGCGGCGACCAGCACCTTCACCCACCCCAAGGCGTTGCCCCACAGCCAGTTGGTGGTCACGAGGTTCGCGTCCTCGATGTACGCGTCGATCCCCTCTTCCGCCAGTTCGCCCCGCGCGAACTCGGCGATCGTCGCCGTCGGAAACGTCGCCACCGTCACCAGTTCGCGAGTCATCGCCATTTCCAGTTCGAAGGATTCACGAAGCAATCGGGCTCCGCTCCGGACACATTGAACCCGTTGCGATTTGGACCCTTCCCGACCCTAAACAAACGGTATGGTAACCATTCACCAATGGACGATGTTCGAATCCCGGTCGATTCGGTGGCTTCCGCTTCGTGGGGCACCGCCGCCGTACAGGCGGGTTCGTCACAAGGACACGTCGGGTAAACCCGTCGGCGAAGTGCCGCGCGGCGGAAACGCTCCCGCCAACGTCGGGGTGTCTGCGCACGCCCCGGGGCACTCGCGAGCGCCCCCCGCCCCGCCACCCTTCCCTCTCCGTTCAGCGCCGAAACGGATATCGTTAGAGTCGTGGGCGAGTTCTTTCGTGCTCGCGATCTCTTGCACCAGTTTTCGGGTGTCCCCATGTCGTCTCGCCGTCGATTCCTGCACGCTTCGTCCGTGGCCGCCTTGGCTGGCCTGTCGCTCGCCTCGAGCCGCGGTGCCACCGCCCGCGCCGCCGACTCCGACGAGGACGTGTCCAAAATCGGTCGCACGCCCCACACGAAGTTCGCTGTCAACGTCGAGATGTGGTGGGGCAAGTTGCCGTTCCTGGACCGCTTGCGCGAAGCGGCCAAGCTCGGGTTTCCCGCCGTCGAGTTCTGGCCGCTGGCTGGGAAGGACATTTCGGCCGTCGCCGACCTGAGCCAGGAACTCAAGCTCGCGATCGCCCAATTCACCGCGTGGGGTTTCACGCCGGGCCTCAACGACCCCAAGAACCACTCCGCGTTCGTCAAGGCGGTCGAAGAGGGGTGCGTGGCCGCGAAGAAGCTCGACTGCAAACTGATGACGGTCGTGGGCGGGAACGACATTTCGGGCGTGTCGCAGGCCGAAATGCACAAGCAGATCGTCAAGGGGCTGAAGCTGGCCGCCCCCGTCGCCGAAGCGAACGACGTGACGCTGATCCTCGAGCCGATGAACATCCGCGTCGACCACAAGGGGCACTGCCTCTACGGCAGCGTCCCCACCCGGGCGATCATCGGCGAAGTTGGTTCGTCCCACGTGAAGATCAACTGGGACCTGTACCACATGCACATCACCGAAGGAGACTTGTGCGGCCACTTGAAGGAAGGGATGGCGGACAAATCCATCGGCTATCTGCAACTGGCCGACCACCCCGGCCGCAACGAACCGGGCACGGGCGAGATTCACTACAACCGCGTGCTGAAAGAAGCGTACGACCTGGGCTACCGCGGTTACGTGGGCCTGGAACTGCGTCCGAAGACGACCGAACTGGCCGCGGCCAAGGGAGCGGCGGCGGCGGACGTGTGGTGAGGGATTTCGGAGTTTCCGATCCGCGTCGGAAATGTCAAAGGCCCGCGTTGAACCAAGTTCAACGCGGGCCTTTTGTTAATTTTGAATCGTCAAGGACGGTACGTCACTCGGCGGGTGCCGCCGGGGCCGTGGGTTCGCCCGCCGCGACGAGTTCCCCTTCCGCGGCCGGGGGGGCCAACGGGGTGTCCGTGGCGTCGAACGACAATTGCTTGACGTCCCCCACCTCTTTGACGACCACAGAGATCAGGTTCTTCCCTTCGAACGAACCCTTGAGGAGTTCCTCCGACAGCGGGTCTTCGATGTACGCTTCCAGCGAACGACGCAGCGGGCGGGCACCGAAGTCGAGGTCTTCCCCCTTGTCGATGATGAATTCCTTGGCCGCTTCGGTCAGGTCCAGCCGCAGCCCCTTCACGGCCAACCGCTCGCGGACCTTGGCGAGTTCGATGTCGATGATGTGCTTGAGGTCGTCGCGCGTCAGGTGACGGAAGACGATCGTGTCGTCGAGGCGGTTGATGAACTCCGGCTTGAACTCGCGATTGATCTCGCTCATCAGCCGTTCTTTCATCTTGGCGTAGCTCGAATCCTCGTCCTTCTTGCTGAAGCCGAAGCCCGAACCCGCCGCGATCACGTTCGCGCCGATATTCGTCGTCATGATGAGAATGACGTTCTTGAAGTCCACCTTGCGACCGAAGCTGTCGGTCAGGTGACCCTCTTCCATGACCTGCAACAGCATGTTGAACACGTCGGGGTGGGCCTTCTCGATTTCGTCGAGCAGCACCACCGCGTAGGGACGGCGGCGGATCTTCTCGGTGAGCTGCCCCCCCTCTTCGTAGCCGACGTAACCGGGGGGCGCCCCGATCAAGCGGCTGACGTTGTGCTTCTCCATGTACTCGCTCATGTCGACCTGGATGAGGGCTTCCTCGTCCCCGAACATGAACCCCGCCAGGCTCTTCGCGAGCAGTGTCTTCCCGACCCCCGTCGGACCGGCGAACACGAACACCCCCGTCGGCTTCTTCGGGTCCTTCAATCCGCTGCGGCGACGGCGCACGGCCTTGGCCACCTGCTTGACCGCTTCGGCCTGCGCGATGACCTTCTTCGACAGTTCCGCTTCCATCTCGAGCAGACGTTGCGCGTCCGCCTTCGACAGCCGCGTCAGGGGAACGCCGGTCATCTTCGAGACGACTTCGGCGATCACTTCTTCGTCGACGACGCCGTCGCTTTCCTGGGCTTTGTCGCGCCAGTCCTTCGAGACCGCTTCCTTCTTCTTCTTGAGCTTGTCGGCGGAGTCGCGCAGGCTGGCCGCTTTCTCGAAGTCCTGATTGGCGACCGCCTCTTCCTTCGCCTGGTTGAGGCGTTCGATCTCGTCTTCGAGTTCCTTGAGGTCCGGCGGCCGGACGAGCGATTTCAACCGGATGCGGGCACCCGCTTCGTCGATCACGTCGATCGCCTTGTCTGGCAGGCACCGTCCGGTGATATACCGCTGCGACAGTTCGACCGCCCCCTTGAGGGCTTCGTCGGTGATGCGGACGCGGTGATGCGCCTCGTACCGGTCTCGGAGGCCCTTGAGAATCTCGACGGCCTCGTCCGGGCTGGGGGGTTCGACCAGCACCGTCTGGAACCGCCGTTCGAGAGCGTGGTCCTTCTCGATGTACTTGCGGTATTCGTCGAGGGTCGTCGCGCCGATGCACTGGAGCTCGCCCCGGCTGAGCGCGGGCTTGAGCACGTTCGAGGCGTCGATCGCCCCTTCGGCACCACCGGCACCAACCAGCGTGTGCAGTTCGTCGATGAACAGGATCGTGTTCTTCGCGCGGCGGACTTCGTTCATCACCGCCTTGATTCGCTCTTCGAACTGACCGCGATATTTCGTGCCAGCCACCATCATGGCCAGGTCGAGCACGACGATCCGGCGATCGCGCAGCAATTCGGGCACGTTGCTGTCGACGATGAGTTGCGCCAGCCCTTCGACGATGGCCGTCTTGCCGACACCCGCTTCGCCGAGGAGCACCGGGTTGTTCTTCTGGCGACGGCAGAGAATCTGCACGACGCGCTCGATCTCGTTCGTCCGGCCAATGACCGGGTCGAGCTTCCCTTGCCGCGCGAGTTCGGTCAGGTCACGACCGAAGCTGTCCAGCGCGGGGGTCTTGCTCTTGCTTTGCTTGCCGGAGGAACCGGTGCCGGGAGTGCTCGCACCCGCGTTGCCGCTGGGGACGCTCCGCTCGCCCGACTCGGCCGTTTCCATGCCGTGGCCCAGCAGGTTGAGGACTTCCTCGCGGACGTCTTCCAGCTTCAGGCCAAGGTTCATCAGCACCTGGGCGGCCACACCTTCCTGCTCGCGCAACAGGCCGAGCAGTATGTGTTCGGTCCCCACGTAGTTGTGGTTGAGGTTCCGCGCTTCCTCCATCGAATACTCGATGACCTTCTTCGCGCGGGGGGTTTGCGGCAGCTTGCCCATCGACACGATGTCGGGACCGTGCTGCACGATCTTCTCGACTTCGAGGCGAATCTTGCGGAGGTCGACGTCGAGGTTCTTCAGGACGTTTGCGGCGACCCCCGAACCTTCTTTCACCAGGCCGAGCAGTATGTGCTCGGTCCCGATGTACTCGTGGTTGAAGCGCTGCGCCTCCTGGTTGGCCAGTTGCATGACCTTCCGGGCGCGATCCGTGAAGCGTTCGTACATGGGTCTGGTTCTCCGTGGGTGAGGCCGTCGTCGTTCGTCCGAATCGCCGACACACCCCTTGGGATGCGGGTTCGATCTTGTCCCGCGCCGCCGATTTATCGAATCGTTTCCGAACGGTCGGGCGGTTGTCCGCCGACACGTGTCGCGTATCTCCGCGTCAGGAGACCGCCTCCGCGAACGGGGCACCCGGCCGCGTCCTCGGTGACGTCCTCCGAACGTCGAAATCCTTACAACCGGTAAGGCCCGCCTGATCGACAGGTTGGCCGCGCCGTTTGATCCTTTCCGTGCAACCGACATGCCGTGAGGGTTGCGAACCAAGGCTCCGGCCCACCGTCCCCCTCGACACGCTCGAATTCTAGGTCGAAACTCGGAGCGGGAGCCAGTTCGTTTGCAAATCCTTCCCGGATTTCTTGTTGCGACCGGAAAAACCCCATCTTTCGAAGGATACGGAGGGCGGTCATGGATCGAAGGTCGTCCATGACTGTCCAAAAAGGGGACCTCGCTGCCGAATTGACGGTCCCCCCACTCCTGCCGATTTGGCAATGGGATGTGGCTCTCTATCCACCGCGGATGTTTCCGTGCGGCTCACCGGATGAATCGCTCGACATATTCTTCCCCCAGCCCCACCGCCGCATAGTGCTTCCGGCACATCTCGATCTTGGTGAATACGTCCTCGAAGCCCATGCCGTGCCCGTCCGGATCGACGTAGTACATCACGCCGTTCACCTGAAACAGCGTGATCATCTCCTCGACATCCTCGGGGACCACCAGCGTGTGCGTTTCCCCCGGCGGCTCGAAGACGTAACTGCCGGTTTCGGCGACCCAGTCGTGTTCGAGGTATCGCCAACGTCCCTTGATCACGTATCCGTGCACCGGGTTCGGATGCCGGTGACGGCTGAGCACACCGGAACGCCTCACACGCAGCAGGTTGACCCAATACCCGCTGGAGGCCGACAGGCACAGGGGACGGAACCACACGCGGTCCGCCTGCGGCACCCACACCCGCTCGTCCTCGGGAATGGCCGACGGCACCACAATCTCGGCCAAGGCGTCGCGCGGTTGGACGCCCCGATAAGGGACCATCGGATCGGCATCGGGACGTTCGAGCGGCATGGGAGCGGACCAATCTTGGCAGGCGGACGACGAGGGGATTGACGACACGACGGACGATACTTATTGTCATCAACCCCCCGCCATGACATTCGCGACTCGAAAACACGGATCCATGACCCTGCGCTCGTCCCTCGACGCCATCGAAGACCGACTCGGGTCACCTGCCCGGAGAGGGGACGGGTATCTCATCTACCGTGGCGATTGTCTCGATTTGTTGGAACGCATGGGCGGGGAATCCATCCCGCTGACGATCACATCGCCCCCCTACAACATTGGCAAGGAGTACGAAGCGGTTCAATCGACCGCGTCGTATCTCGATTGGTGTGCAACCTGGATTCGCCAACTCCATCGCGTCGCCCGCTCGGATGGCGCGTTCTGGCTCAATCTGGGTTACCTCGCGATGGAGGGACGCGCCAAGGCGATTCCCATTCCCTATCTGCTGTGGGACCGCATCCCTTTTTACCTGCTTCAGGAGATCGTCTGGAATTACGGGGCCGGCGTGGCCTCCAAGCGCGGGTTCTCTCCGAGAAACGAGAAATTCTTGTGGTACGTGAAGGACCCCGAGGATTACACGTTCGATCTGGATGCGGTTCGCGATCCGGACGTGAAGTATCCGAATCAGAAAAAGAACGGAAAGCTGCGCTGCAATCCGCTGGGGAAGAATCCGAGCGATGTCTGGCAGTTTCCGAAAGTCACGTCCGGGCGGGACCGCAGTTCCAAAGAGCGCACGCCGCACCCGGCCCAGTTTCCCGTCGCCGTGATCGACCGGATCGTCAAGGCCTGCTCGCAGCCGGGGGATGTCGTGCTCGATCCGTTTCTCGGGTCGGGTACGACGATCGAGGCCGCTCTGCGAAACGACCGATTGGCCGTGGGGTTCGAGATCAATTCGGAGTACGTTGATATCGCAGCCGAAAGGATTAGGCGGTTTCAGCGGGAGAAGCGCTTGGCGGCCGTCCAAGAAACTCTGGTTCACGCGGACGATTCGTAAAGTACGATCAGTTTGCCAGCTGCCGATTCGCGGGACAGCACGGCCTTCTGACCCGTTGACCGGCTCTGACCTTTCCAGTCGGTGTGGTCCAGCCAGCCGAACCTGATCCGCCGGATCGCGGGACGTTGCGCGACGGGCGCGTCTCCGGTCTGATGGTCCGGGGAGAATCGCTCGAAGTTCACCGCCAGGTAGTAGCCGCTCTTGTCTTTGCGGGACGCCGCGCCGGTCTGGGCATAACTCCGATTGCCGAAAATCGACCTGGGATCGGACGATGTCTTGATCTCGATCGAATATTTCGGGGAGGGGACGTGAATCAGGTCCTTCTCGTCGGCGGTCATTCCGCCGCGCCACACTCCCGGATGCAGGGCCGCGAATTCGAGCGGAATCAGTTCGTGCAGGTACGACGCCATGATCTGCGGCGTCGGAAACAGATCGACCCCGATGCGGATGCCGTGCCGACCAATCCGCGACTCGAAGATTCCGTCCCAGGCGGCCAGCACCGGGGCGACGATTTCGTCTTGCGTCAGCGGGAAACGCTTCAACAGTTCCCGCGTCTTCGCAGGCCAGGTCTCGGGTGCCAATCCGGCGTATGGAGACGCGGCCTTGCTCACGAGTCGATACCCCGCGTCAAATCCGAGACGGTGATCCCCAGCGCGCGGGAGATCGCGGCAATATTCTTCAGCGCCAAGTTGCGCTCACCCCGTTCGATGCCGCCCACATACGTCCGGTCGAGGTCGCACAAGTCGGCGAACGCCTCTTGCGAAAGCCCTTTGAGTGTGCGCAACTCTCGCACACGCTGCCCAAACCGTGTTAGCAAGGCGGATTTCGATTTCATGATGCGATATCATCGCGAATGACGACGATGAGGCCACGGACTATAAGTCGCGTTCGGCCCGCACCATGCTCAACTCTCCAACCGCAGCACCAGCACCGACTGCACCCCCCGGTTCTTGAACACCGGATGCGGGTTCGTCGTCTGTCGTCCCGCGATCTCAAAGCCCAGCCCCATCATCTGCTTGATCCGCAACTCCGCCGAACTGCACCCCGCCAACATCCGACAGCCGATCTCCCGCGCGACCGCGATGCGATGCCGGTCGAGCGCGGTCCCCAGACCTTGGCGACGGTGTTCCGGATCGACGACCAACCGGCTGAGCACGCCGATCGGACCGGGTTCGTCCGCCGCGATCACTCCTCGATACACCTCGCCATCCGGCAGACCTGCTGGTGCGTCGTGTACCGTCAACCGCGCCGACGCGACGATGCGGTCCCCCGCGCGGATCGCGTACAACCGTGCCCGGGGGTCGCGGTCGATGTCGTCGATCCAACAGGCAAGTTCGGCGGGAAAATCGGCGATTTCCGTCTTCCAGGCGGTCACGCGCAGCCGGCCGATCTCGGCGAGCGCGGGCTGGTCGCCGGTGACGTCGATCACTCGTGGAGCGGAGTGCGTTTCCGACATGGTTCGCGGAGCACGGGATGTCGAAGGGATCAAGTACCCAGATCGGTGCTGACGTACCCTTTGTAGTCGGGCACGTTGAACTGTGCGGCCGGTTGGGACGGGTTCACTTCGACGACGCCCAGTTGGACGGTGATGGCCATTTCGTGCTGCGGCCATTCAAAGTCGATGCGGGCGGGCATGATCGGCCCCGTCGACGAATAACGGCCGTCGGTCGGCAGCTTCGCGCGGGCGTGTCCGGACAGCACCGCGCGGGCCAGCAACCGGTCGGTCGCGTCGTGGACGGCGTGTTCCAGCACGATGCCGTGGCAGGCGTCGACGATCATCACGCGGCGGAACGTCGCGCCGTTCGGAGAGGTGGTCGTCCGCGTGAAACGGGCGCGTTGTCGACCGTCCGAAGAGACCGGCAAGGGTTCGTAGTCCAGGCCCTCGGAGTCGATCGGCATGACCCCCAGCACTTCCGCGATCCACTCAGGTTCGATGGGGAACGGCATGCGGCGATGCGCGTGCTCGAGCCGGTCGTGTTTGCAGGTCATGATGCGGCGGCTTTCGTCGCGCTTGGCCCAGAACCAGCACTGCTCTTCGTTCGAGCCAAAATCGACTTCGGCCCCGCCGGTCGGACCGTAGGCGACGATCCGAAACGAGCGTGGGGCCTCGACCGCGAACATGGCCCCCACCGACATGGGAAGAGCCAGTTTCTCGCCGCGGGACGAAATCCGCGCCGATGTCGCCCGCCAGCCCGTCAGGCTCGAGGCGTTCCGGTTGACATGCCGCACGAGCTCGTCGGGAGTCGCCCCCGGTTGCAACACACACCGCGCGGTCGCCGCGTACGGGTCCCCCTGCCGCCACACCGGAAAGTGCGCGCAGCCCCAGCCCCCGGCGCACGCGACAATGCACGCCAGCAGTATTCCACGTCGGTCCCACGGCGTGTGGCGGCCAGCATTTGTGGACGCTCTCGATGCGCGGGAAAGTCGAGGAAGCGTCATGCGGCCTCCCCTGCCTGCGGATCGTCCTGAAGCGCGGGCACCTCGCCGTACTCGACCGCCAGCCGCGCGTTGAGTTCCTCGCGAACCGCGGCAATGTCGTCGTCGGCCAGTTGCAGGTCGCGCACTTCCCACACTCCTTCGCCCGACGTGCCCGAGAGTTGCAGCCAATCCTCATCGGCGACCGACCGCGTTCCTTCCAGGCGGAGCTTGCGTTTGCGCAACAGCAGCAAGGCCGCCACGTACCGCAAACGGTCGTGGCGAGGGTCCATCTCTTCGGAAAGTTGCTCGAAGTAACCCAGCAGCGCCGCTGGATCGAGCTGTGCCCGGTTCGCTCCCTGACTGTCGGGGATGCGGACTTTCCAGACCGCCACCGCCTCGTCGGGAGCACCCTTCCACCCGGCGGGGGAGTAATCGCGGCGGATGAGTTCGCCATCGACGTTGACGAGCACCGAATGGCAGAGCGAACCGGGAGCCAGCGGCTCGCCCGTGGCGGCACACCGTTTTCCAACCGGTTTGACCTGATAATCCGTCATGCGCGACCGCCACCGCGAAACGTCCGGGCGCTCCCCAACACGGGCGGGGTTGTAAACCGTTGTGGACCAACGCCTCAAGAGCGGTTCCGAGCGGTTTTGTTTCCGGTCGAACCTTCGTCCGCCGCACGTCTCACGACGTGACGAACGTCTCGTGCAGGATCCCCAGAACGATGCTCACCCAGGTCAGCATCCACTCCAGGGGAGTTTCGCTCTGTTCCGTCATCACCCCCTCCCGCACGATCACGTTGCGATGGCGCCGGGGGTCGGTTACGTCCCGGATGGGAGTGTTATCGGGGAACGCGAACCCGAGCATTTCGTCCTGACACGACGGTGGGTTCACCCGCAAGGCCGTCACCGTGGTGGAACTCCGGATGCTTCCCTTCACGTCGGTACTCGGTTTCTCCGGTTCAAACGTCGCCACGACTTCCGCCGGGTACCACAGCCCCGGTTCCGGCTGCATCCAACGGTGGACCCGATGAGCGAAGCGGTGCCCCATCCGCTCTCCGTCGATCGGGTAGAAGTCGAGCACGTAGTCGGCGTATTCGAGCAGAGAGCCTTTCGACAGGTTGATCACAAACTCCGACGAGGACATCTCCACGTCCATACCACGCAGCAAGTGGGGCCGCGCCGACAGGGCCAGCTTGCGGTCTCCCCCTTCCTCGTAGGAGCGTGTGACACGCGTCTCGTAGACCTTGACGAACTCCGCCAACGTGCCGAATCCGTCGGTGGCGGGGATGCTGACGATCTCCAGACCGTGATGCCGCCAGTTCGGCTTGCGCTGGAAGTCGTCCCGTTCGATGAAACAACGCAGGTTTTCGATGCCGGGTGGCGGAGCGGGTGATGACGCGTCGGCGGTGGGTGGGAACGAGATCGTGCGGGCCACTCCGTCGACAGCCAGTCGCCACAAAACGCCCTCCCGTGGGTGTGTCTCCTCCCCTCGGTACAACTCGGTCCTTCCGGACCGCCTCCACAGTTCACCCCGCGTGACCCGCTCTTCGACGCTGTTGTCGTTGTGAATCCAGCGGAAGTGGGTGTCGAACTCCACCTCGATCCGCTGGAGCTTCGCCCATGTGGCCGTATGGAGCCTCACCACTTCGGCAATTTCGGGAATGGCGTTGTCGGCGTCGCCCGCCAAGGAATTCGGAGCACGGCATGCGATCTGCGCCAGCAGCAGCCCAACCATGACAGACAGAACACGCCCAACACGCACGTCATGCATTCGTGATGCTCCCGGATGTCGCTTTCCCGGCGGACTTGAAGAATCGCGGTTCCACTCGCCAAACCGGGCGATCAGTCAGAAATAGGTGGAAAAGAAGTTTTTCCGCAATGCCGAGTCGCCGCACTGTTTGCTGGCGTGCTGGTCTTTCGGCGGCGGGACGTGCTGGAAAGGGTGCGACGTCAAAACGGCACCGCGTTAAGGGGGACCGACCGTCTGCGGTTCTCCTCGCAGCCCACGATTTTCCCCGTATTCACGCCGGATCGCTGGCTCACGCGTCGGGCTAGAGGAGTGAATGCTTCGGCGATTGGAAGAAATCTCACCCTCGCGCGGTCCGTGTCCCGCTTCGCCCGGCAGTGCCACCGGTTCGCTCCATTCTCCTCAAGGCCCTTTCCATCAACGGGTTCCGACGACTCGACCGGGGTCCGTTTGATTACGAACGCAAATTCCGGAATGATGGGAGTCCCAGTGATGCGGTTCGCCGTTTCTTCACCCGCCAACCCGCCGTTTTCCCGCCGGACCGCGAGCCGTCCCGATTCCGTGGAAGCGGCTTCGCCGTCAGACAGCCTGCCCCCCGCGGGCACGGAAAGACCCGACAACATGACCGATGATTCCACCCGCCAGGTTCCGGTGCAGCCGCTCCTGGCCCGGGTTCATCAACTCCTGGGGAACGATCTGCGTCTGGCGGAAGAAGCGTACGACCGCGAACTCGCGTCGCGGCATCCGTTCATTCGCGAAGTGCTCGAGCACCTCGTGAATTATCGCGGGAAGCGGCTGCGCCCGATTCTCCTGCTACTGTCGGCCAAGGCGTGCGGCAATGTCGAAACGGCCCATCACGTGCTGGCTGCGGTGGTCGAAATGATCCACACCGCCACGCTGGTGCACGACGACGTGCTGGACGACGCCACCACCCGCCGTCACGTGGCAACGGTGAATTCCCGCTGGACGAACGAAACCAGCGTGCTCCTGGGCGACTATCTGTTCACCCACGCCTTCCACCTGACGAGCAGCCTGGGCGACGCCCGCGCATGCCGCCTGATCGGTCGGGCGACGAATCTCGTCTGCGCCGGCGAGATGACCCAGGTGGGCGAGCGGGGGAACCTCGATCTCACCGAAGAGCAGTACTTCGACATCATCGAGGGGAAAACCGCCGAACTCACGGCGGTTTCGTGCGAGCTGGGTGCGCATTTCGCGGGGGCGACTCCGGCGGTGGTCGAGGCGATCGAACGGTATGGGCGGTCGCTGGGCATGGCGTTCCAGATTGCGGACGACCTGCTGGACGTTCTGGGGAACGAGCAACTCACCGGCAAGTCGCTCGGCTCCGACCTGGCCAAGCAGAAGTTGACGCTGCCGGTAATCCACATGTTGGCGCACCTTCCGCCGGACAAAGGTCGCGAGGCGCGGGAGGTGGTCGCCCAGGCCGACGCCCGCCGTCGGGGGGAACTGGCCGCGTGGTTGGAAGAGACCGGATCGATCGAATACGCGCGGAACCGCGCGATCGAGTTCGTGGTGGCGGGACGTCAGGAACTGGCCGCGCTGCCGGAGTCAGTCGCACGGTCGTTGCTTGAGGACATCGCGGAGTTCGCGCTACGCCGTTCGGCCTGAGGCCGAGGATTGCGCGGGTCGGCTTCGTGACCGTCCCTTGACGGTTCCGCCCGTCACGCTTGGAGCGAGCTGGCATGGAACTCCGCGCGTTTGCCGACCAGGTGCTGTCGTCCGCGGAGTGGGAGGCCAAGTGCGTCCCGCCGGAGGGGCCGTTCACGGACGTGACCCCCGGACCGGCGACCCGTCCCGAACGTCCCGCTCGCGGACCGTCGCTGGTCTTTTGCGGTCGCCGCGAAACACCCGCCATGCCGCATCCCGAGTCGTTCGCCGAGTCGCGACGGCGGGGTGTGGCGCACCACATCATGGCCAATCACGAGCTGCAGGCGCTGGAGGTGATGGCGTTTGTGCTGGTGGCGTTCCCCGACGCGCCGACCGAGTTCCGCATGGGATTGGCTGGAGTCATGAAGGACGAACAGCGGCACACGCGGTGGCACGCCGAGCGCGGGGCGGAGTTGGAGGTTCCGTTCGGGTCGTTGCCGGTCAATGGGTACTTCTGGAACAAGGCGCTGGAGTTCGAGTCAGTCCTGGACTACATCGCCGGGCTGCCGCTGACCTTCGAGGGGCGGAACCTCGATCACACGCTCGAGTTCGAGGAGCACTTTGCACGAGTCGGCGACAAACGAGGGGCCGGAATTTTCCGGGCGATCCACCGCGACGAGATCCGCCATGTGGCGTTCGGCCTGCACTGGTTGCGGAATCTGAAACCGGCGGGCCAGAGCGATTTCGAGGCCTATGCGGCGCACTTGAAATGGCCGCTCCGCCCGGAGAAGGGGCGGGGAAAGACCTTTCACGTCGAACCGCGACGCGAAGCGGGGATGGACGACGATTTCATCCGGCGGTTGGAAGCGGGACCGGAATGACGCATCGAGACGCGTAACCGTCTCCAACCGAACCATCCGCGCCCCGCGCCCCATCCCTCCCGCCATGCAGTCGACACAGGAGGCCAGAGTCGCGGGCGGGGAAGAGGGATTCTGGCATTCGTCTCTGTCGACGACCTTGATCAGGGGTTCGCGCCTGGGAACGAACCGTCCGACCACACTCCCTTGCCGGAACGCCCTGTCTCGGGGATCTTTGCGGACGACCGAAATCCGCCCGTCGCCCGATCGGACAGAACGATTCGCAAACATTTTAGGACACGCTCATCATGCCCTACAGCGTTGAGTTGGCGGAGCGGGTGCGGCGGTTGCTTTCCGGGCGGCGGGGGGTGGTGGACAAGCGGATGTTCGGCGGGGTGGCGTTCCTGCTGGACGGAAAGCTGTTGGTCGGCATTTGGGGTCGGTCGCTCATCGCACGGATTGGCGTCGAGGCGTACGCGGGGGCGCTCGCGGAATACGCCGTGCGCGAATTCGATATCACCGGTTCGCCGATGCGGGGGTGGGTGCTGGTCGACCCGCCGGGCATCGCCACCGACGACGACCTCGAAGATTGGCTGGACCGCGCGTGGGCGTATGTGTCCCCGTTGCCCCCCAAGGAGCCGAAGGGATCCGCTCCGCGGAAGAAGGTCGCCGCCAGGAAGGGGGTTGCGAAGAAGAGCGTCGCCAAAAAGGGGATCGCCAAGGGAAGCGGGCCACGGGCCGGCGCGGCCGGCAAGAAGTCACTCGGCAAGACATCGACCACCAAGAAGTCGCCGGGCAGTGGCCAATTTCGCCCCTGACCGAACGACGGAGGCGTTCAGTCCCCGGCCAACCGCTGTGCAGTGTCTTGGCCTTGCCTTCGGGCGACTTCGCAGATCTCCCCGAAAAGTCTCTGCACGCCTTGCAACTCCGCGTCCCCTGTGTTTCAACCTCTCTTGTGTTTCCACTTCGTGCTCGTACTCCAGGACTCGCCGTATGCACCGTTTCGCGTTGATCGGACTGATGTCGTGGGGATGCGCCACCGCCTCCGCCGCCGATTTCGATGCCGCCAAACTCGTTGCGCTGCGTCAGCGAATGCAACGGTTTGTCGACGACGGGACGGTCGCCGGGATGGTCACCGTCGTCGGCTCGTCGAAGGGGGTCGCCGCGCTCGACACGTACGGCCTGTTGAGCCTCGAATCCGCGAAGCCGATGCCGACCGACGCGATGTTCCGGATCGCGTCCGTGACCAAGCCGATCACCGCGACGGCCATCCTCTTGCTGCAAGAACAAGGGAAGTTGAGCGTCGACGACCCGGTCGAGAAGCACCTCCCCGAGTTCCGGGGACAAATGCTCATCGCGGAACGGTCCGAGTCGACCGTCACTCTCAAGAAGCCGCCGCGGCCGATCACTCTGCGCGATTTGCTCACGCACACGTCCGGGTTGCCGGGGGGTTATCCGAACGGGTTGGCCGACCTGTACGCCAGCCGCAAACTGAGCCTCGCCGAATCGGTGTACGTGATTTCCCAGCGGCCTCTGGAGTTTGAACCGGGCACGAAGTGGGCCTATTGCAACGCGGGCATGGACACGCTGGGTCGCGTGGTCGAGGTGGTGTCGGGGATGTCTTACGAGGCGTTCCTGACTTCGCACGTGTTCGCCAAACTCGGCATGCATGACACGACGTTTTATCCCCAGGGGACGCAGCGGGAGCGGGTCGCCGGACTGTACGACCGCAAGGACGACAAACTCGTCCGGGTCGAGCGGCCATTCCTGGCGGGGGGTGAAGGGGCGCGGCATCCGGTTCCGGCGGGAGGGCTGTACTCGACCGCGCCGGACTTGGCCCGCTGGTACGGGGAACTCCTCAAGACTCACCGCGACGGCCCCGGCGCCGTGCTCCCGCAAAGTACGCTCCGAGTGATGACCGTGCCGCAAACGGGGGACATCAAGACCGGCTTCGTCGACGGGATGAGCTTCGGCTACGGGTTCGCCGTCGTGAAGGAGCCGACCGGCGTGACGGCCATGCTCTCTCCAGGCTCGTTCGGGCACGGCGGGGCGTTCGGCAATCAGGCATGGGCCGATCCGGTCAAGGATGTGTACATGATCGTGATGCTCCAGCGGCTGGGGATTCCCAACGCGGACGGGTCCGAGTTGCGTCGCGAGTTCCAACAATTGGCGGTCGACGCGCTGGTGCCGTGATCCGAGGGGGCGACAAACGGACGCTCGGTGGTACGACCACGCGCCGAACAAGTCTGTCGCCCTCGCGATCGATGCGGCTTCCGGCGTTGACGACCGATGTCGACTTCTCGCGTGCCGTTCGCCTCCGGCGTAAACTCGCGGGGCGCAACTCCGCTTCGCGACAAATCGTGGCACTGGTCTCCGCATGGCTCGACGTTCTTCCGCTCCGCGCGACGCGATACCTCCGCCGCCGGTCGGAGACTTGCCGGCGCGTGGACCCGACAGTTCGTCCGCCATCGACTTCCCCCTGACCACCGCCGCGCTCGTCGCGATCTTTGTCGCCCGCTGGACGACCCCCACGGAAGGGGCCGTGTTGGGCGAAACCTTGTGGATTGCCGCGTGGTCCGCGCTGTTGCCGGCCTTGTGGTGCTTGGAACGTTGGTGGAAGGGGACGCCATCCGCGAGGGTTTCCCGCGTGGAGTGGGCCATCGGGTTGATGTCGGCGGGGCCGCTCGTCTCCGGAGCATGGCTGTTAGCCGCTGGCGGGGGCGACCGTCGGGCGGCGGTGAATCTGATGTGCGAATGGTTCGCGTTCGGGGCGACCGCGGCGGTGTTGTGGCGCTGCCTGGCCGCGTCGCGCGCGGCGCGGGGGGCGCTGGTCGTTGTGGCCGTGTCGCTCGGGGGGGCGTTGGCGGGTTTGGGATGCGTGCAACATTTTGACACATTCCCTCGCCAGGCCGAGGAGTATCGCGCGCTCCGTGCGCGTATGGACGAACTTACGTCAGCCGCTGTCGGCGACTCTTCGGCCGCTCACGCCAGCGCCGTTCTGGAACGTCAGTCCCTTGCGCGGGAACTCGAGGCACTGGGGGTTCCCGACGATCCCGGCACGCTGTTGCTGTGGGAGAATCGCCTGCTGCACAGCCGCGAGCCGCTCGGTCTGGTCGCGCTCGCCAATACGTTCGCGGGGCTGCTGCTCGTGGTGGTGTTTCTCGGCGGCGGACTGTTGGTGCGCTTGTGGACCGGCGTTGGCTCCATCGGCTTTGGTTCAACCGGATCGATCTCTGGTCCGAAGGTCCGTTCCACGGGAGCGGTGGTGTTGTTGGCGACGGTCGTTTTGGTGGCGACCGTGTGTCTGGTCCTCACCAAAAGCCGCACCGCTTATGTTGGCGCGACACTCGCCGCCGTACTCGGCCTGTTGGCGGCGCTCGGCGCCCGTCGTTTGTCGACGCGCGGGTTGGGAATCGCGATCGGGGGTGGCGTCGCGGGGGCGGGCGTGTTGATCGCACTGTTGGCCGCGACCGGAGGACTCGACCGACTGGTCGTGATGGAGTCCGCCAAGTCGTTGCGCTATCGCCTCGAATGGTGGACCGGTTCGCTGGCCGCGTTGGGGGAATCTCCTGCAACATTCGTGGCGGGATTCGGGCCGGGGAACTTTCGGCAACGGTACTTGGCCCACAAGCTGCCTCAATCGAGCGAGGAGATCGCCGATCCCCACAACATGGTGCTCGATGTGTGGTCGAACGGCGGGTTGTTGGGGCTCGCGGGGTTGGCCGTCGTCGGGTGGCTCATGGCGGGGAGACTGGTCGCGACGCTTCCCAGCCGTGACCAGGCGGATCGCTCGGGGCACGTGTGGGACTCGAACGTGTTGGACGCGAACGGGCGGAGGGTGATTGGTCCGGGCGCGATGGGCGACACGCCCGCCGATTTTCGCGTGGTGGTCGGCGGGTTGGTGACGGGCGTGTTGGCGACGTACCTGGCAACGGCCGATGAACGTGTGGCGGCGGTCGGCCTGGCCGCGATGGCCGTGGTGTTGTGCTGGTCGCGCTGTCCCGAAGGGATCGCCGTTCCGCAACTCGCCGCGGGACTGGCTGGTCTGGCGCTGTCCGTGCATTTGCTGGGAGCGGGCGGCATTGCCATGCCGGCGGTGCAGTGGGGGTTGCTGCTGTGCGGCGTGTTGTTGTTCTCGGAGGAGGCGACACGGGGCACGAGGGATGCGATTCGTGAAACCCCCTCATCCGCCCTACGGGCACCTTCTCCCCCACCGTCGTGGTTTTCGAGGAAATCCTTGCCGAGTGTGGGGGAGAAGGATTCGTCGTCCCCCCCGTGGCGGGGCGTATGCCTCGGCATGGCGGGGTGTGCGGCGATCGTGTTGTGTGGCCAGTGGCCCCTGTGGTCCCGTTCCGCGGCAGTCGCCGCCGGCGACGCCGCCATTCGAACACGGGCCGACTTCGAATCCGCCGCAGCCGCTTATGCGCGGGCAGGGCGAGTCGATCCCCTGTCCACCGAAGGGCCGCTGCGTGAGTCGCAAGTCCGCTTCGAGCAATGGCGGGACTTGCGCCGCAAAGGACGTGGTCCCGGGGGACACGTCCCCGGGAGATACGGTCCCGAGGGACGCGATTCCGACAATGCCGAGGGGGCATTCGCCGCAGGGGATGCGGCGTTGGCCGAGGTGTTGTCGCGAGACCCGCGCAACGCCCATTTTCACGAGTTGGCCGGCAGTGTGTGGCTCGAGCACTGGCGGGCGACGGGTCGTCCCGACAGCGCCCGCCGCAGCGCGGCCGCATATGACGAGGCGGCGCGACGGTATCCCAATCACGGGCGGATGCAGGCGGATCGCGCGGAAGCGTTGGCGGCGAGTGGTGCCGACCCCACACCCGCCGCACGCAAGGCTCTCGAGCTGGACGACCTCGCCCGCAAGTACGGTCATCGCGACAAAGAGCTGTCCGCCGAGCGGCGCGCGGCCGTCGAGCGTCTCCTCGCGGACCGGTCGGGCTCCGATCCCGGAGCCGGTGCGCGGAAATCGGTATCCGACTGATGCGAGTCGTGGTCCGTCCTCACGACCACAACACCACGCGCTCGCGCAACCCCTTCGGCAGCTTCTTCTCCGCCGCGCGGACGACCTGCTCTTCGTGGTAGCGCGTGCTGAAGTGGCCCAACACGATCAGCTCGTTCTTGAACCGATCCGCCCGTTCGAGGATGTCGTCCAGGTGTGTGTGGCCGAACTTGTGGATTTTCTCCTTGCGGTGGTCGGGTCGATAGAACGTCATCTCGGTGATGAGGATCTTCGCCTCGTACACGCACGGGTCCGCATCCAACCCGACCGGGGCGGTGTCCCCCATGTAACAAACGAGCGGCATCCGCGTTTCCTGCGTGATCTCGGTCCCCCCCAGCCGCAGGTCGCGCAGTTCGTCCCCCGGCAGTCCGACGTATTCCGGCTTGAGCTTTTTGCGGCGTTCCCACACGCAGTACGCCACGCTCGGGACCGTGTGCTTCGTCGCGAAGGCGGTGACGACATGTTCGCGCGACAACTCGAACTCCTGACCCGGCGTCACCCCGACGAGGTCGCACAGCATCCGCCCCCGGTCCAGCCGCTGCCAGACTTGCAGCAGCCGTTGGACGTTTTCGAGATTCTCTTCGGGGACGAACACGCGCGGCGGCTCCATCTTCATCATCCGCCGCCGGGCCACGTAAACGGGCAGCGAGGCGAGATGGTCAAGGTGCGCGTGCGTGATGAAGACGTTGGGCGTCCCCATGAAGTCCCACGGACTGGCCCCCAGGTCGAACAGCACCTTGAGTTCCGGAACGCGCCAGTACGACTGCACCGCCGCGCGGGAATACCCCTCGATGGTCAGGCCTTGAAACTCGTGCTTGCGGACGGGAAGGTTCTGGACCATGCGAAGCCGGTGGGGCGAGGAGAATGTGAGGAGGTCGGGGGCGGAGGAAGGATGCGCATTCGGTCGCGCCACAGCGCACCGATATGAAGAGACACCACTATAGAGCGGGGTTCGCGCGTTGTCTTGCGGGGATCACTCGACCGCATGGTTCGGGGTTCCATGCCCACCTGCCAACCCGTCTCTCCCGCAAACGGTTCGGTCGAACAGGGAACGAAGCCACTGTGGTTCGCACCGGACGCCAAGCCGCCCCCCTTGAAATCCGTTTCGCGCGCGCCTATATTTCGATTATTGGCGAAACAAGGAAATACCATGTTGCATGAAGCGTTCCAGGCCCTGGCCGATCCCACGCGGCGCGAGATACTGCGACTCCTCAAGAAGCGCGAGATGTCCGCGGGAGAGATCTCCGACCGCTTTCTGCTCGCCAAATCGACCCTCTCCAGTCATTTCTCGGTCCTGCGGCACGCGGGGCTGATCCTCGCCGAAAAGCAAGGGACGACCATCACCTACAGCCTGAACGTCTCGGCGTTCGAGGATGTCCTGGCGGGGGTGCTGGAGCTGTTCAAGGTCGGCAAGCCCTCTGCGCGTACCCCGTCCGCACGAACCCCCACCGCGCGAACCCCCACCGCACGAACCCTCTCTGCACGAACCCTCTCTGCACGAACCCTCTCTGCACGAACCCTCTCTGCACGAACCCCCACCGCGCGTACCAAAACGGCGCGGAAGAAGAACCCTCGAAATAGCAAGAGGTCGCGATGACCACCACAAACCGTGTCGCCCCGTCGCGCTCCGAGTTGGCCCACCTGGCGTGCGTGGCCGCGCTGTTCGTCACGGCGGGCGTGGCGTGGCCGTTCGCACCGGAAGCGATGCCCGTACACTGGAACCTCGCGGGTCAGGTCGACCGCTACGGAGGCCGTGCCGAGGGGTTGTTGGCGGTGCCACTGATCGCCTTGGCGTTGTACGCGCTGCTCCGTTTCTTGCCGAAAATCGACCCCCGCCGTGAGAACTACGAGAAGTTCGGCGCGACCTACGCGAACTTGCGTTGGGCGATGACGGGGTTCCTCGCGGTGCTCTACGCGATCCTGTTGACCTCGACGTTCCGACCGGGCTTCGATGGCGTGTTCGCGGGGTCTTTGGCGGTCGGCGGGCTGTTCGTGTTCCTCGGCAACTTGTTCGGCAAACTGCGGCCGAACTGGTTCGTGGGGATTCGCACACCGTGGACACTCTCCAGCCGCGAAAGTTGGGCGAAAACGCACAGGGCGGGAAGCTGGGTGTTCATCGCAGGGGGCGTGTTGATCGCCCTGACGGGGTATACCCGGTCCCCCGCGTCCCTTGTGGCCAGCCTCGTCGTGTTGATCGGCGGGTCGCTGGGACTGGTCGTCTACTCTTACGTGGTGTGGACGAAAGACCCGCCCGAGGCAGGGAGACCGGCCACCGACAGCGCGGATCGCGATTAAGAATCGCGACGCTGGTTCGTCATTGAGAAGGCGGGAGGTTCTTGAGGGCGTCTCACGCAGTCTCGCCGCGCGGTGGTCCCGATCACGACGGGAGCGAACTCATGACACTGTCGCGACGAGCATGGTTGGCGTACGGCGCGGGGACGCTGGCGGCGGGATTGGGGAGCGCCGCCTTGTGGCAGCGGTTCCGACCAATGCCGCAACCGGTCTGGGAAGCGGTACTGGACTCGCGTGGCGCGCGGTTTCGCACCCTCCCCGGCAAGCCCGAAGTGTCGGTCTGCCCCCTCCTGCTCGAGGTGCAGTACGGAATGCGGGGCCGTTCGACACGCCCCGCTCTGCTGGTTCGCAACGCGGGGGGCGGGATGCGCCTGGATCGCGTCGAATTTGTCGCGTCGGACACGATCGTCGAGACATGGCTGCCACAATCGTCCGGGCCGCCCGGTGAATGGAATCGTCTTCGTCCCGCATCGAGGGGAGCATCAATTCCCGGACGGGCCTACGTATTGGTCCTATGCGACGCTCATCCGAACGCGGACGCCCAAGGTGACCGCGCGACCGGAGCGCGAATGGTTGTGGACGCCGCGACATTGGCGATGGATGGTGTCGATGTGGCCACGATCGACGGGCAGTCGACGGGGCTGGTTCCGGACTTTTTCGCCGCTTGACGAGGGCAGCCGGCCCAACCGCCGGCCCTCGAACGAAAACAGGCCTCCGTCGATCCTTGGGGATCGGCGGAGGCCTGCGGTGTTGTTGCAGGACGCGTGCTACGGACCGTCAGGGAGCGGTCCGAGTGGCGGGGCCGGTGGCCGTGCGAGCGGGCGCGGCCGGAATAGCGGGCTTGCGCGCCGTGGCGGGCGAGGTGGCTCCCACCGGCTGCAAGGACGGATCCTTCAGCGGGGCGGCATTGGACGCCTTGGGTGTTCCGCCGGTGGATTGCCGCGTGAGATAGTTGTCGACGCGGGCACCATCCTTGAGCTTCTTGAACGTTTCGGCGACCGCTTCGTTGGTCTTCTCTTCGTGCAGTTCCTGCTTGAGGATCGATTCGACTTCCGCGATGTCGGTGACGACCTGATCGGTGAAGCCTTCGCATTGCAGGATCACGAACTGATTCACGCCGACCTGGATCACGGCCGAGATTTCACCCGGCTTGAGCTTGAAGGCGACCTTTTCCAGCTCCGGAGCGCCGCCATACATGCGGATCGGAGGAATCGCCCCGTCAAGGGGACGGCTGGCGGGATCGATCGAGTGCGTGCGGGCCAGACGCCCGAAATCATCCGGATTCTGGCGGGCCTTCTCCCACACCTCCGTGGCGCGGCGTGGATTGTCGAGGACGATCGCCTTGGCCTTCACGCGGGGACCGTAATTCCGCTGAAAGGCCTTCTGCATGTCGTCTTGTTTGAGTTGGATGTTCTCGCCCGCGAGTTTGCGGAGAGCAAGCATCGGCCAAATGATGTCGCGCTTGTACTGCGGGATCGTGACACCACGCTCGGCTTGCAACATCTGCAGCCATTGCTGGGTATCCAGGCCGAACTTCTTCGAGATCTTGACGATCTCGGCGTCGACTTCCGCTTCGGTGACTTCCACGCCGTACTGTTGGCAGGCCTGCATGATGATCAGGCGGTTGATCATGTTGTCGAGGATTTCCTCGCCGTGACGGGTGACCGCCTCGTTGGCGACTTCGTCCCAGGTGATGTATTGCTTGCCGACCTTGGCGAGGGCCCGCTGTTGCTTGGGTTGCTCGCCGCCGACGGAAGCCGCACCCGCCTTGGGGGTGTTGGCGTCGCCGGGGAAGGCGGGAGTGGGCCGCGACACTTGCAGGAAAACTCCCGCGAGCACGACGGCGGCGACGGCTCCCCCCAGGATCATCATTCCGGTCGATTGGCGGCGGCCGAATTGTTTCGGGGCGGCCATGGAAGTTCCCTCACCCATGACGGCGATACTCCTGCAACGGGACGGAGCCGACCGGCCCGCCCACCTTGGCGAAGCCGGATACGACCCGGACGGTCTCTTGGTTCTCGGACGACGCGGTTCCCGGTAGACGTGGTTTCCGGAAGACTCGGGCCTTCCGGTCCGGAAACGGGGCGGGAGTCTAGGCGCATCGCGAAAGACGGGTCAATACGGGAAACAGGCGGGAAAACGGCGTGTAACAGCGGTGCGGACCGGGAAGCGACGAAAAGTCGCATGTCGGTCGAGCGCGGCTGGCGGTTCGCGTATCGCGCGGCGAGAATTTGCGCATGGTCTTGACCGTGTGATGTCGGCGACGGCGGATTCACGTCCGGCGGAAGTCTTACGATTTCCGCCACCAATGGTTGCGGGTCAAGTCAATCGAGAAAGTCCGTCAAGAGGCTGTGAGTTTTTGGAAACCCGAAGCGTGAGCGAGGGACCCCGCTCTCCCCGCAGACCACGGCTTCCCCGGAATCCACGCGGGGTCCCTCGCTCACGCTTCGGGTTTCCATCGAGAATTCACCGGTTGTTCGAACGAATCACAGCCTTAAGCCGACGAAACCTGGAAAGCGCTCTCCATGTCGCAGTTCGCCTATCGGTGTTGTGTCCGCGTGTTGACGGTGGCCGGTCTCTGGGGGATGGCGTTTGACGACCTCCGCGGGGACGAGTTGGAACCGACGTTTCAGCGGGATGCCCGCCCGTTGTTGGAGAAGTTCTGTCACAGTTGCCATGCGGGGGAACGGATCGAGGCGGAGCTGGACCTCTCCACGTTCCGGACCGTCGCCGATGTGCGGCGACATGCCGCCGTCTGGAAGAAGGTCCGGGACGTTCTGGACAGCGGCGACATGCCGCCGCCGGAAGGGCGTCCGCTCAGCGACGCGTCGCGCAAAACGCTGCGCGACGGCATTCACGCGATCCTGGTCCACGAAGCGCGTGCCAATGCGGGGGACCCCGGACCGGTCGGTCTGCGTCGCCTCGACAACGCCGAGTACACGTTTGCGATTCGGGACCTGACCGGGGTGGACGCGCTCGACCCCGCGCGGGAGTTCCCCGTCGACGGGGCCGCGGGCGAAGGTTTCACGAACGTCGCCGCCGGTCGCGGCATGTCTCCCGCCCTGGTGCAAAAGTACCTCGACGCGGCGAAGGAGACGGCGGACCACATCGTCCCTCTGCCCAACGGGTTGCGGTTTTCCGCCTCGACATCGCAGCGCGACCATTCCGACGAGGCCGTCGCCCGCATCCAGGCGTTTTATCGTCGCTTCACGGCAGATGGGGGTGGCGAAGCGGTCAACCTGCAAGGGGTTCAGTTTGAAACCAACCAGGGAGGCCTGTTGCCGCTGGAGCGCTATTTGACCGCGCTGCTCGAACAGCGCGACAAACTGCGTGCGGGAGGGTTGGCCGTGGAAGACCTCGCCGCAAGGAACAGGCTGAGCGCGAAGTACCTGACCAGTCTCTGGAAGGCCTTGGAAGCGAAGCCCGGCTCCGGCGGATTCGAACCGCATTTGGACACGCTCCGTACGCGGTGGCAGTCGGCCAAGGCGGGAGACGCAGCGGCGCTCGCCAAAGAGATCGACGCCGCGCAGAAGCTGTTGTGGGCCTTTCGCCCGGTCGGTCAGATCGGCCGCGAGGGGGGCTCGAAGCGCTGGATGGAAGGTGTATCCTCGCTCGCCACAAGTCGCGAATCGCGGCACAAATTCCCGGCCACTGCGGATCAACCGCAGGGGTTGTCGCTGACCGTCGCCGCGCCGGCGGGGCGCGCGGCACAAGTCGTTTCGCGCAACCCCCGGCTGGAGTTCGCCGCGAAGGAGGGTCGCCCGACGGCGCCGCCGGTCTCGTTGCGGGAAGTGCGTTCGGTGACCGCATCGGTCACGCAATGGATGGCCAACGAATTGCCCAAAACCGAAGAGTACCTGAGGGCGGCGACGTTGTTGCGGGATCCGGAAGCGGATCTGGTGGCGATCGCGAGCGAGTCGAAGCTCGACGCCGGGATGCTCCGGAATTGGGGCGTGCTCCTGGAGTTCGGGGGGGCGGGCGGACCGGTCGACGGGCACTTCACCACGCGTATCAAAAGTGTGGGAGGATACGACGCGGTCAATGGTTGGGAGATACCGGGGACCCCCAGCGTCTTCGCCAACCGATCGAACCAGGCGGTGGCCATCACCACGTTGACGGTACCGCCGCGCGCGGTGGCCATGCATCCGTCGCCGACGCTCGATGTGATGATCACTTGGCGGAGCCCGGTCGCCACCATCGTGCGGGTTTCGGGATTGCTCGCCGACGCCGACGACAAGTGCGGGAACGGCGCGGCGTGGCGCGTCGATCTCCGCACGGCGGAAGGAGCCGCCACCGCTGCCGGCGGCGTGATGGACAACGGGGGCAAGGTGGATTGGAAGGTCGACCGCGACATCGCGGTCCGGGCGGGGGATCTGGTAACCATCGCAGTCGGTCCGCGCGACGCCAATCACGCGTGCGACACGACGCATGTGGAATTCGTGGTCGCCGAAGTCGCGGGGGAGAAGCGCACCTGGAACCTGGCCGAACAAGTTGTCGACCGTATCCTCGAAGCGAATCCGCTGCCCGATCTGGCGGGGAACAAGGACGTGTGGCACTTCCGCAATGCGGGCGTCAAGCCCACTGCCGGACCGGCGCTACCGGCCGATTCGACCCTCGCGCTGTGGCGTGCCGCCGTGGTTGGGGGCCGTCCGACGGACGAAGTCGCCGCGCTGGCGAAACGGGTTGCGGCGTCGCTGACCATGCCGGCGAGCGCCGCGTTGGCCGCACCTGACAAGCAGACGCGCGAGCGACTGCTCGATTGGCGGGGGCCGTTGGACTGGCTGGGCATCGCCCGCGGGACGTTGATCGAAGGCCCCGCCAACACGCATGGGTTGGAAGCCGATCGCTTCGGCGCGAACAATATCGGCGCGAACGATCTGGTGATGGCGTCACCGGGGGTGGCGACGTTCACACTGCCGGCGGAACTCGCGGCTGGCGCGGAGTTCGCTTCCTCGGTCGAACTCGTTGTCGAACCGGGTGACAAGGGGGTCTTCGACGGTGCGCAAGCGAGCGTCACCACGGCCCCCTCCCCCCGCGCCGAATGGGTGCTCGACGCGCCGGTCCTGGTGGCGGGGGAACCGGGTCGCCACGCCTGGGAGCCGGGGCTGGCGACATTTCGCGAGTTGTTTCCACCCGCACTGTGCTATTCGCGGATCGTCCCCGTCGACGAAGTGGTGACGCTGCTGATGTATTACCGGGAAGACGACCATCTGCGGCGATTGATGCTTTCCGAAGCCGAGACCGCGGAACTCGAACGTTTGTGGGACGAACTGCTGTTCATCAGCGAAGAACCGGTCAAGCTGGTCGTCGCACTGGAGCAACTCATTCAGTTCGCGACGCAGGACCGTCAGGATTTAGTGCCGACGCTGCAAGCGATCGTCCCCGCGACGAAGGCTCGCGCTGAGGCGTTCCTGGCGAAGAAGCGCGAGTCAGAGCCGGCGCGGGTCGAAGCAGTCTGCGACTTGGCGGCGCGGGCCTGGCGACGCCCGCTGACCGACGACGAACGGCGTTCGTTGCGGGAATTCCACGCGCGGCTGCGCGCCGACGGCACCGCAGCCGACGCGGCGCTCCGATTGACTGCGGCGCGGGTCCTGGGGGCGCCGGAATTCCTGTTCAAATTGGAGTCGGCGGAAGAGGGGACCGGTTCCGCGCCGGTGAATCCCCGGGAACTGGCGACACGGCTGTCGTTCTTCCTGTGGTCGTCTGTTCCGGACGCCGAATTGATGGCAGCGGCCGACGCTGGCCATTTGAAGGACGAGAAGGAGCTCGTCTCGCAAACCCACCGAATGTTGCGCGACGCGAAGACGCGACGGATGGCGGTCCGTTTCGCGTGCCAATGGCTGCACATCCGGGACTTCGACAAGAACAACGATAAGAACGAATCGCTGTTCCCCGAGTTCGCCGAACTTCGCGGTCCGATGTACGAGGAGACCGTGCTGTTCTTCGAGGACCTGTTTCGCAACGACGGGTCGGTGTACAACCTGTTGGAGGCGGACCACACGTTCGTCAACGAACGCCTCGCGAAGCACTACGGCTGGGCTTGGCCGATCCCCGAGACCCATGCGGCGGCGAAGCAAACTCGCGTTCCCGTCGGCGGAGACGGTTGGCGGCGCGTCGAGGGGGTGCGGAAACTGGGTCGCGGAGGAGTGCTCGGAATGGCAACGGTGCTTGCCAGTCAATCGGGTGCGTCGCGAACCAGCCCGATTCTCCGGGGCAACTGGGTCTTTGAAACACTGCTCGGCGAACGTCTGCCGAAGCCGCCGCCGGGCGTGCCGCAACTGCCCGAAGCGGTCCCCGAGGGGCTGACGGAGCGGGCCATGATCGAGCAACACAGTTCGGTCGCCGCCTGTGCCCGTTGCCACCGCAAGATCGATCCGTTCGGCTTCGCGTTGGAGGGCTTCGACCCGTTGGGGCGGGCACGCGCGGGCGATGTTCATGTCAAAACCACATTGGCCGACGGGCGACCCGTCGAGGGCTTGGCGGGGCTGCGGGACTATCTGGCCACCGCGCGTCGCCAAACCATTGTGCGGACTTTCTGCCGGAAGCTCCTGGGCTATGCGTTGGGTCGCGAAACGATGTTGACCGACGAACCGCTGCTCGAAGAGATCGAACGGCGACTCGCAGCCGGGGAGGGTCGATTCTCCCTTGCTGTCGAAGCGATCGTGACCAGCCGGCAGTTCCGCGAGATTCGTCGCTCGGAGGCGAGATAAGACATTCTCGGTACGTGGCCTTCGCAAGACTACGGGCGATGGCCGTCAGGGATTTCGCGTCATCCCGCATTTGAGTTCGGAGCGGGTTGTTTGCTCGCCAGGGAAAGCCCTGTCGTCGGACCCCTCGAATCGGGTATCGTGAATATGTGTGATTCGATGCGCTCGGGTGGCAGCAAGCCCGCCCGGCGCGGGACGGATTATCAGGGAGATTTCGCGATGGCTCGGAGTATCTGGACGCGGCGTTCGTTCCTGCGCGGAGTCGGCGTTTCCATGGCGTTGCCGTGGATGGAGTCGCTTCCCGCGCTGCGCGCCGACGAACGCCCGGAAGCGGGCACCGGGGCCGAGGCGAAATCTCCCGACACTCCCCCCGTGAGGATGGCGATCCTCTTCTCGGGATGCGGCTACCACAACCAGGAATGGTGGGCCAAGGGGCAAGGTCCGAGCATGGAGTTGGGCAAGGTGCTCGAGCCCTTGTCGGATTTCCGGGACCGGATGGTGTTCGTCCGCGGTCTCTACAACGCGGAGGCCCTGAAGGGGAACATTCACAGTTCGCAAACGGGCAATCTGCTGTCGGGCGCGCCCCTCTCCTCGGGGGGGACCATTCGCAGCGGAACCAGCGTCGACCAGGTCGTCGCCCAGCGTATCGGCCACCGCACGAAACTTCCCAGTCTCGTGCTCGGGTGCGAGCAGTCGAATCCGTCGGTCCACAAAAATTACTCGATGTTGTACAGCTCCCACATTTCGTGGAGCAGTCCCACCACCCCCACGCCGCTGGAGGTTTACCCCGCGCTGGCCTTCGACCAATTGTTCAAGGACGGCGCCGAACGGGGCGACAAAAGCGTCCTGGATGCCGTGTTGGCGGACGCCAAAACGGTTCGTTCGCGCGTCGGCAAGGCCGATCAGGGGACCCTCGACGAGTACCTCAACTCGGTCCGCGAAGTCGAACAGCGCATCGAACGGGCCGGAAAACGGGGCGAAGCGCAGGGGTGGCGCCCGTCGCTCGACAAGCCGAACGTCGAGCGACCGGCGGACGGATATCCGCAGGACATCGTCGAGCACATGCGGTTGATGAGCGACCTGCTGGTGTTGGCCTTCCAGACCGACACCACGCGCGTGTGCACGCTCAAACTCAACAACGACCACGGGACGCTGCGGTTCCCGCACCTGGGGGTGGACTACATGATCCACCACTTGTTGTCGCACACGGACAACGCCGACTGGCTGAAGGTCAACCGCTTCTTCCTGGAACAGATGGCGTACATCGCGCGGCGCATGGACGCCATCAAGGAAGGGGAGCGGTCGCTGCTCGACAATTCGATGGTCATGCTCTGTTCGAGCATGCTCAACGGCCATCACGACGCCACCAAATTGCCCGTGGTGATGTTGGGGCGCGGCGGCGGGACCATTCAGGGGGGACAAAACCTCGACTACCTCGACAAATCGGACCGGCAACTTTGCCGCTTGTATCTGAGCATGATGAACAAGATGGGAGTTCAGCTCGACACCTTCGGCGACGCGACCAGCGCGCTCCCCGAAGTCTGAAAGCCCGTTTTCCCGCACACAAGCTCGCGAGTTCTCGCCACAAGGAATGAGTCGTGATGTCCGACAATCCCTTCGAATTTGGCTCGCGCCGCCGTTTTCTCGCCGATGTCGGCATGGGGATGACCGGCTTGGCCCTCGGGCACTTGCTGGCCGGGGACGGGATCGCGCGCGGGGCCGGTGCGACCGGTGCCACCGCCGCGGGGACGGTGCGCGCTCCCAAGGCGAAGAGCGTGATCTGGATCTTCCTCGTCGGCGGCATGAGCCAGATGGAGAGTTTCGATCCCAAACCGGAACTCGACAAATACGCCGGCAAAACGTTCGACGAGTCTCCGTACAAGAACGTGCTGGAATCGCCTTATATCAAACAGAACCTGCGCGAGGTGATCGCCGGATTGCACAAGGTCCACCCGAAGATTTATCCGATGCAAGTCGGGCATCGGAAGTTCGGCGAGTCGGGCCTCGACATGAGCGAGTGGTGGTCTCACCTGGGGACCCGCGCGGACGACCTGTGCCTCGTCCGCTCGATGTGGACGACCGACAACAACCACGGCGCCCAGTTGCAGTTCCACACCGGTCGGCATTCGCTGGAAGGGCCGTTCCCCACGATCGGCTCGTGGGTGCACTACGCGCTGGGTGCCCTCAACGAAAACCTCCCGCAATTCGTCGTGATGGGAACACCGATCGCCGATTGTTGCGGCGGGGTCGGCGCTCACGGGGCGAATTATCTGGGACCGGAACACAACGGCGTGACCTTGGGAACGACCCCCGCGACGGCGTTGCCGTTCGCCGTTCCGGAGGCAAGCGTTACCCGCGCGCAACAAGCACGCGAATTGGGGCTTCTCGGACGTCTCAATCGCTTGTCCGGGGTCGAATATCCCGACGATCCGGCGCTGGCGGCGCGGATTCGCTCCTACGAATTGGCCGCGCGGATGCAGTTGGAGGTGCCGGGTGTCGTCGACACCGCGGGCGAAACCGCGCGGACGCTCGCGGATTACGGGATCGACAAGCCCGTAACGGAAACCTTCGGGCGGCAGTGCCTGGTCGCGCGGCGGTTGGTCGAAAAGGGAGTGCGGTTCGTGCAGTTGTTCCACGGCAGTAACGGTGGGGCCGGTGCCTGGGACGCGCACGGCGGCTTGAAGGCCGGACATTCCAAGTTGTGCGGGGAAGTCGACCTGCCGATTGCCGCACTGATCGGCGACCTGAAGCAGCGGGGCTTGCTGGACGACACGCTGGTGGTGATCGGCACGGAATTCGGCCGGACCCCCGGCGCGCAAGGCTCCGACGGCCGCGACCACCATCCCTATGGCTTCTCGATCGCGCTGGCGGGCGGGGGCGTCAAGGGGGGAATCGCGCACGGCGCGACGGACGAACTGGGCTTCCACGCCGTTGAAGAGCGGCATTATGTGACCGACCTGCACGCCACCATCCTGCACCAGATGGGGCTGGATCCCCGCTCGCTGGAAGTCCCCGGCCGCAAACGGCTCGACGCGGACTTCGGGCACGTGATGGAGAAGGTGCTGGCCTGACGCGGCGCGGCCGCGAAACAACGGAGATCGCGGGGCCAATTCTCACGGACCGCTCCGCACCTCGCTCGCGATGTCCGCCGCGTCGAACTTTCGTCGACGAACTCGTTCGGCGAAATAGTTGCGCGCATTGCTGTTCATCGGAGGAGTTCGCTCTTATACTCCGCCGGACATAATCCGGGCCGAGTTCCGTCCGCGATATGTCTTGAAGGACGGCCAAGGATGTTGATGAACATCCGTATCCATCGAGAGTGATTGAGATTGGACGCGGAACCGAGCAAGACTAAACGGAGCGGCGATCCACATCGGCAACGGTCATTTTCGCGGTCGAGTGTTCCGTCCTGTTTGTGTGTCGGGGCGATCTCCGATGAGACAATCTCCGCCGCGCGGAGCTTGTGAATAGGGTTTGGTGCAACGATTCTTGAAGGAGCGATCAAAATGGCAAAAGGGAAGAAGGCTGCCGGGGGACCGGTTCGAGGCGCGATGAGTCAGGCGATTCGCGACCAACTGGCGCTCGACGGCAGCGCCTCGCCGAAGACGATCCAGGCGGCCCTGAAGGAAAAGGGGATCGAAGTCTCGGTGGGCCTGATTTCGGCGATCAAGTACGGCGGCAAAAACAAGGGGGCGGGCAAGAAGGTCCCCGGCAAGCGTGGTCGCAAACCCGCCGCCGGTTCCCTCACCATCGACGATCTCAAGCACGCCAAGGAACTGGCGGACCGCCTCGGCGGCGTCGACGCGGCGATCGCTCTGCTCAACACGCTGGCTTCGTTGCGCTGACGATCGGTTGTGAACACAGATTTTGTGACGTGTCGCGAACGGCGGCCGGCGATCCGCTGGCCGCCGTTCGCTGTTTTGGAAAAGGTCTCAAAACCCTCTGCTGGACAAATCCGCGTTGACCCCTGCCGAGATTCTCGTGCCGACAACCGGGTTTGGAAACGGCTTCTGTGGAATCGGCGGACGGGAAACCGGCATGCGGGCGATCGTACTGGACGATAACGGTTTGCGATTCGATCCCGCGAGGCCCGATCCTCCCGCGGTCCAGGGCGAAGTCCCGGTCGACGTGCTCATGGCCGGTATTTGCGAGACCGACCTGCAGTTGATGCGCGGCTACATGGGGTTTTCGGGCGTCCTCGGTCACGAGTTCGTCGGCGTCGCCCGGTCCGGAGCGTTCGCCGGTCGGCGCGTGGTGGGCGAGATCAATTGCGCGTGCCACGTGTGTCCGACATGCCTGGCGGGGGCGGCGACCCACTGTCTCCGGCGGACGGTGATCGGCATCCTGAGTCACGACGGCGCCTTCGCCGACCGCATCGCGGTTCCCTCCGTGAACCTCCACACGGTTCCGGACGAACTGTCGACGGAGCACGCGGTGTTCGTCGAACCGGTCGCGGCCGCATTTCGGATTCTGGAACAACGTCCGATTCATGTGGGCGAGCGGGTGGTGGTGCTGGGGGACGGGCGCTTGGGCAACCTGTGCGCTCAGGTGTTGCGCGGCGCAGGGGGGCGGGTGACGGTGGTGGGGAAGCACTCCCGCAAACTGGGACTGCTGTCGGAGCTTGGCCTGGAGGCCGTCGCACGAGCGGACGCTCGACCGGACCGGGGTGCCGATGTCGTCGTGGACTGCACCGGTTCTCCCACCGGCTTGGCCGACGCGCTGGCGTGGGTCAAGCCGCGTGGAACGATCGTCCTCAAGACGACGGTCGCCGCGGATCACGCGCTCTCGTTGGCGGCGATCGTGATCGACGAGATCACCCTGCTCGGTTCGCGCTGCGGCCCCTTCCCACCGGCCATCGCGGCCTTGGCGTCCGGAGCGGTGCGCGTCGACCGCATGATCGACGCGATCGTGCCGCTCGAGGACGGAGTCGCGGCACTCCGCGCCGCGACGACGGGCGACCGCCTCAAAACGCTGCTGCGCGTCGCGGAATAAGAGCCTCTCCGAAAATCCGGTTGCGCGTGCTCGGAAACCCTCCGACTGCGGGGTTCGCAGCCTGCGTCAGAGGGTTTTCGGAGAGGTTGCAAACACCCGCGCGGAATTCCGTCACACACCCCGTCGCAGCGAACGGCCTGGCCATTGTTCGGCCAATTCCGCGTCCGGCACCGGGACGCCGTCGCGAACGATAGACCTGCCGTTGACCAACACGTGCGACACTCCGACCGTCGGTTGGTGCGGATCTGCGAACGTGGCCGGATCGGTGATCGTTGCCGGGTCGAACACCACCAGGTCGGCGAACGCCCCTTCGCGGATCTCGCCCCGGTCCTTCAGCCCGAAGCGTTTGGCCGCGAAACCCGACAGTTTGTACACGGCCTCTTCCAGCGTCATCCACTTCCAGTCGCGCACGCACGGTCCGAGCAACCGCCCGGTCGAGCCGTACATGCGCGGGTGAATGACGCCATCTTCGTGATAGATGCCGTCGGTCCCCATCATGTAGAGGTCGTGCGACAGGAACGGTCGCACGAGCTGGTCGTCCCCCTGATTGAAGACGAGGAGGACCGCGAGTCGTTCTTCGAGCAGCAGGTTCGTGAGGGCTTCGGCGGGGGGCAGCCCCATCTCGAGGACGTAGTCGCTGAGCAGCTTTCCCTGATGTCGTGAGTTCTCTTTTCCCTGCACCCAGGCGATGTGAATGTCTTCGAGACCGAGTTGATACGCCTCGAGACCGGCGGCAAACCGCGCGATCATCTCCGGCGTGCGGATGCGCGACATAACGCCGAACGGGCCGTCCTCCCAGGCGTCGTAAGGGAGCAGGTAGTTGAGCATCGTCGAGCCGGGAAGATACGGATAGACATCGAACGAGAAGTCGACCTCCTTGCGCGCCACCGTGTCGATGTACTTGAGCAGCTCGTCGATGTCGCGCGGCGTGGTGGCCTTGAGGTGCGAGATGTGCACCGGCACCCCCGCCCGCTTGCCGATCTCGACCGCTTCCTTGACTCCCTCCAGCGTGCCGCGCTTGTACCGCACATGCGTGACGTACAAACCCTTTTGCGGGGCCATCGCGGCGCAGGCGTCAACGAGCTCGTTGGTGTTCGAGAAGCACTGCGCGATGTAGTCCAGGCCGGTCGACAGCCCCACTGCCCCCGCGTCCATCCCCTCGACGATGGCCCGCTTCATCTGCCGCATCTGGAAGTCGTCGGGCAGCATGCGGCGGAAGCCGCAGGCGTTCACGCGGACGTTGGCGTACGGAATGTGCAGGCAAACGTTCTGGGCGACGTTGCCATCCAACAGGTCGAGATAATCGTTGAGCGACTCCCAGCCGAGGTATTCGTCGATTCGCAAGGCGTTGAGCGCCCGCAGGTAGAAGAACCATTCGTCGGCGTTCTCGCGCCGTACGGGGGCGAAAGAGATCCCGTCCGCCATGAGGACTTCCGTCGTAAAGCCCTGAAGCGTTTTGGGAGTGAGGTGCGGCTGCCGCACCAGCCAGCCGTCCGAATGGTTGTGAACATCGACAAAACCGGGGGCAACGACCCGCCCGGCGGCGTCGATCGTGCGCGTGGCAGACGCCGTGGCGAGGTCCCCCACAGCCACGACGCGGTCGCCGGTCACGCCGACATCCGCCTTCCGCGCCGGAGCGCGAGTGCCATCGATTACCAACCCGTTGCGAATGACGAGATCGAACACGAGGGAAGACTCCGAGGAGCAGGAACGAGGGCGGGTGGGGACAGGGGCGGGCGGCACGGGGAAGACGAGGGAGAGGATAAGGGGAGGCCCGCTGGACATGAAGTCCCGCCGACGTTGAAGAGTGAGCGATCGGCCGAGTTGGCAGGGGGGACCTGCCAAAACCTGACGATCGCGCCGCTCACTGCCGACAGGAGTTTCGCGTTGTTGAATCTGTGGTGCGCCGCGATGGCGCTGCTCCAATCACGCCACAGCGAGAACGGCACAGGCCCCGAGCTCGCAACGACCGGGATTGTCAGGATCCATGCGCGCGGGGCATAATCTTTCGGGAATTGCGGCATGGAGCGTGAGTTGTGACGAAAACTCCATTCGCGTGGTGTGTCAGGGAGGACGATATGAGTCTGCCGGAGCAGTCGATTGAGTGGCAGGCGGTTTGGGCGCTGTTTCGGTGGAAGTCGTCGTTCGTGGACGATGTCGCGGAAGGGGCACAGCGAATCGCGGCGGAAACGGCTCAGCCGGGAGTCGTCAACCTGTCGCACTATCGAATCGCGGCGATCGAGGCGTTGCGCAAGCTGGAACAGGCCATCCTTGCCGAAGGAACCGCGAACGATGGCCGCGATGCCGCCTGAACACTCACCCGAGAGGCCCGCTGGGCGGTTGATGCCCCTCGAAGCCGATCGGTGGGTGCGCCAATTTCTTGATGGCGTCGAGGACAAGCTGTTGCGGTCCAGAACCGTGAACAGTGGCGGCGACCCGCTGAACATGGCCGCGGCGCGAGCGGTTGTGGATGCGCTCGAGGAGTCCGGGACCGATCCGGAGACGGTGCTGGCACTGTTCGGACGAATCGCGGTCGAGAAGCGGCATGGACTCCAGGGCTGGAGCGAAGAGCTCAACGCACGTCGCTGCGCTTTGATTGACAAGGATGTCGACGGGACGCTGGAACCCGGCGAGCGCATGGAATTGGCCGGACTGACGCGGCTGCTGCGCGAGCGATTCGACACGGAATCGAGCGTCCCGCTGACAAGGCTGGAGGCGCTGCTGATGCATCTCGACTCGCGACGCGAGGGCGGGGCGGCACCGTGATCTTCGATTACCCCGCCCCACAGGCACACCGTCGGCACGGCCCCGCGGGGTACACCGCGGTCTCAAGCTTTCGCCCGTGGCTGCGGGACGAATTCGATTTTCGATGCGTGTACTGCCTGAAGCGGGAACAGTGGGGGCAAGTGACGTTCGAATTCGACATCGACCATTTCGCTCCGCAGTCGGTGATGCCCGGTGCGGCCCTGGAGTACGTGAATCTGGTCTATGCCTGTCACCGCTGCAACGGAGTCAAGGGAACTCAAGCGATTGACGACCCGTGGTTTTGCATGCGGTCCCACCGGGTGGTCGTGGCGCCGGACGGCGAGCTGCGGGCACTCGACGCGGACGCAGAGCGGACGGTGCTGAAGCTGGACCTGAATTCGCCACGCCTCAAAGCGTGGCGTGCGTTGTGGATGCGGATCGTCGAATTGGCCCGACGTCAGGACCCGGAGTTGTACTCGCGACTCGTTGCCTTTCCAGAGGACCTGCCGAGGTTGTCGTTGGTCGATCCTCCGACGAACACGCGTCCCGAGGGATTGCTGGAAAGTCGGTACGCCTTGCGAGAGCGCGGCGAGCTTCCGTCATGCGACTGACGCGGACCTGCGAAACCGCCGTCGCGAAGGGTATTGGCACAGTGGCGGAGAATCAGGTCAAACACGGGACAACTCTCCGGCAGGAGGATCGGGATACTGCGAACGATACTCCCGGAACGCGCGATCCAACGGGCGCGGGCCGTGGTTTGCGTGTCGCGCGGGTGTCGAACGGGTAGAATCAGACCTCCCGAGCGGCGTGTGCACAGCCACGACTCTTCTTGTCCCGGTTTCGAGACGCGATGAACAGGTCCGCACATCGCCGTACCGAGGAGTCGCCCGCACACGGGGCCGGTCCGCGAATCGCGCTGGTGGCCGTGTTGTTCTGGGGCATGGCGGGCTGGGTGGTTTCGGCACAACCACCGGCGGACAAGCCGGCGGACAAACCAACAGGCAAGCCGGACGCGGCCGCAAAGTCTCCCGCTTCAAAATCAAAGGCGCAGCCCAAGGCCGGGGAACCGGCCTCGAAGGATGCCGGTAAAGACTCCGACGCTCCGAAGGAGGAGGCCGCGCCCCCAGCGCCCGACGACTCCGAAAGCGAAACTCCGCTCCCCTCGATCGATCAACTGCCCCCGCCCACGTTCGCCGAACTGGTCAAGGGGCCGCCGGTCGATTGGTTGGTGCTGCTCACAAAAAAAGTCCTGATCGTCGAACCGATCGCCCTGCGCCCCGGTGCCAAAGAGATCATCGAGGAGCGGATCAAGCAAGCGCCGAAGAACCCGGAAACCGCCGGCAGTTCCGAGGCCGCCCGCGCCAAACGGAAAGCCCTGGCCTATCTGCCGGTTGTGGTGGCTGGTGAGGACGACGACGATTTGCGGCTGCACATTCAGAATGTGGCCGAGATTCGTTACTGGGACGACCTGCTGCTTCAAGGGGTGGACCGCGCGTTGGCGGAAGGACGCATCCCCGAGGCGTTGCAGCTTTTGTATCTCTCGCGCGACCGTGACCCGAACTGGCCGGGCGCGGAGGACCGCTACCGACGCATCCTGTTCGAGGACGGCCTCGTCAAAGCCCGCGCGGGTCGACACGAGGAGGCGTTGGCTGCTTGGGAACAGTTGCACGCGCGCGACCCCGCCTTCAACCGCTTGATCGACGAATACGGGGGGGCGTGCGACATTCTGGTAAAGGCGGCCGTCGACGCGGAGGACTTTCGCCGAGCGCGGCACTTCATCAAGCGGTTGCGGACCCGCTATCCGGAGCACACCGTGGCCTCGCGCTGGATGGCGGATTTGACGGCCCGTGCCGCCGAGTTGGTGCGGACCTCGCTGGCCGACGAAAACCGCGCGGCGGCGCTGGACAACGCCGAACGGGCGGCCCGTGTCTGGCCGGCGCTTCCGCAACTTCCGGGGGCGTTTCAGCGGGCCTTCGAGCGTTGGCCACGGCTTGCGGCGGGACTGGTCTCTCCCTCGGACCTTCCTGCGGGACCTTGGCCGATTCTCGATTTTTCCGCATCGACGCAACTGAGCGAAGTGCCGTGGTTCACTCCCGCACGGTTGTCGGAAGGGGTGTGCCGCTTCGAGTCCCGTTGGTTCCGCGAATGGGAGCCCACCGACCTCGGCTTCCGGCTGGATTTCCACATTCGCGATTCCCGTGCCTCGGGAGTCACCGCACCTTGGCTGGCGACGCGCCTGTCCGAACGACTTCGCCGTGGTGCGCCGGGGTACTCGGAACGCGTATCGGCGGCGATTGGTCGGATTTCGGTCGACGGCCCCGACCGGTTCGGCGCGACACTGACGCTGGTGCCCTTCCGTCCCGAAGCGCTGTTGGCGACGCTGGCTCCTCCGGCGACGGAGGGTGTCGGCGCCGGGGGATCGGGTCAGGACGCGGTGTCGGCGATCGGACCCACACGCTATCGCGTGGAATCCGCGGGGACCGACACGGCCAGCGCTCGTCGCACAGCCCCTCCGCCCAGTGGATCGGCCTTCGCCCGCGCGCCGCAGGAAGTGGTGCTGAGGCGTTTTTCCACGCACGAGGCTGCGATTCGCGCGCTGTTGCGGGGCGAAGTTTCGATTTTGGGGCGCATTCCTCTGTCGTCGGTTCGCGAGTTCCAGCAGCGGAGCGAGTTCTTCACGCTGCCTTATGGAGTCCCGGAAACGCACGTGTTGACGTTCAACCCGGCTCGTTCGGCGTTGCGCAACGTGGCTTTGCGGCGGGCGATGTTTCACACATTGCCGCGTCAATCGTTATTGGAACAGGTGTTTGGAACCTCGGACCCCGCCTTGGCCAAACCGGCGACGGGAATCGTGCCGTCGGTCTCGTACGCCCACGACCGCACCATTCCCGGACCAGCCGCCGACCGCACCGTGGGGCTGTCGTTGGCCATCGCCGCCCGCAAGGAATTGGGAACGAATTGGCCCGAACTTGTGCTGTGGCACCCGCGCGGCGAAGAACCCTCGGCGGCCGCCGCCGCCATCGTCAAGGCGTGGGGCCAGATCGGCCTGGTGGTGAAGGCGGCTTCCGAGGACGAACGTCCCGCGCCGGGGGACGCCGACCTTGTCTACCGGCGCGTCGCCATGGTCGAACCGCTGGTGGAGTTTTGGCCGTTTCTGGCGGGAGTCGAGGCCTTGGGCGAAGCGGACGACGCGGCCCTCGCGCGCATGCCTGTGTGGCTCAGACGTTCGCTGTTGGAACTCGACACCGTCGGCGACCGCGAACGGGCCGTCGCGCTGCTACAACGGCTGCAACGACAGATTCACGCGGAAGCACTGGTCGTCCCGTTGTGGGAGATTCAGCCGCACCATGTGATTCGCAAGCATGTGCGGGGCTTGGCGGTGGGCGCTTTGGGTTTGTTCCAGGGGATCGACCGCTGGCAAGTCGATCCCTGGTATCCGCCGGAATGACCCCGCACAGACGAAGGAGAACACCGGTGCGTCACCGCCCGACCCGCACGCTGTCCGAACCTTGCGTCCGAGTGGCGTCGCGCAACGATGGTTCTCACGCAGCGGCGCGAAGACGCAGAGGACTCGTCTTTCTCCGCGTCTCCGCGCCTCTGCGTGAGAGTAAGAGCCTTGGAAGTTGCGATGTTTTCCGAGGCTTTGTCCGGGACAACGCAACTTCAGAGCTCGCGTGTCGCGTTGCCAAGGAAGTCACGTCCTCGGCTCGAACTCCGGTTTGCATGGCTCTTGTTGAACTCGAAGCGGCAGGCCGTCTCCGGGGCTGGAGCACGCGCCGCACAAACCCTTCTCCCCCACACTCGACGCCGAATCTTGCGAGTAAACTGTACTGTGGGGGAGAAGGTGCCCGAAGGGCGGATGAGGGGGCGAGTTCACCGGCGTCCACCTCGCCCCCGCATGACAGACCAGATTTATCGGAACAATCCCTGGCGGGGTCGAGGGATGAATCCCCGCGCGGCGCATGTCAGTCACAAACGCGTGTTCGCACCCTCCTCGCCGCGTGGCTGTGCTGCGTTCTGACGCTGATGGTGCCCGGTACTGAGGTGGCCCAGCCCAGCATTGTGGCGGCCCAGCAGGAGCTTCCGGCTCCCCCCTCCGCAACCACACCGGTCGAAGAGGCTCCGCAGAGCCATGTTCCGCCGCCCACACCCGCTGAACTTTGGGTACGCGAACCGTACCGCGTGGCGCTCGACCTTTTGGTCGTCCGCAGGGAAGCACCGCCGACCCGAGATGAGGAACGCCACCTGCGCGAACGGATCGCAGAGGCGCTGTCGCTCACCTTCGAGTCGCTGTGGACGCTGGTCCCCGATCCACCGAACGGAGCGAGTGACGGCTCCGCTGCGAACGGTCCCGCGCCGCACAAGCGACTCCGACTGGAATTGGAGGATGTCGGCGGGCGGTGGAGCTTGCGGGCACGGGAGTTCGACGAACCGACGAATTCGTGGAGCGAATGGGTTACGGACCGCACGTCGGACGAAACGCGACTGGCGATATGCGCCGCCGGTTTGGCTCGGCGCTGCTTTCGTCCGATCGCGCTGATCGACACGTTCCGCGGGGAACTTCGCCAGGTGGCGGTCCGCGGCGCGATGCATTGGCCCGGTTCACTTCCCCCGCCCGAAGCGGCTCCGCTCGAGATCTGGCTGCTGTACCTCAACAAATCCAAAGAGATCGAAAAACGCCAACGCGCGCCGTGGTCGTACCTCGTCCACGAAGCTCCCCCCGGCGACGCGGCCCCGGCCCCACCTCAAGGGGACGCGGCCCCGTCGCAGCCCGCTCCTCCCGCCCCGAAGTGGCAGGTTGTCTCGGGCGTGCGGGGATCGTTAGGTACGCGCAGCCAGCGAGTGCTCGCCGTCGGGTTGGCGGTGTCCGTGCCGGTGTCCGGTACGCGGTTGGTGCTCCGTCCTTGGAAGTCCACCGTGCGGCGCATTCCGGGGGTCGATCTGGTCCTGTCGGACCGAGCCCCGGTCGCCCCGAAAGCCCCGGTCGAAGCAAAAGGCCCGGTCGCCCCGAAAACTCCAGACGCCGCCAAAAATCCGGAGGCTTCGAAAGACGACGACGCCCCCCACAAAACCACCGCCGTCACGAGGTTGGTGAGCGACCGGCGGGGGGAGGTCATCATCCCGGCACGGAGCGACCGCCCCGAGATCCGGCAATTGGAGGTGCTGAGCGGCAAACAGGTGTTGGCGCGGCTGCCGATCCTGCCGGGGGCCCGCGCCGAGGACGTATTGGAGTTGCCGGACGACGAACTGCGTCTACGCGTCGAGGGGGACATGGCCATTCTGCAAGCGGGGATGATCGATATTGTCTCGCGACGCGCCGTGCTGATGGCCCGCGCCCGTCGCGACGCGCGGTTCGGCCTGTGGCCCTCGGTCGACGCAAGCCTGAAAGCGATCGCCGAACTCCCCACGGCGGCAACGATCGCCGCGGACCTCGCGCGGATCGAGGGGCCCGCGCTCGAGCAGGCAAAGCGCGATCGCGACCGGGTCACCCAATCCCGTATCAAAAGATTGTGCAGTGAAACCCGCGACACGCTGAACCGTTTCCTGTCGGACGACCCGGTCAAGCTGCTCCGCGAAGAGATCGCCGACTTGCGTACCGCCGTGAACGAATCGCCCGTGAAAGAATCGGCAGCGCCGGTCAAAGCCCCCGCGAAGCCCGCCGCGACCAACACGGATCCCCCCAAGGGGGCGCCCGCCGCTCCGGCCGATGCGAACGCTCCCGCGCCAACAACTCCTGCACCGACGGCTCCCGCCGCGCCCAAACCCGCCACGGGGTTGTGAGTGCCTCGCCAGACAGCGCCTTTGCCTTCTTGAGTCAGCAAGGGAAGAAGGGGTGTCCGGGGTTGGAGCCGCTTTGGGCGAAACCCCGGAAAATCGTGTCCGACCCGCAGACCGGGGCTTCCCTTTGGTCCAGCGCCGGCCAACCGTTGAACAACGCCGTTTGAGCAAAGCGAAAACCCTGCTCGCCGGAGTCGCTAGGTGGCGATTCGGATCGGGCGGCGGTTATGCTGGCTGTTTCGCCGCAGGCCGGGACCGTCATCGGGTTCACGGGCCGTCGCGGTTCGGGCACGGCGCTTCGGTCGTGTCGCGGTTTCCGTTCGACCGTCGTTCCCGCCACCTGGGCGAGGTTGCATACCCCATGATCCGTCTTAAGCGAATACTGGCCACCACGGACTTCAGCGAGCATTCCGTCGTCGCGCTGCGGTACGCCGCCGAGTTCAGCCGGGCGTTCGGGGCGGAGGTCCTGGTCTGCCATGTGCTGGAACGGCCCGATTTCCTGGGTCAGCTCCCCCCCGTGGGAGAGGGGTATTTCCCGCCGAATCTCCCGGAAATACAGGAGAAACAGGCCCGCATCCACTGCGAACAGCAGCTCGCTCAAACGGGATTGTCGCAGGCCCGCGTCGTGATCCGGATGGGAACTCCCTATCTCGAAATCGTCAATGCGGCCAAGGAGGAGGATGTCGACCTCATCGTCATCGGCACCCACGGACGAAGCGCGATCGCCCAACTGCTATTGGGGGCGGTGGCGGAGAAGGTCGTGAGGTTGGCTCCCTGCCCGGTGCTGACCGTGCGATCGGGCGAACACGAATTCGTGATTGATTCGCCGTAACCACCGCCGGAAAAGAATTCGAACCACTGAGGACTCGGAGTGACACAGAGGAAGAAGGGTTGTTGCAAGTCCAGCCGCCGGGCCAGATGGATTTCT
>JBIKMW010000182.1:0-6056 GCA_044359065.1 Planctomycetales bacterium | reverse complement strand
TGAGCGGCTGGGCCACGCTGGAAGAACTCGAACGACAGATCGAAAAACTCAGGAACAAACGCGCCCAGCCGCCATAGCAACCTTGGTGCCGAACAGAATTGCCTTCGGGCACCTTCTCCCCCACAGTAGGTATTTGTCCTGTTTTTCAACTCCGAATGTGGGGGAGAAGGGTCGCGGTCCTATGGTCAACGGGCAAGGAGAAGTGGCCAATCAACACGCACGACAGGCTTTGAATGCGGTCCGGGGTTCGCCCCCTGACGGAACAGACTTCCGGGATGACCCGCAGCGCGGACGCGAATCTCTAGCAGCTCACAGCCGCCCGCTGCGGAACACGCCGTAGATCAGCCATACTCCCAGCAAGCTCGACAGCAGGAACGCCGGCACGGTCACCCACCACGTGGCGTCCCCTCCCGTCCGTAGCACCATCGCCGAAGACACGATCAACGCCGACATCACCAGGCCGATAACCAATCGGTTCCCCGCCTTGTCGACTTCCGTGATGAGGCGTTCGAGGTTCTGGTGCTCGAACTGCACGTGAAGCGAGTCCGAGGCCAGTTTGTCGAGAATCCGCTCGACATGGCCGGGAATGCGGTAGGCGACGCGTCCGAACGACTCGGCTTCGCGGAGAAATTTCGCCCCCAATTCGTCGGGGCGGTATCGCGCTCGGACACGGGCCTCGACGAACGGTTGCAGCAGCCGTGCGAGATTGAAGCTCGGATCGAGTTCCCGCCCCACCCCTTCGAGCGTCACAATCGCCCGGATGAGCAGCATCAGGTCCGCCGGATAGCGAATGCCGTGCGTCGTCAGGATGGAGACGAAATCCCCCAGCAGTTGCCCCAGCGCGATCCGTTCGAGCGGCACGCCGTAAAACGATTCCAGGAAATCACGCACATCGGCGGACAACCGAGTGTCGTCGATCGGGCGAAACGGTCGTCCGATGTCCCGCAGCACGAGGACCACGCTCCGCACATCCCCCCGCGCGACCGCCGCGAACAGATCGACCAATTGATCGCGTTTGTCGGGCTCCAACCGGCCCACGAGTCCATAGTCCAACAGGCCAATCACCCCGTCGGGAAGGACCCGCAAGTTGCCCGGATGGGGGTCGCCGTGGAACAGCCCCAACTCGAAAACCATCTTCAGGAAGACCTTCGCGCCGTGCTCCGCCAGTTGTGCGGGAAGCAGTCCGTACGCCGCCAAACCGTCCCGATCGTTAATGCGGCAGCCGTCGACAAAGTCGATAGTCAGCACAGCGTCCGAGGTGCGACTCCAATGCACCTTCGGGATGAGCAGAGTCGCGTCATTCGCGAATCGGCGGCGGAACTCGTCCATCGTCCGCCCCTCGCGCGAGAACTGCAGCTCGCGCCGAATCGAACGGGCGAACTGGCCGACCAGCCCAACCGGATCGAAGACCTCCGTTTCCGGGAAGTTCCGCACCAACAGCGCCGCCAGTTGATCGAGCAGCGACAGATCTCGTTCGATGTCCCGCACAGCGCCCGGCCGACGAATCTTCACGGCCACGCGGGTTCCGTCCGCCAGCCGCGCCTCGTGGACCTGTCCCAGCGAACCGGCGGCCAACGGCTCTGTCGAAAACTCAGCGAACAATTCCTCGACCGGCTGACCGAACTCTTCCAACACGATGGCGCGGGCTTGCGCGCCGGGAAAGGGGGGGACACGCTCTTGCAGGTGTTCGAGTTCGCGCAGGTAAGGCCGCGGGATCAGGTCCGGACGGGTGCTCATCACCTGGCCGAATTTGACGAACGTCGGCCCCAAATCCTCCAGCACGCGGCGGACACGTTCAGGCCGCGAGGTGGTCTGCTCAACCGGTCCCGCCGGATGCCGGAACAGCCAACGTCGCCACCGGTGGTACGTGCGGCTCAGTCCCAATCGGTCGACGACATCGCCGAACCCGTGGTTGAGCAGCACGGCGACGATCTGTCGCGTACGGCCGAGGTTGCGCAGGATGCGGAGCGGCGTGAAGTCCACGGGTACGGCGACAACGTGAGGGATCGGGGAGGTGATGCGCGGCGGCGCGAACATCGGTTCCCCATAGGTTGTACACGCTACCGGGGACCGCGGTCCCCCGGTTTGTAGACAACGACCACGATTTCGAGGGGCAAGATTTCGACGTCGTTCGTCACCCGCCGCAGTTCGTCGACAAGGATTTCACGGGCTTTATCGGTCCGAAATCCACCGGATCCGGCCCCCAGGAGCGGAAACGCCAGGGATCGAAATCCCGCTTCCGCAGCCACAGCGCAAGCGTTTCGGGCCGAATTGCGGATCGACCGTTCCGAGGCACGCCACAACAGGTTGATCCCCGCCACGTGCACGATCCCGCGAAACGGCAGTCGTCCCGCCGATGTCAACACCGCACCCCCCAACGGGATCGGTCCGTGGCGTCCCACTTCCCGAAACGGCGCGAGGCCCGCGCGTCGTTTGATCGCCCCAGAGACTCCTTGCGGCAGCAGCAGCCACCAGGGAATGACGTTTCGATTCCACGCGTTCACGATCGCGTCGACCGGCTGATCCAGGAGATCACCCTCGACGATCCGCACCTCGCGTTGCCTGGACGCATCGCGCTCCACGGGACATCCCCCCGCCTGTGAACTCCGATCCAGCGGTACGGCGACCGCCCCTGAACACAAGACGCGGATCGACATCGCCCTTCAACTCCTCACTCGGATTTCCCGGCCCGCTCCTCCGGCAGCGGCACCTGCGAAGCCGACATCAGGTAGGCGATCAGGTCGCGCACTTCGTCTTCCTTGAGTTGGTCCCCCAACAGCCCGTCCGGCATCAGCGAGCGGGGTGTCGCTTGCAGCTCTTCAATGTCATCCAAGGCCACAGTGACGCGGTCCTGCGCGGTCCGCAGCGTCACCGTTTGCGGCGTGCGGGCGACGACCAGGCCGCTCAACACACGCCCGTCTTTCAATTCCGCCACATGCAGGCGGTAATCGGCGGACAGCACGGCGCTCGGATCGACGATGTTGTCCAGCAGGTAACCCAGGTCCCGTCGCCCCGACCCGGTGAGGTCGGGACCGACCGCTTGACCGTGGCCGTATAGCAGATGGCACCCCGCACACACGCGGTTGAACTGGACTCGCCCACGCGACGGATCGGCGGCGGCCAGCACCTCGGGCGTGAGCAGTTTCTCCCACTTCTCGCGCAGCGCCCGCTTGTCGGCGGGGCTGTCGCGGAGCTCGCCCCACACTTCGGCCAATCGTTTGGCGACCGTGTCGCTTCCCAGCGCCAGCATCTGTCGGGCGTGCGAAACGGTGATGTCGCCGCGCGGAATCTTTCCGGCGGCCACTTCGTCCAGGAGCGCCGCCGCGAAGCCCGGCCGCGCGACGAGCGTGTCCAACACCGCCGGGCGGTCCGCCGCGTGGAACGACCGATAGTTGCGGGCCAACCCGCGACCGATCGTATCGTCGTCAATCGTCGCCAACCCCCGCAGCGCCGTCGTGTTCAGGAACCGCACGGTCAGCAGTTCCTCGCACACCGCGCGAAGTTCGGTGTCCTTCTGGTCGACGAGCGTTTCCAGCGCGGCACGGCGAGTTGGCAGGTCGACTCTGCCGTCGAGAGCCAACTTGCGAACCTCGTCCAGCGCGCGACCGTCGCCGAACACCACACTCAACTCGCGCACATTTCGCGCGAATTCTTCGCTTCCCGCTCCGCCGAACGTCGCAACGAAGCGTGCCCAAGTGGCCGGTTCGGCCACGCGCCTTCGTCCTTTCAGCCCGGCTGACAGTCCCCGAGCAACCGATTCCGCAAACGTATGATGGGCCGAGTCGGCGACATGCTCAACGAGGTGCGACAGCGCCGCGGCGCAGCGATCCGGTTCCGACGCCAAACGCCGTGCGATCCATTCGTTGATGAGCGGCCATGCGTCCGAAGCCGCCAGTTGCGCCAGCGCATCGGGATCGGCTTCCGCCAGCGGGACCAGTGCCGTCCACACCATCCCCGGCAAGTTCGGGTCGTCGGCGTCTTCGGGTCGCTCGAACAAGCTCATCGCAACCAGCCAACGCTCCGCGACGGGAACTCGCTGCATCACCGACGCCATCGCCAAACGGGCCAAGCCCGAGCGCTCAAACGAGGCGGTGTTGAGCAATGCTCGCAACCGTTCCGCATCCGCTTCGGGACGGCCCACGGGACGGCGGCTGAAGATGGTGTCGAGCGGCCAGTCGTCGGTCAGGAAGCGAATCGCCCACACGCGCACCGCCTCGGGGGGAGAAATCGACAGCCCCCTCCAATCAAAGCGTTCTTCGGTCGGCAGCGACTCGGACAGCGTGTGCACGATCCACATGCTATGCAGCAGCGGCACGGTCCGTTCGGGGCCAGTGTGATGTTCCGACCACTCTTGGAGCAGTTTCCGTTGCGCGGCCAAGAGAGGGGCGAGCGACTCACCCACGCCGGTCGCCTCGAACCGCGCCTGCCGGTCCACCAACTCCCGTCGCGCGCAACGACCCACCCAGCCCCGCCCCTCGACGGCCAACTCCAGCACTTCCGCCAACGGCAAGCGCGTCACGTCCCGCACTTTCGGAAGGGCGGGTTGGCCGTGGGTGATCTTGTAGATCCGCCCCGAGTTGCGATGGACGCCGCTGTGTTCGTGACACTCCCCCGCATCGCTCCAATCGAGCACGTACACGCCTCCATCCGGTCCTTCGGTGAGTTCCATTCCCCGGAACCAAGGATCGGCGGAGTGCAGAATGTCCGGTTCGTGCCTGGCGACGAGTCCGCTGCGGAATCGTTCCAGCCGTTCGACATTCACACGCCGTCCGTGGAGATTGCACGTCAGCAGCTTGCCGCGGAAGTACGAGGGCCAATTGTCGCCGTCATAAATCAGGCAGCCGATGTGCGCGTGGCCTCCCCCCAGGGGATCGTGGTCGGCCAGCGTGGAATCCTTGTTGATCGACCAACCCTTGCCGGTGTCGAAGTGCCAATGGTCCGCGTGCATCTCAAGCGGCTCGAACACCCACGGATTCGGTTCGATCGTGTGCGGTCGGCGAAAGTGCGCGCCGGGAATCATGTGCCACAAGTGCCCATTGACGGTGTTGATGAACACCCCTTCGCCGGTTGCTGTCCAATCGTGTCCCCACGGGTTGGTGGTGCCGTGACAGACAACCTCGAACACTTTGCGTTTGGGATGATAGCGCCACACCCCTCCGCGCAGCGGGACGCGCTCCTCGGCGGGCGTGCCGGGCACACCCACCTCGGCCGGGCACGACGCCCCGCACCGCCCATACAGCCAACCGTCGGGTCCCCACTTCAGCCCGTTGGCGAACGTGTGATAGTTCTCTTTGGCGATCTCGAATCCGTCGAGCAGCACTTCGGGTGGCCCGTCGGGGCGGTCGTCCCCATCGCGGTCCGCGACGAACAGCAGATGCGGCGGGGCCATCAAATACACGCCGCCAAAACCGTGCGCGACACTCGACAGGTACTGCACGTCGTCCGTGAACACCTTGCGGGAATCGTGTCGACCATCGCCGTCGGCGTCGTCGAAGATCAGCACGCGATCGCGCAAACCCGCCTCGAACCGCTTCGGACGTTCGGCGTAGGTGTGGTTCTCGCAAACCCACAGCCGCCCGCGGTGATCCCAAGCGCACGCGATCGGGTTGAGGATGTCCGGCTCGGCTGCGAACACAGTGGCCTGGAAGCCCGCGGGCAGTCGCAGTTTCTCGACGGCCGTCACGGGATCCAACGGTTGGCCCGACGACTCTGGCTCGGTATCGAACGGCGCGGGGAAACCGCCAAGCGCAGGAACGGCGGCGGCGGGCGCGGCGGGTTTCTTGGGCGAATCGTCAGCGGCGAAAAGCTCGACGGCCCGAGTCAGGGGATGACCCGGGCCGCCGAGGAAACAATCTCCAATGATTCCCAACAGGAACACAGCCGCAACAAATGCGGCACGTCCAAACAACCAACCACCCCCCGCAGGGGACGACAAACTCGGACGGCGAACGGGCATCGAGCACCTCGGGACGGAGACGGACTCTGCCCGGATGTTACCGCCAAAACATGATCACCGCCGCGTTGCGAAGACTGAACCCCCCGTGCGAGCACGCCTT
>JBIKMW010000025.1:0-63712 GCA_044359065.1 Planctomycetales bacterium | reverse complement strand
GGCCGAGAGCGGGGCCTCGAGGGGAAGATACTCCAGCGAGGTCGTTTCCAGCATGCGGGGGTCGTTGACGAGCAGCCGGAGTCGCGACTCGGCATTGCGGATTTCGGTCTCCGCGCGGGCCATCGCCGAACGTCGGCTGGTGACGGCCGATTGTGCGCGGAGCACTTGTCTTTGCAGCGCATCGATTTCGCGGCGGGCCTCGATGGTTTCGAGAATGGTCGACGCGCTGTCGAGCAGTTTCTGCTTTTGCAGGAATTGCGAGCGGGCGCGGTACAACTCCCAATACGTCTGAGTCACCCGGAACAAGTGGTCTTGAAGTTGACGCGCCGTTTCTTCGGAGACGATGTCGGTGTCGATCGCCGCCAGCACGATGCGGCTTTGGTTGTAGCACTGGCCGGCCCCGTTCAAGAGGGGCTGCGTGTAGCTCAGTTCGAGGCGGGCCGTTCCCTGTTGCTTGGGGACGAAGAACGTCGAGTTGTTGTCCTGGTAGCCGAGACGCTGTTGGGCGCGGATCTCCCCACCGGTCGAGGTCTTGCGTTTCACCCCCGCGTTGGCCTTCCATTGGTTGTCGCGGAACCTCGGCGATCCGCCGGTGGTGAGGAGGTTCCCCACGGGGTCGGACAGGTCGTCGTATTTCGACTCGACGAACGCGCGCCAATCGAACTCGGCCCACTCTTCGGTGATGAACGTTTCGCGCATCAACGGATCGGTCGAGACCGACACCACGAACGGCGAGTGCTCGAGCGCGGAGAGGACCAGCGCGTCGACGTTCGTCTCGAACCGCTCCGATCGTTCTCGATACCGTTGCCGGGCCAGGTCCTCCCACCACGGCGTGAAGTCCGCGGGAATGAGGTTCCCCGGCGATTGTGCGACCACGTCTTCGTCGTGTTCGACGATCGTGCGATGCCAGAAGGGAGACAGGTCGGGTGCCGTCGGCCCGGCGGAGAGCGGCGCGACCGAGTCCACCGGGAAGTCGGACGAACCGCCGCCGACGCTTGCGGACTCGACGGCATCGGCCCGGCGACGCGCCAAGGTCGGCACCGACGCGGGGGCTGGATTCGAGGCTGCTGGAGCGCCGCGATCGCTGGCAGGCGCGGGAGTTGCCGGATCGGGTCCCGCCAGGGCTTGGGGAACCGGCGGCAAAGCATCAACCGGCCAAGGGACTTGCAACGAACGGCGCGGCGAGGCGCCGGAGTCCAACCCCGTCGACGCGGCTTCATGGGGAGCGTCGGCTACGCGCAAGCGGACTTCCGCCGGCGGTGGTGAGAGCGGAGCCGGAGCCTTGGCTTGAGGGCCCCCGTCTCTGGAAGCGGCGGGCCGAATGACGATGGGCGAATCGGGTGGGGGGAGGTCTTCGGGAATCGGCAGGTCGACAGCGACGCGGCGGATGTTCGAGGGGGACGCCGGGGCAGGGGGGCGCGAGGACTCGACCTTGCGGGGTCGGTTGGCCAGGACGGGCGCGTCGGCGGCACGAACATCGTGTGCGACGAACGTCCACAAACCGCAAGCAACGAACAATCGGACCGCGCGGCGCGTCCAACGTCCGCTCCATGAACGAAGCCCCAACACCATGGGACGCGACCCGTGTCTGAAGGAATCCCTCCTCGAATCCATTCGACCGGAAAAAGTCACGACCCTCTCGCGTTTACGACGGTGCGATCCGTCGAACTCCGTACAGCCACCCGCAAGGCGGGGGTGTCGGACGCAATGAGTGGAGGTCCCAACGTCTCCGTATCCTGGGGTCCCCGTCCGTGGGGACGCCACCAAGGCCAAGCCGCATCCGGCGCGAAACGGCTTCGCCCCGGACAATGGCCCGTCCCCATTTCTTCGGATCGAAAAGTCCAACAACTCGATGCGGAACCGGGGCAAATGGCCCGGACTCGCGAACGAATACGCCGACAGTGCCGGACTCGACCTTGGCACCCGACGTTCCGCGTCGGTGCGGCGTGCGGGCTGTGCGGGCCGCGCCGATCACTCGCGATCCGAGGCCGCATCGCGGGCAAGTTCCCCACAACCGGGCGCGGGGCGAAGCACCGCAGGGATTCCGGCCAGGAAGACTGGGGCGGGCGTTCCCTCGGGACCGATCCGAACGGTAGGGAAACCGCGGGGGGAGATGCCGCGCTCGTCCGGACACGGAGCGGCGGCGGAAGCCGACCCGCAACGGATTCCCCTGAGTTCAATGCGGGACTGTGTTCATAGCGGGACAGGGATGTCGCGGGCCGAATCGAGGCGGACGCGATGTGGGATCGATGTCGAAACCTGTGGACACGGGCGCGATTGGCGTACCTGTCGCAACGGGACGCGCTGGACTTCCAGCGGCGTTTTGACGAGACCTTCCGACCGGCGGAGGGAGCTTCACCGCTGCGACTGTTGGAGCGGCGAGTGCTGTACAGCGCCGTCCCCGCCCCCGTCGAAGCACCCGTCGCTGTCGATGTGCCGACGGGCGGACTGGATGCGTATCCCCCGATGGCGGAAGTGGCCATGCTCGCGGACGCATCGCGGAATGCCGTTGCGGAAAACAACGGGGCGGAAGATAACGGGGCGGAGACCGGCGGCGATGCCGCAACGCGGCGCGAGTTGGTGGTGGTCGACGAGGGGATCGAGAACTTCGACGAGCTGCTGGCGGAACTGAAGCGACCCGGCAGCGCCTCGATGGAGCGCGACATCCTCGTGGTGCGTGAGGAGGACGACGGCTTCGGGGCCGTCGGCGCGACGCTGGGCTTCGCCACGGATCCCGGAGACACGGGGCCCGATCGCCGGTACTCCGCGGTGCATGTGGTTTCGCACGGGGCCGACAAGGGTGTGAAGCTGGGAGGCGAGTGGACGCTGTTTGAGGACACGTCCCGCATCGCGAGCACGTTCGCCGACTGGCGGACCGGATTGACCGACACGGCCGACATCCTCTTCTACGGCTGCGATCTCGCGGCGACGGACGGAGGACGGGCGTGGTTGACGGAAGTGTCGCTCGTCACGGGAGCGGACGTGGCCGCCAGCGACGACGCCATCGGTTCCACTTCGGCGGGAGGGGACTGGACACTGGAGTACGCCACCGGGACGTTGGAGACAAATCTGGCCGTTTCGGAGTCACTGCAAGGTGATTGGCAGGGCCTGTTGGCGACGTTCAGCGTCACCAACACGAACGACGCCGGGTCGGGATCGCTGCGGCAAGCGATCCTCAACGCGAACGGCGCCGCGGGAAGCGATGTCATCACGTTCAATTTGTCTTCGGGAACGACCATCAATCTGGGGACCGCCCTGCCGACGATCACCGGCACGGTCGACATCAACGGCACATCGCAATCCGGGTACTCGGGAACGCCGCTGGTGGTCCTCAACGGCGCGTCCGTGTCCGGCGACGGTCTGGTTGTCCAAGGGAGCGGCTCGACGATCCGAGGATTGGTGATCCACAGCTTCGGCGGCGATGGCGTTGTGCTGGGTGGGTCGGGCGGACACACGGTCACCGGCAACTGGATTGGCGTGAATGCCACCGGCTTGCTCGATCGTGGCAACGGCGGAGACGGGATCGAGATTCTGGCGGGGTCGAACGGGAACATCATCGGGGGGAACACGTCGGCGCTCGGAAATCTCGTCTCGGGCAACGGCGACGACGGGATCTCGATTCGCTCCAATGCCAACACGCTGTATGGCAACCGTGTCGGGTTGTCGGCAAACGAGACCGCATTGGCGAACACGGGGGACGGGATCGCCCTCGAAGGGGACGCAAGCAACAACGTCGTTGGCGGCATCTCGACCGGCCAGTCGAACAAGATCGCGCACAACGGCGGTGCGGGGGTGTCGTTGTCGGGAAATCCGACGATTGTCGGCAACGCGATTCGGGCGAACGCCATTTTCGGAAACACGGGTCTCGGAATCGACCTGGGGAGCGACAATGCCACCCCCAACGATGTGGGAGACGCCGACTCCGGAGCCAACACCAAACTGAACACGCCGGTGCTGGTGTCCGCGACTCCCGGTGCCACGAACACGGTGATCAAAGGGACGTTCACCGGTGCGGCGAACACCACCGTCACCGTCGACTTCTACGCGCAAACCACCTATTCGACCGACACGCGAGCGTCGGCCGGGCAGTACCTAGGTTCGACGAGCGTCACCACGAACGCCAACGGCGTCGGAACGTTCACGGCCACGGTTTCGGCAACGGTGGGGATCAATCAACGCCTGACCGCGACGGCCACGCACGCCACCGGAGGCACGTCGGAATTCGCCGACGCGATCGCCGCGCATCCTGCCTGGAATCGACTGATTTTCCGCGACGACTCGACAAGCTCGCGAGAACGGATCGACCTCGACGGCAGCGACGAGACGACCATCTTCAACGGCGTATCGCTGGCCGGAGCGGTCGACGCCCGAAACAACTTCTTGTACGGAACGCCGCCCCTCCTGCCCGCCGCCGTGAGCCGTTCGGGATTGGACGGTTCGGGCACTTCCAACGTGTATTTCGCGCTGGGTCCGAGCTTCACGGAAATCGCCGTCGACACCTTGCGATCCAAAGTGTTCCTGTTCAACGACGCCGACAATTCGATCCGACGCATCGAGACCAGCGGTTCGGGCATGACGACGCTCGTTTCGGGCACAGGCAACGTGACCGCGCTGGCCGTGAGCGAATCGTATGGCTGGCTGTTCTACGCCGACGGCGCAACGATCAAGCGCATCAACACCGATGGCACGGGAAGCGTCACAGTCCAGACCGGCTTGGGGACAGTGGGGGCGATCGCGGTCGACGACCTGAACGGCAAGGTCTATTGGACCGACACGACCAACAATCGCATCGGACGGGCAGGGCTGGACGGCGCGGGTGCTGAAGTAGTGGTGTCTTCGTTCCAGTCGCCAACGGGACTGGTGCTGGATCCGACGAACAACCGCATGTTCGTGGGACGGGACAACGGAAACCGAATCGAGGCGATGAAACTCGATGGCGCTGGGGCAAGCACCTTGGCCAACTCGGTCGGTCTGCCGGACGACTTCGGACTGACGGCGGTCGCGGGACAAGGGAGCGCGCCGACCGCCACCGCGTTGGGAGCGGCGACGTTCGCGCGGAACGGATCGACGGTTGTCTCGCTCGGGGGCAAGTTCTCGGACGCGGAAGATCCCGAGTCGCGTCTGGTCTATTCGATCACCGGGAACAGCAATCCGTCGCTGTTCGAGTCCGTCCTGATCGATCAGGCCTCGGGGACCGTCTTGCTGACCGGAGCGACCAACGCCAGCGGCACCGCTTCGGTGACCGTCACGGCGACGGACACCGACGGCAACTCCGTTTCGTCGAATCTGGCGGTGACGATCACTTCGCCGAACGCGACCCCGACGATCTCGGCGGTGGCCAATCAGACCACAGCCGAAGACACGCCCGCCAACGCCGTGACGGTCACCGTCTCGGACACCGACACCGCCGGAAGCGCGCTGACCCTCTCCGCCGCGTCGAGCAACACGACCCTGCTTCCGACGGAGAACATTTCGCTCGCTGTGCTCAACACAGGGGCGAACTCCAAAACGTACACACTGCAACTGTCCCCCGCCGAAAACGTTAGCGGCGGACCGGTGACGGTGACACTGACGGCGTCGGACGGCGCAGCGACGACCCAGCGGACGTTCACGCTCAACGTCACCCCCGTGAACGACGCGCCGACATTGCCGACCATCGCGAATCGCACCGTCGCCGAAGACTCCGCGTTGAGCCCGGTGGCGTTCACGGTCTCGGATGTCGACAACGCAGGAACCAGCTTGTCCGTCACCGTGACATCCAGCAACCAGGCCTTGCTCCGGAACGCGGACATCGACCTGACGACAACGCGAACGAACGCGAACAGCCGGGATTTCACGGTCTCCGCGACCCCCGTCCTGAACGCGTCGGGGTCGACGACGATCACCGTCACAGCCACCGACGGACAGGCGACGACAGTGAGGACTTTCACGCTCACCGTCACCCCCGTGAACGACGCGCCGACATTGCCGACCATCGCGAATCGCACCGTCGCCGAAGACTCCGCGCTGGCCCCGGTGGCGTTCACGGTCTCCGACGTCGACGACGCGGGAACGGATTTGTCCGTCACCGTGACATCCAGCAACCAGGCCTTGCTCCGGAACGCGGACATCAACCTGTCGACCACGCGAACGAACGCGAACAGCCGCGACTTCACGGTGGCCGCAACCCCCGTCAAGAATGGGTTCGGCTCGACGACGCTCACCGTCACCGCCACCGACGGACAGGCCACGACGGTGAGAACCTTCACACTCACCGTCAGCGCCGCGCCGGACGCTCCCGTTGTCGTGTCGACGACGCCCGTGGTGATCGACGAAGACTCCGGCAGCCAATCGGTGAGGTTGGCGGACTACTTCACCGATCCGGACCTTCCCGGCGACTCGCTCACTTACACTCTCGTGTCGCAGACCAATTCGGGGTTGTTGAGCAGCGAATCGATCAACAACACCACCGACCGATTGCTGTTCACGACCAAACCCGACCTGTCCGGGACATCGGTCTTCACGATTCGGGCCACCGACTCCACCGGTCGCAGCGTGACGGGCACCATTCAGGTCGATGTCCGCGCGGTCAACGACGCACCGGCCTTCGCGCCGGTTGCCGATGCGACCATCGCGGAAGACGGGACGATGGCGATCCCTCTGACGATCGCGGACGTGGAGACGCCGTTCAACAACCTTGCGGTGTCGGCAACGGTCTCGAACGACGCACTTTTCCCCACCGGCACGTTCCAGGTGACCCGCGCGAACGGGCAATTCGTGTTCAACGCGACGCCGCTGGCCGAAGGCTTTGGAACGGCGCGATTCACGTTAACCGCCACCGACGGCACCGCGTCGACGCAGCGGTCGTTTGATTTGACCGTGCTTTCGGTGAACGACGCTCCCCGGACCGCGGCGGAGGCGTACACGTTGCCCGACGGCGTGAACGCCATGGTGACCGGAAACGTGTTGGCGAACGACTTCGACGTGGAAGGGTTGCCGCTCACCGCCGAATTGCGGTCCGGACCGTCCGGGGGAGTGTTGACTCTGGCCAATGACGGGCGTTTCGTATACACGCCGCGCGCGGGGTACTCCGGAACCGACACATTCGCCTATGCCGCGTCGGACGGAGTGTTGTCGACGGTTCAAACGGTCACCATCAATGTTCCCTTGCGAGCGGTCAATCCGGCAACGACGGCGACGACGACCTCGACGGGGGGCGCGGCATCGAGCGGTCCCGGCACCACCATTCTGACGACACAAAGCTCCGGCACGACGACATCGTCGTCCGCCGTCACGACGACATCGCCGTCAAACACGTCCTCGTCGACGGGGTCCGTCTCGGCATCTCCCTCGACCACAACGCCTACCACAACACCGTCGGCAGCCTCCACGCCCGTCTCGCAGGTCGCACCGGTGTCCCAGGTCGCCGCTCCGACACCGGCAACCGCCGGTTCGAGCTTCTCCGCGAACGCCCCTCCATCAACAAGCGGAGCCGCCCTGGCGGCGGGCGTCGGTCCGACTTCCACGTTGGTCGGAGTTTCGCCGGTCTCGCAAGGCGTCACGTCGACGAGCGAGGAGTCCGGTCGGTCGTCCGACGAGGACAATTTGGGGCCAAGCCACTCCGCGTCGGTGGCGTCGCTGTCGACGCTGGCATCGACGTCGTCGCGGGGGTTGGTCGCGTTGGATGTCCGCGGAGCGCTGGTACGGGATTGGGGGGGGATCGCCGGACGAACCTTCGACGACGCGTTTGCGCCCGACATTCGATTCGAGTCCTTGCGGCAATCCATCTCCGTCGATTCGGGCCAATCGGGCGAGTTCTGGCGGGAGCTGGACAAGGTCGAAGACGGCATCACCACCACGTTCCAATCCAACCCGATCGTGATGGGATCGACGATGGCGGTGACATCCGGACTGACCGTCGGGTACGTCATCTGGTTGGTCCGCGGCGGACTGCTGGTGACCAGCCTGATCGCCCAGGTGCCGTCATGGCAGGGGATCGACCCCCTCACAATGCTGGACGGACAGGCGGTCGACGAGGACGACGAGTCGTTGCAGACGATGGTGGAATCGGACGGCGACGACCCAACGACGGGCTGAGAAGGACACGGAGCCGGCGCAAGACCGGCCGGGGGAAGCGGCGGTACGAATTTGAACAGCGCGAGTCCGGTGCGATTCGCGAAGTCTTCCTGGTGAACCATGAAACGCAGGTTTCGACTGTCGAGCCGCGCCCGCATCTGCCTCGGGCTGACCAGCCTGGTGAGTACCACCCTGGTGCTGGCCGCGATGTTGGATGTCGTTCAGGACCCGCGCAACGCGCGCCTGCAAGGGCGCGCCCAGTTGTGCGAGGCGATCGCGATCACCAGCTCGGTCCGGGTAACGAAACAGGACCTGACGGACTTGCGCACGTCGCTGACCATCCTGCAGTATCGGCATCCGGAACTGCTCTCGGCGGGGGTGCGGAAGGCGGACGGCGAGCTGTTGATCGAAGTCCCGGCCGGGGCGCATGCTTCCCAGTGGACCCACATCGCCAACGATCGATCCGTCGAAACCCACGTGCAAGTGCCGATTCTGGCGGGTCACGAGCGCTGGGGCTCGGTGGAACTGCGGTTCCAGCCGATCACCCAACCGGGGATCGCCGGATTGCTCCTCTCGCCGATTCCCAAGCTGCTTGGGTTCTGTTCGATCGTCCTGTTCGGCGTGTTCTATCTGTACCTCAAGAAGATGATTCGCCACGTCGATCCGTCCCAGGCGGTTCCGGGTCGCGTGCGGTCGGCGCTCGATACCTTGACGGAAGGGCTTCTGGTGCTGGACCGCCAGGGACGCATCGTGCTGGCGAACTCGGCATTCAGCCAACTGGTGGGGCAGTCGGCGGCATCGTTGATCGGACGGGACCCGCGCGATTTCCATTGGCTGTCGATGGACGAGAAACTCGTGCAGGGCGACCTGCCATGGACGCGGGCGGTCGGATCATCGGACGCGCAAACCAGCGACATGATCAAACTACGCCTGACGCCGAGCGACGTGCGGACGTTCGGAGTGAACTGCTCTCCCATCATGGGGCACGATGGACGCCGCCGAGGGGTGTTGGCGAGCTTCGACGACGTGACGGAGCTGGAGAACCAGCGCCGCGAACTGGCGAACTCGAAGGCCGCCGCCGAGCAGGCCAGCGCCGCCAAAAGCCACTTCCTGGCGAACATGAGCCACGAAATCCGCACGCCGATGAACGCCATCCTGGGCTTCACCGACGTGCTGCGCCGCGGACTGGCCACCGACGCGGCCGACGCCCAGCGCTACCTCGACACGATTCATACCAGCGGCGAACACCTGCTCGGGCTCATCAATGACATCCTCGACTTGTCCAAGGTGGAATCGGGCAAGCTCGAGATCGAACAAACCGAAGTCTCTGCGGTTCAGCTCGTGGCCGACGTATTGACGGTGCTGAGCGTGCGGGCCGAGGAAAAGAATCTGCGGCTGTCGTTCGCCATCGAGGGGCGCATCCCCCCCTCGATCCACAGCGACTCGACGCGATTGCGGCAGATTCTGACGAACCTCGTGGGGAACGCCATCAAGTTCACCGAAACGGGCGGGGTGTCGATCGGCCTGCGACACGATGTCTTTGACGGCGAATCGAACCTGGTGTTCGATGTCCGCGACACGGGGGTGGGGATTCCCGATGAGTCGTTGGCCCGCATTTTTGACCCGTTCACCCAGGCGGACAGCTCGGTCACCCGCAAATTCGGCGGCACGGGTTTGGGGCTGACGATCAGCCGGAGATTCGCCCAGGCGTTGGGAGGGGACATCGCCGTTTCAAGCCAACTCGGCGAGGGAAGCGTCTTCTCGGTGCGGATCGCCACGGGGCCGGTCGCCGACCGGGAGTTGTGGATCGACAACTCCTCGGCGCAGTTGATCCTTCAGCCGCAAGCCCCTCAAGGACACTCCGTCGACTCGTTGCCCCGGCTCAAACCTTGCCGCATCCTGCTGGTGGACGACGGGGACGCCAACCGCCAGCTCATCAACCTGGTCCTCTCCCGCGCCGGAGCCACCGTGGTGGAGGCGGTCAACGGCGAGGAAGCGGTACAGAGGGCGTCGGAGACCGAATTCGACCTGATCCTCATGGACATGCAGATGCCGGTCATGGACGGGTACACGGCGACGAAATTGTTGAGGCGAAGCGGCTTCGCGCGCCCGGTCGTGGCCCTGACGGGGAACGCGATGAAGGGGGACGAGGAGAAATGCCTCACGGCGGGTTGTTCGGCGTTCCTCAGCAAACCGGTGAAGATCGACGAATTGATGCGGCTATTGGTGACGGAGCTCGGGGAAGCCGATCCGTCGACCGCCGACGACCGCAACTTGTCGCCCCATCCGAAGGCCTCCCTTGCGGCGGTGCTGAGGCAGGTGGACGCGGGTCTGGGTGGCGGTGCGTCGGGCTCGGTGAACGCCGGCGACGAAAGCCCCGGCGTGTTGGTCTCGACACTGCCGATGGACGACGATGATTTCCGACTGATCGTGCGGAACTTCGTCGCAAAGCTGGAGACGCAACTCGACGCGATGGAATCCGCGTTCGCGGAGGAACGCTGGGCCGACCTCGGATCGCTCGCCCACTGGTTGCGGGGGGCTGGCGGTACGGTGGGATTCCCGCAGTTCACCGAGCCGGCGGGGCGATTGGAAGAGAGTCTGCGCGAGGGCAAACTGGCGCGGGCGAAACTGGCGCTGGAAGTGTTGCGGGCGCTGGCGGCCCGTATCGAGATTCCGGAGGAGATGGCGGCGATTTGAGACGGACGATCTCGAAAAGAGGATCAACCGTCGGCGGATCGGACCTCGGAACCGGGCCGGACCGCAGGCTGGGACGCGGACCACCGTTTGGCGAGGCCTTCCGGAAGCGAGCGGATTTCGGCGACCCGGCAGGTTTTGGACAACTCGCAATGGCCCGTGCAATTGCGGTCGCTGTTGATCACGGGGAACTCCCCCCGGCGCATCCCCGAAGCCAACTTCGGCACGATCTCTTCGAGCAACTCCACCAGTGCATACCACGCAGCCTCGTCGAGGGACGGTAGCCGCTTCGAGCCTTTGGGTTTGTCCCCCGGCCCCGGCGCGAAGCCCGTGTCCCGCAGGTTCCAATAGCCGAACTGCCAAGGGAGCGAGCCGGGCCCCAGCAACCCCAGCCGCTGCACGGCCAAGGCGTACAGCACCAGTTGCAGTTGTCGGCCCGAACGGAGATCCACGTCCTTGAAGCGCCGCGGACCACCGGTTTTGTAGTCGATCACGACAAACACGGTGCGGCCATCGCGACGGCCCACGTCGAGGCGGTCGATGCGACCACCAACCCTCACGGTCCCGGCGCCGGTCCCTAGCACGAGCGCCGCGACGGGGGGCGGATCACGGGGTGAATCTTCGGGGCCGACGGAACCCGAACGCCCGTCGCCCGTGCTGCCGAAAGCGGCCTCGAACAGCGTCGGCACGGGGGGCACGTCGAAGCCCTCGTGGGTCCCTTCGCCGTAACGGGACCATTGGTTCTGATAGGCTTCCCCCCAATCGCGCATGAGTCGCGCTTCGATGCGGAGCAGGGCGGCTTCGAGGTCGCCACGCCCCTCGCGACGCCCCAGCCGTTCTTCGACAAGCGCCCGAAAACGCTCGACGATCCGATGCGCGGGATCGGGCGAGTTGCCGTCGAGAATGTCCGTGAGCGTGCGTTCGCCAAGCAACTGCCGATGCACCTCGGCCAACACATCGTGAATCAGGCTGCCACGCGCGGAAAGATCCTGGGCCGGCACCGGATCGGGAGGAGGACGAACCCCGGCGATCCGAGTCATCGCGAAACGGAACGGGCAGGTGGCATACCCCTCCAGCTCGGTGGCGTTGAACTCGTGATCGGCGTCGAACCGGCGGGCAATCCACTCCAGCGCGGGTTCCGCGTCGACCCGCCCCTCGAACGGGCCGAATCCGCGCTCATGGAACCGCGACACCAGCATGTCGAGTCCCCCGGCGATGTTGGCCGCCGCCCGCGTTCGGCCGGGGTCGGATGCCCAACGGACGAACAAGCGGCCATCTCCTTCCAGGGCGGTCCGCGCGGCATGCACGCGGATGTCGGCGGACGAGGCCAGCGCATTCGGGTCGGGAAGCGGATCGAGGCGCTCGTCGAAGCGAACCTTGAGCGATTCGCGGTCGAACAGTGCGGTCAATCGCTCCAGATACGGACTGGGGGAGAGCGGTTCCCCGTCCGCGTTGGTGAGCGGGTACCCCAACACGAGACACTCGCGCGCACGGAGGACCAGCGTCCAGAACAACAGCATTTCCTCGCGCAGCCGGTGGTCGCGCGGTCGCAACGACAGGCCGATCCGATTGAGGTGCTGGCGGTCGCGGTCGGTGAACAGGCAATCCTCGTCGCCGCCACCGGGAAAGCTTTTCTCGCTCAACCCGCAGATCCACACGCGTCGGGCATCGACATGCCGCGCCTGACTCGGGGTCAACACGCGAACAATCCCGGAGGGCTGCGCCACGAATCCGCCCGGTTCCCGATCGAGCAGGTCGACCAGGCGACTCAGAAAATCCCCCAGCGTGAGCGAGCGGTCGCCATCCAACCACCGCCGTGCCCCTCGCGACAGGGAAAACAACGTCCGCTCGAACAGGTCCCAGCCGGCCGCGTCGGTACGCACCGCCGCGTCTGGCGAGGCCAACTCTTCGGCGGTCGGTTCGACGCCGAACTCCCGTGCCAGCGGCACCAGGGCTTCGAGCCATTCGGGAAAAGTCCGGTCGCCGCGCACCCCCTGCAGCGCCCGGTCGAGCTGCACGAGCGTCGCGGCCCCGAACCGATGCCGGGCCAATCGCTCGCGAGCACCCTCCGACGGACCTCCCGCAACCTCGAGCGTCGCTCCGCCCGTCGACGCGCCGCTGATCCCGATCGATAAGAGTCGTTCAGCGGCGCGCACAATGGCACGCGTCCCCCCAGGCAACTGCTCCTCCCGCAGAAACCGGGTCGCGAGGCGGGGGGATTCGTCACGATCCCACTCGGGCCACCGCGGTCGAAAGAGCGACGAATTGAGTACGCCCGACAAACGCTCGAAGCGCCAGTCCTCGGTCTCCAGTTTCAGCAACGCGGTCAACAGCTTGATGCGCGGCGATCTCGCCAACGTGCGACTCGCGGGAACGACCGTCGGCACCCCGGCGTCCGCGAACTGCTTCACCAGCCGTTCGTTCGCGTCCGAATCACGCGTCACCACGACGATGTCCGACGGCGGCACACCTTCCAACAGCCAGCGTTTGACTCCCGTCACGCAAGCCTTGAGTTCGGCCGCGGCGCCGGCGACGGCATGGACTTCGACCCCGTCACAATCCGATGACGCGGGCGCCGAGCGGAACTCGCCAAACAGGTGGCGGGCGATGTGGTCGATAGCCCGAACCGGATGCGGCCGTTCCGCCGCCTCGACCCGAACCTCACCGCGCGAACGCAATCTTGCGAGCGTCTCGGTTGGGATTCCGAAAAGATCCCCTCGGAGACCGTCGAACCGCAGACTATCCAAACCGTCGTCCTCCCCGGCGGAAGTCGTATTCGCGGCCTCCGGCGGTAGCGGCAGGGAAACCCACATCTCGCGGGCATGTCGTGCGAAGTCCGTCAGCAGATCGAGCTGGGTGGCGGTGAAGTCCGAGAATCCGTCGACCACGACAAGGTCGAGGCGACCGAGAAAGTCCCACCCGTGCGACGACAAGGCTTGTCGCGCCGACCAGAACCGCCCTTCGTTGTCGAACAAAGAACCTCGCAGCAGCGCGGACTGATACGCTTCGTACACGTCTGCGAGCTCGCGGTCGCGCGGACCGGCGAGACCAGCTTCAACCAACTTCTTCAAGTACACCTCGGGCCAAATCTCGTCCCGTTTGAGATCGGCGATGAAGGACTCGACCAGATCGAGGAAGCCCGACGTGCGGGCAATCGGTTGGAAGTGTCGCAACCGCCCCTCGCGAACCAGGCGGTCGGCGATCTCGCGGAGCAGCGAGCGTTGGAGCGCCGGACTGACGGGGGTGATGTGTCCCGCGAGAGCCTCCAGGATCGATTCGGCGAATCCGTCGAACGTCATCACCCGCGGTGAAAACACCACGTCGGTCCCCGCATCGAGCAAGCAGCCGACGACGGGGCGCACCGCCTCGCGCGCGGGGACGAGCCACAACGCATTGGCAAACCGACGTTCCGTCCGCCCCACTTCGAGCACGGCGCGATAGCGGGCCAGCAGCGCTTCGGTACGCGCACACGGATCGAGGCCGACCAGCACGTGGAACCCGACCGGGCCGACGGTGGATGCGGATGCGACGGACATGCGGTTCCCTCCGCGGGCAAAACAGGAAGCGTCCCCGACCGCCGGCTCAGCCGCCAATCGAGTGCATGGGGCGGATTGGTTGAATGAATCGCGCGGTGTTGATTTCGTGCCCTTCCTTCTTGGCGGCGATGCTGTCGCGAATCGCCTGTGCGATTTCCGCATCCGGGTGCCCGTTCCGCAACAGGGACCGGACATCCGTTTCCTCGAGGCTGAACAGGCAGTTCCGCAGCTTGCCGTCGGCGGTGATGCGGAAGCGATCGCAGTTCCCACAGAACGGGCGGCTCACCGAGGAAATGAAGCCGATCCGACCGACGCCGTCCTCGAATTCGAACTCGGTGGCCGGAGCGTTGCGATTGGCGCCGGCCACCGGCCGGAGCGGCATGATCCCGCGCGACAGCATCTCCACGATTTCGTCGGCGAACAGCACCTTCCCCCGCTCCCACTGGTTGTCGGCGTCGAGTGGCATGAACTCGATGAAGCGGATCTCGACCCCCGCGTCGCGGGCAAAGTGGCCGAACGGAACGACCTCCGATTCCGTGATGCCGCGAATGGCCACGGCGTTGACCTTGACCGGCTGGAAGCCGACCTCCTGAGCGCGGCGAATCCCTTCGATCACCTTTTCGTAACCGGGACGCCGGGTGATCTCCTCGAACTTCGCCGGATCGAGTGCGTCGAGGCTGACGTTGATGCGTCTCAGTCCCGCGTTCCACAGGTCGAGCGCCTGTTCCCCCAGCAGGATACCGTTGGTCGTCAGGCCGATGTCGACGATCTCCGGAATCTCGGCGAGCATCGCCACCAGTCGGTGCAGATCCTTGCGCACCAACGGCTCTCCCCCGGTGAGTCGGATTTGGTTGAGCCCGAGCGGCACGGCGATTTTGACGAAACGGACGATCTCCTCGAACGAGAGCAGCAGGTCCCGCTTCATGAACTGCACATTGTCGGCCGGCATGCAGTAGAAACAGCGGATATTGCAGCGATCGGTGACGCTGATCCGCAGATTCGTGTGAACGCGGCCGAAGCCGTCGACGAGTTGTTCCGGCATGGGGGCAACGGCGGGGAAAAAGTCGGAAAGTCGGAGAACGCGCGTATCGTCCGGCGGGAACCGCATTGTACGCCGGATTCGCGCCGTTCGCACGGAAACGTTCCACCGTCCGTCGACGCGTGGACCGCGAGGCCGTCGTTGCCGATAATCCCCGCGCGGGTCTCGTCGTCGACACGTCCCGGTCTTTTCGGGGCCTTCCCGACAAGACGCCGCACTCACCAGACTGGCGAATACTTTTCCGATTGTCGAAACGGGCCTGTTTCAGGCTGTGAGGATCACGCATGTCCGCCGCGTCGCCGCGTCCCCCGGAACCCTCCGAAGAAGATCGCGATTTGGACACGATGGTTGGCGGCGGCCCGGTCCCCCCCCACTCGATGCCTCCGTCGATGCCCCCGTCGTCGCTGCCTGCGTCGCCGTCGCCGGGGTCGCCGAACACTCGATCAACCGGGCTCGAATCCGCGTCACGGCCCGCTTCGTCGCAATCATCATCGCCGGGCGGAACACAAACGGGAGCCGACGATCCGACCATCGGGGCGCTTGTTCCTCGCGTCGATTCCCGCAGTGATGTCCGCCAGGAGGACGACGGCGGAACTCACATCATCGCGCCGAACGACGACCGTGACGACACGCTTGCCGGCCCGTTCGTGGACGACGGCCCTGGCGGAGACAGTGGCGACGACGACCGCACGATCACGACGGAGTCGAAGTCGGACGGGGACGGCACGGTCATGGTGGCTGTCGACCCGCTGCCCGGGGATGACCCCACGTTGCCCGGCCCGTTCCCCAACCGTGCGTCGTCGACGGTCGACGACGCCACGATCGCGGGGGTGCCCGACGCCGACAACACGTTGCTCTCGGACTTTGCGGTCGATGCCGGCGGAGAGAACCAGACCCTGGCGGGACCATTCGCGCCTCAAACGCGTGCGACCGACGGCGCGACGGTCGTCGAGGCCTATGACGAAGACTCGACGTTGAGCGGCCCGTTGCCGGGCGTGGAGGACGCGGACGCGACCCATCTTTCGAGCGCCCCCGCTCCGGACGACGATGCGACGTTCGTCTCCGGGATCGTCGACTCCGCGGACCCCGACCGCACCATGGTCTCGCAAGGAGAAGGGGAGGCCCCCGACAAAACTCGCACCGTCGGCGTATCCCAGGGAGGTTCGCAGGGGGCCACCAGCCCGCTCAGTTCCCCCCCGAGCTTTCCCCCGCGAGTGGGGGTCGCGTTCGGCCCGGTCAGCCACGCTCCGGATGCGGAACGGTACGACCTGCAAGACAACTTCGCCAAAGGGGGGCTGGGCAAAATCTGGCGGGCGAAGGATTCGCGCCTGCAACGCGAGGTGGCCTTCAAGGAACTGTTGCCGCACGCCCTTGAGAACCGCGCGTATTTCGAGCGATTCCTGGAAGAAGCGCAGATCACCGGGCAACTCGAACACCCAGGGATCGTGCCGATTTACGACCTCGGCTGGCAGGCGAACGGCACGCCGTATTATTCGATGAAGTTGGTGCGCGGCACCACCTTCCTCAAGGCCATCCAGGACTTTCACAAACGCCCCGCCGACGATCCCGAACGCAATCTCGCGTTTGTCCGACTGCTGCGGCAGTTCATCGACATCTGCAACGCGGTCGGCTTCGCGCACGCGCGGGGGGTGATTCATCGCGACTTGAAACCCCACAACGTCATGCTGGGTTCATTCGGCGAAACCCTGGTACTCGACTGGGGGTTGGCGAAGATCATCGGCGCGAAGGAGCGTCACATTGGGGGCGGGTCCGGCTCCGACGACGAGACTGTCTCCGGCACCGTTTCGATGGGTTCGGTCACCGGGACCCGTCAAAGCGTGGTAACGAACGTCCGCAGCCGCGCGAGTGAAACCGTCATGGGCTCGGTGATGGGAACCCCCGCGTACATGCCTCCCGAGCAGGCGAAGGGGCTCGTCGACGAATTGGACTCGCGCGCGGACATTTACTCGCTGGGGGCGATCCTCTACGAAATCCTCTGTGGCAAGCAGGCGATCGCCAAGGGGAAGGTCGTCGAGATGCTCAAGCGGGTCATCGAAGGGGAGATTGCCCGTCCGACCGAGGTCGCGCCGTCGCTCCCCAAACCGCTCGAGGCGATCGTCCTTAAGGCTCTCGCCAAAGCTCCGGAAGACCGCTATCCGACCGCCATCGCCCTGGCGAAGGATGTCGAACTGTGGCTGGCCGACGAGCCGGTGTCCGTTTACGCCGACCCGTGGCAGACGCGCTTGCGGCGCTGGGTGAAGCGGCATCGCACCGCCGTCGCCACCGCCTCCGCCGCCGCCGGAATCCTGATCGGCGGGGGGACCACCGTCAGGTGGCTCGAGACCCGTCGCGTGGCGGGAATCGAGCGTGGGGTGCGGTTGCGACTCGACACGATCGACGCCGCCGCGACCAAAGGGGACTTCGAGGCCGCGCGGCAAACCCTGGCGGCGGCGAACGGCGAACTCCAGGGAGCACCGTCGTTAACGAGCCTCAAATCGGAACTGGACCGGGTCGGACGCGCCTTGGAAGAGCAGGCCGCGCGGCGTGAGGCTGATCGCTTGTCGCTCGTGCGCGTCGACGCCGACCGACGACTGGCCGCCGTCGAACTTGAGGTCGAGCGGGGAACCAACCTTCCCGCGGCGCTGGCCGAACTGACCGACCTGGCGTCGGTCCTTCGTGCTGAGCGGAGTCTGACTGAACTCGGGGAGCGCGTGCGGGGACGGCTGGAAGCGGTGCGTGCTCTCGTGGCCGAACGCCAGGCGATCGCCGCTGCGAAGCAACGGGTAGTCGACTTTCGCGGCAAGCTCGACGGTGCCCGGTTCTATGGCAGTCAGTTCACCGGGGAACGCCCCGAGGAGAATGCCGCGAAGGCGTCAACCTTGGCTCGGTCCGCCCTCGAACTCTTCGGACCGGCCGACACGCTGTCACTCAAGATCGACCCGCCGCATTTGGTGGCCGAGGAGCGCGACGCGATTCAGTCGCAGGTATACGAACTGGCACTGATCCTTGCCGAAGCGGCCTTGCATCCTCCGGCCAACGAGTCCGACGCCGACCGAGCGACCCGCCTCGAACGAGGTACCGGTTGGCTCCAACGGGCTGAGGAGGCGGGACTGCGATCCCGGACCGTCGAGGAACTCAAATCCCGCCTGTTCCGCATGGCGGGCGAGACCGAGAAGGCCGATGCGGCCACGGCCGCCGCCGCGGCGTTGCAACCGCAAACCGCGTGGGAAATGGTGACGGTGGGTGAACTTCTACGTCAGGACGACGGTCGCCATCTCGACGCCCTCGAGTGGTACCGCCGCGCGCTCGAGCGGGACCCCAAATACTTCCTCGCGCTTTATTTCACGGGCGTCGCCAACTTGCAGCATGTGCAGGCTTCGGGAACCGAAGCGGGGCGGAACGACGATGTCCGGGGCTATCTGACCGCCAGCCTCACGGCGTTCACGTCGTGCCTGGCCGAGCGCCCAGACTTCGCCTGGCCGTTACTGCTCCGAGGGGTCGCACAAGCGAGCTTGGGGGACTTCGACGCGGCATACGAAGATTTCGCGCGCGCAGAGAAAGCCGCTGATACGGCGGCGGGACTTATCGATCCGGACCTGTATCGCTACGGCATCGCCATGAACCGGGGGGCCGTGTACCTCCAACAGCAACGGTACCGCGAGGCCGAAACGGAGTTTCTGGCGGCGCGGGCTCTGCGTCCTGAACTGCCCGACCCGTTGGTGAACCTCTCGCTGGTGCGTCGCGCCCAGGAGAAAGACGGCGAGGCGCTCGGCCTGCTCACCGAGGCGCTGGAGCGCGACGGTCGCAACGCGAAGACCTGGCGGCTGCGATCGGAGGTCCACCAGCGCTTGGGGGACGATCCCGCCGCCCTCGCCGACCAAAAGCGCTGGCTGGAGGCCGAACAGACGCCAGCCGGCAAGGGGGCGGCGCTGGCCGAATCCGGCAAGGTCCTGCAGCGGGCCGGAACGCTCGGAGAAGCGGTGAACGCCTATCGCGCGTCCCTCGAACTCGCCCCCGATGTGGCGTCGACCCATCGCTTGCTCGCGGAAGCGCTGCTCGCGCTGAAGCGGCCCGAATTGGCCGTGGCCGAGTTTTCGCGCTATCTCGAACTCTCCGATCCCGTCGGCGACGTGTACCGCGCCCGTGGGCTGGCTCAGGCGCAACTGGGCAACTACCGCGGTGCCATCAACGACTACACCCGTTCGCTCGAGCTCGAACCCTCCGCCAACATGCTCACGCGCCGCGGTTGGGCCTATCTCCTGCGAGCCAGGCAGTTGGCGATCCAGGACTTCGACGAAGCGATCAAACTGAATCCCGCCAATGGCGATAGCTACAACGGTCGCGGCTATGCAAAGGCGCTGATCGGCGACTTCGACGGAGCGACCGCCGACGCCGAGGAAGCGGTCAAGCGCGGGCCGCCGGCATTTGAAATGTTGTTCAACGCGGCCACGATTTACGGCACCGCGATCGGGGAATTGCAGCGCACCGCCAGCTCGAAATTGTCGGACGCGAACAAGGCCGAGCGGACAGCCGCGTGGACAAAGCGTGCGGTCGAGTTGTTGACCGAGTGCGACAAACTCCTAGGAGCCGAACGGCGGGCCGTGCTGCGTGGGGCGATCTCAGGCGACACATCGTTCGATTCGCTCCGCGAGAGCGAACCGTTCGTCGAATTCTGGAAGAGCATCGGAGGGCAATAACGAAACCATCGACGCGGGTGCTTTCGACGGATTTTCCGACGGAAATGCTCGATGTCGCGCGAAGTACTAACCGCCGCGCTGCCTCCGCAACTCGTAACACACCACTCCCGCCGACACGGCGGCGTTGAGCGAACCCGTCCGACCGCTCTGCGGAATGCGCACGCATTCGTCGCACGCCCCCAACAGCACCGGCGAAATCCCCCCCGCTTCGTTCCCGAGCACGATCGCCACCGGCCCCGTCAGGTCAACCCGCGACAGCGTGGCGCGAGCGTCGGGGGACGTCCCGATCAACCGCAGCCCCGCCCGCTTCAGATGTGCAGCCGCAGCCGACAAATCGTCGTGACGCGCGATCGGAATGTGATTGACCGCTCCCGCCGACGACCGCGCCACCTGTCCATTCACGGGAGACTGCCCGCTCGCCGCGACCACGACGCCGTCACAGCCGAACACCTCGGCTGAACGCAGGATCGCGCCGTAGTTGTGCGAATCGTGCAGTCGATCCAGCACCAAAATGGCGGCGGGCTTGGCCGCCCCGTCCAGCAGATCGTCGAGCGTCGCGTACGGAAACTCGGGGAGTCGCACCGCCAACCCCTGATGATCGTCGGCACGGCACAGCTTCCCCAAGCCGATCGTCGACGATTCCACGACCCGCACCCCCAGCGTCCGCGCGAGGTCCAGCGCCTCCCGGAGTTCAACCGATCCCGGGTCGGGAACGTAGGCCAGTTCGAGCGGCATCCACCGACCGGCCCGCAGAGTTTCCAGCACAACATGGCGACCGGCGATCCACTGGCGATTGTGGTTGCCGAACGGGCGGGAAGCGGCGATCTCGGCGCGGGAACGGGGCATGGGCGGGAAACGACGGGCGGCGATACGGGTGATTCGGAACGTCCGTCATTGTGATCGAATCGCCATCGCCGCGACACCAACCGATCGCGAACGTCGCGCGCCCCACTAACGCCGCGCCAGCACGCTGCGCTCGTTGAGGTAGTCGACGAATACCGACGCCATATCGTGGCTGGTGTCGACCACGACCCGCTCGACGCGGTTGCGGTGACAGATGTCGTCGAACTTCCGCTGGAACTCGCCGAACGCCTCGAGATAGGCCTCCTTCAGTTCGCTCGGCTGCGTCGTCAGTTCCTCGACCGCCTCCAATCCCACGAACTTCACCTGCCCCTGGAAGTCGAACGCGATTTCGTCGTGGTGCAGTACCTGGAACAGGATCACCTCGTGCCGCTGATAGCGCAGCCGCTGCAACACTTTCTCCAGTTCGTCCAGGTCCGTCAGGAAATCGCTGAAGATCATGACGATCTCGGACCGTCCCATTCGTCCGGCCAACTCCGTGAGACATTCCGCCATGCGAGTCTTGTCGACGGGTCGCATGTCGTCGAGGTGGCCCGTCATGCGGACGATCTGCGCCATTGAATTTCCCGGCAGGACGAAACCGCGCACGCGGTCGTCGAACGTCGCCAACGACACCTTGTCGGATTGCTTGACGATGGCGTAACCCAGCGTGCTCGCCATCCGCGCCGCGTACAGCAGCTTCTGTTCGGACGGAGCACCGGCCGGATCGGACGCCGACACCGTCTCCGCCGACGCGGGAGCGGTCGCATCCCCTCCATAGCGCATCGAAGCACTCACGTCGAGCACCAGATGACAGACGAAGTTCGTCTCCATCTCGTACTGTTTGATGAAGTACTTGTCGCGCGTGTAGTACAACCGCCAGTCGACGTGCTTCGGGTCGTCCCCCCAAACGTACTCGCGATGACCGGCGAACTCGACGGCGAACCCCGACAGCGGCGACTTGTGCGCCCCCGCCAAATTCCCCAGCACCAACCCGCGCGGCTCGATGTGCCGCTCCGCCAAGCGCGAAAGCAGATCGGGATCGAGATAGCGGGACAGGACGGATTTCATGGTCGCGGGCCGTCGGAATTGCGGACGGGATCGTGGTACGAAGCGGTTTCAAAACCCGGTTGCTGGCGGGAAAACCTCGACAGGGGTCAACGTGGATTTGTCCGGCAGAGGGTTTTGAAACAACTTCAGGAACGCGCGGCGGGTTGTCAGGCGGCGGGCCGCTCGTACTTGCGGTCGGCGGGCACCGCCTCCAGCAGCAGGTCGATCAGCTTTTCGCTCCCCACGCCGGCGGCCTGCGCCGCGTAGTTCGGAGCCACCCGGTGCCGCAGCGCCCCCTTGGCGACCGCTTGCACGTCCCCGACCGTCGCGTGATATCGCCCGTACAGCACCGCACGGGCCTTGGCCGCGGTGATGAGCGTCAACACTCCGCGCGGACCAGCTCCCCAAGCGACCCACTTGTTGACGAATTCCTTCGCGTCGGGCGTGCCCGGTCGCGTCGAACGGACCAGCGCGCAGGCATAGCCCAGAACCTGATCGCTCACGGGCACGCGGGTCACCAATTCCTGCACGCGGACGATCTCCGCCCCCGACAGGACCGGGGTGATCGAACCTTGACCTCCCCCGGTAACCCGCCGCGCGATCTCCCATTCCTCGGCCGCGCTGGGGTAGTCGACCTTGATGTACAACAGGAACCGGTCGAGTTGCGCTTCGGGGAGCGGATAGGTCCCTTCCTGCTCAAGCGGGTTCTGTGTGGCCAGCACGAAGAACGGCGCGGGCAACATGTGAACCTGTCCCCCCGCGCTGATTTGCCGTTCCTGCATCGCCTCCAGCATCGCCGCCTGGGTCTTCGGCGGGGTGCGGTTGATTTCATCGGCGAGGATCAGATTCGCGAACAGCGGACCGGGAAGGAACTTGTATTCGCGGGCGCGGGTCTCGAGGTTCTCCTGAATGACGTCGGTCCCCGTGACATCGCTGGGCATGAGGTCGGGGGTGAACTGGATGCGCTTGAAGCTCAGATCCAAGCCCTTGGCGAGCGAACTGACCAACAGCGTTTTCGCCAGACCCGGCACCCCCTCCAGCAACGCGTGCCCGCGCGCGAAAATCGCCGTCAGCACCTGCTCGACGACGGTGTTCTGGCCGACGATCACTTTGGCCAGTTCGTCGCGAATGCGGTTGTAGGCTTGTTCGCACCGCTGCACGGCGGCCACGTCGTCGGGGGAGGCTGTCACTTCGCTCATGCTGAAAACTCCGAGTGGCCTCCCAGGGGAGGTGCTTCAAAACCGTGGTGTCCCGAACATCGGGTGGTGTCGATCCTGATACCGGCCAACACGCGCCGCAGCCGGTCGCGCCGTCATTCGGCGCTTTGGAAGTATCGTTCGAGCCGCTCTTCATAACCCTTCGGGGCGCGCCGCTGAGCCCGAGCCCGCATCGCTTGACGCAGTTCCGGGGGAAGTTTGGCGAACCACGATTCGTCGGCCAGCTTCTTCACTTCGGCGTCTCCCTTGTGGCCCGAATTCGCCGTCGCATTCTCCTTGGCTTTCGCCTCCTTCGATTCGTCCTTGGTCAGAGCTCCGTCGCGCACGCCCGGATTCGTCTTCGGTTTGCCGTCCTTATTCGGTTTGTCGGACGCCTTATCGTTCGCGGCGTTCGGATCGGGCGCGTCTTGCGGTTGATCCGCCGGATTGTCGGACTTCGACGGCTGCGGCGGTTGAGCACCCGCCGGCGGGTTTTGGCCCGGCGGGGGCGTTCCCGGCGGGTTCTGTCCGGCGGGTTGGGCGGCGGCGTCCGACGGAGGCTGTTGACCGTCCGCCAACAGCGGATCGCTCCCCTCCGTCATTTCTCCGGCCTGGTCGAGCAACTCCCCGAGTGGTTGCCCCAAGGCCTGCTCCAATTGCTGCAACGCCTCTTTTCCCGCCATCATTTGCGCTGTCGTCTTGGGCGAGTTGGGGACCAACCCTTTGCCCAAGTCGGACGGCTTTTGCGGAGCACCGCCCGCCGGTTCCGTCCCCTCGCCGGGAGCTGCGGCTTCACCGGCAGGTTGCTCACCCGCGGGCGTTTCTCCCGGTGGCGTTTCTCCCGCAGGCGCGTCGCCCGGTTCCATCGGCAACGCGTCGAAGCTCTCGGGGGTCAGACCCGAGGCCAGTTCCAACGCCTCGCGGAGCGGCATGTTGGCGACTTCTTCTTGACCGGAGACCTGCTCGGCACCTTGACCGGTGGCGTCCTGGGCTTGGGCGAACTGGGCCGTCGCCCGTGCCAACTTCTCGGCGGCGGAACGCTGGTCGGAGGTAGCGGCCGGTTTGGCCTTGTCCGCGGGCTTGGCTTCGGGTTTGCCATCGGCAGGCGGATCCTTTTCGCCCGCTTCGGCCGGCTTGTCCGCCGGTGCGGGAGTCGCGTCCGCCATTTGCTCGAGCGCGGCACGTTGCGCAGCGATCTCGTCGGCCGCCTGCTGCTGAGACTTGGCCAACTCCTGCAGCGCTTGGGCGATCGCCTTGTCGCGACGAACCCGTTGCTCGCGAGCGGCGAGATTGGCCGCCGCACGAGCGAGTTGCTCTTGAGTCGCCTGTTGGGCGCGGGCCGCTTCCTCCGGTTCCCCTTGCGGAATGTCGGCGGTGTCGGCAGCGACATCCTCCGCCTCGCGCGTCGCCGAGTTCGCACCCGGATCGACCTCCGCTGCCATTTCGGCGACCGCGTCTGCTTGCTTCGCGACTTCAGCCAGTTGTCGGCGTGCCTGTTCGGCGAGCGCCTGCCGGACTTGTTCCAGTTTCTCGGAGGCTTGGGCCAAATCCGCAGCCGTCTCCGCTTGCAACGCCTGGCCCGCTTCCTTCTTCGCCGGATCGGTGCGACCGGCTTCCAACGCCTTCTCGGCCTGTCCTGATTCCGCAGACGCCTCGGCCAAGGGAGCCGCCGCTTCGGCCCCCGCCTGTTGCGCGAGCGCCTGGGCTGCTTCGGCCAATTCCGTCACCTTTGCCTGGGCCTTGGCATCCGGCTGTCCCGCTTCCGCGCCCGCCAATTCCTTGGCCCGAGCCGCGGCCATTTCGGCCGCTTTCTCCAGCGCTGCCTCGGCCTCCTTGGCCGCTTCCGCAGCCTTTTGAGCGCGACCGTCGACCAACGCCTTCGCCGCTTCTGCCTGCTTGGCCGCCGCCTCATCCAACGCGCGCGCCAACTCCTCGGCTCCCGCTTCGGGTTTGGCGTCGGTCCCCTTCGCGTCGGTCGCTTTGGCGGCGGCTTGCGCGGCCTTGGTGGCATCGGCCGCCTTCTGCTGCGCGGTGGCCGCTTCCAATGGGGACGCGGCATTCCCGTCCATCAGATCCGCCCGCGCGGAGTCGGCCGCAGCCTGCTCCCCCGCCGCGTTGCGCAGCGCCTCGGCCAACTCCAGCGCCTTGGCCGCTTCGGGTCGACCGGCGGCACGCTCCTGCTCGGCACGCGCTTCGGCCACCTTCTCTTGAGCGGCTTCGACCTTCGCAAGTTGATTCGCAAGCGAACCCTCCGCCATTTGGGCGGTGGCGTCGACCTTTTCCTGCGTTGCGTCGATCTTCGCCAACTGTGCGTCGCTTTCCGCGATCAGCGCTTTGGCCGTTTCTCCGATTTCCTGTCGCAACGCCTTGGCGGCATCCGCGAGTTGTTTCGCCGCCTCCCCGGCGGTCTTGGCGACTTGCGCCGCCTGCTCCGGAGTCGAATTCGCCCCTTGCTTGGCCGCCTCGTCCAGAGCTTTGGCCGCTTGCATCCCCTGTTCCTTCGCCGCTTGCAACGGCGCTTGTCCTTGGGGAGCGGTCTCCTTGGTCCCTTCGGCGACCTTCTCGGCCACTTTCGCGATTTCCGCCTGCTCTTCCGCCAGCGCCCGGCTCGCCTCCGGCGTCAGTCCCTGCTTGTCTTCGGCCGCAGCGGCGGCAGTCTTGGCCAGTTCGCGTTCGGCGGCGGCGGCCCGTTCGAGCGCTTCCGCAGCGCGAGCCAGCTCGCCAATCTCGACCGCCGCAACCTGTCGCTTGGCGTCGTCCAGCGCCGCAGCGATTTCCGCTTGGGCACGTTCGACCGCCTCGCCCGCCGAGTCCGTCTTCTCGGCGGCCGCTTCCTTGGCATTCGCGTCGGAGACGGCTTGCGCCAACGCTTCAGCCGCGGATTTCGCCGCCTCGCGCGCCTGTTCGAGCCGCGCCTCGACCCCCTCGGGCAGCGCCTTGCCATCGTCGACTTTCGCCACGGCTTCGGCGACAGCCGCCTCGTCTGCGGCCGCCTCCGCCGGCTTGGCGTCCGCCTTCGCCTCGGCCCCGTCCTGCTTCTTGGCGACTTCGGCCAACTCCGCCTTCGCCTTCTCCAGATCGCTCACCAGTTTGGCCAACTCGGCGGCGCTCTTGTCCGCAGTCGTCGCCGATACGGTTTCCGCCAGGCGATTCTCCAACTCGGCCAGCGCCCCCAGCACCTTGGCCTGTTCCTCCAGCGCCGCGGCCTGATCCTGCTCGAACAATTTGCCGGTGGCGTCGTAGGCCGCCTCCTTCGCCTGTTCGATGAGCGCATCGGCGGCGGGCACGTCGGCCAATGCCTGTTCCAGTTGGCCCAGTTCCTTGCGAATCTCCGCCTGTTTGTCGACCAGCGGCTCCGCCTGGGCCAAATCCGCCGCTTGCGTTTCGCGCCGCAGCTCGGCCTGCTTCTTGGCGATCTCCCGCACCAGTCCCGCCGCCTGCTCGCGATCGGTGTTCAATTCCCCTTGGGCCTTTTCAAGTTGCTCCAACAGCAGTTTCAGTCCCTTGATCACATTCGATTGATGCTCCGTCGCTTCGGCGTATTGCGTCTTTTCCAGCGTCGCCGAGGCCAAGTCGACTTCCGTCCCCGTCTTCGCCGCAGCCAGCACCCGCAGCCCGGCGACGGCCCCGGTCCCGGCGGGACCGTCCCACTTTGAAACGTGTTCGAGCGTGTCGAGCAGCGCGAGGAACAACTCTCGGAAGTCCCGCTGATCCTCAATGGCCACCAGCGCCAGTTTCTCCTGTCGCTCCGCCGGTTGTTCGACAAGGTCCTTGACCTGTTTGAGCACGCGGGTTTCGGTCTGAATCAACCGACGCACCTGGGCCACCAACTCCGCAATCCGCAGCCGTCGCAACAGATTCTGCCGTTCGATCGACAACCGCGTGACAATCACACGCACCATTTGCCGAGCGTCGCGATACGCCTTCTCGCGCTCGGCGGCTTCCCCCGTTTGCGCCCGGACCAAAACCGTCACAACCTCTTCCATCTCCTTGTCGACCAGTGTCGACAGGTTCTTCCGCATGGAGGCGATCTCCTGGAAGAGCGGCATCTCTTGCAGGCCGTTCTCTTCCAACTGCTGCAACTGAATGTCGAGCACGCCCGACACCAGTTCGCGCGTCATCGCGCGGGCCTTCTGCTGTACCTCTTGCTTTCGCCGCAGCGCCGCCGGCGACACCGCACCGGCGTCGGCCCCCTCCGCGACAGCTTTGACCGCCTGTTTCTCGTCCGCCGCACTCGTCAGCAGCGGCGCGAAACAGCACACCGTCCACAGCGCGCAGGCCCCCGTCCAGGTTGGTCGGCGGAACCGGGCGGCTCCGCAGCGGGCTCCTAGGCGGGCGTCCCCCGAGGGCGATCCGTCAACCCGCGTTTGATTCGCGACGCGCTTCATGGTCCCGCTCCGATGCCCAATTGGCGTTGAATGATGCCGTCCAGTTGGCGGGCGGACTTTTCGTCCGCCTCGACCAAGCCCGCCAAAATCCCGCTTTCGTCCGTCACCTGGAACACGATCGGCTCGCCCGTCGAGGTCTTCCCCGCCACAGCAGCGCCGTTTCGATCCACCCCCCGATAGTCCTCCGCCTCGACCGACACGCGGATTTCGTCACCTTTGCGTGCCTGAAGCGATTTCAGGTCGAACTGATACTTCCCGCGCCACGCCGTCTCGACCGCGCCATCCCCGGCACGCCGTCGCATCTCCCGGTCCCCCTGTTCGGTGGAACCGTCGGCACGAACAAGTTCCCACTTCAGCCGCACCACGGCCAGTCCGTAATCATCAGTTGCCCCGAACGCCACCGAAGGTTTCGCGCCGGGCAGCACTTTTTCCGTCACGACCGCCGCCGCGACACGCGGAGTCCGGTCCGCCAAAATCCGCACATGCCCCGCCAACGGCTCGACAAGATCGAGGCCGTCGACATCTTGAGCGACCACCTCGAATGACAGCGGTTCGTCGATCCGGTCGAACGGATGATCGCCGTCGGGCAGTGCCCAAGTTCGGCCATCGCCTCCCGCCGCAACGAGGTCGTACTCCCGATCACGGGCCTTCACCTTCGCGAATTTGAGGGATTTGTTCGCGCACGACACCGTCAACTTCACCCGCGATCCTTCAATCACCGCGATCTGCCGCGCCCCGTCCCCCTTCGGCTTTTGTGCCGCACGGGCGTACTCGGGCGGCGTGACGTCGAGCGACAGCGCCACCACCGGGCGTTCGACGACGCGGAGATCGACCGGCTCCGTCCACGCGTCACCGGCAAACACCTGGAACGACGCGTTCTCGGCCAATCGCGGCAACGTCCCGACATATTCGGCACCCGCGGCCCCCTCGCTCGCCGTTCCACCGGGCGCATCTCCGGTGGCTGGACGGAGTGACAATGTCGACACTCCCCCCGTGCGATCCGACCGCAAGCGAACTTCGGCCCCCTCCGGACGCACTCCCTCTAACCGGAGTGAAAACCGGATCGGCACTCCGTCGGGCAACCCCGGCAGTGGATCACTCCCCCCCACGGCAAGGGCAGGGCGGTCGTTCACTCGCACGTCGACGATCTCCGTCGCAGTGGGATAGTGCGCGCTCCCCAGCAACAGCCGGTTGAAGAACGCGGCCGCGTGCCGGGGATAGACCGACACCGCGAGGATCGTCGCCACACACGCCACAGCGCACCAGCGGGCGCGGCGGCGGAACTGCCCGTGCGACATCCCGGCGAATACGTCGATCGAGCGGCCGAAATCGGCCACATAATCGATCACCGCCTCGCGCAATTCGCGCGACCCGTGCGCCGGCCCGACTTCGCCCGCCCCCTTGACGGACGTGCGCTTCGAGAGGGACTCCGTCTGCTCGAACTGAATCGCCGCCACGAGGTCGCTGTCGATCTTTTGGCGGCGCTCGACGATCAACGCCATGTCGAGTTCGTTCTCCCGAACCCCCAGGAACGGCCTCGTGTACTTCCGAAACGACCACAAGCCCGACAGCACCACCATCAGCAGCACCGCGAGACGCTCGATCCACCGCAACTCCAACAGGTAATCGGCGGCGAACGCGATGGCGAACGTCACCACCAGCGCCGTGACGAGCGCCGTCCAACCGCTCCCCATGCGGACGAACCACCGCCGCGAGCGCAGCCGTCCCAGCCGCCTGCGCAGTTCGCCCAATCGCATGCTGGTCGCCACCGTGCTCATCGTTCGTTGCGAGCCTTGTTGTCTCGGGAATCTTTGAAAATCGCTTGCGATCGAATCTCAGGCCTCACACGTCGCATCGGTACCGATCCGCGTCAAGCCAGATTGAGCGCTTTGCGGATCAACCATTCGGCGAACAGCAGGACCAACACCGCCCCGAACACCAGCCAGGTGTTCCACAACGGCTTGACCCGCAAGCTGGTTTCCTTTTTCGGTTCGGGTTGGAACTCCGACACGAAACTCGAAAAATCGGGAATCTCGAACGATTTGCCACCGGTCGCGCGGGCGATTTCTTCCTGCAACGCCACATTGCGAACGGCCGTGCGTCGTTCCACGCTTAGGTTCGACACCTGAAAGTGCACGTCGCTCACATCCCCCGTCACCGGGTCCTTGACCTGCACCCGGTGCTCCCCCGGTTCAACCACCGACAACCGCGTCTCAAACACTCCTTCGCGAAGTTGAGGAATGCCAATCCCGCGCGAATTCCGCCCGCCACTGCCGTCCGACGGCAGCCCCGGCACAACCAGTTCGCCGGTGAGCTTGCGGTCCGGCAAGTCCTCGTCCGACAACGGCTCGAAGTTCGCGTTGTACGCTTCGATCGTCAGCACGACCTTGTCGTCCGGTTGATACTGTTGCCGATCGGTGCGGACGACGAATCGCTTTTGACTGCCCAGGGCATGGCTCAGTCCCAAACGGTGGATCATCTGTCCCCAAAACTGCCGGTAATACTGCTCGCCATACCGCTTGCGCAGCCGCCATGTTTCGTTGAAGCCTATGTAAATCACTTCCCCGCGGCCGTAGCGGCGGATCGCGATGATCGGTTGGGGCGACTTGCCGTCGGCCACGGTTTCCTTCGGATGCACGGCCAGCGCCGTCGCCAGCGGATGCAATCGGGACACCGGCTGATACCACGGCAGCGGCCCAAGGTTGCGCCACCCCTTGGCGTGCTCGGCATCGGTCGCCCCCAAACGCATGAAGTCGATCTGTTCAGCTTCCGCCGTCAGCCGCAGCGTAAACGGCTCGGCGTCGCGCGGGCGGGACGCCGGCTCGACGACCACCGGCAACATCTCGGCAAGTTCCGTCTGCGCGAGTTGACCCGGTCCGAACCGGGGACCGGCCATCACCACCAGTCCGCCCCCGAACTTGCCGACAAATTCCTTGGTCATTTCGCAGAAACGATTGCCCAGCGCCGACGCGGGCATGTCTCCCAGAAACAACACGTCGTTGGCGAAGAAGTCCCCCCGCTTGGGAGTCAGCGTCGACACGAACAACTCGTTCGTTTTACGAACGTTCGGATCGGCGCTGCGCAGGAACGTGCGGAAGCCCCGCATCCCCACCAGCTTGTCCCGATGGAACACCTCTTTCACGAACCGCCACTCCCATGTCGGTTCGTACTCGACGAATAGCAAGCGCAAGAAATCGTCGCGGATCGACACTTCCCGCGTTGCCCGATTGTTGCGATCGATCAATTCCCCCGGCTGCGCCTCAACCGAAGCGACCAACTGAAACCGCCCCGTCTCGACCGGCACATAAGGGAACTCGATCGGCATGTCGGTGGCCGACAAGGTGACGGTCTTCTCGCCAATCACCTGTTCGGCTTCGAGGATCGAAGCCCCTTCGCCGGCGAGTCGCTGGGCCGCCAGACGGACCTTGACCGACGCTCCCGCCAACCCGGTCTGCCGCACGGTGACGGTCAGTCCCGCTCGCTCGGCTTTCTTGAGGATCAGCGGCGCTTGCACGTCCACGGCCAGATCGATCGCGGCGTCCGCCCCAACCCCCAGCGTGTGCACGGGTACGCCCAGCTTCCGAGCGGCGGCCACCGCCGGGGGACCGGAATTCTGATCGAAGTCCCCCACGACAAGTACACCCGCCAGATGTCCTCCCGCATGACGGAGCGCCAAGTCCTCAAGTCCCCGCCCCAAGGCAGTCACTTCCCCTTTGGTCGTCAGCCGGGACGCAAGGTCAGCTCCGGAGAACTTTTCGCGGCTTGCGGCGTCGTCCGCCCCTTCTCCTGCCAATTCGAGCTCCCGCACACCGTCCGGTCGGTCGAGCACAAAGGCCTTGAGCCGAAACCGCTCGGCCAGTTTTTCGAACGAACCTTCGCCGGTCTTCGCGACCAACTGCCGGATCAACGCTTGCCGCGACAGCTTCACCTCGGACGACGCGGACGTGGCGGAGTCCGCCCCTTCTCCCGCAGCCCCCGCGGGTTTCGTTTCCGGAAGCGAGCCCAAGGCCTCCGTCAGTCGCTTCCGCGCGGAGTCGTCGTAGGTGTCTTCGATGGCCATGCTGTCCGAACCGTCGAACAGCACCCACAATCCCGGTGACGGGCGGTTGGTGAACCTCATGCTGAGGATCGGATCCGCCAGTACCAGAAGTAGCAGCACCAATACCAACCCGCGGAATGCACCCAGCAACAATCGCCACCGAGGCGCCACCGGCGCGTGGAACCGGCGGTAAAACCACGCTCCCAGCCACAGGCACAAGCAGGCACCCAACACCACCAAGAATGGCGACGTCCGCGCCCAACCCGCCCCGAACGAGACAGCCACACCGTCGATCGACTCGAGTTGTTCGACCCCCAGCAACTCGCCCAGCCATTTGGTCCAGCCGTTCATCGGGCACCTCCCGACCGTGAGGCACCCGCCATCAGGGGATCCCCGGCCGACGGCGAACCGGTGACCCCACCGCGTGGAGTCCGGGCCGACGCTCCGGGCCACCACTTCGAACGCGCCAACTCCGGCAATGCAATCACCGCCAATTCCAACAGCAGAAGCACCAGCACCAGCCCCATCAACCATTTCCACAAGTCTTCACCCGATACCCTCGCTCCAGCCACGGTGATCGTCTCGCCCGGTTCACGCCACACCGCGCTCGTTCCCGCCAGCAGCCCCTCGGACGTCGTCGCCGTGAGAGTTTCCAACCGAGATTCCGCATCGGTGCCGTTGATCGCGAATCGGGACTCCCAAGCCGTGCGGTCCCCCGCGCCCCCCTCCGCCGCTCCCTCGGCAGTTTCGGGTCGCAACGCCACCACGCGATAGACGCCCCGTTGCAGCAAGTGCCGTAAAGTCAGCCCATATTGCTCGCTTCCCAACGCGTCGACCGCCACCGGTTCGGCGCTCGGGCGGGTGGACGCCTCCACGGCGGCATTCTCGCTCGCATCCTCGTCGTCAATGGGAGCGCTCGGACCGAGCGGCGCCAATCCGGGATCGCGTGGCCGTTCCAGCAGGAACTCCAGGCGGCGGTCGCTCGCGGCCACCGGCAGTACCAATTCCGCGCGGGCTTCGAGGGTCCGTTCGGCAAACGTTCCCGCCATACGCGAACGAAGAAGACGGTCGAACAACAGGATCGCGTTGGTACGAGCCAGCGTGTTCCACGCGGATTGCAGGCCGCTGGTGGACATCACGACCAACCCCTCGCCGATCCGCCGCTCGACCAGGTACGGCAATCCGTTGGTCAACCGCGCGATCACCACGGGCTGCGCGCGACGGGCCGATTCTTCGGGCGTCACCGGGTCCGTCGACGTTCGCGCCGGCAAACCCCCGCCCCCGGTCCCGTACGCCCCCGCGGACCACGCCAGCCATTTCGGAGCCAGCCCCTCGATCCGCGCCTGTACCGCTTCGTACTCGCGGGTTTCCGCGGCCGTCAGCGTCCCCAGCGACTGCCGCCGCTCCAGATCCGCTCGGGTCGACTCCAACTCCGCCAGCAACCGCCCGCGCTCCGTCAGCCGTTCCGTGTCGCTTTTGAGCAGGGCGTCCAGCACCGCCGGGTCGTGCTTTGCGACCACAACTTTGAAGAACAACGGAGTGCGGTACAAGTCGGCCATCTCTTCGCGCGAGGCGTCCGCGACCAGGAAGTCTTCCGCCTTGAGCGACTCGGGGTCGAGGAACATCGGCTCCAGCGTTCCGACAACCTCGTTCGGCAGTTTCCCGGACGGCTCCGAATCCAGCGGCAACGGCAAGATCCCGGCGCCGTCCAGCCAACCCCGTTCCTGCCACAACGCGGGATCGAATCCCGCGCCAGCCGACAGGAACAGCGAGCCCCCCTGTTCCACAAATTCCCGCAACACCGGAACCGAGTCTTCCGGATCGTCCACACCGGCCACCACGACCAGCCGCGCCCCCGCCAACGCTTCCCGCGTCACCTCGCCAATCCGCAAATGTCGCGAGCGCTTCCGATCGGTGTCCTGCTCCAGTTCGGGACTCAGCACGGGGGACAGCAACCGCCGCAGCGGCAGCGATTCGCCGTACTTCTGTTGCGCGGGGTTTTCCTCCGCCCCGAACTGGTCAATGAACACCACCGGCACCGACGCCACCACGGGCACCATCACATGCCGCGCGTCGTCAATCGCCAGTCGATCCGGCGGGAGCGAGACCTCCGCCGCGACGAACGCGACTTGTCCTCCTTCCGTTGCGGCCGAAAACTGGTGCAGAAAGCGAACTTCGCGAGACTGCCCCGGTTCCAGGTCCACCGTCTGGCTGGCGACCTCGACACCGTCGATCTTGAGCGAAACGGGCACCCCCGCGCGCGGCTCGGCCCCCTCGTGCCGAATCGTGGCGACGATTTGTGCGGGGGTCTCCGTATCGGCGAGATCATCCGGCACGGCCAAATCGGCAACCCAGGTGTTGGTCGGGTCGTCCGCCGCCACACGGACCACCTGAAGATCGGGAACGCGGGCCAACAACTCCGACAACCCACCCGAGGACTTCGGCTCGCCGGTCGGAGTCGCACCCGTAGTTGAAGCGGTCCCGGCCGACTTCGACTCGCCGGCTGGCCAGTTGCCTGCTTGTTGATCCCCGAACAGCACCACCCGCTTGACCGGCAGTTCGGGCACGGTCTGGAGCGCCTCGGCCGCCAGGTCGACGGCGACCGTCAGCGGCGCGGAGCGGTCGACCACTTCGATGCGATTGATCGCCTCGCGCACCTCACCCATGTCGCGCAGTCCGTCGCGACTGAACGGCAGGGAAGAACCGCACACGGGCAACACCGTGACGCGGCTTCCCTCCGGCAACCGATCCACGAAGCCGATCGCCTCTCGTTTGGCCAGGTCGAGCAGCGAACCTTCCAACCGCGAATAATCCATGCTCAGGCTGTTGTCGAGCAGCAGGATTGCGTGCACCGGTTGCCGAGCGTCGCGTACGTCGCCGCCGCTGGAGAAGAACGGGCGCGACATCCCCAGCCCGAACAGCAGCACGCAAGCGGTGCGCAGGATCAGCAGCAACAGGTCCCGCCATTGCAGGATGCGGCGGTTGCGAGTGAGGGCCTTGCGCACAAAATCCATCGCCGCCCAAGCGACGACCTTGTAACGCCGCCGGTTCAGCAGGTGAATCAATATCGGTCCCGCGGCCGCCACGGCCCCCGCGACGGCAAACACCTCGGAACCGGGAAAGAAATTCAACATGAATGGCGCGGAGGTAAAAACTCAGGAACCACAAAAGTCACTCAGCAAGGCATCCGCCGACGATCCTCACCCCCCGCGCTGATACCTTTCGCGCAGGCTGTCGATCTTCCCTTCCTGCAGGATCGGAAGGTACCTGTTGGGAATCGCGAGGAGAAAGCATCCCACCGAGGTCGCGTACAACTGCCCCGGCTTCCCCCCCACGTGTTTCGTGTCCTGCCAACTCCCCCCCTCGTCGGGACGGTTCACGTCGGCGGACTGGCTTTTGACGAGCGCGTCGCGCAGCTTCGGGTACATGTCGGCCCAATACTTCCCGCCGACCTGATACACCGCCTGACCGACGTAATACAGCGTGTAGGCATCGAGCGGCAGCAACCCTTTGCCTTGCTCGACCTTGACCTTGTTCACTTCGTCCTGAATGACTTCCATGTTTTTCGGGATCCGCCAGTCGTCGTACTGGCCGAATTCCTGCAGGCAGACCACGCCGCACGCCGCCATCGCTGTGGTGCCCCGGTTGCCGTCGTACGTGAATTGCCCCGCCTCCGCTTGCAGGGCGGGATCGTCCGCCGCACCGCGCCGGCCGCTCGCGCTGCGATAGTGGTCCCGCACGCTGCGAATCGCCAGGTCGATCACTTCCGGACTGACCTCAAGCCCGCTATCGACCGCGCTCCGCAGCGCCTTCGCCTGCATGACCGCGAGGCTCAGGTCGTGCCCCCGATCCTGCCGCCGGGCGCGGTAGTCCCATCCGCCATCTCCGCATTGCGTGTAGGCGATGAGCTTCAGCGCGCGGTCCAACACGTTCGAGATCCGCGGGTCGTTCGTCATGCCGTGAGCTTGCCCCAGCACGAACGCCGACAGCCCGTGGTTGTACATGTCCCGTTGGTCGTTCGCGATGTTGAGCAGTCCCGACGGTTTCGCGTTCTTCAACACGTAGTCGAGCGCCCGGTTGATCGCCGCCCCGAACTTCCCCACCCCCGGTGTATGCCCACCCGCCAAGAAAGCCAGCGCTCCCATCGCCACGAGACCGAGGTCGTTCGAATCCCAGTTCCCTTCAAGGCCCTGATTCCGCGCCAGCCACGTCAACCCGCGCTGCAGCGCCAACTCGGATTGCGGTGTGATCTCCCAATCCGGATTGTCTTGGCCGAAGGTCTCAAGTGGCCTTCCGAACGACAGCAGCGAGCCGCCGCCGAGAATCGCCCCCAAGCCACGCAGGCAGTCCCGGCGCGAACACCCGTGCGTTGCGGAACCCGCACGCGAATCTGCCAAGCCCAACGCAGGCGGGTGCCGGGAATCAGCCATGTTGATCCAAGGGCAGTGATGGTGGCGCGAAATCGTCGCGAACGTGGCGATCCACGAAATGCGAGGGTGCGGAAACCCGCCCCTGCTGCATATTGCCCGTTTTGCCCCGCCGGTTACACGCACCGGCCCAAAAATGCCATTTGTCCCGACAAGGGCCCCTTGGTGACCGGGCCTTTGCCCACACAATCCCGCGATTGGGCCGAAGCACGCTGTCCGCAGGGGTACGGCCGCGGCCAAGCGCGACGTGATTGGCCCCGTCTGCGACAAAAAGGGGCCCAAAGAAGTCGCTCAAGGCCGTCAGGGAACGGGTGACCCTGCGGCCTTGGGCGGGCGGGAATTCGAGGTGGGTTTTGGGGTGGGATGAGGCCCGTTTCTCAGGCGGGCCGGCGGGATCTGTCCGAATCGTTCCGCAGGAACCCGTTTGATCCGCAAGCGGACCGTTCCCCCGCAAGCAGGGCCTGCGGACCGGTGATTTCTGGGTCGAAATTCTGGGGTCGAAACTGGTTCGTTCAGACGAACAAGCTCAAATGCACGTGGCGTGCCGGAACATCAGGCTGCCCACTTCCACCCCACCAAAGAACACCCCAACGATTTACCCCATAAACATTTACAACAAAAGATCGCCATTCAACATCACGCATGGGTCTGTAGCGGTTGTACCGATTTTGCAAAGACTACACTCGCCCACTGCAATCCGCACCACCGTGTTCCTCTGCCGGATGGCAACCGGTCGCGAGCTGGCAAATTGCTCGCCTCCGAAAACGCTCTTTACCGCCTTCGGGGTGTTGGCGTAGCTTTCCCGTCACCTCGCGACCGGCGTTCCGCCGCGTCTCTCTCCCCCTTGCAACTCTCCCCTCGACCACTGCGTTCCGGCCTCTGGACGGCATTGTGCGCGTCCGCGCTCGGTTCGAGATTCGTTGCCCACGTGGTGCTCCCGACATGGCCGCCGCACAACGTCCCGCTTGCCGCCGCTCCCGCCTGGTTGCCAGAGCACTCCTGATCGGGCTGTGTCTCGGCATGATCGGGCCCTCCTCGGATTGCAACTCCCTTTCCGCGGCCACCATCGAGGCCGTCAAGGGGAAGCGGTACTCGCTGACCAAACAGCACGGACCGTGGATGATCATGGTCACGACGCTGAACGGTTCGACGCGCGAGCAGCAAGAGCGAGCCATGAAGGCGGCCGACGAGTTGGTGCACGAGCTCCGCTCGAAGGGAATTCCCGCGTATGTTTACGCGCAAGACGCCAAGGTCGAGCGGATCAATACGCTCAACCGGATGGGGCAGGAAGACCGCCGCATCTTCGCGGCGCAGCGCAACAACATCGGCATCCTGGCCGGAAACTACGACAACATCGACGACAAGGTCGCCCAACGGACGCTCAAGTTCATCAAGGAGTTCCAACCCACGGTGCTCAACAAGGCGGGGATCACCGGGCAAGGGAAGGGGGCCGGCCCCCTCAACAAGGCGTTCCTCACGACGAACCCGATGCTCAGCCCCGACGAGGTCGCGACAGCTGTCCGCGCCAAGGATCCGCTTGTCGCCAAACTCAACAGCGGCGTCGACCATTCGCTGCTGTCGAATCCCGGCAAATACTCGCTGGTCGTGGCGTCGTTCTACGGCAAATCGCAGGTGAAGCCGACCCGCTTCGCCGAGTTCGAGAAGAAGCTGGCTGGCAGCGTCAACCTCGACCAGGCCGGGATGGACGCGTGGCAACTGTGCCAGGCCATGCGCCAGCAGAAGCTGGAGGCGTGGGTCTATCACGATCGGTTCCGCTCGATCGTGACCGTCGGTTCGTTCGATTCGCCGTCCGATCCGCGAATTGAGAAACACCGCAAGGCGTTCTCCGCGAAGTACAAGAAACATCCCGAAACCGGCAAGGACGTGCTGGTTTCAGAGGCGATCCAGGTCGCCGGAAGCAAGGGGCAAACACCGCTGAAGAACTGGGTGATGGACCCGTATCCGCAGGTGATCGAAGTGCCGAAGGTGGGCAAGAACGCCGGGAAGTAGTCCCCGCACCGTTCCGTCGCGGTCGGCGCTTGTCGTCCTCGATGCCGCCGTCCGCGATCCCACCGATCGCGATGCTGCTGACTACGCCACCCCGCGTTGCCGCCAATAGATCACGTTCCCCAACACGATCAGTCCCACCATCAGCACGTGGGCGACGAGTTGCGGCCCCATGCGGCGCAAGCCCTCCTGGGCATCTTCCCGTTCCTTGAGGTGCGGGTAGCGCAGGATCAGTTGCTGCTCGTACTCCGCCGCCCCCTTGATCGCCGCCAACATGCCGTTGAGCGGCTTCGGCAGGTACGGGTACAGCTGCGGAGCTTGAACTCCGGGCGATCCAACGACGATGCGGATGTCGTACTGCGCGGCACCATACTGGATCCACTCCTGGGGCCCGGGCGAACCGCTCCCCACCGACACGATCAGGTCGAGGTCGGCGAAGCTCTTGAGCCCCTTGGTCAGGGGGATCTGCTCCAGATTCGTGCCGAAATGGTCGGTGACGAAATCCCCCGCCATGTTGCTCATGGCGTTTTTGATCGCTCCCTTCTCCCCCGCCTTGAACCCGAAATCGACGAAGTCCTCTCCGTAGGTTCGGTCCGGGTACTCGCGGCGGATCAGCGTGGTGTGCCGCTGCACGATGGGGGGGCCGCGGTCCCACAACGTGACGAAAAACATCTTGAGCTTCTTCTCGCTGCAGTGCCGGACATAGGCGGCCGACATGGGGGCGAGTTCCCCTTCGCTGGCGGGGTCGTAATCGAGCGCGACCAGGACGCGCGAACCCTCGGGGAGCGCCTCGATGGTGTCGAACACGTCGCGCACGCGCTGCGAAGGGGATTCCGGAAACCGCAGCTTGGCGAGCATCGGCACGGCCACGGCCAGCAGCATCGCCAGAAAAATCCACCGCCGGTCGAGCGGTTTGGGGGCGGCGGGGATTGGCGGAGTGTCGGGCATGATGGCTCGTTGCGGGTTGACCTCGTGCGGACTTTTCCCGTGAACTCACGCGGCCCCGAGACCGCAACTCCCCGGTCGCTTGAGGAAGTGTACCGAGGGATTGCCGTTCACAACACGGTCGGACCTTCGCCCTCGGGTCGGGCAGCGAGTGTACGGTTGGGCGCCAACAGCGCCCGCCCCGGTGAACCATGTACGCTTGCCTTAAGCGCGCAACGGACGTGCGAAGGGTAGCCGGACAAAGGTCCTATGATACTGACGAGAAGATTTCACAATTCCCTCCCAAAGCCGCTTGACTCTCCCCTCTCCCGCCCCATAATGGGCGTTCCGAATACTCGTGCCGGACAACTATCACATTTACTTATAGTCATGCACCTGCGTTCGGTCGAACTCTTCGTGGACATCGCCCAGCAGCGGAGCTTTTCCAAAGCCGCGACGTTGCACGGTGTTTCCCAGTCCGCCGCCAGTCAGGCGGTGCAGGCCTTGGAAAAGGCGCTGGGGACCGAACTCATCGACCGTTCGCAGCGTCCCTTGGAGTTGACCGACGCCGGTCGGCTCTACTTCGAGGGATGTCGGGATGTGTTGAAGCGTTACAGGCAGGTCGAAGATGCGGTGTTGCGATTGCAGCACCGCGTGGTCGGGTCGGTCCGCGTCGCGGCGATTTACTCGGTCGGCCTGTTGCAGATGGAGACGTACACGGAACGATTCGAACGGCGATACCCGGACGCGAAGCTGGAGATCGCCTACCTGCACCCGGACGAGGTGTACGAACGCCTGCGGGACGACCGGGCCGATCTGGGTCTGGTCTCGTTCCCAAAGCATTCGGGAGAATTCGAAGCGGTGCCGTGGCAGTCGCAGCCGATGGTGGTGGCGCTCGCGCCGAAACATCGGTTGGCTGATCGGGAATCCGTGTGTTTGAAGGACCTTTCCGGCGAGGCGTTCGTCGGGTTCACACAGGAATTGACGATCGGCAAGGAAGTGGACAAAGCGCTCAGGAAGGCTCGAGTTCAGGTCGACATGGTTTCGCGGTTCGACAATGTCGAAACGATCAAGCAAGCGGTTCGGTGCGGCACGGGCGTGTCGCTGCTTCCCAGGCCCACACTCCGCGAGGAAGTGGCGCTGGGGACACTCCGCGCCGTGCCGCTGGACGACGTGAAACTGGAACGACCGTTGGGAATCGTCCGCCTGAAACACAAATCGCTCTCCACGGCGGAGCAGTGTCTGATCGACCTGCTGCGCGAAGACCCGACGGCGGCGGGTTAGCTGGTGGCCTCGCGAGTTCGGAACCAGCGGGTTGCGAGTGCGTGGCGTGAGGGTTGTCACCTGGTGTGGCGGTCTCCGCCCCAGACGGCAAGTGACGTGTGTGAAGCGGAAAATTTGAAGAGATTGTCGACAGGATCATTACGAGTCGGATAGGCGCAACTCGCCGCACCGAGCACGCAACGAAGTTGGAAGGACGAGTCGCACGATGTCGCACTATCGCACCGCCCCCCCCGAAGCCCAGGGCCTGTACGACCCCCGCAACGAGCACGACGCCTGCGGCGTCGGGTTCATCGCCAACCTGCGCGGACAGAAATCGCACAAAACCCTGCGGGATTCGCTGAAAATCCTCGAAAACCTGCAGCATCGTGGCGCGTGCGGGTGCGAGGACAATGTCGGCGACGGGGCCGGGGTGTTGTTGCAAATCCCTCACAAGCTCTTCGCGCGGGAGTGCGCCGCGCTGAAGATCGCGCTCCCCCCCGCGGGCGAGTACGCAGTGGCGATGACGTTTCTGCCAGCCGATCCGGCGCAGCGCGAAGTCTGCGAGCAGAACTTCGAGCGGATCGTGCGTGAAGAGGGGCAGGTCGTGCTCGGCTGGCGCGACGTCCCGCGCGACAATTCGGCGTTGGGGCAAACGGCCCTGATCGTCGAACCGTTCGTGGAGCAGCTGTTCATCGGCCGCGGCGCGGGAACGGACGCCGTCGGTTTTGAATGGAAGCAATACGTGATCCGCAAGCGGATCGAAGCGTTCGTGCGCGAGAGCGATCTCGCCCAAAAGAAGTCGTTCTACGTCCCCAGCCTCTCGCACAAGACGATCGTCTACAAGGGGCTGCTGCTGGCGACCCAAATCACCGGGTATTATCTCGACCTCACCGACCCGGACATGGAAACCGCGATCGCGATGGTGCATCAGCGGTACAGCACCAACACGTTCCCCACCTGGGACCTCGCGCACCCCTTTCGCTTTATCGCCCACAACGGCGAGATCAACACCGTTCGCGGCAACCAAAACTGGATGCGCGCCCGTCAAATGGTGATGGGAACGAAGCGGTTCCAGGACGATGTCAAGAAGCTGTACCCGGTCATTCCCGAGGGGTTGAGCGATTCGGCCGCCTTCGACTGCGCGCTGGAACTGCTGCACGCCACGGGTCGCAGTCTGCCGCACGCGGTGATGATGATGATTCCCGCCGCGTGGGACGGACACGAATCGATGTCCGACGAGCAGAAGGCGTTCTACGAGTACCACGCTTGCCTGATGGAGCCGTGGGACGGCCCGGCGTCGCTGACGTTCACCGACGGCGAAATGATCGGCGCGACGCTCGACCGCAACGGCCTGCGTCCGTCGCGGTACACCGTCACCAAGGACGGCTTCGTCATCATGGCGTCCGAATCGGGTGTGCTCGACATCGACCCGAAAAACGTGCTGAGCAAGGGGCGGTTGCAGCCGGGCCGCATGTTCCTGGTCGACACCGTGCAGGGGCGACTCATCCCCGACGAAGAGATCAAGGGACAACTGGCCTCGCGACAGAACTACCGGCAGTGGCTGACGGAACAACAGGTCCGGTTGGAAGAGTTGCCGCATCGGGACAAGACGCCGCACGATTTCGACACGCTGCTCCGACGGCAGCAGGCCTTCGGTTACACGCTGGAAGACCTGCGGATCATCATGGCCCCGATGGCCCTGAACGGTGAAGAACCGCTCGGGTCGATGGGGAACGACACTCCGTTGGCGGTGCTGTCGAACCAGCCGCAACTGCTCTACCCGTACTTCAAGCAACTGTTCGCACAGGTCACGAATCCGCCGCTCGACGCGATCCGCGAAGAACTGGTCACATCGATGGCGGTGACGCTCGGTGCCGAGCAGGATCTGTTCGAGGAAACACCCGAACACGCGCACCAGTTGTTCCTGCGGCAGCCGATCATTTCCGACAACGATCTCGAAGCGCTCCGCGCGGTCTCCGAAGGGAAGATCCGCTCCGCGACGATCTCGACGGTCTACCCCGTCGCCGGTGGCGGCGCGGCCCTCAAGGACGCGATGACCCGCATTCGTCGGGAGTGCTCGGAGGCGGTGGCACAGGGGGTGGCGATTCTGGTGCTGTCCGACCGCAAGGTGGACGAGCTGCATGCGGCCGCTCCCGCATTGCTCGTCTGCTCGGGGGTGCATCAGCATTTGATCCGGGAAGGGACCCGCACCAAGTGCAGCCTGATCCTCGAAACCGGCGAGCCGCGCGAAATTCATCACTTCGCGACACTGTTCGGATACGGGGCCGGGGCGATCAATCCTTACCTCGCGTTTGAAACGCTCGCTCAGATGGCCGAGCAGGGTTGGCTCAAGAGCGCCAAAGGCCCCGTCGACGAGAAGACCGCCGAGAAGAACTACATCAAGGCGGTCAACAAGGGGACCCTGAAGGTGATGTCCAAGATGGGCATCTCCACGATTCAGAGCTATCAGGGTGCCCAGATCTTCGAGGCCGTCGGACTCAACCACGAGTTCGTCAGTGAATACTTCACGCACACCGCCACCCGCATCCAGGGGGTCGGTATCGACGTGATCGCCGAGGAAGTCGCGCGGCGACATGCCCGGGCTTATCCGAAGGTCCACGTCCCGGAAGACCTCGATCTCGATGTCGGCGGCCAATACCAATGGCGGCGCCGCGGCGAGTATCACATGGTCAACCCCGAAGTCGTCGCCAAGCTGCAACACGCGGTGCGGACGAACAACTTCGGCGTGTACAAGCAGTATGCCGATCTTTGCGACAACCAGGCGAAGAACCTGGCGACGCTGCGCGGTCTGCTGGAGTTCAAGGCGGGGACCGAAATCCCGCTGGAAGAGGTCGAACCCGCCGCGAACATCGTCAAGCGATTCGCCACCGGTGCGATGTCGCTCGGCTCGATTTCTCGTGAGGCGCACGAAACACTCGCGATTGCGATGAATCGCCTGGGTGGCAAGAGCAACACTGGCGAAGGGGGTGAAGACCCCGTTCGGTTCAAGCCGGATGCCAACGGCGATTTGCGCCGCAGCGCCATCAAGCAGGTCGCCTCCGGTCGGTTTGGAGTGACGAGCGAGTACCTCGTCAACGCCGACGAAATCCAGATCAAGATGGCCCAGGGAGCCAAGCCTGGGGAAGGGGGCCAGCTTCCCGGTCACAAGATCGACGATTACATCGGTCGCATTCGGCACTCGACTCCGGGCGTGGGGCTGATCTCCCCGCCGCCGCACCACGACATTTACTCGATCGAAGACCTGGCCCAGTTGATTCACGACCTGAAAAACGCCAACAACCGGGCGCGGATCAACGTGAAGCTCGTGGCCGAGGTGGGCGTCGGTACGGTCGCGTCCGGTGTCGCCAAGGGGAAGGCGGACGTCGTTCTCATCTCCGGATACGAAGGGGGGACGGGGGCCAGCCCGCTCACGTCGCTCAAGCACGCCGGGATTCCGTGGGAACTGGGTCTGGCCGAAACGCACCAGACGCTCGTCATTCACAACCTGCGCAGCCGCATCGTCGTGCAGACGGACGGTCAGTTGAAGACCGGGCGTGACATCGCGGTCGCCATTTTGCTGGGGGCCGAGGAGTTCGGCTTCTCGACGGCGGCCCTGATTGCCGCCGGTTGCATCATGATGCGGGTGTGTCACCTGAACACCTGCCCGGTCGGTATCGCAACGCAGGACCCGCGTTTGCGCGCGAAGTTCGCCGGCAAGCCCGAGCACATCGTCAACTTCTTCATGTTCCTCGCCGAGGACCTGCGCCGCGTGATGGCCAAACTCGGCTTCCGTAAGGTCGAGGACATGATCGGTCGCGTGGATCAACTCGATAGCCGCAAGGCGGTCGACCACTGGAAGGCGAAGGGACTCGATTTCTCGGCCATTCTGTTCCGCCCGCATGTGCCGCCGCACGTGAAGACGCGGTGCGTCGAAACACAGGACCACGGCCTCGCCGCGGCGCTCGACAACGAACTGATTCAGCGCAGTGCTCCGGCGCTTGAGCGTGGTGAGAAGGTGTCGTTCGAGCTACCGATCCGCAACGTCAACCGGACGGTCGGCACGATGCTCGGTGCCGAACTGTCACGCCGCTATGGCGGGGCCGGTCTGCCGGACGACACGATCACGATCAAGTTCAAGGGTTCGGCCGGCCAAAGCCTGGGGGCGTTCATTCCGAAGGGGATTTCGCTAACCGTCGAGGGAGACGCCAACGACTATGTCGGCAAGGGGCTCTCCGGCGGACGGGTCGTCGTGTTCCCCTCGAAAGAAACGGATTTCCCGGCGGAAGAGAACGTCATCATCGGCAACGTGGCGTGCTATGGCGCGACCGATGGCGAACTGTATGCTCGCGGTTGGGCGGGTGAGCGGTTTTGCGTCCGCAACTCGGGGGCGCTGGCCGTCGTCGAAGGTGTCGGCGACCACGGGTGCGAGTACATGACCGGCGGCAACGTGGTTGTGCTCGGCAAGACCGGTCGCAACTTCGCGGCAGGCATGTCGGGCGGCCTGGCGTTCGTTCTCGACGAGGAGGGCCAGTTCGCCACTCGGTGCAACAAGGGGATGGTCGACCTGGAACCGGTCGTCGAAGCGGACGACATCGCGTTCCTGAAGGCGGCCATCGAACGACACCTGAAGTTCACCGGCAGTGCCAAGGCTGCGCGGTTGCTCGCGGATTGGGCGGCGAACGTCAAGAAGTTCGTGAAGGTCTTCCCGAAGGATTTCCGCAAGGTCGTCGAACAGCGCAAGCAAGCCGCCAAGGGAGCGGTGGCGGCCGCGGCGTCGTAGCGATGAAGCCAAATCCGGCTGAGCCACGGAGGATGACTGCCGGCTGGATTCAGCAAATCTTTCCCTTATCTGTGTTCAATCTGTGGCTAAAACTTTTTGAAAACAGTTTTTAGCCACAGATTGAACGCAGATGAAACACAGATAAAAAGAAGCCAGATAAGAGTCAGGCGTCTGTGACGCGAAAAACAGCGAGTAATCAGTTTTGATATCGGGGGCTTGGCCAAAGTGCGGGCCCCGACGAGGTGACAGACATGGGTCAGACCGACGGTTTTCTGAAATACTCCCGCGAAACGCCGCAGCGGCGTCCGGTCGATGATCGCCTCAAGGACTGGAAGGAGGTCTACCAGCCCTTTCCCGAACTGAAGCTCATCGAGCAGGGGGCGCGCTGCATGGATTGCGGTGTGCCGTTCTGTCACACCGGTTGCCCGCTCGGGAACATCATCCCCGACTGGAACGACCTTGTGTATCGCGGTCAGTGGCACGAAGCGATTCGCCGCCTGCACTCGACGAACAACTTCCCGGAATTCACCGGTCGCCTCTGTCCCGCCCCGTGCGAAGAAGCGTGCGTGCTCGGGATCAACGAGCCGCCGGTCACGATCAAGAACATCGAGAACTCGATCATCGAGCGCGCGTTCGCCGAAGGTTGGGTCGTCGCCGAACCTCCCGAGCGGCGAACGGGGAAGAAAGTGGCCATCGTCGGTTCGGGCCCGGCGGGCCTGGCGTGTGCGCAACAACTCAATCGGGCCGGTCACTCGGTGACGGTTTTTGATCGGGCCGACCGTATCGGCGGCTTGCTCCGCTACGGCATCCCCGAATTCAAGATGGAGAAGGCGGTCCTCGACCGTCGCCTCAAGCTCATGGAGGAGGAGGGGATCGTCTTCCGGACCAACGCCGATGTCGGCGTGAATGTCCCGGTCGCGTCCCTCAAGGCCGACTTCGATGCAATCGTGCTGTGTGGCGGGGCCACGCATCCTCGCGATCTGGAGATCGAAGGGCGAAAGCTCAAGGGAATCGAATTCGCGATGGACTTCCTCACACCACAGAACCAGTGGTGCGAGGGGGACGACATTGCCGCGAAGGGTTACGAAACCGCCAAGGGAAAGAAGGTCGTCATCATCGGCGGGGGGGATACCGGAGCCGACTGCCTGGGGACCGTCCACCGACATGGCTGCGCGTCGGTCGTGCAACTGGAACTGCTCCCCAAGCCGCCGAAGGGGCGCGACGAGACGATGCCTTGGCCGTATTGGCCGACGATCATGCGGACCTCCAGCGCCCACGAAGAGGGGGGCGAACGCGATTTCAGCGTGCTCACGAAGTCATTCGGTGGCGCGAATGGTCGGGTCACGCACCTCAACTGCGTCCGCCTCGAATGGGTGGCCGACGGTCAGCGGATGAAGATGAAGGAAGTTCCCGGCAGCGAGTTCCAGATTCCCGCGGACCTTGTGCTGCTCGCGATGGGCTTCACCGGGACCGGCTATCGCAGCCTGTTGGATCAGCTCGGTGTGAAATCCACGGAGGGGGCCATCGAAAAGGTGATCGCCGACGACGACTACAAGACCAACGTCGACGGTGTGTTCGCCGCGGGTGATGCCCGTCGCGGCCAATCGCTCATCGTGTGGGCGATCTGGGAAGGACGCGAAGCGGCGGTCGGTGTCGACAAGTACCTGATGGGTTACAGCGACCTGCCGTCGAATCCGCAACTCCTCGGTCGCGATGTGCGTGCGGGGGTGTGACCTCCAATTTCAACGGGCCGTTCTTCGGTAACCCGACGCGTGAGCGAGGGACAGCGTCCGAACGACTTTCGAACAACAGACCGACTCCCCATCCGCCCGAGCCTCCCGGAAGGATCGCCCCGTGCCCGCCACTCTCAGTCAGTTCGCCCGCACTCTCAACGTCGAAACCGCCTTCACCGTGCTGGCGATGGCCCGGTCGCTGAAGGCTTCCGGCAAGGACGTGGTTGAACTCGAGATTGGCGACAGTCCGTTTGAAAGCACGCGTCACGCCAAGGAAGCGGGCGAGAAGGCGATTCGCGACAACCAGTCGCATTATTGCCCGTCTCCCGGCCTGCCGGTGTTTCGGGCGGAAGCGGCCCGATTCGTGAAAGACGAATTCGGGATTCCGGCAACGGCCGACAACGTCGTCGTCGGCCCCGGCGCGAAGGTGTTTCAGCAGTTCTTCTGCGAAGCGTTTCTGAATCCCGGCGACGGTGCGCTCGTGTTCAGCCCGCACTTCCCGACGTTCACCCCCAATATCGAGCGTCGCGGCGCGCGAGCCGTGTTCACTCCGCTGCGGCAAGAGAACGAGTTCCGCCCGGAAGTGGCGGCGATTGAGAAATTCCTCGCGAACGACCCCAAGCCCCGCGCGATCTTCCTCAACAGTCCGCACAATCCCACAGGGGGGGTCGCCACCGAGCAGGACCTCAAGGACATCGCCGACCTCGTGCGCGGTCGCGACATCGCCGTGTTCAGCGACGAACCGTACTGCCACATGGTCTGGAAGGGGCGGCACCGCTCGCTGCTCGAACAGCCGGGCATGCTCGACCAGTGTGTGGCTGCGTACACGTTCAGCAAGTCGTACTCGATGAGCGGCTGGCGGCTGGGCTTCTGCGTGACGGGTGCCGAGATCGCCGACGCCATCGGCAAGATGATCAACACGTCACTCTCGTGCGTCCCGCCGATCGTGCAACTGGCGGGGACAGCCGCGCTGCAGTCCGACACCGCCGAGCGCGACCGCGTGATGGGACTGTTCCAGGAGAAGGTGCGGATGCTGGCGGCGGGACTCAACGCGATTCCGGGGGTGAAGACGCTCGAACCGACCGCGACGTTTTACGTGTTCCCCAACGTCGCTCCTATCTGCAACAAACTGGGAATCACCAGCCACGGCCTCGCCCTGTACCTGCTGGAAGGTGCGGACGACCAGTTCGGCGTGGCGTGCCTGGGTGGCGAATGCTTCGGCGAGGCAGGAGCGGGCTTCCTGCGCTTCAGTTGCGCGGAGCCGAACGACCGCATCGAACGTGCGGTGAAGTTCCTGCCGGAAGCGTTCGCCCGCGAAGAGCGAGTGCGGGCGTTCCTGGGGAAGAACCCGAAGTTCAAGCTGACGAAGGCGTACCCGATTCCGGGGTGAGGGGTGGTAGATTCGACGAGAATCTGGCGTATGATCTGACGGGACACTGCGAGTTGTTCTGAAAGGACATCCGACCATGACCGCCACCGCTTGGCCCTTCATTGCTGTCGACGATTTGGGGCGCCCGATCATCCAGTCCAAAGGGATGAAGGTACTGCAGCTTGTCTCTGAGCATTTGGCGTTCAATTGGGATGCCGAACAACTGCGACGGCAACACCCGCATCTGACTTTGTCGGAGATCCACGCGGCGCTCGGGTACTACCACGAGCATCGAGCCGAATGTGATGAACTGCTCGAACGCGAAGAGCAGCGTTTGTCCGAGTTGAGAACGATTCTGGAGAACCCCGAGCTTCAGGAGAGGCTGCGCCTCGCCCGGGGTCAGGCATGAGTGTCCGGTTCTACTTCGACCACAACATGCAGCAAGCGGTTGTGGTTGGGTTGCGGGAGCGCGGTGTCGATGTGCTGACCCTCCGGGATGACGGACACGACCGACATTCGGACGAAGCAGTATTACATCGTGCGGCGACACTGGGGCGGGTGATCGTGACTCGCGATCAGGACTTTCTGGAATTGGCGGCGAGATACCTGAGCACCTCAACTTCTTTTCCCGGAATCCTCTTCTGTCACCCTACAAAGTCGTCCATCGGTATCCTGGTCTCGGATCTCGAACTCATTCAGCAGGTTTCGACCTATGACGAGCTGATGAACACAGTCGTGTGGTTGCCGCTGTGATCGAGGGATGATCGCGTGGTCGCTGCCTGATCCCTCACTCGATCTGCAACAACTCCTTGATCGTCCCGGCCGGTTGCACGCGTCCCACGACCGACTCGTATCGCGTGTGGTACCCCAGCACCGCCCGCCCCACTTCCGAGCGTTCGATCTGGCGGTAGACCAACCACTGTTCGTCACCCACCTGAAGACGGTGGCCAGCCGCCTCGAACGGGGCCAGTTTGCGTCCTTCCTGCGTGCAGGTGAGCGTGCGCCACCGCGCTGGCGATTTGCGACGGTCAGGGTGCCAGTCAATGACCAAGGGCGAATAAAGGCCGCGTCCCGATCCATGCAGCGAGAACGCCGCCCCCTCCGGCAAGTCGTTCTCCTCTTCGGCGTCGATCCGCTCGCAGGCCCCCCATGCCTTTTGCACACGGTCCTGATCGAGGGCCAGCGGAAACAGTCGCGCTACGGGGCGTGAGGATTTCCCCCGCATGAGTTTCCCCTCGCGGGTGTCCAGTCCGAACGCCGAACGGACTCCCGGCGCCAGCGGGAGCCAGCTTTCGACGAGCACTTCCCCAACGCCCTCGGGAGCGCACACCGTTTCCGCCATCAACAGCCGATGGCAATTTCGCCCCAGGAACAACTGTCGTTCGATCCGCCAGCCCTCCATGCCGGTCGCCTCGAGCTCGAGGTAATCCCCGTCGGAATCGGTATGGAAACAGCACCAGTCCCACGCCCCGGTGAACGGAACCGGCTCGTCGTCGGCGGACAGCGAGAATGCCCATGTCCCCGACAGCAGCGTCTCCCCCTCGTGCGACAGTTCGATGACAGGCCACTCGCCCGAATAGTCGACCATGAGCACGTCCCGCCCGGTCGGTGCCATGCAGGTCATCAGCGCGGTGTGGGCCGTCTCGTCGTGCAGGGTACGGAGCGACTTCGCGGCGCGACGCTGTTTGGCCGGAGTCTCGGGCGTGGGGGTGGACGCTCGGCGGGGGGAAGGGGACAGGGCGGGCCTCGACAATCGGGGGGTCCAGCGGTCGGCGGCGGCCATACATCGGGCCGGATCGTTCCAGACAATGGTGTAACGCACCGCCTGCCGAGAGCGAAAGGATGGCGGGAAATCGCCGACCGAATTCCTCGGCGAGCCCTGCTTGGCGCGACTGGCTTGGCGCGACTGGGAAAAACGAAACCGCCCCGGTGGGTCGTGTGGACCAACCGGGGCGGCGAATTGTTCAGTTCACGCTCGGCAGATTCTCAGTGCTTTTCCCAGAGCGGAACCTTGTCCTGCACCTTCGACGCGATCCCCAGGAACTTCAGGACCTTGATCACGTTCCAGGTCACGTCGAATTCCCACCACTTGTGGCCGTGCACGGCCAGCCGCTGATGAGCATGGTGATTGTTGTGCCAGCCCTCGCCATAGCTGAGGACAGCCACCCACCACAGGTTCTTCGACTTGTCGGTCGTCTTGTAATTCGTGTAGCCCCACATGTGCGTGGCCGAGTTCACGAACCACGTGCTGTGATAGGCGGCCGTCATGCGGGCACACAGCCCCCACAGGACCATCGAAATCCCCAAGCCACCCAGCGCGTATTCGCCCAGTGCATACAACCCGACACCCAGCAGGATCGGGTAGACGATGAACGTGCGGTCGAAGAACCGCTGGACCGGGTCCTTGTAGATGTCCGGCGCCCAGCGCAGGTACAACGCTTCGCGTTGTTGGGCCGACTCGTAGGGATAGAACCACAGCATATGCGACCACCAGAACCCGTGCAGCGGGCTGTGCGGGTCTTCGTCGCCGTCCGAATGGACATGATGCTTACGGTGCGTCGCCACCCATTGCAGCGGGCTGCCTTCGGCGGAGAGCATGCCGCAGATCGAGCAGAAGTACTTGAACCACGAGGCGCACACGAAGCTGCCGTGCGTGAGCAACCGGTGGTAGCCCAGCGTGATCCCGAAGCAGGCCGTCACGAAGTGCAGCGCGAAGAAGACGGCGATGGCCTGCCACGACACGTACCAGAAGGCCGCCACAGCCCCGACGTGCATGACCGCCATCCAGCCCGTCACGACCCAACTCAGCCCGGCGGGGAACCGCTTGAAAAACGGCGTCTTTCCGGGAGCGACCTGGTTCGGATCGAGATGCGCGACCTTCGACGGTCGCTTTGCAGCAGGAGCCTCGACCGGAGCGTGGATCACTCCCGCATCGTCGACGATCGCGGCCGAGTCCGCCGCGAAACCGTGACCTTGCGGCAGCGGTTCGGTGACCGGCGCGACAGACGGAACCGCTTCAACCGGCGAACCGCCGGACATTTGTACTGGCGACATGACGGACCTCCGCTGCGCAGAATTGACCGTGAGGCAACGTGCGGAGACCCCGTTCACGCGGGACCAACCTGCACGACATCCCATTTCTACGAACGGTCGGCGAGAACGCTGTCACGCGACTGTCAAAGTTTGGTCAAAACACGCAAGAGAGGGAAATCTGTCGTGTGGCGAAATCTGCGCCGTCCCCCGAAACTCGCCCGATCATCCGCTGCAAACACCGACTGCTAAATCTGTTACGTCAAAACGAGGCAAGCAGACAGTCGTCGTACCGGCTACTTTCCGAACGACCACTTCTCCGCCGTGACGTTCACCGTCGTGTGCCCCGCGTATTTGTCGTACACCGCGTGCATCTCGTCGATCGAGTCGAAAAATCCCACGATGAACGCCGCGCTGAACGTCTCCCCCGCCTTGATCGGACGGCCACCGAACTCTTCGATCATGCAGATGTAGCCCCGCTGGTGGCACCACGCCTCGGACACCACGTCCGTCTGGAGCGTCATCCCGGCCAGCCAAGGGCCCTCCTTGCCGGTCTTCGGATCGCGAATGTGGTAAGCCCGGATCATACGGGAGGGCATCTTGTCCCGTCCCCGGGTGTAGTTGAACTTCTCGTCGGGGGCGAAGTTCTCAAAGAACTCCGACGACGGAATCCGCCCGTGGTAGCTCAGGTACACCTCGCTGAACGAATCCCCTTTGGTGTGCTTGATGTGACCCGGCAGGTCGAGTCGCAGGAACATGGCGTCGCTGGAGTTCTTTGCGGTGATCTTGTCCATCGAAGCGAACCAGCGTTCACCCGCCGGAAACACGAGCGTCTGCTCCCACAGAGAACCGGTTTTCTTGCCGGGCGCGGAAGTCCGGTAGTTGAACTTCTGGTGGACGGCGAGAAAGTCTTTCCCTTGCACCACGCGGGGGTCGAGTTCTTTCGCCTGAGTGCAAATCTGCGGTCCCTCGATCGACCGCTTGGGCGTTTTGCCGTGATAGGCGTTCCCGAACTCGTACACGAGTTCCTTGTCGAGCTGCGCGCGATACGCCTCGTCGCTGCCCGGTTCCATGATCCAGTCGACGATGTCGAGGCCGAAGCCGAGGTCGCGGAACCCGGTGCGTCTGTCGAGCAGCGAATTGGCCTTCACCCCGCTGACGTAGCCCTTCTTGCGAATCGTGGCCTCCAGATGCGGCAGTGAAAGCTGGATCTCGTCCGGAGTGTCGACCACCTTCAGAACACTCACAGCGTCCTGAGCCGACGCGGAACCGGCCAACACGAACGAGCCAACCGCCACTAACATTCCGCACAGTACGCACTTCATCGGGTGAGTCTCCGTCGCAAATTGACCGATTGCCATCTGGCAACACAGTGGTGTGCCACGGCTGGCTCGTCCAGCAGTGCGCGGCGGGGAACCGCACACCATTCGTCAGGCACAGCCTGATCTACGCGTTCTCCCACGATTCTCCGGGGGCCAGCACCACGACTTCCACCCCGGTTTTGTTGCGCACACGTCGCGCCCACTCTTCGGCATCTTGCGCGATGACGGGCCACGTGCCGAAGTGTGTGGGAATCACCCGCTTTGGCATGAGCATTTCGACCGCCAGCAGCGCGTCGTCAGGCCCCATCGTGTAGTTGTCGCCGATCGGCAGAATGGCCGTGTCGATCCCCTTTTTGCCCAGCAGTTCCATCTCGAGGAACAACGCCGTATCTGCCGCGTGATAGATCTTCGCCCCGTCGTTGAGCGTAAACAACAACCCCGCCGGGTTCCCGCCATACGACCCGTCCGGCAGCATCGAACTGTGATGCGCGATCGTCAACTCCAGCCGCCCGAACGGGAACGCGAAGCCCCCCCCGAGATTCATCGCGTGCGTTTTGGCGACCCCTTTGGCGGTCAACCATTCGCAGATTTCGTAGTTCGAGACCACCGTCGCCCCGGTTCGCTTGGCGATCTCGACGGCGTCCCCCACATGGTCGCCGTGACCATGCGTGATGGCGATGAAATCGGGGGAGAGGCTCTCCGCGCTGGCCGTCGCCGACGGATTGCCGGTGAGAAACGGGTCGATGAGGATCGATGTCCCCGCCGTCTCCAGTATCCAGACCGAATGGCCCAACCACGTCAACCGATAACTCATCCGGACACCTCGCTTGTGTGTGTTTGGCCTGCCCCTCTGCCCGCTGCGAGGTAGCCTAACCGCGAACATGAGGCCGGTCACGCATATCAGTCTCGCGGAAAAACCCTTTTCCCTCCCCGTCGCCCCCCCGCTATCATCCCCTCTTCGCCCGTCGGGCGTCGCGCGGGACCGCCCTTTGTCTCGGCGGGCGCGGCTTCCCGGTCGAACGAGGCATACGGCGATTCCTTCATGATCGTCGCGGCTTCGCACGTTTTTCGCGGCCAGGCCGCTCGGCGTCGATTCCTCAGCGAACCGGATTGTCTCGTGTTCGCTCCGTGGAGAAGACGCCCCGTCCGCCCCGCCGTCAGGAACATCGACTCATGCCGTTCGTTCAGCTCCCCGATGGAACCGTCAAGGACTACCCCGCCGACACCACTCCCCTCGACATCGCCGAAGGGATCAGCCCCCGCCTGGCCAAGGCGTGCGTGGCCGCGCAGGTCGATGGAACGATTGTCGACTTGCGACGCCCTCTTGCCGAGGCACCCGCCGACAAGCCGCTCGTGTTCCGGCTGCTCACCGAGAAGGACGCGGAATCCGTGGGGGTTCTGCGACATTCGTGCGCGCACGTGATGGCGCGGGCGGTGATGCGGGTGTTTCCGGGGACCGGCCTCGCGTTCGGCCCCACCACCGGACAGGGCTTTTACTACGACTTCGACCTCGCCGAACGGATTCGCGAAGAGGACTTCCCCCGCATCGAAGCCGAGATGCAGCGGATCGTGCAGGAGGCGGAACCGTTCGACCGCTTCGAACTGCCTCGCGACGAAGCGGTCGCGTTCGTGCGCGACCTGAATCAGGAACTCAAGGCGGAACACATCGCCACCGGGCTGGCCGATCACGGCTCGCTAAGCTTCTACCGGCAGGGAGAATTCGTCGACCTGTGTCGCGGCCCGCACATCCCCGACGCCGGGAAAATCAAGGCGTTCAAGCTACTCTCCATCGCCGGTGCCCACTGGAAGGGGGATTCGTCGGGGAAGCCGCTCCAGCGACTGTACGGCACCGCGTTCTTCAGCCAGAAGGACCTCGACGCCCATATGGAGCGGCTGGACGAGGCGAAGAAGCGCGACCACCGCGTCCTCGGCAAGCAGCATGCCCTGTTCCACATCTCGAACGACGTCGGTCAGGGTTTGTGCCTGTGGCTTCCGAAGGGGGCGACCGTCCGCAACCTGCTTGAGGACTTCATCAAGGCCGAACTGCTCCGGCGTGGCTATCAACCGGTCTACACCCCGCACATCGGGCGGGTCGAGATGTACGAGACCAGCGGCCACTTCCCGTACTATCGCGATTCGCAATTCGCTCCGCTGTTCGGCCACCCCGCCGGATCGTTCATCGACCGCTGGATCACCAAGCTCTCCGACGGCACCATGACCGCCGAAGCGGAGAAGAAATTCCTCGACTTCGCCAGCCTGCTTGACTGCGAACTCGAAGGGTACACGACCTCGATCCCGGTCGAAGAACGATTGGCAGCTCTCAGACTGTGGCAATCGAAGCAGGAACGGTACCTGCTCAAGCCGATGAACTGCCCGCATCACGTGCAGATCTACAAGTCGCAACCGCGCAGCTATCGCGATTTGCCCGTGCGATTGGCCGAGTTCGGGACCGTCTACCGACACGAGCAGTCGGGCGAACTCAACGGGTTGTTGCGCGTCCGCGGGTTGACCCAGGACGACGCGCACCTGTTCTGCACCCCCGAACAGGTCGAGGACGAGTTCCGGGAGACGATCGAACTTGTGCAGTTCGTGCTCAGTTCGCTGGGCCTCAACGATTATCGCGTGCAACTCTCGTTGCGCGATCCCAAGAGCGACAAGTACGTCGGCTCCGAAGAGAACTGGCAGCGGGCCGAAGCGTCGCTGCGAAAGGTGCTGACCGATCTCGGCCTCCCGTTCTCCGCGCGCGAGGGAGAGGCGGCGTTCTACGGCCCCAAGGCGGACTTCATGGTCCGCGATGTGATCGGCCGCGAATGGCAGTTGGGGACGGTGCAGCTCGACTACAACCTTCCCGAGCGGTTCCAACTCGAATACACCGGGGCCGACAACAAGCCGCACCGTCCGGTGATGATTCACCGCGCTCCGTTCGGCAGCATGGAACGCTTCACCGGCGTGCTCATCGAGCACTTCGCGGCGGCGTTCCCGCTGTGGCTGGCCCCCGAGCAGATCCGGCTGCTCCCCATCAGCAGTGACAAGTTCGGTGCGTACGCCAGCGACGTGGAATCGAAGCTGAAGGCGGCGGGCTTCCGTGTCACGACCGACCTGCGGCCGGAGAAGATCGGCCACAAAATCCGCGATGCGCAACTCGACCTCGTCCCCTACATGTTCGTCGTCGGCGCGAAGGAGATGGAGGAAGGGAAGGTCTCCGTCCGCGACCGCATCGACGGCGATGTGGGTGCGATGTCGGTCGACGAGGCGATCGCGAAGCTCTCCGCCGAAGTGACCGAACGCCGCATCCGGCAGACCGCGAAGTTGCCGAGCGCGACGGAGACCTCGACCACCGACGAAGAACAGAACGCGTATTGACGCTTCGCGCGTATTGAAGAATGCCTCACGCGGAGACGCAGAGTTTTTCGTTGACTCTGCGTCTCCGCGCCTCTGCGTGAGGCCGAATCTCCTGAGATATTGCGCGTCGCGGAGAGCACGTCTGATGTCGCACGTCACCGTCACCCGGATCATTGTCGCGTCCATCCTTGCGATCTCGGGAGCCTCCTCGATGGCCGACGAACCAACCGACCGCCGCATGCTCGCCATTGGCGGATACGACCGTCCCGCCGAGCACCGCCACCAAAGCCGCTCGGTCGTCATGGCTCGCAACGGCATGGTCGCGACGAGCCATCCCCTGGCGGCCGATGCCGGGTTGGATGTCCTCAAACGCGGCGGCAACGCGATCGACGCAGCCATCGCCACCAACGCCATGCTCAGCGTCGTCGAGCCGATGAGCTGCGGCATCGGCGGCGATCTGTTCGTGCTCTATTGGGACGCGAAAACCTCGAAGCTGTATGGATTGAACGCGTCCGGTCGCAGTCCCGCGCGGTTGAATGCGGCAGTTTTTCGCGAGAAAGGGCTGTCGCAAATTCCACTGACGGGGCCACTGTCGTGGTCGGTCCCCGGCTGTGTGGATGGCTGGGATGTGTTGCTGCGGCGTTTCGGTACGAAGCCGCTCGCTGAACTGCTGGCACCGTCGATCACGGCAGCCGAAGAAGGTTTCCCGGTCAGCGAAATCATCGGGCGCGGGTGGAAGGGGAGCGAAAGGGGCTTGGCCCCGTGGCCCGATTCGGTCCGCTGTTACCTCCCCGAGGGGCGTGCTCCGGAGATCGGTTCGATCTTCAAGAACCCCGAATACGCCGTGACGCTGCGGTTGCTGGCGGACAAAGGTCGCGACGCCTTCTACACCGGTGACATCGCCCGCCGGATCGTCGAGTTCAGCGACAAGAACGGCGGGTACTTCTCGCTGGCGGACTTCGCCGAGCACACGTCGGAGTGGGTCGAGCCGGTCGGGACGAGTTATCGCGGCCACGAGGTCTGGCAGTTGCCTCCCAACGGGCAGGGGCTGGCCGTCCTGCAGATGCTCAACCTGATCGAACCGTACCCGCTGTCGACATGGGGCCCCGGTCATCCCGATTGGCTGCACCTGTTCGCCGAGGCCAAGAAACTCGCCTATGCCGACCGTGCGAGATTTTATGCCGATCCCGCGTTCGGGACGCTGCCGATCCGCGAACTGGCCTCGAAGGAATACGCCGCACGTCGCCGCAAACTGATCTCGATGGACAAGGCCGCCGAGGGGGTGCCGCATGGTGATCCCCTCGCCGGACATGGCGACACGGTGTACCTCACCGTCGTTGACAAGGACCGCAACTGCGTGTCGTTCATCCAGAGCATCTTTCACGGCTTCGGATCGCAGGTCGTGCCCGGAGACCTGGGTTTCGCACTGCAGAATCGGGGGGCACTGTTCTCGCTCGATCCCACTGAAAAGCATCCGAATCGGCTCGAACCGAAGAAGCGTCCGTTCCACACGATCATTCCGGGGTTCGTCACGAAGGACAAAAAACCCTGGTTCTCGTTCGGCGTCATGGGGGGCGACATGCAGCCGCAAGGGCAGGTGCAGGTGCTTGTCAACATGCTCGACTTCGGCCTGAACGTGCAGGCCGCCGGGGATGCCGCTCGCATGCAGCACTTTGGCTCGCCTACGCCGACGGGAATCGCGGAAGGTCCGGGGGGAGGCAACCTGGCGGTCGAGTCGGGCATCTCGACCGAGACGGTCGCGCGGCTGCGCGCGCGGGGGCACACGGTGAACTACGCGGTCGGAAGCTTCGGAGGTTACCAAGGCATTCTCATCGACCACGAGCACGGCGTGCTCCACGGCGCGACCGATCCTCGCAAAGACGGGGCGGCCCTCGGGTATTGAGCCTCGCACAACCGTCCCCCGAGCCGGAAGCTCGTGTTGGCGAGGCGCATCAACGGGCGAGTCCCCGCGCCGCAGTCCATAGTTCGACCGCCCGCTTCGCGAAGCGGGGAAAGTCCAAACCGTCCGCCACGTGGCAATCCCGTTCGACCAGCACCCCCTGGCCCTGCGCGATCACGATCAGCAGCCCTTCCTTGAGCAGCACCACCTCGGCGAGGTCGCTCAAAACATATTCGTGTCGCGCCGACGTGTTGCGAAAGAAGAACCGGTCCGCCGAAAACGCGATCTCGCCGTGGCCGATGCCGCCGGGTGTTTTCTGGTGTCGACGGACGGTGATCCGGGCGACGCTGCCCGGCAGTCGCGCCGACAGGATCAGCATCCACGCCCCCAGAAACGCCGCGAACCACCACGCCTGTCGCTGACGGATCCGCATCACGAGCAGGAGCACGGGGAGGACCAGCGACATCGCGGCGATCAAAATTTGCCGCGCCATCAGCAACCGCTGTCGCGACAGGATCAACCGCGCCATGCGTTCGACGGTGCGCGTGGTGGTGTCGACCACCGCGCGAATCTCCACGGAGGCGTCGGACTCGCAAAACAACTTGTCCGGCATGCTGGAACCCCGACCGGTGACGCTGAACACCCGCCGAAAGGAGACCGAGGGCGCGAGCGTCTGTAAAGGTCGGCGTGGAAATCGGCGCGCGGCTCACAAAAGTTCGCCGTCCGGCTCCGCCGGACGTGCTCTTGTCCCTCACCCGCCGAACCCGTCAACGGAAGTTATCCACCACGGCGGGGGTTCTGTCTGCCGCGAACCTTCCGTTTGAGCCTGACAGAACCGTCCGATTGCCATCAGGGCCGGAACGCCCCAGAATGAATCTACGTGTTTTCCTGAACCGCGCCGCACATTCGTCGCAATCAAGACTCCAGAAGATGCGCAGAGGAGTCGGAATATGACCGCAGCCGCCCCGCGCGGGGACTCATCGTCATCGGAGCCGTCGCGAAATCCGGGGAGAGTCCGCGTCCCGTTGTGGACGCTGTGGCTGGGGGCCGGGTTGCTGTTGTTGGTCGGGGTGGCGCTCGCGTTCGCATGGCCGGTGTTGCGGGAGGAGTGGGCACTCGCGCGATGGGAAGCGCGATGGGATGTCGACATTGCCGTGGAAGAAGCCCCACAGAATCCCCTGTTCGACCGACTCTCCGCGTTTCCTTCCATCCAACGGCAGGCGATCCGCTGGTTCGGTTCACCGGATCGATTTCGGCTCTGGTTCAATGCGACGGTTCCGCGAGTGGAATTGAAGCACTTGGGCGCGATTCGGCGGATCGAGGAGTTGACATTGTTGTGCTCCGACCTGCGGGACGAGGACCTGGAACATTACTCACGGATCGGGAAGCAACGGGGGGTAGTGCTGGCTTCGCCGTATCTGACCCCGAACGGGTTGCTCCGCCTGCGGGGAATGCGGGTGGAGAACGTGTCGCTCAATCATCCGGGGTTGGGCGGTACCCACTTGGCCGCGATCTTACGGGCACTTCCGGATATCGATCTCCTCGATTGCAGCGGAAGCGGGATACAAGACACGGACCTTGAATTGCTGCGAAGCCACCCGCATCTGGAGTGGTTGTTTCTCAATGATACAGCCATCACCGACGCTGGCCTGCCGGTGCTGGGCACGCTCCCGAGGTTGAGGATTCTCCGGCTGGACCGAACCCGGATCACTGGCGAAGGTTTACGGTCGTTGTCCCCGAGGCCCCGCTTGGATTCTTTGAATTTGGAGGCCACGCGGTTGACTGCCGACGGGTTGGCCGCACTCCCCGCGTCAGTGGTGCTCGGGAGTTTGGACCTATCCGACACTGCAGTATCGGACGAATGGCTGACGAATCTCTCTCTTGATCCAAAGTCGCTGATCCTGGATCGAACCCGGGTTCGTTTCGGGGACGAGGCGGTGCGGTGGATCCTGTCCCGCAAACGATTGAAAGGGATTTCCGTGGAAGGGACCCCTGTCGATCCGGCGGCGATCGCGCGGATCACTGCGTCCGGAAAAATCAAAGTGCGTCCCTGAAACTTTGAGCGACTTCCGTGAAATCGCGTCATCCGTTCCACGGTGCGCGGGTGGTGTCGACCACCGCGCGAATCTCCACGGAGGCGTCGGAGTCTCGGTGCAGCCGGACGGGCATCGCTCACTCCCCGCACTCACCCGATCCCGGCACGTGGCATCCGGGAACTTCACCCGCTCTAACCCACCTCGATCGACTCCATCCGCTTCGCCTCCGCCGCCAGTTCGTCGTCCGCGATGAAGCCGGGACGATGAATCTCGGTTTCGGCGATGGAGCCACTGTCCGGATCGAACCCCGAAACCGAAATCCTCCCGTCCGTGCCGTAGCGGCATTCGACCTCGATGGGAGAGCGTTCCGGCAAATCGTCCGGCAGATGCCCCAACACGAACTCTCCGATTTGCACGCACGCCGTCGCGTCGGGGGCTTCCCCTTCCAACACGCGCACTCGCACTTGGCGCTGATTGGCCACCGCCGTCTTGTAGACCCGCTTGCGGGACACCGGCAGCGGAGTGTTGCGCGGGATGAGGATGCTGTTGGCGTACGCCCCTTCCGGGGTCCGCACTGAAATGCCCAGGCTGTGCGAGTTCACATCGACGCGCGTCATCCGGACCCAGGGACCGAGCGGATGTTGCGGCGCCAGCGTCGCCCCTTTCGCCAACAACAGGCCGCCGTGGATGGCCGCCCCGTGCGCGACAACCTCGTCCGCGGCCAAAGAGGCGTCGGGCTCCAGCCCGGTCGTTTCCCGCAACATGCGCCGCACCTGCGGGCAGCGCGTCATCCCTCCCACCAGCAACACGCGATCCACGTCGGCCCACTCCAGACCCGCCCCCTCCAACACCAGTTCGGATGTCATCCGCGTCCGCGTCAACAGCGGCAGTGTCAATTCGTCGAACAGGTCGTGTGTCACTTCCAGCGGCAGCCGGCGTCCCGCGTGGACCACCAGCATCCGCGTCGTCATCCGCACGCTCAGCGAATGCTTGGCCTGCTCGGCGGCCTGAAACAGTTGCGCGAGCGACTCCGGATCGAGGCGCGGGTCGTCGCCATGCTCGCGCACGAACGCCTCGGCGGCGTGATCGACCAGCGTCTGATCCCAATCGCGCCCCCCGAGCCGCACATCCCCGTCGGTCGCCAATACCTCGAACCGGTCCCCCTGCATGCGCACGACCGAAACATCGAACGTTCCCCCCCCAAGGTCGTACACCAGCGAGGTTGTCGGTCGGCGGTCCAGACTTTCGGCCAGCGCGTCGATTCCCCCCGACTTGCGCATGTGTTCTTCGTAGGTGTAGGCCAGCGCCGCCGCGGTCGGTTCGTTGAGGATGTCCAGGACCGTCAGCCCCGCCAGTCGTCCGGCATCTTGCGTCGCCTTCCGCCGCGTGTCGTCGAAATAGGCCGGCACGGTGATCACGGCGGCATCGACCCGCCCCAGGCGGGCGACGGCGTCCGCCCGCAGCCGTTTGAGGATCAACGCCGACAGCACCTCGGGACGAAACGACTGTCCGGCCACCGTGCGCGAGTAACGCGGTTCTCCCATATCGCGTTTCACACAGACCGCCGTGCGGTCGGGCATCACGCACTCGGTCCGTTTGGCTTCGCGCCCGACGAGAATTTGCCCGGATTCGTCGAACAAAATCACAGACGGCGTGATCAGATCCCCCTCGCGATTGGGAATGGTGGCGGGCACGCCGTCTCGCGAAAGATGGGCGACGCACGAGTAGGTCGTGCCCAGGTCGATGCCGATCAGCGCTCCCCAGGGATGGGTCATGGCGGGTTCTACGGTCCGGTGCGGCGAACAGGTGTTTCGACGAAACGCCCCTGAAGGGGAATAACGGAACGGAGGGGGCGTTCACAACCATCCGCCTTGTCGGCGGGCGACGATTCGTGCGGGTTCGCTCGGATTGCGTGCGTGTCGGGAATCCCGCGTTCCCCGCGTTTGACGGAAGCGGCCCCTGCGCTCGCGCACGGATCGCGTCTGGTTTCGCTCGCCGGAGCGCGGTCTTATACTCCGAAGCCGGTTGCGTTCGGTTGGCCGTTTTCGTCTCCAGACCATTGCTCCCATGTCCAGCACCCAGGGAATCCCGAATCGCGGAACGGCGCCGTTTTTTCTCGGCATCGACGTGGGGGGGACCAACGTCAAAGCCGGCGTGGTCGACAACGAAGGTCGCTCCCTGTCGAGCGTGAGCGTGCCAACCGAGGCCGCACGCGGTCCTCAAGCGGGGGTCGAAAACATCGGCCGCGCGGGAGAGAAGGCTCTCAAGGAGGCCGGACTGACCGTTGCGGACATTGCCGCCGCCGGCTTGGCCACACCCGGCACGATGGACATCCCCGCCGGGATGTTGCTCGATCCGCCGAACCTTCCCGGCTGGAACGACTTCCCGATCGAGCGCCGCGTCGAGGAACGCCTGGGGCTGCCGACCGTCCTGCAAAACGACGCGAACGCCGCCGCCTATGGCGAGTTTTGGGCCGGGGCCGCGCGCGACGCGGGCAGCCTCGTGTTTTGGACGCTCGGCACGGGCATCGGCTGCGGCATCATCGTGGGAGACACCATCATCGAGGGCGCCCACTCCCACGGAGCCGAGTGCGGCCACATCATCATCGAAATGCACAATGGTCGGCGGTGCGACACCGGCCAGTACGGGACGCTGGAAGCGTACGCCGCCGCGAAAGGTTTGGTACGCCGTTGCCGCGAGGCGTTGGACGCCGGTCGCACCGGTTCGCTTCGGGACGAGGCGGCCAGCGGCGCCGAGTTGACCCCGCTGCTCATCGCCAAACACGCCGAGGCGGGGGACGAATTGGCCCTGGAACTGGTGCTGGAAACCGCCCGGTATCTGGGCGTAGGCACCACCACCCTCATGCACACGATCGATCCGGAAATGGTGCTGTTTGGCGGAGCGATGACGTTCGGCGGTCCCGAGCACCCGCTCGGTCGGCGGTTCATGGAGGAGATCCGCGCGGAGGTTCGGAAGCGTGCGTTCCCCGTTCCGGCCCAAAAAACGCGCATCGATTTCGCCAGCCTCGGCGGGGACGCTGGCTACATCGGTGCCGCCGGGTGCGCGCGGCTCCGCATCAAAAAGAAGTGGTGAGCTCGCGAGCGTGGTGATCGGCCGGGGCAGGGGGGGCCAAGCCGCGAGGCGTTGTCCCCTCGCCACGCCCCCGCAAAGTCGTCGCCGGGCACCCATCCGGACGAAATCCGGTGCAACACCGTTTTCGGCCTTGCACGGCCGCCGTGGAAAATTGCTCGCGGTTGGTCACCCCGATTAGGATCGGAAACTCGGAATCACTTTCCAGTCACGGACGACGGCTTCGGACCACCATTCGCCAAGGCGGGGGCGTCCATGACCGGCGGCTTCGATCGACTCTCGCGCTCCACCGGTTTCGCATGGGGCGTGTTGCTGCTCCTCGCGACAGGCCAGTCCGCCACGGCGCACGCTCAATCCGTCCGTTTGGCCGCCGGGTCTTCGGCGGATGTGACTCCGACCAACGAGCCTCGCGCCCACCTCCGCAATCTTTCCAACGCGGTATGGTCCAAGTCGATGGAGTCGGAGACCCCCACCCGTGCTCCGATCCGGTTGATTTCCCGATACACGCGGTATCCGTTCGGCCAATACGGCGTTCATGGCCGATACCCGTTCGGCACGCCGTACTACTCGTACGGGCCGTCGTTGGGGGAGCGGTCGTACGGACAGTACCCCGTGCCCCGACCGGCCCCCCCCACGGCGATCGCCGCGCCGCTCCCCCCTTGGGTGGTGGGAGGCGGTTACGGACCCGGAGTTTGGGGTTACGGTTGGAACGGGTATGGCTACGGGGCCTACGATCCGGTGACGTGGTCGTACGGCGGGTGGGGAGCGGCTGTGCCGCCCGGTTGGGGCTACGTTCCGGTTGCTCCCGTGTGGGGACCGGGTCCGGCGGGCTGGTGACGGGGCGGCCCGTGGCGGGTGTCCGAGCTCCGAGCGCGCAAGTCCCCCTCCCTCTTGACCCTAGGGAAAGCGGAAGGTACTTTCCGATGTTGTGGATTGCGCCGGCGCTCCGTCGAGG
>JBIKMW010000181.1:0-6191 GCA_044359065.1 Planctomycetales bacterium | reverse complement strand
ATCTGGCAAGCAAGTTCCCCGCGCAGGCCGTCGACATAACTCCCCCTCCGTGAACGTGAACACAGCTCCGTCAAACTCCACCACAACTCCCCTGCACGTTACGCGCCGAAAAAAGCGAAGGCCCTGCGGCGCCGACCCCGGGCATTGACGAGCAGAGGCCGGTTGGCAAATGTCCGTAGTCGAGCGGGCCACGCGATCCCTTCGGAGCCAGAAAGCTTTGAAACGTACGACGGACTTTCGACCCAGACACGCGCTCCGGTTGCGGTCACCCGATACGACGTCCATTAAGACATCCAATAAACAGTGGGCCTGATCCCGTGGAGCGAGCGCCCGTTGATCGGGGTGGGGATGGTTTCGGGACGATTCGAAGGGGATGTCGCTGTCTATCGCCAACGACGCGGTTCCGAGGTTCCTGTTTGTGCGGCGGGAAACCAACAAGGGGGGGGCCGCAGTTCGAGGACCGCGGCGTAGCTAACGGGGGGCGTTCGGCCGGGATGGGAGGTTCGAGGCGCGCATGGGGCAGGCGTGCGAAGACGCGGACGGCAACGGCCTTTTGGACTTGTTCGTGAGGAACGGGGACCTCGAATCGACCACGCTGTACCTGCGGGAAGCCCCCCGGGGGGGTCTCGTATTCGATGGCGTGTTGTCTGCTCCGCGAACCGCGCATTCCGACATGGGCGACGAAGATTCTCGACGTTCTTCGCAGTTGATGATTATCAGGCCTTGATCGAATGCCGTTTGCTCGTCGTTCTCGGCGCAGCCAATCGCGGTGAATCGCTCAGGAGCCATTCGCCAGACAAAACGGAACAGTCGTTCGCGGACATCGCGGTGGACTCGCAGTGCTTTGTTGTCGAAGGGAGAGCACACCTTGTTCGACTGCATGGAAGTCCGCAACTCTCACGCGACCGTTGACCCTTCGTTGCCTCAAGAAGCCGCCCGTGCTGACGTTTGTCGGGCCGATCCAAGAGTCGCTCGTTTGGCGAACGTGGTCGCGCTCCGTACACTGAAATGGTCCGGCGCGGGTCGGTTGCGAGTTCGGGCGGAACCGAGGTCGCGTCCGCATTGGTTCGGGCGGAAAGCGTTGCCGATCGCCTTCGACCTCCGCCCGGAAACCGACCACGGAAGCATGTCTCTCAAGGCCAAGTTTCCTGTGGAAAAAGTCCCCCCACAGACATGGCGACCGCCCCGTCGCCAAATCGCCGAAACCGCTCGGTGAATCGCTCATCCCTTGAACCTGTCGACCGAGGAATCTGCCCGATGTCCGATTTGGCAACCAGCCAACAACAGGCCCGCGAAAAGCTCGACGCCCATGTCCGCGAAACCATCGAGTGGCACTTCAATCCCGCCACCGGTTGCCCGTTCTGGCTCGAAAAGGCGAAAACGCTCGGGTTCGACCCCCGCAAGGACGTTCACACCTTCGACGACCTGAAGAAATTCCCGTCCTTCGAGGATGAGTGGCTCCGCGGCGGTCCGGTGCAGCGCTGGATTCCGCAAGGCCTGAAGGGGAAGCCGGTCTACGTGTTCGAGACCGGCGGAACGACCGGCATTCCCAAGACCCGTATGCAGATCGACGACTGGAAGACCGACTACGAGCAGTTCAGCCACACCCTCCCCGACGAGCACTTCCCCAAGGGAAGTAACTGGCTGATGCTCGGCCCGTCCGGCCCGCGTCGATTGCGATTGGCGGTCGAACATCTCGCACATTATCGCGGGGGGATCTCGTTCTGCGTGGACCTCGACCCCCGCTGGGTCGTGAAGGTCCTGAAGCGGGGCGCGATGAAGGAGATGGAGGCGTATCGCGATCACGTCATCGATCAGGCTCTCACGGTGCTCAAGGCGGGTCACGACGTGAAGTGCATGTTCACGACCCCCAAGCTGCTCGAAGCCCTGGCGATGAAGCTGTTCGAGCAGGGAAGCAGCATCAAGGAAGCGGGGATCACCGGGATTTTCTCCGGCGGGACCGAGTTCACGCCGCAGTGGTACCGCTTCGCGATGGAAGAACTGCTCAAGGACCCGAACAACCCCGACGAGCCGCCGGTCTTCATGACCCCCACCTACGGCAACACGCTGATGGGGCTGGCCTGCAGCCGTCCGTTCGATCCGGCGGACAACTACAAGATCACGTATTACGCGCCGCAACCTCGGGCCGTCATCGAAGTGGTCGAGTTCAAGGACTACAACCAGGTGGTCGGGTATGGCCAGACCGGTCGCGTGAAGCTGACGACCCTGACGAAAGAGACCTTCATCCCCGGCTTCATGGAGCGCGACGAAGGGGAACGCGAACTGCCCCACGCGAAGTACCCTTGGGACGGCATCAGCGGGACGCGCCCGTTCCACGAGTTCGCGAAGTCGACGACGGTCGGGGTGTATTGAGGCGCTTCCTGGGCGCGTGATTGTGTGCCACTGGCTCTGCCAGTGCGGTCCCGGATGGCGTGTCCGCGGCTCCGTCAAAGCGTGATCCCGTTCGCACTGGCGTAGCCAGTGGCACACGCCGTCGGGGCTGTCACGTCTTCCCTCCTTTTCCTTTTTCCCTTTTCCATTTTCCTTCCAGCCCAGCTGGTTCGGAGCGATTCCGTGCTTGAGATTCCCGTTCTCCGCTGGGGCAAGCCTTACACCAGCCTCGAACATGTCGACGTCGTCCACTTTGAAACCGGCGAGCCAGTCGCGCGGATTCATCAGGCGAACTCCGGCCTGATGCAGATGGACATGCGGTTCGCGCAGCGGGCACGGGACAGCCTGCGCAAGATTCCGCCGGCCCGCCTCATCGAGATGGTCAAGCACGCGGCGGACCTGTACCTGAATGCGACTCTCCCGCTGGGGAACAGCACGCAGACCCCCGCCGAGTTCTGTGAGCAACAGTCCGCCACGACGGGACTGCCGGTTCATATGTGCGCTGGCAACATGAAGAAGAACCACTTCGTGCTGTCGCGAATGGATGAGATTCTCGACGCTCTCACTCGGGGACTGTCGCTCGACATTCTCGCGCAGGGATACGGGATGGAGTCGCGCGGCGTGATGCTCAGTTACCAGGCGAACAGCCCGGTGCTGGGGATGGTGCTGCCGTCGAACTCGCCCGGCGTGCATACGCTCTGGCTGCCAGTGATTCCCATGCAGGTGGGCTTGGTGCTCAAGCCCGGTCAACAGGAACCGTGGACGCCGTATCGAATTGCCGAGGCCCTGTTTCAGGCGGGAATTCCTCGGGAATCGATCTCGCTGTATCCGGGAGCGGGAGCGGAAGTCGGCGCTCGACTGGTCGAACTGTGCGGTCGCAGCATGATCTTTGGCGGCCAGCAGACGGTCGACAAATACCTCGGCAATCCCAAGGTGCAGGTCCACGGTCCTGGTTTCAGCAAGATCCTTTTCGGCGAAGACGAGATCGACAACTGGGAGCAGCACCTCGACCTGATGGTGGACAGCGTCTCCCAAAACGGTGGCCGCAGTTGCATCAACTGCTCGGCGATTTACGCGCCGCGACACGGTCGCGAAATCGCTGAAGCGATCGCGAAGCGGATCGGGCCCATCGAACCGCTTCCCATGAAGGACCCGAACGCGAAGCTCGCGGCCTTCACCGTGCATGGTCAGGCCGAAGGAGTCAACGGTCAGATCGAAGAGGCGGTCCGCGACAATCCGTCGACTGTGACGGAAGTCACCGCCAAGTACCGCAACGGGCCACGCTGGATTCATCACGAGCGGCACGATTTCCTCCGTCCCACGGTGCTCCACTGCACCACGCCGGACGTCGAGATCGCCAAGGCGGAGTACATGTTCCCGTTCGTGGCGGTCGTCGATTGCCCGCAGGCGGACATGATCAAATCGATCGGCTACACGCTGGTGGGGACGGCCCTCACGAAGGACGCGAAGTGGTCGCAGCAGTTGCTCGACGCGACGAACATCGACCGGCTCAACATCGGCACCGTGAAGACGAACGCCCTGAATTGGCTGCAACCGCACGAGGGGAACATCGTCGAGTTCCTGTTCCGCTCGCGGGCGTACCAGAATGCGCCGCCGGAGGCGCACTGATTCGCGGCCGCGCTTTGCGCCGAATTCGGTGATTCTGTCGAATCGCGGGGGGACTCACTCATGAAGCCTGACGCGTGAGCTTTGAAGTTGCGCGATTCCCGGCGGAGCTGCGGAGGACATCAGGATTTCAAAGGTCTTTTTCCTCACGCAGAGGCGCAAAGACGCAGAGTAAGGCAAATTCTTTGCGTCGCTGCGCCTCTGAGTGAGACCACAAAAGCTGGTGTTTTGCGATCTCTCGGCGACTTCCCGAGAGAAATGGCGCAAATTGAAAACTCACGCGTTGGGCCACACCAGATCACTTCATCCCCGACGACAATCCATTCGGGCTGATCGCCCCCCAGGTTCGCGCGGCTCGATCAACACTCGGCGGACTTCATCACGGTGAAGTCCGCTCTTTTTTTGCGACTTGGCCGCAGCGTCGATTCTCCGCGAATTCCTGGAAGCCCACCGCTATTGGATGGGCCGAAGCGCGCCACGCCGCGGACACGGGTGACACGAATTCCCCGAATTCCGAGCTTCGCCGAGAGAATCTCTGAAGGTTCGGCTTGACCTTCTCGCGACCGCTCGGATAACACCCCCTTCCGCGCCGGGCGTTCTCATCCCGGCCCCGCCTCTCGCGAGGGATTCTCCTCGCCCCTTCCCCACCCACACCATCGCGACTTCGAACCCTCTCCGTGGGAGTGTTCGCGCGGACGCTTCCCGTCCGTGGCCCGCGATCCACACCCGTCATCGAGAATTCGGAACGAACTCGTCCGCTCGGTCGAGTCGCCCCGCATCCTTCCTTCCGCAAGGACACCGCATGTTTCCGGTGGATTTCCGCAATGTGTCGCCGAACCGCCCGGATGCCCGTCATCCCGGTCGGGCACGCTTCGGGACTGCAACGTCCCGAGTGATTGGCGCGGGCCTGATGGCCGGAGCGGTGTGGCTCGGGGCGGGCGGATCGTCGCTGCAAGCGGCGGACGGACCTTCCGCCGCAGTGGCCGCAACTCCCGCCTCCGACCTGCAGGCCGGCAAAGGGGCGTACCTGGCCGGTCGTTACGGCGAGGCTGTGACTCGGCTCGAAGCCGCGAAGCGTGGCGAGGCCTCGCTGCACGACTCCCAGCGCAAGGAACTCGCAACCTATCTGTCGCGTGCTCAAGCCAAATTCGCCGCCTTGGGCGGAAACGCGACAGCCAAGACCGTCACCCCCGCGGTGGCCGATGCCGCCGTCCGACCGACGGTGGTCCGCGCCCAGTCCGAGGATGGTGAACCGACCGCCTACAAGCGGACCGTGCGTGCCCAGAACGCCGAGACGGGCGGGGCCGAGCGCGAACGGGCCGTGGCGTTGTTGACCGAAGCGAAGACGTTGGCCAACGCCGGCGACTTCGACGGCGCCGCTCGCAAAGCCCTGCAAGCCCGGGCGATCCCCGTGCAATGGCAAGCGGGCGAGCAAACCCCCACGACTTTCCTGCAATCTCTCGCGGCCATGAAGAAACGGGCACCCGTCGCCCGCTCCTCCGCGACGCAACGCTCGCTCACTCCGACAGCGGCGGCGGCCAAGGCGCCGGTCGAAGTGGCCGAGGCCCCTCGCCGTGCCCCCGAGCGGCGCGAAATCGAACCGGTGGCTGCGGAATCCGATGTCGAAATGGCGACTCCAGGCGGCGCGGCCAAGTCCTTGGCTCGCCAGCCCGAAGAAACGCTCGCCGCCGAACCTGCTCCCGTCGAACCACCGGCCGCACAGCCGAAGGTTGCCGACCTGCCCACAGCGGTGCGCGTGAGAACGAGGTCGCCTCAGGTGGCCGAAGCCGCGGCGTTGGTCCGACAGGCCCGGCAGGAACTGGAATCCGGCAACATCGACTCTGCCAAGGAATTGGCCCAAAAAGCCGCGTCCCTCGACGCCACATACGGTACGTTCGACGACCGGCCTGAACTGATTCTCGCCGATCTCGACCGGGCCTCGAACCGCGCTATCATCGCCAAGAAGCGGGCGGAGCGGATGGTCCCCGAGGATTTGACACCCGAAGGACGCCGCGAACAGGCCACCAAATTGTTGGAGTCCGCTCGCGCGGATTTGGCGGAGGGGTTGCTGGTCGAAGCGCGGATGAAGGCTCAACAGGCAGCGCAACTCAAAGCCGCTTACGGCGAAGGGGAAGACCGACCCGAGCAGGTGCTGGCCGACCTGGCTCGCGTGA
>JBIKMW010000117.1:0-20990 GCA_044359065.1 Planctomycetales bacterium | reverse complement strand
TACCGAATGACTAATGACGAAGTGACTTAGTGCGCTCTGGTCTTCTGGGTGATGGCGTCAGGCGTGCAAGAAATTTGTCACTCGGTTGATTTGTTCTACTTCCTTTGTCTCTCCTTGGTGTCTTGGTGCCTTGGTGGTTCAATCCGGATCTGCCTTGTTGGGTGTTGGCGAGAGGTGTGTTATGGGGCGTTTCAGTCGGTCACTGGCGTGGGTGGTCTGGGGGGTGGCGATCCTCGCGTTGACGGGTGGCTCGACGCGTGCCGCCGACGAACCCGAAGACGCCGACGCTCTCCCCTCGCGTGTCGTGCCCGTGTTCGATCCCGGCTCGCATGTGCGGCCGATTCTGGACATGGGGTTCTCGGCGGATGGCAAGCGGCTCATCACCGCCGGGGGGGATTACACCGTGCAGGTCTGGAACGTGGCGACCGGTGAACGGGTCGACATGTTTCGCCTGCCCCCTTACGGCCAGGAGGAAGGGTACAACCCCAAGGAGTGGAATGTCGCCGCTGTGTCGCCCAACGGGAAACTGGTGGCGGTCGGGGGTGGGCAGAAGTTGGGTCTGTCCCCAGACAACCCTGCGGACCGGGCCAAGCTCGTGCTGGTGGATGTCGAAAAGCGGACGCTGTTGCGCTTGGCGGTCGGTCAGAATGGAGTGACCGCCCTCGTATTCTCGGCGGATAGCGGGACGCTGGTGGTGGCGATGGGGGGACAGGAACCGGCAATTTTTTTTATCGACAACCTCGGCGAGGCCAAGCCGCGGACGCGGCGCCGTCGCTCAAGGCGGATATTGACGGTCCCCGGTGTGAAGCGGCAGATCCTCACAATGGCGTTCAGTGCAGACGAGTCGAAGCTGGTGGCGAGTGGACCGCCCGGCTTTCTGTGCGGGTGGGACTTGTCGAAAGAGGGGGACCAACCGGCGTTCACGGAGGAGGTCTCGACGGAAACGTCGGCGCTGGCGTGGTCTCCGGACGGGACGCGGTTCGTGCGGACGCGTGTGGCGGTCGGGAGTGCCGGACAGACCGTGGAACTGCGCGGTGCCGACGGCAAGCTGATCCGGGAGTGGATTGGAGGGGACGAGGCCACCGGCAATGCGTTCGACAAACGGCATGTGCTGTGGGATGCGCGCTGGAAGGGACCCGATGAGGTGTACATCGCGGCGAACGTCGCGGCGGGGGCGTCTGGCGGGGAAGGGCAGCCGGGTCGGGCGGAGTTGATGTTGTTCGACGTGAAGCAGGGGAAGTCGCGCCGGGTCGCGGAGTTCGACGGCGGAGGGCGGTTCTCGCCGTCGAGCGCGATTTCGTCCGACGGGAAAGTGGGGGCGATCACCGTCGAGCAAGGGCTGGATGCGATCCTATTCCGCGTCGCGGACGGTAAAGAGATCAGCCGTTGCGGGGCGAAAAGCCCCGCACCTTCGCTGGTGGGGTGGTCCACAAAAGGGCCGCCGCGGATCGCCTGGTCGGAATCGTTCTATGCCGGTCGCATGAACACCGATCTGAAACGGCTGGAGGTGGCGTTCGATCTGGAGAAGCTGGAGCTGGATTCCGAGTTCGATCCGGGGGACTTTCAGTCGTGCCAACTGGCGGCGGGAAAGTGGACGCTCGGAGACGGCAGGGGGGGGGCGAACTTCATCAAGCTGTCGGAAGGGGGAGAGGAGCGGCGGGAGTACCGAATCGGCAACCGGCTGTCGGCGGGAACGTTGATCGCGCAAGGAGACAATCCGCCGCTGGTGATGCTCACGGCGAAAAATGCGTTTCGGGGCGAGGGGATAACGGTCCTGTTCGATGCCCGGGGGGAAGTGGTGTCGCGGTTGCTGCCCCCCCCGGTGTCGGGTCGGGATATGGCGCCTTCGCCGGATGGGAAGTACGTGTTGAGCTCAACTGGCACGCATCGGCTGTGCGTTCACAAGACGGATGGGTCGAAGTACCCGGTGCTGTCGCTGGCCCGAGTGCGGGGGGACTGGGTCGCGTGGACAGCCAGCGGACATTACGTGGGAAGTCCCGGCGGCGAGCGGATGTTCGGCTGGGCCGTGCATCGGGGTCACAACGAGTTCGCGTCGTTCGTGTCGTCGGACAAGTTCGCGAAGCACTTCCGCAATCCGGAGGTGTTGCGCGCGGCGATCGCACTCGGGGGGAAAGTCGAAGAGGGGGGGAAGGTCGAAGAGCGCGCGCCGGATGTGGCGGCGCTGCTCCCGCCGCGAGCGGGTTTGCAACTGGTGAAGCAGACGGGGACGAAGGTGCAGGTACGGGGAGTGGCCACTCCCGAGGCTGCGGACAAACCGGTGAAGTCGATGCGGCTGTTGCTGGATGGCAAGGCGCTCACGGGTGGGACGGGGACGTTTACGGTCCCCGCCGGAAAACCCGCCGATACGACGTGGGAGGTGGAGGTTCCACCCGGTCCGCATGAACTGAAGTTACTCGCGAAGGGGGACGAAGGGGCGGCGGTGTCGGACCCGCTGGTGGTCAAGGTACCGAAGTCGGCGGGGAAACAACCGACGTTGCATCGGCTGTGCGTGGGAGTCGGGGAGTACCGGAACAGTGCGTACAACCTGGCGAGCGCGGCGAAGGATGCGGTCGACCTGTACTCGGCCCTCGAAAAGCTGTGCGTCGGTCCCGAGAACCGTTTCGGCAAGGCGCAGGGGCAATTGCTGGTCGACATGCAGGCCACGAGCACGGCGATCCTGGCGGCGATCGACACGATTCGGGCGGCTGCAAAGCCGGGGGACCTGGTCGTGATCCAGTTCGCGGGTCACGGCGTCAAGCAGGGGAACGAGTATTACCTGATGTCGGTCGAGTCGGACCCTTCGAAGTCACTCGCGGGGGCGGCGGTCTCGGGGACCGAGTTGCGGAAACATCTCGCTCAGATCGAGTGTCCGGTGTTGTTGGTGCTGGATGCGTGTCATTCGGCGGCCGGGGCGGGGGCGATCCTGCCCGCCACCGCCGATCTGACGCGGGATCTGGCTGACGAAACGGCGGGAGTCACCGTGATGGCGGCCGCGATGGCCCACGAGAAGGCGTCGGGGACGGAAGCCAACGGCTACTTCACGTCGGGCCTGCTGAAGGGGTTGGCGGTGGGACCGGAGGCGTTCGACCCGTACGACCATGTGCTGTACACGCACCATGTGTTCTCGGTGGTGTTTTCGGAGGTGCGAAGGGCCTCCAAGGGGAAACAGAACCCGTGTCTGACGAGTCCGTGGACGATGTCGCCGTTGGGGCTCCGGGAGGTGGCGGAGGGGAACTGACGGAGCGATGTCTACCGAACACCACCGAGTGGCGCGACGGGTGAGCGAGAGGCTTCGCACGGGTTCGCGAGACGTCGTTGGTTGCGGGGAGTGGAGGGGCCTGGCTGACGAGTCGGGCCGCAGAAAAACATGGCGATCAACCCTGCTTTTCGCACGCCGAATGCACTGCTGGGTAAGCGAGCAAGGGGCACACGTGGAGGGGCATCGAAAAGACTCAGACTGTTCGCCTGATGGATTCGGCCTTGCGATGGTTCACAATTCTGACGGATTTCCCGGAAGCGAAACTCGATTCGTTCGTTAACCGAATGTGGACTGGCGAGGCCGGTCGTTCGGCCCCGCAGGCACAAGAGCATGCTGTCAACATCGTTGAGTTTGCTGGAACGTTTACGGACGGGGGGAGATGCGGATGCCTGGGAACGCTTCGTGAGGATGTACGTTCCGGTGCTGTCCCTGTGGGCACGTCGGGCCGGGTTCTCCGCCACGGATATCCCCGACTTCGTACAAGACGTGCTGGTTTTGCTGTGCGGAAAGATTCACACCTTTGAATTCAAGCGGGAGGGTCGCTTTCGGGACTGGCTGCGCGTGGTGGCGATGAACCGCTGGCGGGAGCATTTTCGCAAACGCCGGCTGAAGCCCGTGGATATCGGCCCGGAGGAACTCGTCGAGCCTGAGACGGCCCGACTGTTTTGGGAGCGTGAATACAACGCCGCGCTGGCCGCCCGAGCGCTGGACCTGGCTCGCAATGAATTCGAAGAAACGACCTGGAAGGCCTTCTGGATGACGACGGTCGAAGGGCGGGACGCCGACGCGGTCGGGCGGGAACTGGGCCTTTCGCGCGGGGCGGTGTATACGGCCAAGTCCCGTGTTCTCAACAGGTTACGGAAGGAGCTGGGCGGGCTGTGGGAGTAGGAGAGGTGAGTCAAAAGGCAAATGTCCAAGGTCGAAAGTGAAGAGGGGAGCAGGCGGACGACATTCGGGAATTCCGGAGAAATGGTGTTAGATCCGGCGGTCGAAGCGCATTCCCTTATGTATTCCATGAAGGAGTCGCAACGGTTGCGGTTCTCCGAGAGCATGAATTGAAGGTTGAGTGGACGCACCAATGCCCGATCCCCGCCCAGTCGATGCCGCGCTCGAACGGCGCGCGTTGAATGGCGAGTTGTCGGGGGAAGAATTCGAGCGGGTGCTGGCGTTTTGGGAGTCGACAGGTCACTCGGCCCCGAGGATCGAAGGGTCGCCGGACCCGTTTGTGGAGGGATTGCGTTCGGGGGCGGCGCTTGTCGACGAGATCGAGGTCGAAGCGCGGTCGCTGGAAGGACTGATCGAAGCGGCGCTGGAACTGACTCGCCACTATCGGGTGGACGACACCCGGTCGGGAATGACCGGGGCGGATTCCAGCGTTGCGGGACATGCGGTGGGGCCGGGCGTGGCTGAGGTGGCGAGGACCGGACGTGATCCGGACCTCGCCACCCCCACTCTCCTGGAGCTCTCCCCGGGAACCGATCTGGGTGCGTACCGGATCGTGCGGAAGCTCGGGCAAGGGGGGATGGGGTTCGTGTTCCTCGCCGAGCATCGGCGGATGGAGCGGCTCGTCGCCCTCAAGGTGCTTCCCCCGTCGGCGACGGGAGGGCCGGGGGAGGTCGAGCGGTTTCATCGCGAGGTGAAGTCGCTGGCGAAGTTGGCGCATCCGAACATCGTGGCCGCGCACGACGCCGACGAAACACGCGGACTGCATTTCCTCGTCATGGAGTACGTGGACGGGCCGGATCTGGCGGCGCTGGTGCGCACACAGGGACCGCTGCCGGTCGCACAGGCGGTGGACTTCATTCAGCAAGCGGCGCGGGGTTTGGAGTACGCGCACGCGCAAGGGGTGATCCACCGGGATGTGAAGCCGTCGAATTTGCTGGTCGATGCGGCGGGACGGGTGAAGGTGCTGGACCTTGGTCTGGCGCGCTGGACGGACACCGCCGATGCGACGGGTCGGGAGTTGACAGCGCTGGGATCAGTGCTGGGGACGATCGACTATATGGCCCCGGAGCAGGCGTCCGACACCCGTGCCGCGGACGCACGGGCCGACGTTTACAGCCTGGGTTGCACGCTGTTTTATCTGCTAACGGGACGAAGTCCCTATCGGGGGGACACGGCACTCGGGCGAATTCTCGCGCACGAGAAGCAGCCGATTCCCTCGCTGCGGGCGGTGCGGGCCGATGTGCCGGTGGAACTCGACGGGGTGCTGCGGCGGATGCTCGGCAAAACTCCCGGCGAGCGATACGCGTCGATGACCGAGTTGCTGGCGCACCTTGAACGGGTGGGTGCGTCGCCGGCAAAGCCGGGTGCGACGGTTCGTGTGCTCCCGTATGCGGCGGCCGGGATGCTGTTGCTGGCGGGCACCCTCGTGGTCCTCTGGCCGAAGGGGACCGGGCTGAATGGGAATGGGATGCAGAACAGCGGGACGCTCACGGTTCCAACGGCCGCTGCCTCGACGGAGCCTGTCGCCACGACGAACGGCGCGACCGAACCGCCGCCGAAGAGTGTTGCCAGCGTAACTCCCACAACAGCTCCCCCCGCCAGTTCCGCGAACCCATCGACCGACCCGCAGGTGCGGGCCTATTTGCGAGACCTGATCGACCGTGGTTGCAAGGTCGACGTCGAAACACCTGGTTCCCGTTTGGTCCAGATTTTCGCGGGTCAACCTTTTCCCGAAACCCCGTTTCAGTTCATCGCGGTGGATGTGCATTCGAACGGGGAGGTCAGTGACGACGACCTGAAGCGGCTGGCGACCATCCCGACCATTCGTCGCTTGCACATTCACTTCCAGCGTCAATTGACGGACGCCGGATTCGCGGCGTTGACGGGGCTTCCCGACCTGCAGGAGCTGAACCTGCACGGGAACCGTGTGGGGCGAGGGACCGTGGAGATACTTGCACGGATGCCGCGCCTGGAGCGGCTGATCCTGTTCGACACGCCGATCGGTGACGCGGAGATCGAGCCGTTGGGGACCGCGCCGAGATTGCGTTCGGTCCATCTTCGCAATTCGACGGTGTCGATCGCCGGGTTGCGAAAGATCGCCTCGTCGCGGATCGACGAGTTGACGCTGGACAACACGGCGCTGCGTTACGAGGAGCTGGAGCAACTGGCCGAATTATTCCCCAACCTTGCGATTCTGCTGTTGCGCTCTCCCCTGAAGGGAAACCGGTCGCTCGGGCTGAGCGGGTTGTCGAACCTGACCAAACTGCATCAACTGACTCCCGCGATCGAAGACCTCGCCGATGCCGATCTGTCGTCGTCGTCGGTCGAATCGCTGGAGTTGACTTACCAATCGACGCCGTTCAGCCCTGCGATTGCGCGACGGGTCGTCACGATGCCGCGATTGACGAGGTTGATTCTGGGTGCCTCGATCACCATCGAGCCGGAAGCGTTGGCGGAAGTCGCGCGCAGTCGCACATTGACGCAGATCACATTCTTCCTCGTACCAGCCACGGCCGAGTCGACCGAACCGTTGATCGAACTGCGGACGCTCAAATCGTTGCTCTTGCAGGGAACGGGGGTGCCGTCGGAGGTGGTCGAGAAGTTTCGCGCGGCGCGACCGGACGTGGAGGTGCGGGTCGACGGATGAGGCGGCTGGCAAAGTGGAGCGATCGCACAACCCAGCGGAGGCGATCTTGTGATTTCGAATTCGAAGAACGACGGAAAAAAGGTTATTGACGACGGTCGCATCAGTGTTCGACGACGAGAGGTTTCTGAAGCGACGGGGCGGGTGATCGGCGGCAGGTCGTGCCAGGTGGTGCGTGTTGCACGCGCGCTGCCGGACGAGCCTGGTGGGGCACACAGCGCAAAAGTTCGATTTGGGAGACGCGTTTCGGATGAGTATGGGGACCCTCGACACAGCCGCACCGCGCATCGAAGTGGACGCTTCGCGCCACTTCGCCGAGTGGCTGCGCGACGCAAACGTGTCGTTGGGATTTTCGACGTACCAGTCGGGCAAGCTGTTTCTGGTGGGGCACCGGGTCGTCGAGGAGACGCGTGAGATTCGTCCTGCCGTGTTCGAGCGGACGTTCGAGCGCGTGATGGGGCTGTGCAGCGACGGGCAATCGCTCTGGATGTCGACCGCCTGGCAGTTGTGGCGACTCGAAAACGACCTTTCGCCGGGAGAGGAATGGAACGGGTACGACCGGAACTTCGTGCCAAGGCGGTCTTACGTGACCGGTGAAGTGGACGTGCATGACCTGGGAGTCGATGCCAACGGTCGGCTCGTGTTCGTCAACACGCTATTCGGTTGCCTGGCGACGACCAGTGAGAAGCACAGCTTCGAGCCGCTCTGGAAGCCGTCGTTCGTCTCCAAACTCGCGCCGGAGGACCGCTGTCACCTGAACGGGCTGGCGTGGGAGCACGGTCAGCCGAAGTTTGTTACGGTGTGCGGGCGGACCGATGTGTTCGACGGTTGGCGGGCATGTCGCGCGGGGGGCGGGGCGTTGCTGGATGTGACCGCCGAAGGCGGGGACGCCGAGGTGGTGGCGACGGGGCTGTCGATGCCGCATTCGCCGCGGCTGCACGCGGGGAAGGTGTGGCTGCTCGATTCGGGGACGGGGTACCTGGGGTACGTCGATCCGGCGAAGGGGGCGTTCGAGCGAGTCGCGTTTTGTCCGGGCTTCGCACGGGGGCTGGCGATTCACGCGGGGCACGCGATCGTGGGGCTGTCGCAATCGCGGAAGGAGAAGACGTTCGGCGGGCTACCGCTGGGGGAAGAACTGGCGAAGCGCAACGCCGAACCGATGTGCGGCCTGATGGTGATCGACCTCTCGACGGGAGATGTCAAACACTGGCTGCGGGTCGGTGGTGTGGTTGAAGAGTTGTACGACGTGATCGCGCTGCCGGGTGTGAAGCGACCGCGATTGGTGGGCTTCCAGTCCAGCGAAGTGCGGCATCGTGTGACGTACGAGACGGAGGGACGGGAGAAACGGTGGTTGGCGGAGGAACGGTAGGTCGGGCAGACCGATCAATTGACAACTGGAAGAGGAACTTTCACCACAAAGACACGAAGGATTCACGAAGCGGTCTGTGAAAGCATCCGTGGGATAGGCTTCCAGCCTGTCGAGTTTTCAGGCTTCCCGGAGAGTAAATGACAGGCTGGAAGCCTATCCCACGAAACGCACAGCCTTGAATGAGGCTGTGGTTGGGGGCGGTCGAGATCTGTTTGTGATCGCCGATCAGGAGAACGACTTCTGGTGACTTGTTCGCGCCCTTTGTCGTGAACTGGCGTAGCTAACGAAGAGTGATGCTGAAGACGCGAAAACTTTGTCAGGCACAGCCTGACCTACGAAATTGAACACGAGGAACAGCATGTCGATTCGCAACCGGACTGGACTGTGGCGGAACTGGGTGAGTGCGGCGTTGGCCCGCGCGAGTCGCACCGGCGGGGACCAGTCCCGCAAGCGCATGGCGACTCGCCGAATGGAGGGTTGCGAAACGCTGGAGTCCCGCGCGCTGCTGGCGGTGACGTTTCAGCTCAACTTCGTGAACGACGCGAATATCGGCTTCAACGACGCGTCGGTGTCCGGCCAAACCACGTTGGGGGCCTTGCGGAAGGCGGCCGCGCAGACCGTCGCCACGCGGGTCGGAAGCTGGTTCAACCACACGGCCACCGTGCAGGTGGACATGCGGAACGACAGCAACACGGGGGACAACTACCTGGCCGAAGTGACGACGCCCCCACCGTCCCAAAACGGCGACGGGTTCTTCCACACGGTGATGGGGCAGAAGATCATCACCAACGGAGCGACCGACCCGAACGGCGCGGCTCCCGACACGGTGATGACGTTCAACTGGGCGCAGAGCTTTGAACTGGCGGATTCGTTCTCGTTCGGGGTGTACGACTTCCAGGCAACCATGGCGCATGAACTCATGCACGCCGTCGGCTTCACCGCGAACCTGAACTTCGATGGTTCGAGCGCGTATGGTGGTGGTGCCAAAAACTGGTCGAAGTTCGATCAGTTCATCACGAACAGCGCGGGAGCGCCGGTCATCAATCAGACCACGTTCGTGACCGACCAGGCCGTCTGGCAGCCGATTCGTACCGCAGGGACCAACAAGGTCTTTTTCGGCGGTCCGCAAACCAAGGCGGTCACCGGCGGGGCGGGGTTGAAGTTGTACGCGCCGGGATCGTTCGACATCGCCTCGAGCATCTCGCACTCGGACGACGACGCCCCGGAGATCGCCTCGCAGACGCACAACATGACGGCCGCGCAGGATTTTGGTCGGAACGCCCGGGGTTTCCATGTTTCCGAACTGGCGGTGATGCGGGACCTGGGCTTTGACACGATCGCCACCACGGCGCAGATTCTCGTCACTCCGACCGGCGGGAACACGACGGTCAGCGAACGGTTCATTGGCTCAGGCGACTCGCCGAACACGGACACGTTCGACGTGAAGCTCTCGGACAAGCCGGTGAGCGATGTGGTGATCGACGTCCGCTCGATGGCGAACGGTGAGATGAAGGTCGACAAGACGCGGCTGACGTTCACACCCACCAACTGGAACACACCGCAGACGGTGACCGTCACCGGCGTGACGGACGGTGTCGTCAACGAAAGCCCGACGGTACCGGTCCGGTTGTCGGTGATCGATTCGCTGTCGGACTCGAACTACGACCCGGTGGCGGATGTGGACGTGCCGGTGACGGTCGAACAGGAGACCGTGCCGGCGCCGACGTTCATCGTGAACAGCACTGCGGACATCGCCAACCCGACGATCGATCGCTTCGACGGCACCAACACGCTGCGTGAGGCCGTGTTGTATGCGAACCAGGAATCCGAGGCGTTTTTCGGCGCCAACACGCAGATCATCTTCAGTTCGACGGTGTTCAACACGGCGCGGACGATCAACCTGACGCAAGGAGAACTGCTCGTCACCGGGTCGGTCGAAATCAAGGGCCCGGGTGCCGACCTGCTCACGATCAGCGGGAACAACGCCTCGCGGATTCTCCGGGCTACCGGGGGGAACAACGGCGTGCGAATCACCGACCTGACGATCACCGGTGGGGCGTCCGGTGCCGCGGGGGCGGTGCGCAATGAGAACACCGGCGTGATGATGCTCATCGGCGTGGCCATGAACGGAAACGGCAACACCGCCGTGTTCAACGCTGGCCGATATGTGGGGATTTACAACAGTTCGCTCACGGCCAACAACGGCGTCAGCGGCGGGGCGGCATTCAACAGCGACGGAATCATGGACATCGTCAACACGACGATCTCCGGCAATACCGCCAGCGCCAACGGAGGCGGGGTATACTCGCTCGACACGACGGGGAATGGCACCTCGCGGCTGACGATCATCAACAGTTCGATCATCGCCAATCGGCTGGACAATGCGGGGGCGGGGGCGATCGGCGGGGGGATCGGCGAGTTCAACACGGGTTTCGGGCGCACTTCCAGCAACACCGTGCTGATCAACACGATCGTCAAAGCCAATCAGAAAGGTCCGGTCGGCAACAGTTCCCCCAACGACTACAGGTCGTCGAATAACAGCGATCAGACGAATCAGTCGATGAACGTCGAGAAGAGCTTCAACAACCTGATCGGTACGAACGCGCCGGGGGGTTTGGTCAATGGCGTCAACGGGAACATCCTCGATGGCAGGGTACTCTCGACGTTCGTCGACACCACGCTGGCCCTGAACGGGGGCAAGACGCTGAACCACGCGCTCCCGACGACCAGCCCGGCCAAAAACGCGGGGCTGAACTCGATCGTTTCGGTCGCGTTCGACGGCGAAAATCTCGGCTCGGATCAACGCGGCATCGGGCGGATTTTCCAAACCACCGTGGACATGGGCGCGTTTGAAATCGGCGTCGACCAGCCTCCCACGCTCGCCGATATCGCCGATATCGTGGTTCCGGTGACGATCACCAGCGGGCCGTTCGCGCTGACGGTTGGCGACCCCGACACGCCGCTGGCGAACCTGACCCTCACGGCGACGATGTCCGACAACACCGGATTGCTGCCGGTCGGGAACGTCGTGTTCGGAGGTTCGGAAGCCAACCGGACCATCACGATCACCCCCGTGGCCGGACAGACTGGGAACGCCACCATCACGATCCGCGTGAGCGACGGCACGACGAACGTCGACAAGACGGTGGTCGTCAAGGTCCGCCCGCTCGACTTCGGCGACGCACCCGACACCTACAAGACGCTGCTAGCCAGTGACGGCCCGCGGCATCTGTTCTTCGGCGCCGGATTGGGTACGGTTTTCGACACCGAATCCGACGGACTCCCCGGCCCCAACGCGACGGGGGACGACACGTCCGGCAGCAGCGACGAGGATGGCGTCACGTTCGGGACGATCCGCGCGGGTCAACAGGGGACGACGGTGTCGATCATCGTCTCCGAAGCGCAGCCGGCAGGTGCGTTCATCGACGCCTGGATCGACTTCAACGGGGACGGCACATTCAGCGGTGCCGACGAGCAGATCTTCAAGAAGAAGCCTGTTCAGAACGGCACGAACAACCTGACGTTCGTCGTTCCCGCCGAAGCGCGGATCGGCGACACGTTCGCCCGCGTGCGGATCTCGGACGCCGGCGGACTTTCACCCAAGGGGTACGCACCCAGCGGGGAAGTTCAGGACTACAAGGTGACGGTGTCGCGACCCCTCAAGGGGGACCAGAACTTCACCAAGAACCAGATCGAAGCGAACGGCGCGTACTCGGTCCGGACGGCGGACCTCGACGGCGATGGCGACGTGGACATCCTCGCCGCCCTGTACGGCGATGGCGATGCGGTGTGGTACGAGAACAACGGGTCGCAGACGTTCACGAAGCGGACGGTCGACGCGAACTTCCCGAGCGTTCGGGCGGTGTTGGCGGTGGACCTTGACGGGGACGGCGATCTGGATTTCGCGGCGGCGGGGGCGCAGCAGTCGAACAAGCTGGTGTGGTACCGCAACAACGGCGACCGCACGTTCTCGGCGGCGTTCCCCATAGACGCGAATCTGCCAGGGGCCACGTCAATTTCGGCAGCCGACATGGATGGGGACGGTGACCAGGACCTGCTCACCAGCGCATACGCCGTCGGCCAACAGGCGTGGCACGAGAATCAGGGGGGCGGCAACTTCGCGACGCGGGTGATTGAAGTCAACAACAACCCGTTCAACCCAAACGACATCAAAGACACGGATGGCGCCGGCGACCTGATTCCGGTGGACCTCGACAAGGATGGCGACATGGACGCCGTGGGTGTGGCGCGGTTCAGCGGCAAGATGAAGTTCTATCGCAACAACGGGGCGCAAGTCTTCACGGGGGTCGATTTGGCGACCGGTCTGGTCGGGCCTGAAGCCGTTCAGGCCATCGACCTCGACAAGGACGGGGATATTGACCTCGTTGCCACCGAGATCGGCTTCGGCCCCACGCCGGGGAACGTCTCGTGGTTCGAGAACAACGGTTCGCAGACGTTCACGCGGCGGCCGCTGACATCGCTCCCCACGCAATTGTTTGGGACGTTCTCCGTCGCGGCGGCGGACATCGACGGTGATGGTGACGTCGACATCGCCGCGAGCGTGTACGGCCAGGGGGGCGGCTTCTTCTGGTTCGAGAACGGCGGCACGCAGAACTTTACGATTCGCTCGATCCACGCGTCGGATTCCGCGCAGTCGATCGTGATCGCCGACGTGAACAAGGACGGCCGGTTGGACTTCGTGACGGGGTCGCTCCTGCAAAACACCGTGAGCTTCGTGCCGCAGGGGGCCGCTGCCGAAAACTCGGCTCCCGTGCTCGACAACTCCGGCAACCCGTATTACATCGCGGGGGTCGGTCAGCGAACGGCCGCCGACATGACGACGGGGATTCGGGTGTCGGACCTGCTGGCCCGAGGGGCGGGAGGGACGACGTTCAGCGATGTCGACGCGGGGGCGCTGCGGGGGATCGCAATCACCGCGATCGACAAGACGTTCGGCAAGTGGCAGTTCACCACGACGCCGAACCCGACCGAGGCGAACTGGACCGACATCGACGCGTCGGCGGGGGTGTCGGTCACGAGCGCGCTGCTGCTGGCCGCCGACGCCAACACGCGGATTCGCATGGTGTCGACGCTGAAGCCGCACCACGAAGGAACGGTCGCGCAAGGCTTCCTTCCGCTGGAATCGAAACTGACGGCGGGAATCACCTTCCGGGCGTGGGACCAAACCACCGGGGCCGCCGGTCAACGGGCCGACACGTCGACGAACGGGGGAGGCACCGCGTTCAGCACGGCCACCGAAGGTCTGGCCACGTTCTTCGAGGCGCGGCTGTGGCGGTCGTTCAACACGAACGCTGGGCTGAACATCTACACGCTGGAGGCGGAGTTCTTCGCCCTCACGGGGAACCCGGCCATCGCCGACCGTTCGACCTCCGGGTTCACGGGGTTCACGATCTTCCTGAGCGCGCTGACGGGAACGCCGCTGGCCACCGCGGGCCTCACCCGTATGTACTACGGCGTGCAGTTCAACACCGAGCAGGGGACCGAAACCGACATGGGTTATCGGTACCTGACCACCAACCAGGCCGAAGCGGCGGCGCTAGAGAACATGGGGCCGGCGGCGAAGAGGCCGTTGCGCCAGGGGGCGTACTTCAGCGAACTCGGAGTCAATGCGGGTTCGGCGATCATCGGGTACATCTACTCGTCGCAACAGCCCGGCACGTTGCAAATGACGCAGGTCTACCGGACCGACAACGTCGGCAAGCCGACGCGTCCGGGGGGGACGGCGGAGGGTTCGCCCCCCACGACAACCCGTCAGCAGGAGCAAGGGGACCACGTCTACACGACGAACACGGCGTTCGAGACCGGTCGACCGGGAACGTGGCGTGTGGAATCGGCCCGCGGCTTCGTCCGTGAGTTGACCCCCTCGCCGACGGGAGTCGGCACGGCGATCAGCGCTCCGGCGGTTGCTGCCGCTTCCGTGAGTTCGGAAGAGAGCGTCGTGTTGCCGCCGCCGGTGGCAGTGGTGGGAACGAGCGCGGCCCCCGGCGTGGTGCGGTTCGACACCGGTGCGTTGGCGGGATTGGTGATCGGCGCGACGACCTCGACGCCGGTTCCGACCACGACGCCCACCAGTGGGGACGACGACGAAGTCGATTCCACCCCGGTCCCCGAGTCTGACGATGCCGCCGCGGTCGACGCCCTGTTCGCCGATCTGGGGGAACTGCTGTCGCTCGGGTTGGACGGGTGAGCGAGGGGAGCGGATCGAGATTGTAGGAACCGCCCAGCCGCCAACGGAGACGTTGGCGGCTGGTGTTTTTTTGGGGGGGGCTGCCCGTGGTCTACCCGATTGTCGGTTCACTTCTCCACAAAGACCGTGTTGCGATGCTGCTCCATAAGCGCCGCGTCGGGACTGAAGCGGGACGGCGCGTTGAGAGGCTGTCCTTCAAACGATCTGAAAGCGGCATTGAGTACCGGTCCGTCGCAAGCGTCTGATAGTCGAGCGGACAGGACCAATCGGAACTCTTCATCGAAGGTGATCAGTCCACGGTCGAACGCGCCGTCATGCAGTCGCGACAGACACAATCCATTTCGCGGATTGGCGCGATCCCTCGGCGAGCGGCTCCACGGGACGATATGACTGGCAACGAGCAACTCGGGCAAAGCAATCCCGGAAACGCAGCATTGTCGGCCATAGCCAGCGACAACGGTGCGACGAAAGAACTTTTGGGCCAACCGAACCGTGACCTCTCGAACTGTTTCTGTCGCTCCTGTGAACTCGACTTCCGGTTCTGGCTCTTCGGGAGTCGCCGGTCGATTTTCGACGCGTTCCTGCCACAGCATTTCGCTCTCTGCCGTGAGTTTCTCCCAATCCTCGTGAAACTCCGCCCAGACGGCACGGTCAAGTTTGGATGTGTTTTGCAATCCGCCAACACCCCGAGCTTGGTGGGCTGAATCGAGCGAGGCGAGGTTGTTGAGCTTCATCGCCACGCTCCCGGACGAGCGTCCCAGTACCGCGGCCAATTCCTTCACGTCGTTGGTGTTCTGGTCGTACTTGCCGAACGGAATGCGGCAATAGAGGTTCATGACCAATAGCAGTTCGTCCCGCGTCCAAGGCTTTCCGCGCATCGAATCCCTCCGAATTCTGGAAATTCACGACGGCGGATGATTCACGCCGCGCCTTACGCCGTCTCAAGCTGTGAAGAGTTCGACCAGGCTAACGGATGTTGCTTTCTTCCGGGATCGTCGTCGGATGGTGTGCCACTTCCTGCTGTCCCGCGTAGAGTGCTGCAAGTCGACGACAACCGGTTTCGGCGAGGTCCGTCATTTGCCCGCGGTGATCTTGAACGGTCCGCATCCATGAACTACTTCGCCCACGGTCACGCGTACATCTCCCGCCCGTGGTTCCTTGCGGGGACGGCGCTCCCCGATTGGCTGGGGGTCGTCGACCGCCGGATTCGGTTGCGGTCGCGCGTGCTGGGGCCGCTGGTGGAAGCGGGCGAATTTGAAGCGGGGTCGCCGGAACTCGAATTGGCCGAGGGGGTGTTGCAACACCTGCGGGACGATGCGTGGTTCCACGAGACGGCGGCGTTTTTTCAGGTGACCGGGAGCGTGGCGAAGTTGTTCCGCCAATTGCTCGACGGTTCCGACGACCATCGTCCGGGCTTCCTCGGTCATCTGGCGACGGAACTCCTGCTCGATTCGCATCTGATCGCCACCGACCCCGCGCGGCTGGAGGCGTATTACGCGGCGTTGGACACGATCGACCCGGCGGTGGTCGCGCGGTTCGTTGGCCGGTTCACGCCGCATCCGGTCGAAAACGTGACCGAGTGGATCCCGCTGTTCACGCGGGAACGGTTCCTCGCCGACTACCTGGATTCCGCGAGATTGCTCGTTCGATTGAATCAGGTGTTGCGCCGGGTCAAACTACCGGGTCTTCCTGCGGATTCGATCGCGTGCCTCGATGCCGCCCGACGGATGGTGTCGGACTCGGCGGACCAGTTGCTGGCCGCACCGGTGCCCGGTTGATCGCCCACGGAATCGAGAGTCAAGAAAACAATTTCACCACAGAGGACTCGGAGTTCCACGGAGTGAAGCAGAGAAGAAGCCCCGGTTGAAACCCGATGGAACGCGGAAGTTGCCCTATCGTCCGTGTGTATCCGTGGCCCAAAAAAGCTCTGTGAAACTCAGTGTCCTTTGTGGTTAAACAAACCCGTCACCAGCCGTTCGATTCACTCCGCATCACACCCCTGTTTCGCTTCTTCGAGGACGCTCGCCATGAAATACGGTCTCAACCTTTTGCTGTGGACGGACCACGTCACCGACGCGCACTCGGGCGTCCTCGAGAACATCAAGAAGTGGGGTTACGACGGCATCGAGATGCCGATCTTCGTGCTGGAACCGGCTCATTACGCGGGACTGGGCAAACGGTTGGACGGACTGGGGCTGGGACGAACGGCGGTGACGGTGTCGACTCCCGACGCGAACCCCATCGATCCCTCCCCCGCCATTCGGCAGGCGGCCATCGACCGGTTGAAGACGGTGCTCGACTGCTGCCACGCCGCCGGTGTGACGCACCTGTGTGGCCCGTTCCATTCGGCGCTGGGACAGTTCAGCGGCTCGGGCCCGACCGCCGACGAATGGAAGTGGTGCCAGGAGACGCTCCGTCCGGTGGCTGACCACGCGAAGCAGGCGGGGGTGATGCTCACGATGGAGTACCTCAACCGCTTCGAGTGCTACTTCGTGAATAGCGCCGCCGATTGCTCGCGGTTCGTCCGCGAGATGAATCACCCCGCCCTGCGGATGATGTACGACACGTTCCACGCGAACATCGAAGAGAAGTGCATCGCGACGGCCATCCGCGCGTGCGCGGCCGAGACGGTGCATGTCCACATCAGCGAGAACGACCGCTCGACCCCCGGCGAAGGGCACGTCGACTGGGCGACCACGTTCAAGACGCTGAAAGAGGTCAAGTACGACGGCTGGCTGATGATCGAGGCGTTCGGGTTGGCGCTGCCGGCACTGGCGGCAGCCACGAAGATCTGGCGCAAGATGTTCCCGACGGAAGAGCATCTGGCGACGAAGGGACTGGCCTTCATGAAGGCGGGCATGGCCGGTTGAGTTTCGGTCGCTGTTAACAACTTATCCGAAAACCCTCTGACGCCTGCGCGGCACCCGAGCATCGGCGGGTCGCTGAACAAGAGCAACCGGGTTTTCGGATAGCCTCTAAGCATGGGGGGGGTTCGCCGCCGGGCTTGCCCGGCGTGCCGCCCCCCGGCTTCTCCGCCCTTCCCCGCGCTCTCGCACACTTCGGAGACGTTCCGATGTACTACGTTTGGGCCGGACTGCTGCTGCTCGTGCTGTGCCTGATCGCTGCCGCGTTGAAGGTGTTCAAGAAGCCGTGAAGAGTGTGCCCGGCGCGAGGCGACCTTTCCACGGCGTTGGGCCTCACAAGCCCCACGCCCCCGCGCCGACGAGTTCCGCGTCCGCGAAGAACGCATCGCTCCACGCGGTGTCGACCTCCGCTGCGTCGGTCGGTGTCTTCCCCGCACGCCGTCGTTCGACGGCCTCGGTCGTCGTCGTGAACGCGGCTTCGGCACGTCGCACTGAAACGACCGCCACCAACCGCGCCACGTCGACCCCCGCCGACAGTGCCGCCCCTGCATCCCGCGCCGGCGCGGCCTCCGCAACCGTTCGCCGCCGGGCTTCGCCCGACGTGTCCTCGCCGGAGACCAATGCCGGAGCCGCAACCGCCGGCGGCCCCGAGGTCGGACTGGGCGTCAACTCGCGCGCGAATCCACGGGCGCGTTCGACCCGCCACGTCCCCGGCTTGCCGGTCTCGAACGCTGTGTTCGTTGTGTAGACGTGGTCCCCTTGCTCCTGGGACTTCGTGCTCGTCGGGGTGCTGCCTTCGGCGGTGCCGCCGGGACGCGTCGGCTTGTCGAACGGGTCGGTCCGGTAGATTTGCGTGAGCTCCGCAGTGCCGGGTTGCTGCGTCGTGTACACATACCCCAGCACCGCCGTGCCGTTGTTCACCCCCAGTTCGCGGAAGTACGCCCCTTCGCGAGTGGGGCGCTTTTCGGGCTTGCCCAACCCCTCGAGGATCCCCGCCTCCCCCGTTTCGGGGGTCAGATAGCGATACCCCATGTCGGTTTCCGTTCCGTCGTCGTTGAACTGCACGCCGAAGTACATGCGGAACAGCGGCGCGGTGGTCAACTCGGGAATCGCGCTCAGCAAGACCGTGAAACCCGTGAACGCGCTGGTCGAGCGGTCCGTGTAGCCGGGAATGGCCAACAACGCGTTGAACTCCTTCTCCAGTGTGTAGACGTTCAACTGCGCGTTCGTATTGAACGACCGCCACATCCGCGCCTCGAAGTACACCGTGGCGGTTTCGGTGGCGGTGCTGAACGCGGTCGTGCCGCCATTGGTCGTGGTGTCGGCCCGACCTCCCGACAACCCCGCCGTCAGGTCCCACGCCCGGAACGTCAACCCCGTCGCCAGCTTCGATTCGAGCGGCAACGAGCCGGCTTCGGCCACATGGTGCGGAACCAGTGCTGTCACAAACCGCACCCGCGCGGTGGCTGGAAGCAACAAGGCCGAGGCTTCGGAGAGCGCACCGTCGGCGTCGAGATTTTTCCAATCCGACTCTGCCGGATTGATTGACACCAGCGTGTATTGGAACGTGCCGAGCGACGCATCGAACGCGGTGACCGCGATCCCGTCCTGGGCACCAGCATCCGCATCGCTGATCGGATCACCCCCCGCACCCCGCGCGAGAATCTCCGAAACCAGCGTCCCCTGCCGCATCTCGGTCGATTGACGTCCGCCCACCCCCAGCACCGCGAACGGGTTGCCCGTTGTATCCAGAACCGGCGCTGCCGTATTGGTTGCCGAGACAGTGATCGTGAATGACTTCTCGAAAATCAAACCGCCCTGATCGGTCGTCCTTACGCGGATCGAATATACTTTGTTACGGACAGGGGCGGTTGTCCGCAAACGGTCTCCGGTGATAGCAAACACGTCATTGTCGTCCGATCCGACGCCTGCGGCGAACGCGTAGACAAAGCTTCCGGCGGAGTTGGAATCGATGGTTCCCAGCCGCCCCACCTCGGTACCAGGACTCAGATTGACTCCCTGGCCGGACAATGCCGGCGGTGACAAAACCAGGTCAGTTGGAGCGTAATTTGTATTGAGCGGGAGAATGTATGAATTAGATGCCAGATCTGGTGCGCCGTCGTGATTGATGTCTCCGATGTTCGCCAATGATCCGCCTAAATGTACGATATCCCTATTAGGAAACATGGGGCCGCCATTGACCCCGGCCGAAATATGGACACTCGATTTTACGCCGCCATCGGCATTGAGATACAGCACGTCAATTGAACCGCCGTCCAGTGACGACCCGACCGCAAGATCATTCACATTGTCCCCGTCGAGGTCTCCAAGACTCGCCAGAGAGGAGACCGCGAAACGCTCGCTACTTGCCGGACGCAGCGAAAGTGAATTGTGGTCGATGTAGCTGAACGATTTGACGGACCCATCCGGATTCAAAAACAGCACACAGACGGCGCCGACGAACATGGATATGTCTGAGTCGGTGTTTAATAACTGCGTTCCGATAGCCAAATCCGTGACACCATCCTGATTCAAGTCACCAATATTCGCGATGGAACCGACGGCACCCGAACGCATCAATTCTTGTGGACCACCGTTCAATCCCCGACGAAATGATTTTACGGAACCGTCCGACCTCAGGAACAGAATTTGAAACGAATTATCTGGTCTGTTGCCGGAGCCTGATACGGCCAAGTCGACAATACCGTCTCCGTCGATATCCCCGAGGTTACACAATTCGCCTCCGAAATACTCACCAGCGACTTGCGTTGGCGACCCACTCACGTCGCCCGCAATCCTCGCAGTCGACTTGACTGTACCATTTGCATTCAAGAACAGAATCTGAACGGCGCCTCCTCGACTTGTCGCCTTTCCGTCGCGAGGCGCCCCAACCGCCAAATCAACCACACCGTCTCCGTCGAGGTCTCCCATACTTGCGATAGACGTCCCGATGCCATCCAGGTATTCAACTTCGAAAAGTGGGCTAGATGATCTCTTTATTTCGATCGACTCCTTAACGGTTCCATCCGACCTGAGCAGCAGTAGAGTCACTCGCCCGAAGTAGTAAGACAGATTTGGATCGTCGTCACCGCCGTATGTGGATGCTCTTGCCAGATCGTTGATGCCGTCGCCGTCGAAATCCCCGAGGCTGGTCAACGCGCTTCCGCCCGCGAGCGTGCTGACGGCTCCGTTCTGCCTGACAGTACCATCTCCCAGAGCGAAGGTTTCCATCCTATAATCCTCCACCTCCCCGTCACTCGCCAACCCCGTCGCATTCCCCGCCGCCGCGTCGGTGCTCAACCGGAATCGCGCGTATGTCTTCCCGAAGAAGCCCGCGGGGACCGTCGGCAGCGTCAGCGTGAACAGACCGTTGTTCGTTCCCGTCGGGACGGCGATTTGCGCCCGCTCGGTGGCATTGTCGAACGTGCCGTCGCCGTTGGTGTCGATCCAACCGGAGAGCGTCGCCAATGTGCCGGTGGTGTTCGTCGCGCGGAGGGTGATCGTCGGTTGAGTGCCCGCCGTTGCCCGCAGGTCGGCTTCGGGGTTGACGACGCCGTCTTCGTCGTCGACTTGCGCACCGGCGGCGAGGTCGTCGCCGTTGGCTTTGGCGTTGGGAGTGGCGTCCGCCTCGCCATCGACCCGCGCCCCAAGAAACAGTCCCGCGACGATCGTGTGCCGCGGTCCGTTGTTCGCCAGCAGCG
>JBIKMW010000024.1:0-65360 GCA_044359065.1 Planctomycetales bacterium | reverse complement strand
TTCCCCGCGCAGGCCGTCGACATAACTCCCCCTCCGTGAACGTGAACACAGCTCCGTCAAACTCCACCACAACTCCCCTGCACGTTACGCGCCGAAAAAAGCGAAGGCCCTGTCGATCCGGTGGTTTCGATTGACGCCACGCCGCATCCCCCCTATCAAACGGGTTTCCTCTCAGCCTCGGCGGGATCGGTTTCAAGGACGACGCATGGACAGCCACACCCGGCACGACCTCCAAAACAACGAACTGGCCAAGCTGGCCACCAGCGCAACGCCATTTTTCGAGCGGTACGGCAACCACATCGCCGTCGGGATTTGCGTCGTTTCGATCATCTCAGCGGGCTTCATTTATTGGACGCGCTCGTCCTACGTGAAGGCCGCGGGGGCGTGGATGAGTCTGACATCCGCCACTACTCCCAACGATCTGGCCGACGTGGCCGATCGCTACAAGGGGACCAGCGCGGCTGGCTGGGCCAAGCTCAAGGAAGGGGACCGCCGACTGGCAGACGGCATCCAATTGATGTTCACCGACCGCGAAGCTTCGCTCGTCGAGCTGAAAAAGGCCAAGGAAGCCTACGCGGCCATCGTGTCGATCTCCGACCCGACGATCCGAGAGCGGGCGTTGTACGGTCACGCTCGCACCCTGGAATCCCTCTCGACCGGGGATTTGGCGGACGCGATCAAGGCGTACGACACATTGCTCAAGGAATTTCCGACCAGCGTCTACAAGACCGATGTCGAGCCGCACCTGAAGCGACTGAAGACCGGTGGTGCGCAGGAGTTCTACGCGTGGTTCGCCCAGCAGAACCCCAAACCCGCCCCTCCGAAGAAGCCCTCCGACAAGGTGGGTGGCGACGATCTCCTTGGACCGGCATTGCCGATCCCCGAACTGACGGCACCCACGACGCCGGGCGAGAAGCCGGCGGCACCCGTCGATCCGGCCAAGCCGGCGGACGAGAAACCGGCGGAGACCAAGCCGGCCGAAGCGAAACCCACCGACGAGAAACCGGCGGAAGCGAAGCCGAGCGAAGAAAAGCCCACAGTAACCAAGCCCGCTGAGGACAAACCCGCGGAAGAGAAGCCGGCCGAAGAGAAGCCCGCGGAGCCAGCCAAGGAGGCTCCGAAAGAGGACACGCCCAAGGATGAATCGCCGAAAGAAGCGCCTGCCGAGGAGAAGAAGCCGGAGTGAACGCCGTGGACGGCAATGGGGTGGGCAGCACCGTTGTTGTGTCGGATGTCGCGGTCGGGTCTCGCCGGTCCAGAGTTTTCTCCCGCGTGGATTAGTGGTCGCCAAACGGTTCATCGGTTTTGCGTTAGACCGCGGAAGGCCACGTATCGTGAGTGAGTACCCGTTGGTCAATCGCGGTCACGTACCGTAGGCGGACGCTCATGACCGCGAACAAGCCACCAGAGAACGGCCCCGACCCGGTTCGCGATGCCGAAGTCGAGCAGGATTCCCGCTTTCCCAGCGGGAAATGGGTTGGATTCTTTCTGCAAAAGTGGAATCCCGGTCGGCACCAGATGGAGTTGATCCTGCGTTTCGCCAATGGCGTTGTGACGGGCGAAGGGCGGGACGCCGTGGGGGAGTTCCTGATTCGCGGGCGATATCAGGTTGACGACGGCAAGTGCCACTGGCACAAGCGGTACATCGGCAAGCACGACGTGTTCTACAAGGGATACGGCGAGGGCAAAGGGGTGTGGGGGACGTGGGAGATCGGCGCGCCGCTGGTGCACGACACCGGCGGTTTTCGCATCTGGCCCGAGGGGATGGCCGATCCGACGGTGGAACGGTTGCGCGAAGCGGTTGACGTTCCGGCGTCGTTCGATCATACCGACTCGCCGTTCTCGGAAGAACGGCTCAACGAGGCCGCGCCCGAGGACGAGCCGGCGGGGGTGTGAGGGGTGGCGGCACGAAACCGGATTCGAATCACCTTGCGAACACGTTCAGATTTGTCGAAGTGGTTTCAAAACCCTCTGCCGGACAGATTCGCTTTGCCCCCCACCGTGGTTCTCGTGCCGGCAACCGGTTTTTGAAACGGCTTCTAGGCACAGTCGTGCCTCACGGACTGGCGGTCGTCACGTGCGGGCGGCTCGGTCAGGTTTTGCCTGACCGAACGGGATCACGCACACAAAACCCCCAGGCGACGTTTGTTTGTGCCCAACAACACGTCTCGAAGACCGCACGCCCCTCGGTTTTTGGAAAAAATCGGGACACTTTTCGTCCCCGATTTCTCCGAAATTGGCAGTTTCCACGCTCATCCATCCAACCGTCCCTTGAATTGAATCTGGTCCGCGTGCCGACCGGCACCCGCAGAGGATGACATTCCGAGACAGGTCGACCACGATGAGAGTCGCGTAAGGGAAATCATGCTTGCCAGAAGCTGCGAGTATGCCATCTTGCGGCATGCACGATTTTCGTCCCGCAGGCGCTGCTGGGAGCGAAGGGGCTTGCATTCGTGTGTTGTTTCGGGGGACGGGCGCGGAAGGTGTGTCTTCTTGTCGCGGCGCGACCCGGGCACGAGTTGACCGAGCCACCCACGATTGGTCGTGTTTCTTAGCGAACGTAGGGGGCGTTCGGAGGCACTCGGTATTGTTTTGCCCGTTACGATGGCATTCCACCTTGGTGGCTGTTGGCACGATTCCCTCCGAGCATCTGGTCGCGCCATAAGGTACAATCAACGCGTTGCGGCCGAGGGGCCCTCGGCGGCGGCAACGTCGTTGTTCCGAGGAGCGCGATCGGGAGGATCGTGACGACCGGGCCGAGGGATTGGCCGTTTCACGTCCCCATTCCGCGCGGACCCGCCGCACCATGACGCACTTTCTCACGCGCCGCTCGCGTCGACCCGCTGGCGGATTGATGTTCGACCCCGGCGCGCTGTTCGCAGCTTGGCTGGCGTTGGCGATGTTGGCGGGAGGCTTCGGCGGGGAGGGTCTGTCGGCGCAAGAGGCCGCCCCCCCCGAACGGAAACCGGGTCACTCGTCGCACGGCGAAGCGTTCGACGAGGGGCCACGGCAACAAGCGCGTTTGATGGAGGGGACGGGCAAGGTGTCCCTGTCGATCACCACCAAGGCTCCCCAGGGGCAGGCGTGGTTCGACCAGGGGTTGGGTCAGATCCATGGCTTTTGGTGGTTCGAGGCGGAGCGGTCGTTCCGCCAGCTGGCGATGCTCGACCACGATTGCGCGATGGCGTATTGGGGGATGGCGCTGGCCAACGGCGGCAACGAGAAGCGGGCCAAGTCGTTCATCGCCGAGGCACACAAACGCAAAGAGAAAGCCTCGCCCCGCGAGCGGAAGTACATCGAGGCACTGCACGATTACCACCATTCCGACCGCAAAGAGAAGAAGGACAAGGCGGAACGGTACGTGAAGGCGCTCGAGCAAATTCTGTACGACTTCCCGGACGAACTCGAAGCGAAATCGCTGTTGGTGGTGGCGTTGTGGGAAGCCCGCGACAAGGGGATCCCGATCAGCAGCCACCTGGCCATCGACGCGCTGATGAGCGAGATTTTCGCCGTCGCGCCGATGCATCCGTCCCACCATTACCGCGTGCATCTGTGGGATCACGAGCGAGCGCAGAAGGCGCTGAAGTCGGCGGCGGTGTGCGGGCAGACGTCACCGGCCATCGCTCACATGTGGCACATGAGCGGTCACATTTTTTCGGACCTGGAACGATACGACGACGCGGCCTGGCAGCAGGAGGCCGCCGCGCGGGTCGATCACGCCTACATGATTCGCGACGCGATTCTGCCGGATCAAATCCATAACTATGCGCACAACAGCGAATGGCTGATCCGGGACCTGTACCACACCGGCCGGGTGCGGGACGGCATCGCGCTGGCGAAAAACCTGATCGAAATGCCGCGGCATCCCAAGTTCAACACGCTGGATAAGGGGAACTCGACCTCGTCGTACGGACGCAAACGCCTGTTCGATGACCTGGAACGATTCGAGATGTGGGACGACGTGCTCAAGCTGGCGCAATCGGCTTGGTACGAGCCTCAGACAGCGCGGATGGACCAGGTCGACCAATGGCGACGATTGGGCATTGCATCGTTCCACACCGGTCAGGCCGAGATGGGGGAGGCGTGGACGCGACGACTCGAAGCCGCGCTGTCCGACTGCGACAAGGAATTGAAGACCGAACGAGATCGCGTGATTCCCCCCGTTCCTGTGGACCCGCCCCCCGCCGCCGGGACGACTCCGACTCCCGACGAAGTCAAGAAACGGGATGAGGAGAAAAAGAAGGCCGAGGCGGCCAAGAAGCAGGCCGAGGACGACAAGCAGAAGAACGTCAAACGCCTGGAAGGGGACGCGAAGAAGATCCGATCGGTATTGGCCGAAGTGCGATGCGTGCGGGCTTGGTCGCGCAACGAGCGGGCCAATGCGCTGACGCACCTTTCGGAAATGGAGGGGGGCTCGATCGACCCGTTCTTCCACGCGCGGATGTTGATCGCCGTCGATGATCGCGAGGCGGGATTGGCCAAGGCCCGTGAAGCCGCCACGGGGAAAACGAACCAGACGCGGCCGCTCGCACAGTTGGTCGAGGTCCTGTGGCGCGGCCGGGCCGAAGAGGAGGCCCGCAAGGAGTTCGAGACGCTGCGCAACATGTCGTCCGCAATTGACCTGTCGATTCCCGTGTATGCCCGGTTGGCTCCCATCGCCGGAGCACTCGGCTTGCCCGAAGACTGGCGCAAACCGGCGGAACCGAAAACGGATGTCGGCGAGCGACCGGCCCTCGACACGTTGGGCCCGTACCTGTGGAGTCCCCCGTCGGCACCGGGTTGGACGGGACTGGGGCCGGATGGTCAAGCGCCCGACATGACCCGCTTCCAGGGCAAGCCGACAATTGTGGTGTTGTACCTGGGCGCGAGTTGCTTGCACTGCACCGAGCAGTTGCAGGCGTTTGCCAAAAAGAAGGCGGATTTCGACCGGTTGGGAATCGAACTGGTGGGGCTGTCGACCGACGGACCGGATGACCTCCGCAAATCGCTGGAGGCGTACGCGCCCGAGAAGTTCCCGTTTCCCCTGTTCTCGGATGCGTCGCTCACGTCGTTCCGGGCCCTGCGGGCGCACGACGATTTCGAGAAAGTCCCCCTTCACGGCACATATTTTGTCGATGCTGCGGGACGCTTGCGGTGGTGGGACATCGGTGCCGAACCGTTCATGAATGTCGATTTTCTGCGCGACGAGGCGGCGCGGTTGTTGCGATTCGAACCGGCGTCGACTGCAACGGCGGGAACGCCCGCCGCCACCGCGGCGGTGCCGAACAAGGAGGCCGGGGGGTGAGAACACGACGATGCGTGCTGGTGGTGTGCCTTGTGTGGCTGGGAGCGAACGTGGTGCATGGCGACGAACCCGCCGCGCGTCCCGCCGACCCGTTTGCAGCGCTCAAACAGGAGTTGGCCGAGCGGGAGGTGACGCTGTCGAAGGAATTGACGGCGGCGCCAAAGCGGATCAACCTGCTGTCGCAACGGGGTGACGCGCGGTTCTTCCTGGGCAAGTTCGCCGATGCCGTCGCGGATTACGACGCGATGGTGACGCTCGACGAGGGGCTGGACACCTCGCATTGGCGTCGTGGGATCGCCCTGTTCTATGCGGGGAAGTATGAGCGGGCCGCGCGGCAGTTCGAGGTGTACCACTCGTTCGACAATGTCGATCGTGAGAACGGCATCTGGCGGTACCTGTCACAGCACAAGGCGTACGGTCGCGAAAAGGCTCGCGCGGGGCTGCTCAAGTACGAGAAGGACGACCGCGAACCGTTCCCCGACGTGTACCGGTTGTTCGCGGGGGAGATCACAGGGGACGCGCTGCTGACGAAGATTCGCGAAGCAAAGATTGGCGACGACGAACGGACGAAACGGCTGTTCTACGCCGAACTGTACGTCGGCCTCGACGACTTCGTCGAAGGGCGGGTGGATTCGGCGCGGAAGCACCTGCAAGCGGCGACGGATAACACGTGGGGCCGCGAGGTCGGCGGAGGGCCGGGGTGGATGTGGCACGTGGGGCGGGTGCATGCGGAGCGGCTGGCGGCGGAGAAACGCTGAGAGGCCGAGCCGATTGACGATCCGGCGCGTCCGTCATGTTGCCGAATCGCTCCTCGCGCGGTGTCGCCCGGAATGACGTCGTTGTCGCGATACATGGCCTCGCGGTCAAAGAGGGGAAGGGGGTTCGCCGCCTCCCCTCTTATCAAACTGGACGTGCGGATTTCCCGACTCCGGCTTACCGGTGCGAGTTCAGCCGGAGGCTGGCGCGGGATCGGGACGGATCCATTTCAGCGACCGCGGCGCCAGCACCAGCAGCACCGCCATCCGCACCTAGACGGCCAAGACTGAACGCGGCCAGTGCGATCGGGAACACGGCCACGCGGTCCAGACACTAGTCCCGGAGGGTTCCACGCTGTCGGTCACGACACGACGCGATCCGCGCTTGGGGAGTTGTGGGGCGGGATCGTTGCGCGAGGGGCGTGAACGGGCCTGCTCGGCAGTTCCCGCGCCCCTCCCTATCGCTCGGCGGAAATCGGCGGGGTGGTTGTCCCGGACATGCCGGAGATGCCCACGATTTCGCCAACCGTGCGAAGTCCGGTTTTCAGACAATCATGCCCACGGGGCGTGAACGGTCACCCTTGAGCATCTCACGTGATCGGTGACTACACGTTGGATCGCAACAAGGATGCGGTTGATGAGTGTGCAGGGTGTCACGCGGGTTGTCCTGGGTTTTCACGACGATGTCAGGCACGTGCGGCGGACGTTTCGCGGCGAGCGGGGACCGCTTCCCGTCGCAGGCGACCGAGGTCGTCGAAGAGCGTTTCCAGGACCAGCCACACCGTGGCGTTGGCGTCGATGTGGGACTCGGAAGCGAGGCACCGGTCGAGCAATTCCCCCATGCGGTCCAGCGAATCGGGGTCACCCATCCGGAAGCCGTCCGGCAAACGGGGGGCGGGGATGGTACTCCTCCCGGCGATCGCCCCCAGGCCCTGCCGATGCCATTCCGCGGCGAAACGAACCACCCATTGCGCCACCACACGCTGCGCGGCGGCCTCCCGAGCCTGCTCCTCGATCTGCTCCCACACGCGACGTGCGAGATCGACCGCGTCGTACTTCGGGGACTCCAGCCCGGACCTCACCGTCTCGCGCAACGTTCTCAGGGCCGGGTCGAGCAACATTCGGGCTGTGAGCAAGTTGCCCTCGGCCAGCGCGGCTGCCGAATCGATCGCCGCTCCGTCCGCGTCCGGGTCTTCGGCTCGCAATACGCGGGCCACATCCTCGGCGGAGAGTGCCCCGAACCGCAGGATCTGACATCGGGAGCGGATGGTCGACAGCAGGGACTCGGGGGCGTCGGCCAACAGAATGATGAGCGATTTCGGGGGAGGTTCTTCAAATGTCTTCAAGAGCGCGTTGGCCGCTTCGTCACCCATCAACTCCGCTTCGTCGATGATCGCAATCCGTCGCCCCGCCGACATCGGTCGCAACGACAACTCGTGGCACATCCCCTCCTTGCCCCGCGACTCGTCCTCGCCGACGAACAATGCGATGGGAAGCGCCGCTTTGCCGGGCGGACGCCGTACGAGGATCAGGTCCGGATGTGTGTGCGCGGCGACCTGTTTGCAGGGGGAGCATTCACCGCATGCCAGCAGTTCCGCTTCGACGTGGCGTTCGCAGAACAGCGACTGAGCCACCGACATCGCGATCCGCCGCTTGCCGATGCCGTGCGGTCCCGCAAACAGCAACGTACTCCCCATGCGTCCGCGCTCCGCCGCTCGACGCAGCATCTCCACCTGGGCCGCGTGGCCGACAAGCGTCGACCACGTCAAACAGGCTTCGACTTCGGTCGGCGCGGCGGGCATGAAGTCTCCGAGGGGTGACGCGGTCGCAACGTTCGCAAACACAAACGAAAGGCGGGGGGGAACAAGTGGATCAGCGAAGGGATTATGGAGCCGCGCGAGGCCCGCGTTCAACCACGGTCGCATGGCTGGTCGAACCGCCGGTTGGTCAGGCCAGGATTTGTGCGAAACGATTCCGACCGCACCCAATGAGCGGGTGTTTCCTGTTGCCGGGGCCGTCCGCCACTCGATATAAACGTAGATCGATGCACGTCAGCGTACCCGCCAACTCTCCCCGCCCCCTCGTCCCCGCCATGCCGAATTCGTTGCAGCAATGGGCCCGGTTGACCCGGCGCCGTTGGTTGGAGTCGGGCGCGGCTGGCGTCCTGGGATGTTCGCTGCCGAACATGTTGGCCGCGCAAGCCAAGGCCGCGGCAGGCCCCCAAGCGGCAGCCAAGCGGGTGCTGGTTTTGTACGAGCAAGGGGGCCTGTCGCACGTCGACACGTGGGACCCCAAGCCTGACACGTTTGTCGACCACCGCAGCCCGCACAAGCCGATATCGACATCCGTGCCCGGAATTCAATTCACGGACCTGCTCCCGCGCACGGCGGCCATAGCCCACAAATTGGCTGTCGTGCGGTCGATGCATCACGAAAAGTTGGGTGCGGACGCGCATCCCAACGGGACGCAATACGCGCTGTCGGGCGCGCATCCCGCCCAACCGGTCGAGATGCCCGATATCGGTTGCGTCGTCACGCGCACCATCGGAACCGAGAATCCGACGCTCCCTCCGTACGTGATGATCCCCGGAAATCACGAGCAAGCGGCGGAGACTCGGACCGGCTTTTTGCCCGCTTCGTACAAGGTGTTCAAGACGGGGGGTTCGAACCTCGCCGATCCCCGCTGGAAGGTGGGGGACCTGTTGGCCCGCCCCGAGAACGCCGAAACGCGATTGGGGGGGCGTCGCCAATTGCTGACCTCGCTGGACCGCTCGTTTGCCAGCGTCGATGCGGCGGGCCGCACGTTCGACGGGATGGACCGGTTCTACGAGCAGGCGTTCGACACGCTCACCAGTCCGACGGTTCTGGACGCCTTCAACGTGCAGGGAGAGTCCGCCGAGGTTCGTGAGCGGTATGGCGCCGGGCATCGCGGCGCGTGTTATCTGCTGGGCCGAAAACTGATCGAGTCCGGTGTGCGGTTTGTCACGGTGGACGTGCGGTGGCCGTTGCTCGACGACACGCCGGGCGGATTCAACCTGAACTGGGACCACCACGACTTGATTTATGCCCCCGGTTCGTGTGGCACCGTCCGCGACAAGGCGGGGGGCGAAGGCCGCTATGGCATCGGTCACTGGGTCATGATGGGGAGCGTCGACCGCGCGTTCTCGGCGTTGGTCACCGATCTCGACGAACGGGGCCTGCTCGACGAGACGCTCGTCTGCCTGGTCACGGAGTTCGGTCGCACGCCGAAACTCAACAAGTTCCAGGGCCGCGACCACTGGACGCACGCGTACTCGTTGGTCTTCGCCGGGGCGGGGGTTCCGGGTGGTCGTGTGATCGGTCAGACCGACAAGGATGGCGGGTTCGTCGTCAGCGAGGGTCACACGCCCGAAGATTACGCGGCGACGATCTACGAAAAGTTGGGTATTGACCGCGACCGGCCGTTGTTCACCGCTGCCAACCGCCCGGTCTACTTCGGGCACCTCGGGGAGCCGATCCGGGGCTTGTGCGGCTGAAGCCCGGTGCTGGTGGACGGTCGGTGGCGCTGGTGCGTCGAGGATCGGACGCCCCCGACCAGCATGCGCACGTTCGCACGCTGCGTCGTCAACGTCCCGTCACTCCGGGAATGCAGGCGTGTGTTCCGCGCAAACGCGACAGAACGGTCCGCAGAGGCCGCGCCGCTACAATTCATCCAGCCTTGGAACGGCGTGTGTGAACCGGGGCCCAGCAGTGATCCTCTTGCCGACGGGTGGAGTGCATGGCCGACGAGCGACCGACAACATTGGGTGCCTTGCGCGATTCCGGCTATCGCCCCAAGAGTGTGAAACGGGAGATGCGCGACAATCTCGTGCGGATGCTTCGCGCGGGGGAGCCTTTGTTTCCGGGCATGGTCGGGTACGAAGAGACCGTGTTTCCGCAAATCGAGAACGGGCTGTTGTCGTTGCACGACATGCTGTTTTTGGGCCTGCGCGGTCAAGGCAAAACACGCATGCTGCGAATGCTCACGCGGTTTCTCGATCCGGTCGTGCCGGTCGTGGCCGGTTCGGAGATCAACGACGACCCTCTGCACCCACTGTCGAAGTACGCCCGCGACCGCGTGGCCACGCTGGGGAACGACACGCCGATCGAATGGCTCGCGGCTGACCGCCGCTATCACGAAAAACTGGCCACGCCCGACGTGACGATCGCCGACCTGATTGGCGAAATTGACCTTGTCAAGCACGCCGAGGGGCGACACCTCTCCAACGAGGACATTCTCCACTTCGGCATCATCCCGCGCAGCCACCGCGCGATTTTCTGCATGAATGAATTGCCGGACCTGTCCCCCAAGATTCAGGTGGGGCTGTTCAACGTCCTTGAGGAGCGGGACGTTCAAATTCGCGGATTCCCGATCCGTCTTGATCTCGACGTGCAAATCGTCTTCAGCGCCAACCCCGAGGACTATACGAACCGGGGTCGGATCGTGACGCCGCTGAAGGACCGGATCGGGACCGTGGTGCGGACGCACTATCCGCTGGCCCGCGAGACTGGCGTGCGGATCATGGACGAGAACGCATGGTTGGGCCGCGACGCCGGGGTGGACGTGCGCGTCCCCGGTTTCCTCAAGGACATCGTCGAAGAAACTTCGCGTTTGGCCCGCACCAGCCCGCATGTGAACCAGTCGTCCGGCGTGAGTGTGCGGATGTCGATCGCCAACTACGAGAACGTCGTCTCGAACGCCGAGCGTCGTGGTGTGAAGACGGGGGAGGCGATTTCCGTCGCGCGGGTCAGCGATTTGGTGGCGGTCGTCGCGGGGTCGCGCGGCAAACTCGAACTGATGATGAGCGAGGAGCCGGACCAGGAAGACCGACTCGTGGAACGGTTGGTCGGCGAAGCGGTGAAGAACGTCTTCGACGCGCGGCTGAAACCGGGGGTGTTCAAGAACGTCGTCGAGTTTTTCGACAATGGGGAGACGCTCGAACTCGACGACGAATTGCCGACCAGGACCGCGCTTGAACGGATCGGCAAGGTGCGCGACTTGTCTCGCCAACTGGGGGCCATCGCGCGGGAGTTGGCACCGGAAATGGCCGCCGACCCGTCACGCGACGTGGTCGACGGCCTGTCCGTCTGTTTGGCGGAATTCGTGTTGGAGGCGCTCCATTGTCACAACCGACTGAACAAAAAGGTCGGGGTCGGTGGGACGAGATGGGGCAAGTGAGATCGCCAGCGGAAGGGCGTCACCGCTGGGCGGGTTCGTCCCCTTCGCCCACGACAAGCACTTCCGGAGTGTCGGTTCCTTCCGGCAAGATCGAGAGTTCGTAACCCGATTCTCCCCGGGACTTGTGGCTCACTTTCCCCGCACCAACAGAGGTGCCCGACTCCCAAGTGTTGGTTCCGGTCGCGCGGGCATGGAGTGCCAACCGCAACAGCTCGCGGCGGGATTGGAAGCGGGCATCCTTGTCGCCCACTTTGGCCACGGCGGGCAACATCAGCATCGAGATAAGACGATCACGTTGCTCCGGGGTGGCGAAGCGGGCTTCCGTGGCCCGTTTCTTTTCGTCCGCCAAATTCGCTTCGAATGTAGCGAAGTGCTTCATTCGTTCGGACAGGGGCAAGGCCGAGATTCTCGCGATCTCGGCGTAGTCGTTCCGCAGTCGTTCGAGCCACCGATCAACTTCGTCGATCCCCACTCTCTCGAGGCGTTTTCGCGTGGCCGCCGCTTCGTCATCTTTCCCGGTGAGGATTGCGGTGGCGGGGTCCAACACGCCAATGAGTTGCAAGGTCTCGAGGCCCGCCTCGCCCCCCTTCGCCTGCGCGTGGATTTTTCGGGCAATCCAATCCGAGAAGTAGACTCCCTCGCACCGCAGGCAGGTGGCGAATGTGGTCGCCGGCGGGAGTTCGTCAAGCCGAGCGGCGAAGCGCTCGGCTTGCGCGGGTGAGAACCGGGGGAGGTGTCGGGCCACGACTCGTGTGGCGAACGTTTCCAGGGCGACATCCACCAAAAGGGAAATCAGGACCGGGCTGCTCCCGCAATGCCGCGCCGCCTGAAAGACCGCGATGATGTCGTCGGACGCGTCGTCGATCCGACCTTCCGCGACGCGTTGCGAAGCGCGGGCCAGCATCACGCGGCACAGATCGCGGGCCTTCTGCAGATGGGGCAGTATCAATTCGGCCCCTTGCGAGTAGTCAAGATTCCAGTCGCAGACCCGGATCGATCCGGCCCGTCGGAGATCCGCCAACGATCTCCAATGCTGTTCGATCAGCTTCTTGCTCTCTTCCGTCGGAGGGCGGTGCGGCTCCGTGGTGACGATGTCCAACGCCTTTCGTTCGTCGGGATTCAGCGTCGGCATCGACGAAAACGCCTGCCAGTACACCACCGCCGCATTCGGCGCGATGGGGGCCAATTCAGGCGGGAATGCGAGCGTGTCCTCGGCAGACAGAGAATCGACGTGAAGGGCCAGAGGGGCGAAAAGGGCCAACAACAGGGGCCAATGCAGGGGGCGAGCGCGCAACGTGTTCATTGCCAAAGGTCCTCAAGGGTGGAACGGGGAGTCACCGGAAACGTGGATTGGTCCATCGGCCGTCCCGAAGCGGACGCCGCCAGAAGGTCATCGAGCGCTTTGTCCGAGCGAGCCAGCGCCAACGAGTAGTCTCCCCAAGTGGGGGAAGACGGGGTGCTCGCTGGCTTCTCCCGCGGCACCGATGCCGCCGTCATCGCGGAATTCGACGGGGCGGCGTAAGTCGAGGGCGAACCGGTTTGAACAATCTCGACGGGGACCACTCCCTTCGGCGCAGTGGCTGAACGTCCCCCCCACCACGCGACGATTCCCCAGACAACCAGCGCGGCCAGCAGAGCCGCGTACCGCGCCGGCCGACGCGACGAACTCCTTGCGGAAGGACGATCAACAACCGACGGCGTGCTCAGCGATCGCCACACATCCCCGTGTGAAAGTTCCGTCAGGATCGGTCGTTCGGCTGTCTCCGTGATGACAGCGCGACGCAGCCGATCGGCGAGGCCGTCGAATTCCGCAGCGAGTTGCGTACAACCCGGACAGCTCGCCAAATGGAGTTCGAGCGCGGTCGCGGCCTCGTCCGAAAGCGCCCCGGCGGCACGCAGCGCGAGGGCTTCCGCCCATGCGGCACACGGGGCGGGGCGCTCGAGACCAGGCATCGGTGGATCGCCCGAATCGAACATGTTGGGGACAGACATCGTGGGGACTCGCTGAGAGGGGACCGCACTGGCCACTCGTGGCGCGGGGATGTTTGGATGCGGGTTTACATGCGGCGGAACTCTTCCGAGATTCCCCGATGTGGCTGTGAATTCTTCGGACAGCCGACGAATTCGCGAAGGAAACCCGAAGCGTGAGTTTTGACGTTGTGAGATTCCCGGCGGAGCCGCAGGGAACATCAGGATTTCAAAGGTCTTTTTTCTCACGCAGAGGCGCAAAGACGCAGAGTAAGACAATTCCTTTGCGTCTCTGCGCCTCTGCGTGAGACCACAAAAACCGGTGTTTTGCGAATTTTCGGCGACTTCCCGAGAGAAACAGCGCAACTTCAAAACTCACGCTTCGGGTTTCCAAAGTCTCACGGCCTCCACGTGCGCAGCCATCAACGTTCGACACACGTGAATACCGGGAGACCCGAAAAAGGTTCAGCAAAAACTCGGAATCGCCGCCGAGTTCGACCAGATATCAAGCGTCTGGCGACCGCCGATGCGCGACCCGCAGCCGCACCAACCCGTTGTGCAGCCGGGATTTGACGGTTCCCAGCGGGATGTCGAGCAAGGTCGCAACGTCTTCCAGCGACGCTCCGGCGAAGAACCGCAACTCGACGACCGAGCGTTGCTCGGGTGACAGGGCGGCAACGGCCTCGCGCAGTCGCTCACCTTCCTCGACGCGGACCGCTTCGTCCGGGGGGTTGGCCGCTGTGGACAGGTCCGCGCGCTGATCGGCCATGACTTCGTCGGGGCAAGCACGTTCGCCGGTTGCTATTCCGCCACGCTGCGAGCGTCGTGCTTTCAGGTGACGGAATCGCAGGATGCCGTACAACCAGGTCGAGAATCGACAACGTCCGTCGTACCGTTCCCGCGAATTCCAGGCGGCGACGAACGTTTCCTGCACGAGGTCGTCCGCGAGGTGGTCGTCCCCACACAACGCCCGCGCGCAGCGCCACAACGCTCGGCCTTCGCGAGCCACCACCCGCCCGTAGGCGTCGGGGTCGCCCGCCAGCGCCAGCGACAACAGTTCGTCGATGGGGGAAGGGGAATTCACGGTACGGTGATTCCCCGATTTCGACCAAAAAGTTCGATGGATTCGGGGGTTGTCGCCGAGAATCTCGCCATCAAGGATTTGTGCGCTCGTACACCCGTTTCCCGCCCACCCACGTCTCCAGCACCCGTGTCGTTCGCACGTCGTCAGCGGGACACGACAGCAGGTCCCGATCCAGGATTGCGAAGTCCGCCAGTTTCCCCGCTTCGAGCGATCCCCGTTGCTGCTCGTCGAACAGCAAGAATGCGTTGCGGATCGTGTACAGTCGCAGCATCTGTTGGCGGTCCGCGATCTCCTCGGCGTGCAACGGTTTGTCGGTCCAGCGGGGCAGGCGGGTCAGGACGGTCCACATACCCAGGAACGGGTTGTACGGGTTCACGCTCCTCAGGCTGCCTAGTTTTTGCATGTGGTCCGAACCGCCCCCGACGACCACGCCATGAGCTTCGAGCGACTTGTACGGCTGGAAGTACCGCGTGCGCTCCTCGCCAAATTGTTTGAAGAGTGTGGCTCCGTCCAGGAGCAGCCACACCGGTTGCAGGTCCGCGACGACGCCGTATTTGGCCATCTTTTGGATCGTGGACAACGACAGAAAATTCGCGTGGGTCAGGCAGGGACGATGGTCGCGGACCGGAAAATCCTTCTCGGCGATGCGGGCGTACACGTCGGTGAGAATCTCGGTCGCGCCGTCACCCACGGCGTGGGCGGTGACCTGCAGTTCGTTTTCGAGGCACAGCTTGGCGATCTCGTACATCCGCTCCGGTTCGATGAGCAGTGTCCCCTTGTAGGCAGGGTCGTCGATGGAATAAATGCGACTCACGCCCCACGGTTCGCGCATGTACGCGCTCCCAGTGAGCATTCCGCCATCGAGGAACACCTTCACGCCCCGCAGCCAGACCCAATCGTTCTTCGCGTGAGCGGGATGTTTGGCCCCGGCCAGGATGCGTTCACGAACCTTCTCCCAAGGTCCGTTCGGGTCGACACTCCAGTTGAGGAATACGCGACAGGTGAGTTCGTTCGCCTCGCGCAGCGACTCGTACATCTTTACCGTGCCGTCCCCGGCGCTTCGCTCGGCGATGCCCGTGATACCGACGGCGTTGTAGTCGGCGAGCAACGCTTTGAGTTCCGCACGCTGCCGGTCGGGGCTTGCGCTTTTGGCCGTGCTTTTCGATTTGATGAACCGCCCCGCGCTGCGCACGATCCCCGTCGGCTCCCCCGATTCGTCCCGCTCGATCTTGCCGGGCAACCCATCTTCGATCTTGAACTCCCGCGTAATGCCACTCAGTTGCAGCGCGAGTGAATTGAGCGACGCGTCCGGCCCGGTGCGAAAGGCGACCGGGTGTTTCGGAGCCGCTTCATCGAGCTCCTTGCGCGACGGGAAACGCTGGTCTCGCAGCCGGGTTACGAACACCTGGTTGAGCAGTATCCATTCCCCTTCGGGAACGATCTCCGCCCGCGCTCGGATGTAGGCCAACACGTCGCCAACGGTCTCGAAATCCGGGATCGGGTGGTCGAACTCGTAAACCGCCGCTCCGGAGGCGTGGACATGCGAGTCGATCAGGCCGGGGATGACAAAACGGCCTTGGAGGTCGATCTTCCGCGTTTCCGGGCCGGCCAGCTTGAGCACGTCCTCGTCGGTGCCCACGGCCAGTATGCGGTCGCCGCGCACCGCCATCGCTTGCACGACGCGGAAGCTCGCATCGATGGTCGCGACCTTTCCGCCGTGAAACACATATTCGGGCGATTCCGCAGCGGACGCCGATTCCGATTCGACCGTTGCCGCGATCAACAGCGGCGCCATCAGCGACGCGAGAATGGTTGCGAAGGACTTGGGCATGATGCGGCTCGCCGGAAAAAGAAAAACGACCCTGTCTCCGAAAGATACCGGAGACGGGCCGTGAATTCCTTGGCGAGTGTTTTCGGCTTCCGGCCAACCCCTTTCGAGCGACCGCCACCACGCTTACGGCTGGTCCATGAACTCCAACTGCACGCGCACGACATCTTCCGCGCGGTTGAAGAACGCGTCGAGGACACGCGGGTCGAATTGCTTGCCGCGTCCTTCCTCCATGATCGCGAAGCACTTTTCGCGCGGATACGCCGCCTTGTACGGTCTCGCGGTGCTCAGCGCGTCGAACACGTCTGCCACCGCGGTCATTCGGCCTTCGATCGGGATATCCTCACCCTTCAGGCCCAGGGGATATCCCGTGCCGTCCCACTTCTCGTGGTGGGTTTGCGCGATCCGCGCGGCCAACAGCAGCAGCGGCGAACTGCGGACGTTCAAAAGATTGGCACCGACCCGAGTGTGCGACTTCAACACGGAGAATTCTTCGGGGAGCAGCGGGCTGATGATTTTCTTGCCGATCATGCAGTGCTTCTGCATGAGATCGTACTCTTCGGGATCGAGCTTCCCGGGCTTGCGGAGGATGTCGTCCGGGATGCCGATTTTGCCGATGTCGTGCAACTGGGCGGCCAGTTCGAGCAGTTCGATCTGGTTGTCGCTGAAGCCCAGTTCACGGGCAACGACTCCCACATACCGGCCAACGCGAACCACGTGCTGTCCGGTGTTGTCGTCGCGAAACTCGGCGGCACGGGCCAGACAGTGGATCACCTGTTGCCGCGAGGCGACGAGCTCCATCGTCCGCTCTTTGACGACCTGCTCGAGCTTTTCGGCGTACTGCGACAGTCGGTCCTGAAACTGCTTGTGCGACAGCGTGTTTCGGACGCGGGGCAACAGTTCATTGGGATCGACCGGTTTGCCGAGGAAGTCGACCGCCCCGAGGCTGATCGCGGACTTCTTCGTGGCCGCGTCGGTCGACGAGGTGAGGATCAGCACCGGAATGCGTTGCAGCGCGGGATCGAGCTGCATGATCTGCAGGATTTCGAGTCCCCCCACGCGCGGCATCATGATGTCGAGCAGCACGAGGTCGGGCTTTTCGGCACGGATGCGGGCGATCGCCTGCGAAGAATCGTTGATCGGCAGGATCGTCTTGTATCCGTCCGAGTTGAGGTACTTCCGCGCGACGAGGATGTTGCACTCTTCGTCGTCGATGATCACGATTTTGGCGTCTTGAAGCGATTTTTCGCGCACGGACGCGGCGCCCGCCGCGGGGGCAGCGCGATCGGGCCGTGTCAACGACGCGGTCGATGTCTTGGAAACCGTGGGGGCGACCATGACCAAAATCCTCAAGGTCAAAACGCGGTGTGCTTTCGGGGGAGCGAACCCGACGCTACCAGGGCAGTTCGTATCGAGTCCGGGGAATGGCGGAATTCGGGGCGACTCCGTTAGTCCTCGGGAAACCTAGCCCGCGTTCCACGCGTGTTGCGGAAAAACAACGCGTGGACCCGACCGACGGCGCGTGGCGGTGACGATGGTTCCATGCGCGCCGGTTGTGCGGGCCGCGCCGACCGGGGAACTGAGGATCGAAGGGGAGCGGGATCCGATCGGTCGCGGCACAAACGTACGGCTGACGATGTCGCGGGGCTGTCGCGACGGTCGAAGCGGGTTACCATCGACTGTCCACGCCCACAGTCGACACTCATCCGATTCGGCTCGCGGCCGATGGCCGCAGCGGTCGGTGACACTCTCGGGATTTCAGCGCATGGTCGATGTTCCCCGCCCGCCCGCTCCGTCGGAAGAGACGATCCACCTGGATCAATTCCTCAAACTGCAGGGGCTCGCCAACACCGGCGGGCACGCGAAAATGCTCATCCAGGGGGGCGAGGTGAAGGTCAATGGAGTCGTCGAGACCCGCCGCCGTCGCACGCTGCGCATTGGCGATGTCGTCGAGTTCGAGGGGCAAAGTCTGGCCGTCGAGAGCGACGGCGAAGAGTCCTGAGGTTCCCTCGCCAGTTCGCCTCAGCGCAACCCGTGTGCGTTCGCCATGCTGATTCCCGACAGCATGGCTCCCACGATCCCGAGGTACCCTTGATCCGTGCCGATCACGTGCAGGTTCTTCAACGGGGTGTTGCCGTCCCACCGTTTGACGGGCGTGCCGTAGACGCAACCGTGTCCGTGCCCGGTGAACTTGCGGATCGTGCGCGGCGTGAACGTGTCCACCTCGACGACGTGCGGGCGAAAGTCAGGAATGTGCCGCACCGCCCCCGCGCACATCCGGTCGTGCCAAGCCTTTTTCTCGGCCAGATACGTCTCTTCCGGCAGCGACATCCAATACTTGTCGTTTGCCAGCGCGGTGATGCGAATCATCCCCTCCGGCAACGGTTCGTCATACAGGAAATTGTTCGGCGAACAGATGATGCCGCTGCGGAGGTCGCACGGCTCTTCCGGGTTGCGATACGCGAAATCCGTCACGTCGCTGTAAAACACGATTGTTTCGCGGTGTCCCAAATCGGCGGGTGCTTCGTCCAGCACGGCCATTGTTTCGACGAACGTGATGTTGCCCGGTTGGTCTTCCGGCCCCGTGGAAAACGTCTCGTCGCCCCCCAATCCGCACATCCGCCAGGTCTCGAACGCCCCCGCCGAAGACAGGATCGTGTCCGCCGCGACCTCGGTGCCGTCGTCGAGGACCACGCCGACCGCGCGGCCGTTGTCGTGCACGATCCGCGACACCCCCGCTCGAAGCCGCAACTCCCCCCCGAGTTCCCGATACCGCCGGGTGAGCAGTTTCAGGATCGGCCGCACCCCCTTCCACGGACGGGCGAACCCCTCGCGAAAGATGCTGCGGAACATGATCGCGAACTGCAGGTACTCCATGTCGTCCGGACGCGCGCTGCCGTAAAACATCAGCGGGCAGAGGAGCATGTCGATCAGCAGCGGGTCGCGGATGTGCTCCGCCAGGACCGTGCGTGCGGACAGGTTGGCCAAGCCGGCGTCGCCAAAATCGACCTCGTCCAACCGTTTCGCCAACGCGCGAAACCCGTCGATCTCCCAGGGAAATCGCTCGGCGACTTCCTGCTCAAGCACCGCGAAGTCGTTGGTGAAGCGGAGCGACACGCCCGGAAAATCGACGCGCGAGCCCCACTGCGGGCACAGGTCGAAATCTTCCCACCGAAAACGCAACTGCTTGAGCAGCTTGGCCAGCGGACCGGTCTTCGTCCCGGGCGGGACGTAGTTGGTCATCGCGTGCAGACCCACGTCGTAGTTTCGCCCGCGCAGCCGATAGAACGAGTTCAAGCCCCCGATCGTCGTGTGACGTTCGAGCAGCAACACCCGCTTCTCGTAGTACGCGAGTCGAATCCCGGCCGCCAAGCCGGACAGCCCGGCGCCGATGATGATCGTGTCGTAACGCACGCCCGTTTCCGCCCGTCAGATTCCACCCGCCCGGCCTCACGCGGAGGCCTTGACATCCTTCATGAGCGGCAGCAGGTACGTGACCGCTCCAGCCATGGTCGTCAGGTGGTGATAGTCTTCCTCGGGAATCTGCACGCGGTATTGCTTGCGCAGTTCCATCACGATGTCGAGGAAGTCCATGCTGTCGAGCTCGATTTGCTCGCGGAACGGCACGTCGTCTTTCAGGCCGGCCATGTCCTCGTCGGGCGAAATACGCGTCAGGATGTTCACAAGCGCTTGTCTGATCTCTTCCGGTCCCATTCCGCCTCGCTCCTCCCGACTCCTTCGGTCCACCACGACGCACACCGCGCCGTCCGGCGCGTTCCCCGGAACATTCAGCCTTCGTACTTCCGCACGATCACGGCCGAATTGATTCCGAGCATCCCGAACGAATTGTTGAGGATGTGTTTCACTCCCGACATCGGCCGCGGCTGATTCGCCACGATTTGCGGCATCATGCAGTCCGGATCGGGATCGTCCAGATTGATTGTAGCGTGGGCCAAACCGTCGTTGAAGGACGGGATGTTGCCCAACAATTCCAGCGCCCCGGCCGCCCCCATCGCGTGGCCGATGAAGCTCTTCGTGTTGTTCACCGCCAGATTCGGGCAACCGCCAAACACGTCCCGAATCGCCGCGCACTCGCCTTTGTCCCCCTGGTCGGTGGCTGTCGCGTGGCTGCTGACGATCTGCACGTCGTCGGGGCCGATTCCCGCCCGCTTCAAGGCCAATCGCATGCATTCGGCCTGTCGCTGCCAGTTGGGCAGCACGAAGTCGCTGGCGTCCGAGTTGATTCCGTAACCGACGATTTCCGCGTAAATCTTCGCGCCCCGCGCCTTCGCATCCGCCAACCGCTCGACGGTGCACAGGCCTCCCCCCTCGGCCACGACGATCCCGTTCCGCCCCTTGTCGAACGGCCTGGACGCCTTGTGAGGATCGGCGTGGCTGGCCAACGCCCCCTGGCTGCGAAAGCTGGCGAAGATTCCGAAGGTGTGGATGCTTTCCGACACACCGCCGGCGATGGCGAGGTCCACTTCGTCCAGACGCAACATGTGAAGCGCGTGGATGAACCCCACGTTTCCCGCCGCGCAGGCCGCCCCCAACGTGTAATGCGGACCGGTGATGCCCATGTTGAGCGTCACTTCCCCGGCGGGATTGTTGGCCACCGTCCGCGGATTGTGGTGGTGCGACCAGGTCGAGGTGTCGTAATGGAACTTCGAAATCTCGTAGATCTCGTTCTCCGTCTCGACGTTGCCGTGTTCGGTGATCCCCACATACACGCCGACGCGGTCCTTGGGCACCGTCGCCCAGTCGAGTCGCGAATCCTTCACGGCCTCGTTGGCGCAATAGATCGAAATCGATCCTGCCCTCGTCCCTCGTCGCAATTCCTTCCGCTTTTGGTACCGCAAATCGTCGAACCGGCAGATACCGGCCAACGTCTTGCCGAGATATCGCGTCTCGAAATGCTCGACACCCGACTTCCCCGCCAGCAGATTCGCCCGGTACTCGTCGAGCGAATTGCCGATCGGCGCGGTCAAGCCGACCCCGGTGATGACGATGCGGTCGTGATCGGAAAGCTGGGACGACATGTTCGGACTGCGCCGCCGGAACACCGGCGGGATTCGGCCAAGAGGAACGGCTGCGAGGGTCCGTCAGGACCGTCCCGCCACCCGTCGGTTCGGAGAATTGTCGCCTCAAACAAGGCGTCTGGTCGACAAGCGACCGGACCGGCCAAGGTAACGGCGCTGTCGGGCGAGAACAAGGCGGTGGGCGGGGTCGAATGCTGCAAGGGGGTGACCGCAATTATCGGCGGAGGGAATCTCTCACCCCTTGAAAGGGCGGGGAGAATCTCGGGTGCCATTCAACACCAATTACGTTTTTGCCTCGCGAAACGGATTGTCGCGAACGGTGTGCGTGTCAATCGGTGCGTCGTGGGTTATAGGCGCGGCCTCTTGTCGCTTCATGACCCGGCCACGAGATGGCGGAGCCACCCACCGCGACCAAGATCGCGACTGTCCATGAAGGATTCCGCGAGTTCGGCCCGAAATCCTTCTCAATCGCTGGGGCATCCATGGGGATGGACGACCAAAGGGTTGTGCGAGCGGCTTGTCCAACCAATTCGGAAGACCTCGAAGAGTGTGCCGTTCAAATTCGCGTCGCTCACGCCGCTCTCGCAAGCATGGACAGATCGCTTCGCAACGGCACGAAGCGGATCGTGAGTTCCGGTCTCCAAGGCAGTCCAAGCTGAAGGCGAATCGTCCGTGTGAAGGCCACGGTGTGATCGTCCATCAGCAATAGGCTCCAATTCGGGAAGAAGTACGCCTCGGGCGACCAGAAGTCCAATGAAATGGGGTTTGCCGTCCAATTACGCAACCAGAGTCCTTCCTGGTCGATATTCCATTCAAAGGAGTAGAAATTCTTTCCGTCGAGCGAAAACTCTGACGAGTGCATTGGGGCGGGGCATCGCTTCCGATCGATCCGATAGCGCTTCAACGAGCCCCAGCCGGCAATGGATCGGGTCCAGCGTTCCGCGTGGAAGAACGTCCACAGGACCAAGATCGGGACAATGATTCCCACCGCAATGTCCGCCATGCGAGTCGTCCTTCTTGGTCATCGCCGTACGACGACCGCCCGAGGGAGTGAAACGTGACTTATTCCCCTCCAAAGACGACGCGAGCCGTTCACTCCAATTTGGAGCAAACGGCCCGCGATTTCCATCTGTTTTCCGGCGAGGTCCGTCGAGAATCCGCGCCGGCGGGCTTCACTTGGCCGCCAGCTTGGCTTCCTTGTCCGCCTTGCGCTTGTCGATCACTTCTTGCTGCAACGACTTCGGAATCTGCTTGTAGGCGGAGAACTCCATCGTGAAGCCCCCTTTCCCCTGCGTCATCGAGCGGAGTTCGTTGGCGTAGTCGAACATCGTCGCCAGCGGAACTTCCCCTTCGATGTAGCAGACGCCCTGACGGACGGTGCTCGACGAAATCACCCCTCGCTTGCTGGCCAGGTGGCCGGTGACCGAACCCTGGTACTCGCTGGGGACTTCGATTTCGACCTTCATGATCGGCTCGAGCAGCGTCATCTTCGCCTTCTTGAGCGCTTCACGCATGCAGTCGAAACCGCAGATGTTGAAGGCCATGTCGGACGAGTCGACGTCGTGGTAGCTGCCGTCCTCGATCGTCATCTGCACCTTGACCACTTCGCATTCGGCGAGCGGGCCCTTCGGCAGAGCGCGTTGGAAACCTTCGTCGATCGAGGGGATGTATTCCTTGGGAATGCGGCCCCCGGTCACCTTGTTGTCGAAGACGTAGGTTTCCGGCGAGTCTTCTCCCAGCGGTACCAGTCGCCCCTTGACGTGGGCGTACTGACCGGAACCCCCGGTTTGCTTCTTGTGCTTGTGGTCGAACTCGACTTCCTGCGTGGGCATTTCGCGGTAAGCCACGCGCGGTTCACCCACGACACATTCGACCTTGTACTCGCGCTTGATCCGCTCCGTGTAGATTTCGAGGTGGAGCTGACCCATGCCGGCGATCAGGGTCTGGCCCGATTCCGGATCGGTCATCACGCGGAACGTCGGGTCTTCGCGACGGAAGCGTTCGAGGGCCTTGCTGAGCTTGTCGGCACCGTCCCGCTTGAGCGGTTCGATCGACAGGCGGATCACCGCGTCCGGAACGAAGATGCTTTCGAGGGCGTAGTTGGCCGGTTCGGCGCAGAACGTGTCCCCCGAGGCGCATTCGATCCCGACGACGGCGATGATGTCACCGGCCTCGGCGATGTCGATGTCCTCTTTCTGGTCGGCGTGCATCCGGACGAGGCGTCCAAACCGGACCCGCTTGCCCGTACGCGTGTTGACGTACGTGTCCCCCTTCACGATCTTGCCCTGGTACAAGCGCGTGAAGGTGAGTTGGCCGTATTGCTCTTCGATGATCTTGAACGCCATCGCCACGAGCGGCAGCTTTTCATCGGGCTTGAGAGCGACCTTGACCGGTTCGGGCTTGGTCCCCTCGGGAGCCCCTTCCGGCACGACCGGCTTCTGGTCGAGGTCGGTCGCGAAAATGTTGCGGTCGAGCGGACTGGGAAGGAAGCGGCACACGCCGTCCAGCAGCTCCTGGACCCCCTTGTTCTTGTAGGCCGACCCCATCATCACGGGAGTGATTTCCCGCGCGATCGTGGCGCGGCGGATGATCGGGTACAGCTCTTCGGCCGTCGGTTCGCGCTCTTCGAGCAGCGCTTCCATGAGCTTGTCGTCGAACATCGACAACGTTTCGAGCATCTTGGCCCGGTAATCTTTCGCGAGGTCGAGGTACTGCTCGGGAATCTCTTCACGACGAACGTCTTCGCCGTCTTCCCCGTCGAAGTACACCGCCTTCATCTGGATCAGGTCGACGACCCCTTCCAACCGCGACTCGGCCCCCATCGGGACTTGCAACGGACAGGGGAGGACACCGAGCTTGTCCTTGATCTGCTCGATGACGCTGAAGGGGTTGGCGCCGATGCGGTCCATCTTGTTGATGAACGCGATGCGCGGAATGCCGTAGCGCTTCATCTGGCGGTCGACGGTCAACGATTGCGACTGCACGCCCCCGACCGAGCAGAGCACGAGAATCGCGCCGTCGAGCACACGCAAGCTACGTTCGACTTCGACGGTGAAGTCCACGTGGCCGGGGGTGTCGATGACGTTGATCGGATTGTCGTGCCACTTCACCGCCGTGCAGGCGGAGGTGATGGTGATCCCCTTCTCGCGCTCCAGTTCCATGTAGTCCATGGTGGCACCGCCGGTGCCCCCCTTGACTTCGTTCATTTTGTGAATGCGGCCCGAGTAGAACAGGATCCGCTCGGTGAGCGTGGTCTTGCCCGAGTCGATGTGGGCCGAAATGCCGATGTTGCGGACGAGATGGAGGTCTTTCATGACGAAACTCGCGTCTCCTGACAGGGAGAAAAAACGGACCGAACGTGTGGGACAAACATTTGGTCGACCGTGCCGAAACACTCGGAAAGATCGACGGTTCTTGTGACTTGGTGAATCTCGGCGGTAGGAGGGGCCGCACGGCGCGGGTTAGGTCGGGCACGGACAAGGGGCGGGAAACCGTCGAGCAGGTCGCTTTTCGTCCGGAGGCTGCCTGCCAGCCTCCGGGAACGGGGAACCGTCCTGGACGACTTGATTACGGAGAGGTGGGCTTCACGCCACCCTGTTCGCGAGGATCGGGACCGTGCGAATCACGCCCTTGGGCGATCAACGCGTCCAGTTCAGGGTGATTTGCGAAACGGACTCCGAAACTCAAACAGAGATCGAGGAACCACAGCTGCTACGTCCAAGGTGCCTGGTGACGGGTCGCGTTTTGGGGAACGCGGGGCCGTCGCGACGACCACCCGGCAGGACTCGTCGGGGCGACCACTGGACCTGTCGATTCCACGACAGTCGGGCCGCACTCCACGAAACCCCGCCGTGCGGGTTACCACTTTAAGTCGAGCCTCGACTGGGCGACATTCAGGTGGGCGACGTACATGGCACGGGACTCGGAAAAGCTCCACTCGATCTTTCGGACGCCTCGCGAGGAGGCTCCGTGTTCCGACACGCACGTTCAGAGTGCGGTTCAGACAGGACGACAGAATATCGGTCGCCTGAGGAAACAGGAAGAGCTTTTTTTCACTTTTTCCGCAAGCCCGAATCTTCCAACGCTTGACAACGGACCGTGAAGATTTCTGTTCCAACGATCCCGCAGCCGAGGAGTTGTCGCGGAGAAGTTGTCTCGCAGGAGGCGCGATACGCCTCAATCGAGGTGGCTGAACAGCCGATACGAGCTATCGGGGCGGAGATATCGGGGGTGGAAGCCGGCGGGTGTTCGGCCTCGTGTCGTCGATTCCTCCCGCGGACCGACTTCCGCTTGTTCGTACCGCTTGCGACGACGAATCGCACCGCCTTAAACTGCTTTCGGGGTTCCGTTTTGTGACGGGGCGTGAGGGGATCGCCGGTGCGGGGCGTGCCGAATGACGGGCACGTGATGCGGGTCGAACATGGGTGTGATGCGGTTTCTGGTGCGGCCGGTCGAAGTCCTTGAGGACTGGCCCGAGAAACACCGCGCCTATGTGAGCGGACTGGACCAAACGGTCTGGCCCACACGCATCGAAACCGAAGGCGAAACCCTCATCGTCAGGCGACAGGCGTCCGAGTCGGGCAAGCTCAACATTCCGTGGCCGGTCCCTGGTTTTGGACAGCCGATCGTCACGACCAGTTCGCTGCCGGAGCGCGAGCGACCGTATCTTTTGCCCGTCGAACTGGCGCGCGGCAAGATCGTGCAGGTCCGCAATCAGGTTGCCCAGTGGCAGCAAATGGGGATGACCGTACCGGCCGAATTCGTGCCGGTGCATCGGCGGTCGCACCAATTCTTCGCACAAGCGGCCTCCACCCAGGACCGTCCGGACGAGTCGGCCGAACTCGCGCAGCAGGCGCTGTCCCACGCGTTTCGGGCGGCGGAAGTGCTCACAAAGAGCTATTCGCGCCAACGGCTCGACACCCGACACAAGCAGTATCCTCGATTGCCGACGGCTCTGGGGTGCGGGTTGGGTTCGCAGGTGCCGGACGAGGCTGAGTGGGGGGCGATCGGGCGGGCCTTCAACTCGGTGACCGTGCCCGTCGAGTGGCGCGTGATCGAACCGGTCGAGGGGGAATACCACTGGGACGATTACGACCGGCAATTGCAGACGGCAACCGAGCGGGGGCTGCAAGTCAGCGGTGGGCCTCTGCTGGATCTTTCTCCGGACGGCCTGCCGAGTTGGCTGTGGCAGTGGGAGCACGATTACTGGAATCTGGAGAGTTTCGTCTGCGACTTTGTGGAAACGGCGATTTCGCGGTACCTGGGGCGGATTCGGGTGTGGGAGGTGGTTGCGCGCGGGAACACAGGGGGGATGCTGGCGCTGAGCGAGGAGCAGAGGCTGCAGTTGGTGGCGAAAACGCTCGACACTGCTCGGCGGGCGGACCCAGAAGCGAAGTTTCTCATCCGCGTGGACCAACCGTGGGGGGAGTATCAGGCCCGGGGACAGCATCGGTTGTCCGCCATGCAATTCGCCGACGCCTTGATCCGCGCGGGAATTCCCGTGTCGGTGCTGCATTTGGAGTTGGCCACGGGGTACGCGCCGCGCGGCAGCCTGCCGCGGGACCTGCTGGACGGTTCCCGCCTGATCGACCTTTGGTCGCAATTGGGCGTGCCGCTGCAGGTGATGCTCGCCGCCCCGTCGTCGACCGCCGTGGACCCGGTGCTGGAAACCGATTTGGAAGTGGAACGCGGGGGCCGAAAAACGGTTTGGACGCCCGAATTGCAGGCGGAGTGGATCGAAGCGTGGCTTCCCATGCTGCTGGCCAAACCGGCGGTGACCGCTGTTTTTTGGGCGCACCTGTCGGATCGCGTGCCGCACCGGTTCCCCAACGGCGGCTTGCTGGACGGCCAAGGCCAGCCGAAACCGGGCTTCGACCGCGTGCGTACGCTGTTCGAAGAGTATTGGCGAAGGGGATAGGCACCGGGAGCGCGGAAGCCGTCCGTGCGATTTTCTCGGGCGCGGTTGGCCGACCTCCGAGTGGGGCGCTGTTTTCACCCGCACTTTTCGAGCTGCACATCCAGGCCTTTGCTGTCAGGCATGCCGCTGCAATGGGTGTCGCCTCCCATCAGGCGGCTTGATTTGTCGCCGTAGCTGATGAACAGCAGGCCGCAGGGGAGTTCGTCACCTTTCGAGGCCTTCGCCGGAACGACAATCTCTCCCACATCGTTCCAGACGCGAACCTTGTCTCCCTCCTTGATGCCCAGCCGCTGCATGTCGCCGGGGGCCACTTGCAACGTCCCCGTTTCGTCGAGGTACTCGTCGGTGTACTTCCCCTCGTTGAGCGAAGTCCCCTGACGGCTGGTGCGTCCGGCAATCAGGATGAATGTTTCGGCCATGGGTGATTTCAACGGCAAACGGTGAGCAAGAAACGGAAGTGGAACCAACAAATCGCGGTTCGAGAGTGTTCGGCGGGCGGCGACCACGATTGGGTAATACGGCTGACGCCGAGGTCAGTCGGCGGACTCTTGTTTCAGCAGGTCGCGTTTCAGGTCGATACCGCGAGGAGCGCTGAAACCGGTGAGTTTTTCGCAGGCCCCGACCACGCGATGACAGGGGATGATGATCGGCAGCACGTTGTGGGACATCGCCTGCCCCACGGTGCGGGCACCTCGGGGGACTCCCGCGATTTCTGCCAGTTGACCGTAAGTCAACGTCTCTCCCCACGCGATGCGGCGTGTGGCATCCCAGATTTTGCGGCGTAGCGGAGTGGCGGGGGGGTAATGCAGAGGAATCTCCGAAAGGTCCACGCGTTCGCCGCGCGCGGTGCGTCGCAGCAGATCGGCCGCAGAGGCGAACCAGCCCGGCCAGTCTTCGCTGAGGTCCAAAACCCACGTGTTCGGCATGCCATCGGTTTGATGCGGGGCCAGTTGACGCCGCAATCGCTCACGGGCATCGGCGGAAGTGTCGTGGCCGATCGTGACCGCGAGCAATCCGCGTTCGTCACCCGCACAGCCCCACACGCCCAGCGGTGTCGTAAAAATCGACATGTACAGTGTTTCGGACGATTCCCGAAGCGCAGCCCCGCTTTGACCGATCTCGGACACACCCGTACAATGTGGTGTCTTGGGCATGTGCCCTCCCGACCAAAACCGTCCCCCCGGTGGCCAAGGCCCCTTCGGGATGCCAATTCGACAGAATTCCACAACCACACACGCAGCACAACGGAACGACCTCACACGCGCCGTTGGATCGAGGAAACCGGGCCACCCCCGGGGCCGATCCACGCGGAGAGGTGGCATTCCCAGGAACGACCGGCATGACCGATTACAGCACGCTGGCGGACGATTTTTACATCAACGTCAATCTGAACACCGAGATGCCGCTTCCCGTGCAGCGAGAAACGGTGCTCGGGTTCTTCGAGCGTGTCCAGAAATCGTATCCGTCCATGCGCAATTTCTTCACGCGCGAGAACGGCGATTTTGTCCTCGAGGAGGACAAGGAGCAAGGACAGTACCGCTGGACATCGATCGAACCACGACGATTGTGCAGCGGCTACGTCAACCCGGACAACAACCAGACGGCCTTCGACCAGCACAAACTGGTGCTGGAATTGGCTCCGTACCTGCTGTCGGTCAGCCCGCTGGATTGCGAGGCGCTGGACTACATGTTGGGGTTCGACTTCACTTTTCGAGGCAACCACGACGCTTTGGTCGCCGAGGCGCTGGGGGTGAGCGGATCGATGGACGGACTGCTCGAACAGCCCAGTTCGCAGGTCATCAATTTCGAGCCCGCCGTGACGATCAGCCTCGATGAGTCGTGCCGCTTGCAAGCGCGGCTGATGGTGGAAACCCGCACGAGTGCGTACCACGTTCGTCGGGGCGAATTCCCCGAAGACCATATCAGCGTGTACTTCACGCTGCGGAAGTACGGATCGCTCGACCCGGGCATGAGCTACGAGGCCACGCTCGAACTGCTCCGCACACACAGCGAGCGGATCATGGAGCAAAGCGTGATTCAAAACGTGCTGCGGCCACTCGCGCAGGCCATTTCGACGCGTTGACGGGACGCCAAACCACTGCGGAGCAGGGCGCAAGTGGCGGGCGACTTTGAACATCGTTCGGCCAGGTTCACTCCTCGACCGCCACCTTCACCACCGCCTTGACGAGATGCCCTTCCCCGGCGAGCGGGGCGTGCGCGTCTTCCGGGAAGAAGATGGCGAAGTGTCCCGCCGGCACGGTGAACCAACTCCAGGGTTTTTCCGCCCAAAGCGCAACTTCCTTTTCGGCGTCGTAAGGGGTGCTGGCTTCCTGGCAAGCACCGCGCGGACGCCATCCGATCTCGTCGGTCCCTTCGACGACGAACTGCACGTCGATGTACTTGCGGTGCGATTCCAGCGGAGACTTTTCACGCCCCCGCTGCGGCCCCCGGCTCATCGAAACGAACAGCTTCTTGCCGTCGATTTCGTGAATCCCGGCAGCGAGCTTTCCCACCGTGGCCGATTGCAGGAACGCAAACGCCTGGGGAAACAGCGGGTGGAGATCGGCGTAGCGGTCCGCCTGGGAAAGGCTGTCGAGGATCATCCGTGGGTTCCGGTTTGAGGTGGCGGGGGAGATGCGGGGGGGCGGGGGCACGCCTGGCGGAGCCAGGCGGCGAACATGCGCGGTCACGGATCGGGGATATAGTTCAGCGTGTAGTACGCGTCGGTGTGCAGCAGCGTGTTCCCTGCGCTGCTTTTCACGCCGGGCGATTTCAGGTGGTGAATGTGCCCTTCCTGAAGGCCGTCGATCTTCAGCCGCACGCTCTTGCGGTCGTCTGACACCGTCGCCGACAGGAGTTTCGGTTTCGTCGGATCGACTTCCGGGCTGCCATAAGCGGCTTGGTAGATATAGGTAAAGGTCTCCAACTCGTACGACGCGACGTTCGCGGCGGAGGCGGCATCGACCGGTTCGGTGAAGACCAGCTCGAACCCGTCGGACTTGGCCTTCATTTCGAGGATTTCAAACGGCACCTTGCCCGAGAAATCCATCCGTTCCAGAGCGAACGGCTTGGGGCCGCGCGATCCCCAGCCCCGGTTCGTTTCGCCGATGACCAGCTTGCCGCCGGGTGAGAAGAGCAGCGGCAACGTCCCGGAGGCCATCCCCGCCCGGAACGGGAATGCCACCCCCTGGTACTTCCCTTTGACCTTCTCGAGCGCCACGCGCATCACGGTGCTGTGCGTGAGTTCGCCTACAAACAACTGCTCGCGGAACGGGCCGAACTTGCCCGCCGTCTGGTCGCAGGCGATGCCGCTGGCCGACTGCCCCATCTTCTGGTACGGGAAAAACACGCTCGTCGGATACAGCTCGGGAATTCGTTTGGCCTCGATCATCATCCGCGATTCGCTCTTGGGATCGAGGGGCCGAGTCCCGAGATAATCTTTGGCGAGGTCGTACCATTTGTTCCCGCCGGGGTGCCCGACGAACATGCCCGGTTGCAGGCACTTCAGGCCGCTCGTCCCGTTCCACGGGCCTTGATTGTCCGTGTAGAACATGTCGCCAACGGCGTTCGCGCCGATCCCCCCCGGGGACCGCACCCCGCTCGTCGTGGGGATTGCCTTGCCATTGCGATCGATCCGCAGGCACCAGCCGCGATACGGGACCTCGCTCGAGAACGAACCTGTCAGGCAGAGCACCACCCACAGGTTCCCCTCCTTGTCGAACTTCGAGCCGAAGGCGTACTCGTGGTAGTCCCCGTTGATTCCCCAATCGTCGCAGAACGTTTCGTACTCGTCGGCGACGCCGTCTCCGTCCGTGTCGCGAATGCGGCTGACTTCCGGACGCTGCACGACGTACAGCCAACCGTCGCGCCAAGCCAAACCGAGGACCTCGTGCATCCCGTGCGCGAATCGCTCGAATTTCAGGCCGTCGGCTGCGGCGGTATCAACGTTAGACACCAAATACACTTCGCCCCGCCGCGTGCCGACCGCCAACCGACCGTCGGGGAGGAACTCGAGCGCGCCGGCTTCAAGCGAGATCTCTTCGGGAATCTTGAAGGTCGTGAGGGGGTAATGATCCGCTTCCTGCCCGAACAAGGACGCAGGAGCGAACGCCAACACGGTAAGCAATAAAGAGCGGACAAGCGGGCGATACATGTCGGGCGATTCCTGAGACTTGTCGATTTCGAGCAGGGCGGGAAATCCGAGCCAAGCGGCCTTGAAAAACCGACCGATGGAGTCCGTCGTACCAGCAAAACCTTCAACCGGCTCGCGCCACAGCGGGGTACACCCCTTCCACCACGGTCACCAGTCGTACTTCACGACGATTTTGGCGGCACCGTTGGAGAGGTCGACGGGAACCAACAACTCCCATTCCCCGGCGGATTCGCGGAGTTTGGCCGCCGGGCCGCCGGTCACGGACAGGCGCACGCCATCGCGCGTGTCGTACATACCTCCGTCGAGGGCCTTGATCGTCCGGCTCCGCGCCGCGCGGAACCAGAGCGTGCCGACGGGAAGTTGTCCTTCGAACGGTTCGGGAGTCGCCGTGACCGTGCGTTCCAATCCGGTGGATTTGGCTCCGGCGATGGGCTTCGGGAAGTCGACCACGGTTGCTCCAGGCATCCGGTACCGGAACTCCGGCTCCCTGGCCGCGTTGAGGCGATATCCGAGGAACTTGTAGCCGGAGGTCCGCGCCGACTCCTTCGGCCAGGGAGAGTCCTCCTTCTCCAAGCGGGCGAACGGGGGATCGAGCGGCAACGGCAGGACGTTGTCTCCAAGGGGGATCTGATTCCCCGGCCCCCGGTCGTTCCAATGCTTCGAGGCGTCGATGAACGCTCCCTGCCAGATCAGCCCGAGGTTCATCCGTTCGGCGTCCCAGGCGAGGTTCACTCCCTGCGGATAGCCGACTCCGATCCCGCGGGGACTCAGTCCATCGAGGAAGTTCCGGTAGATCACCGGCTCTTTCTCCGCTTTCAGCACGATCGGATTCTTGATGAGTCCGGGGGGAATCGCCGCGTTCGAGCCGTCCTTCAAATACGTCCACATCGCCACGAGCTGCGCTCGTGGGTTCCCTCCCAGCACGCCGTCGATGACGCTCTTGCCGCCCGGGAAGAACCCCGGCATGCGTGTACCGGGACGATACTTGGGCGGGTCGAACATGTACCGATGGAACCAGTCCTCGCGCAACCGCCGCGCCATCGCGTTCAGGTTGATGGCCTGAATCCCCGGTTCGACGAACTGGTTGAACGGGTGGCACTTCACACACGAGAGGCCCTTGTCCCCCATCAACACGCGGCCGTGCGACTTCAGGCGGTTCACCGGTTCGTCCAGTGTCGGAACGGCGGCCTCGGTGCGGGCGTCCGTCGCTGCCAGCGCCTCGGTGAGCCCCGCGAGGTTCGCGTGGCCGAACTTCGGCATGCGGGCTTTCATGTAGGGGCGATCCTTGGCGCCGCTGTTCCAAACCTGGTTCAGGTAATCGGCGTTCAATTTGTCCCCCGCCCCCGAGAGGGGAGGCGGCAAGCGTCCTTCGTCCCCGATCTCGTGGATCGTTGACTCGAAGTACGCGTTCCGCACCCCTTCGACGCCCCCCTTCTCGACGACTTGTCCCGCGCCGTTCCGAGCGGCTCCTGAACCGCGGGAGTGACAGGCGTAACAGTTGAAGGTCAGGAACAGATGGTCGATTTTCCTCTCCGCCGTCACGGGAGCGGGTTCGCGGTCCGTGATCGCGGCGGCAAGCGCCGCACGCTGCAACGCGGTCAAGCGGTATTTGGGCGAACGACCCGTCGGATTGTCCGACAAGCATCCACCGTTGGTTTTGAGCATGGCCAGCGAAGGGCCGCTCACGGTCGACGCAAGGGGTTGGTTGTCGACCTTGAGTTGATGGCAAGAGGCGCAGCCGGTCGTCGCGAACAGCTCTTTTCCGCGAGCGGCTTTGGCCTCGTCGACCACAAGCGGTCCGTCGCCAACATTCGCGGTCGGCTGGACCCGTTCAGGCTCGGGGGTCAGCAAGCCCGCAACCGACTGCCGCCCCAAACCTGGCCCCTGCACTTCGAGCGACACCGTCCATTCGCCGCCGATCTGAAAATACTCGACGACGATTTCGCGGGGCCCCGCGCCGAGTTCGACCTGTTTGTCTTGCTCCTGGTGGGGATGGATACCATCCACATCGACGACCACCTTACCGTCGACGAGCAAGCGGCTGCCGTCGTCCGAGCCGAGAAAGAATCGATATCTGCCTGGCTTGTCCAAATGCAGGAAACCGCGGAACCGCACCGCGAAATTGTTCTGCCGACCAGCCACCGACAGGTCCAGCCCCGATGTCAGGCCGGCCTTTTTGGCCGTCAATTTCGAGAAGTCGGGCAGCTTTTCGAGTCCCCCTTCGATCTCGAACACTTCGTAGTTGACGTTCGGGGGCACCTGCAGACCACGCAGGAAATAACTCGCCAATTGCCGAGCCTCCGTTTCCTGCAGGTTGAAGTGCGGCATGCGCGACGACGGCCGCACCGCTTGCGGATCGCGGAGGAAACGCATCAGGCTCGGCAGCGTGTACTTGGCCGGGATGTCCCCCAAGGGAACGAATGTGGCGGTCGACGGTTTCGTGGGACTCGGCGGTTCTTCATCCTCGAAGTCCGGATCCTTGGGCTTGGAGATGTCGGGGGGAGCCTTGAACGGCGTGTGACAGGCGACGCAACCCAGCTGGTGATACAGCGTCTCTCCCTCTCTCACGCTTTTGGCATCGGCCAGGCTGTCGTGGACGCCACCGGTCTTCGCCAGAAAGTGCGTGATTGCCTCGGCAACGTCGGCCCGCTCCGCATCGGGCAGAGACGCCAACACGTGCGGCATGGTTGTGCCCGCCTTGGCCGCATGCGGATCGTTCAACAACTTGCGAATCGCCCCCGCACGAAGGCGGTTGCCGACATCATTCAGGATCGGCGCTTGCTTGTGAGACAGGCGCTCGGCCACGGCCCCCTCGGCCTTGTGGCACGACAGGCAATTGAGTTCACCAAGCAGCAATCGCCCCGCGTCCGCCAATTCACCCGGCGCGACCTCGGATTCCCGGCTCTGAAAAAATCGCTCGAAGCCCGCCACCAAGGCATGGCTTGCCGCCGGCTCGGTCGGCACAGATTCCGCCGACTTGATGGGGGTATCCGCGGCCCACGCTCCATTGACCGGCGCGCCGACGAACGGTGCACCCGCCGAGACGGCGGTCACCAGGGCCAATGCCACGATCATCCGCCGCGCTGGCTCCCGGCGGCCATCACGAGGACAAGGGGTGTACGGGGGCAAGAACCACGGTCTGGCGGAATGCATGCTGACGATCGCACAGGCGGAATGGGGAATCCAGGTCGGATGAGCGCCGCGACGAAGATGCCGCCAACCGGGAACCGGTCGAACTCCGGCTCGGGAACTCCCATCGGCCGAACGCATCGCGGGACGAACATGCTATCGGTGGTGCCGGAGCATCGCCAGCGCCGTGCACCGCGGTTCCTTGTCCGCGTACCGCCCGGTCGCAAATGCTCCACGGCAACACACGCCGCTCACTCCGCCGCGAGAGCGGGTGGCTTTCCATCGCCGATCTCCTCGACGAATTTGCGAATGACTTCGTGCGCCTCTTCGGCGAGCGGAATCCGGCGATCCGGCGAGGAGGCGTGCAGCGGGGCGTGGGAACCGGCGGCCGGCATCGCGGATCCTCCCGGCGGAGTGTGCGTGGAGACATCGCTCCTGGTGTCGCTCGACGCTTTCGGCGCGTCGTCGGCGGTGAGGATCGTCGTGTCCCCCGTACCGTGCCCGCCGGCCGGCGTCAGGGACGTGTCGCGCTCAGTCAACCAATCGGAGATCGAGTCTTCGAGCACGGACGACGTGTCGACCACTCTCTTGGGGCCTTCCCACTGGAAATGCATATGGCCCACCAGCAGGTCGTCCCCGAGGTTCAAGCGGGTGGGCCCCGTGATGCGCTGGCCGTTGACGAACGTGCCATTCTGGCTGGTGAGGTCGGTGACTACCCAACCGCCGCCCCCGGGTTTCAGTTCGCAGTGTTTGCGGCTGACATCGGTACCAGAAAGCTTGAGAAAGCAGCCTTCGTCGCGACCGATCACGACCGCATGATTCGGCAGCTTGACCTGTCGGCCGGCATGCTTGCCGGTCTGGATCACCAATGTCGCCATGAGGCTCCGTACCTCCGGTCCGAACGCCGACCGTAAGCCGCGGGGAGATTTCCGAAAACACCTTCGAAGGCGGAAGGGCAAGTCGATTCACAGCCGAGAATCAGTCGTGTCGGGGAACCAACACCGGGTTTCCGCACTGTGGACAAGTCAGTTGCTTGCCCCGGTGCGTCGCCGCAACCTTGAGCTTGCGCCCGCACTTGCAACCGAACCGCACATATTCGCCCGGACCATGCGTTGCCGGGGCGACACCGTGATGTTTTTCCCACACCCGCTGGGCGATGGCGGGAATCTCGCTCAACAGCATTTTCGGAGAGGCGGGCTTGGTGAGGAAGCCATCCGCCCCGACTCGCATCGCAAGGTCGCGTGCTTCCGGGGTGTTGACGCCGGTCAGGAACATCACCGGGATCCGCACGTCGGCCACCTTGAACCGCTCGCACACCTCGAACCCGGTGTCGTTCGGCAGCATCACGTCGAGCAGGACGAAATCCGGCTTGCGCATCGTGAACTGGGCGTGCGCCTGTCCTCCATCGCGTGCCGTCAGAACGACGTAGTTTTTGGTTTCGAGCAGGCCCTTGATGGCAGCGACGGCGTCCTTGTCGTCATCCACCACCAGAATCGTGTTGACCACCGCTCCGATGCTGGTGGCCGCGCTGGGCAGGTGATCCGTGAGCAAATCGGTGCTCATCGTTTCCCTCCTTTCCAATTCGAGACGTCGAACGATTCGGCGCGGAATCGCACGACCGACTGTCGCCGTAACGTGAAGCCTTCGGAACGCGTCCTCCACAACACAACCGTGCGGTGGATAACCACTTCGTCCAAGACGGGTCGCTGCACGAACCATGCGGCGGCCCCACGGTAGACAGGTGGAGTTGCGTCCTTTTGGCCCCGATGGGATTCCGTTCCCGAGGCAACATCAGGAATACCCGATTTGTTCAAATGCGAGAAGCACGATTCTCGCCAAATCGCAACCATTCCCCCTATTCAACCCACTTCGCTCAGTTGTCACGCTCGTTGCTATTTTGTCGGTTCGGGGGAGACCCCGTTGACCATCTGGTGGCAATCCGCAGAACCGAATCGTGTGTCACGCGAACCTTGGCGATCGCCGCGCGAGGAGCATCACGATCGCATGCCATGAGTTAACAACCCCGGCGTGCCTCGGAAGTTGCCCCGCTTCAACAATCACCGAGGCAAAAAGCTCGGAAAATCGCTGCACGCCGATTCAACACGGGACTTCCAACGTCGAATTCAGCTCGGAGATCACCATGGACGAGGATCGTCCCCGCCGAAGAAAGCGCCGCCCGCGTCCCGGTCGGACGGTTGATGTCGAAGCCTGCTACACCTGCGAATCGTGTGGAGAGGAGATCGTGGTGCCGGTCGATCCGTCCGCGGGCGACTCCCAGGAGTACGTCGAGGACTGCCCTGTATGTTGTTGTCCTAATGTGATTTGCGTCGAATTCGATGAGACTGGCTCGCCCCGTGTCGATGCCCACCGAGAGTGAACGGGCCTTTGTCCCGCTCCCTCCGCAAACGGTTCATGCCACATCGGAGATGCGCCAAGATGAGCGAGATCTTGGCCAAAACCCTCGCGGAAGCAGATTTTTTCCGAATTCGCCCGGACCGGCGACCTTGGAACGCCTTGGATTTCGGCGAATCGTCTCTGCGCAGTCCTGTCTTCTCATTGACCGGACGGGAATGGGTGACTATTCTGCTGAATCCCTTCGAGGCGCTGGTTGCCTCGAAGCCACTGATTCCGGGGAGAGGTGGCTCCCGATATTTGCAGAAGGTGTAGTCGGCATGGGCTCGATTGAACGGACCCGGGAATTGCGTCGTCGCCGCTCGCGGAAGGTGAAGCTCGCGAAGATTCGCGCCAAGTTCAACGCCGCGACGTCCGAAGCGGACAAGGCGCAGCTCTTGGCCAAGGCACAACGCGTCAGCCCGCTGGTCACCGTGGCGGACCTCGCCCCGACCGTCAGCACCGCGTCGGCCTGATCCGGCAGCGCAGATTCGACGGGTGGGTTTCCGGTCTCTTGTCGGCGGCTGCGCACGGCGGGACCTTTGTTACGGTCAGACACATTTTTTGGAGCAGATCGACCCGGCGGAGAAGTTTGCCGGTTCCCGGTCGGAAATGGACATCATGAAGGAAGACATCCACCCCAACTACGTCGAGACCGCCGTCAGCTGCGGTTGCGGCAACAAGTTCACGACGCGCAGCACCAAGCCGAAGATCAGCGTCGAAATCTGCTCGGCGTGCCACCCGTTCTTCACGGGCAAGCAAAAATTCGTCGACACCGCCGGCCGGGTCGAAAAGTTCCAACGGAAATACAAGTGGGGCAAGAAGGAAGAGCCCGCCGCCGCTGTCGAAACTCCGGCTCAAGGCTGATTTCCGCACCCGCCTGACAACTCAAGCCTACGCGACTGCCGGATCGTCCGGCAGTTGCCATTTTCGGCGGGCACATCGCGCCGCCGGATCAAGTCGGGTGCGTTGCTGATCGCTTGCCGACAGCCATTTTCGCGGTCGCCATGTTTCCCAGTCTTCAGACCAAGCTCCAGCGCTACGACGAGCTGGAACGTCTCATGCAAGACTCGGCGATCCTCGCGGACCCGGGGAAGCTGGTCGGGCTGCAACGCGAGCATGGCGGACTGGCGAAGGTCGCGCTGCGCGTTCGGGAGTTCAACCGACTGGCCGACGAGATCGCGACGTCGGAAGCGATGGCCCGCGACGAGGCCGACGCCGCCACACGCGAATACGCACTCGCGGAAGTCGCCTCGCTCAAACCGCGATTTGACGAGTTGATGTCCGAGCTGGAAGAGATGGTCCTGTCGGGCGATTCGCTCACCCGCGCCAGTCTCATCATGGAAATTCGCGCGGGGACCGGCGGCGAGGAAGCGGCGCTGTTCGCCAACGACCTTTTGGGGATGTACCAAAAGTACGCCGACGCCCAAGGCTGGAAGACCGAGCTGATCGACATCTCGAACTCGGACATGGGGGGCGTCAAGGAGGCGATCCTGTCGATCTCCGGCGACGGCGCGTACCACCGATTGCGATTTGAAAGCGGCGGGCACCGCGTCCAGCGAGTCCCGGAAACGGAAACGCAGGGGCGGGTCCACACCAGCCTCGCCACCGTGGCCGTGCTCCCCGAAGCGAGCGATGTCGAAATCGACATACGAGACGAAGATTTGCAGATCGACACCATGAGGGCGGGCGGCCCCGGTGGCCAGAAGGTCAACAAGACTGAGTCCGCCGTGCGCATCACGCACATACCGTCCGGGTTGGTCGTAAAGTGCCAGGACGAGAAGAGTCAGCAGAAGAACAAAGCCAGTGCGATGCGGGTGTTGCGCAGCCGGTTGTTCGAGAAAATCGAAGCCGAGCAACATGCCGTCATGGCGTCGCAGCGGAAACTGCAGATCGGGTCGGGCGACCGGAGCGACCGCATCCGCACCTACAATTTTCCGCAGAACCGCCTGACCGACCACCGGATCGGACTGACGGTCCACAAATTGGACCAGATCATCCTCGGTCACATGGACGAGGTGATCGCGGAGCTGTTGCGCGTCGACCGGGAAGAACGCCTGGGTGGCACGGCCTGACCGGACGATGCCCGTGTGGGCTTCCGGGGCCGCCTTACTTCTTTAAAGGCGTTAACGATCGCGTTGCGAACGCTCTTTCGCCTGTAGCTTGCGACGTTGCTTCTTGCTGAGCCCCTGGAACCGCCCGTCGTTGGTGGAGTCCGCGGGGTCCTCGCCGTTTTCATCGTCTTTCTCGTCGTCCGTCGGTGGAGCGGAGAAGAGCGCGGATGTGGCGTTGAAGCCCCGCGTGGGTTGGGAGGCAGATGGCTCGGGGGCCGACAGGTCGAGATTCGACGCCTGAGGCACCACCGGCTCGGGGGAACGTGGAGCACGTTCAAAAACCGCGGGCTTTTGGGGTTGAGCGGGGATGTCGCGACGGGGGGCCGGGGACTCCTGCAAGACAGGCCGCGTACCGGAAGTGGGGGAGGTTGACGGTGCGTCGACCTGCGGGCGAGATTCCGCTTGGCGTGAGTCGGGGCGGCGCGAATCGACCGGGCGTTCTCCCGAGGCTTCGGAAGTGCGTCGCGACGGCTCACGTTCCGTGAAGGGGAGTTTCGTCGCACGCGGTTCTGACGGCTGTTCGACCTCGGCCTCCGAGGATTCGGGCTTTACGCCGCGCGTCTTGGGCGCTTCCGGCTTGGCGGTCGATTTCACCGGTTCCAACTCGGCGGAGCGCTTCGTTTCCGCGGCTGGACGGCGATGCGAGCGAAACATCCGGAAATGCGGTCGGGGAATCCGGAGTCGCCAGCGCGGAGTCGACGACGGCTCCGCGTTTTGGTGCACGACGAATCGTGCGTGCAACAGCGATCCCGTCGCCAGCAGCCACACGCTCGCCAAGACGATCCCGTCCAGAATCGACGCGGTGTGGGGACGCCAGTCTGCGGGCAACGGCACCAGCCGGAGGTCGATCAGCACGTAGGCAAACCCCGCCAACGAGGCTGCCTGCACAAACGCCAGACTCGCTCGGCACGCGGACATCTCCCGGTGCAAGCCCCACACCAACGTAACCCCCGCCAACAATGCCGGCCCCATCCACGCGACCGTCCCCGCGTCCTCGAATTTCCACGACAATCGCGCGGCGAGCGCCTGCCCCGCCCAGGTGTGACAGCCGGTCGAGAGCGCGAAGCTCCACAACACCGCCGCGACGGCCACGCGTCTCCACAAGTGGTATCGGCCACCAAAGTCCTTGAGGCTGTGCGACCGGATCCACCAAACGACCAGCCCCAATTGGCCGACCAGCACCAATTCCATCGAAGCGGTCCAACGAACGGCCGATCCCGCGCCGGGCGCGAACAGCATCCTTGCTCCGAGTCCCGCGTAGCTTTCGACTCGGGCCAGCCACACACCCGCCGCAACCAAGGCGCCGGAAAACAGAAAACCGGCCAAGGACAGGAGAGCATGGAACCAGAGCGAATTCGGGACGATTCGCGCCAAACTCAAATCTGCCGCGGCGCCGCTCAAGGGGGGCTCTTCCACGACAGCCTCGTCCGCGATCTTCGCGCGCACTCGGTGCGCCGAAACAGCAGACGTGGTCGCGTCCGCCTCGTCGGCCTCGGTTGCCAACCGACGCCGAAGTCGATCCCCAGCTCGCTGCGCACCGGCGAATCCGCTGGCCATATCTTCTTTCGGTGGGAAGTCGACGTACGGAACCCTTGGAGAATCGCGCAACGACAGGCGCTCGGATGGTCATCGGCAGAACCGGCGGTGGTCCAACAGACGGAGCAAACGCCCCGCAACAGCCTACCCCGGTGACAGAGCTTGCCATCGGTCGCCACCTCCATAAACCCTGAGGTGTCATTTTGGCGTCTCAGTGTTTGCAGGCTTGACGTTGGCGAAGGTGACTCAGCTGGTGGTGCCAAATTGGCACTTCTGGACTGCTTGGGGGGAACCATTTGTCATACTCTTCCAGCGACTGCCACATCGCGATTTCTTCGCCATACAGGCGCGCAAAGTATTTCATGATAATTCATTGTATCGAAATCATGTTCACCGACGGTTGGTCTGGAAACCCTTGCGAGGCGCTCGTCGCTCGCACGACGAGCCGTCCGGCACGCAACCTGCAAACCATCTTTGTCAAACCACCAGGTATGTCAAAACGGCACTTCTTGGGTCGACGCTCCGACTGAGGGGCGTCCCGCACTAGATGGATGTCGTTTCGGCAGTGTGGTTGTTGCGTGAGAAGGTTCGCACGAGCCTTCGTAGAGAGGCTCGGTCTGTTTGTCCGTCGCTGTTTTTGAGGAGAGGGATCATGCGCGTGCTCAATCGAATGGCCCGTCGCGGCTGGGATCCGTGGAAAGAGATCGCCGAGTTCCGAACGGATGTTTCGCGACTGTTCAACGAAATGGGGATCGTCGCGCCGACGGTGGGAACGCGCGGTCCGGCGATCAATCTGTACTCCAACGCTCAGGGACTGCTGCTGACCGCCGAATTGCCGGGGGTCGATCCCGAGTCGCTGTCGGTGACGGTTGCCAATGACGCCGTCACATTTCAGGGAGAACGGCCCGCCCCCGTCGAGCAAGCCGCCGCCGCCCCGGAGGGTCAGACGATGACCGCCGAGAAGCGATTCCGCCGTCAGGAGCGACCGTTTGGAATCGTCTCCAGGACCGTGCAACTGCCTTACGCCGTCGACGCGGACCAGTCGGTGGCCAAGTACGAGCATGGCGTCCTGTCGATCCGACTGCCTCGGCCTGAACAGGCGCGTCCCCGCAAGATTGCCATCGAGTCGTGAGCGAACCGAGTCGTCGGCAGGTTGATCCCCACTTCGACCGGCCTCGGTCGAGGCGCGGCGAGCGTGAAGTACCGGACCGGTTGAACCCACTTCCGTTTTGATTTCTCGTCAGGAGATTTCGCCATGTCTCAGGAAACCCCGGACACCACACACAGTCCCGCGGCCGCATCCAACGGGACCTCTCGTGCCGCGACCGTCCCTCCCGTACCCGAACAGGATCGCCGCACGTTTGTGCCGCAAGTCGACATCGTCGAGGTCCCGGACGGCATCGTGCTGTACGCCGACTTGCCGGGGCTGGCGGAAGACCAACTTGATGTGACCGTCGACCGCAATCTGTTGACGATTCGAGGACGGATCGCCGAGACCGTTCCGGAAGGGTACGAGCCTCTGCACCAGGAATACGGCGTGGGGGACTACGAACGGGCCTTCACGCTCTCCAACGAAGTCGATCGCGACGGTATCGCGGCTCGCTTCGAGAATGGCGTGCTTCGGCTGCACCTCCCCAAAACGCGACAGCCGGCTCCCCGGAAAATCCTCGTCGGCGCGCCGGCATCGGCGGCGGTCGCGCACAGCGCTTGATTTGATCGAGAGAGCGAGTATCGATCCGGCGGGCGGGTCGGGCCGGGTTCGGTGCAACCCTGTCCCCGACCTTGGCCCGCCTTTACAATTGGGCCTTCGCGGGGGGAAGCCCCCACGCGCCGTTGATCGCGGGGCTTGGTTCTCGTTTTTGAAACGAAGGGACCCGTTCGATCGGCTCGCGCGATTCGACGCCGTTCTGGTGGCCGCCCGCGGGAGCGCTCCTCATGGAATTCCTCAAGAAGCTGTTCCAACGCGGTCCGAAGATCGTCAAGACCGACATCACCAAGCGGTTCGACCTGATCGGGCGAACCGGGCAGGGAAGCATGTCGAAGGTGTGGCGCGCGAGAGACTCCAAAAGCGGGCGCGTGGTCGCACTGAAGGTGCTCGACAAAGCGAAGACCGCCCGCTTCGAGTCGCGGTTTCCCGGTCTGAAGAAGCCGAGCGAAGGGGAAATCGCCGTCAAGTTGAAGCACCCGAACGTGGTGCAGACCCTCGAATTCGGCTGGACGCTCCAGGGGGAGCAATTTCTGGTGATGGAATTCGTCGACGGATTGGGGCTGAGCTACCTCGTCGACGTGCAGAATGACCAGATGAAGGCACACCGTCTCACGTATTTGGTGCAACTGGGGGAAGCGCTCAAGTACTTTCACCAGCAGAATTACATCCACCGCGACCTGTGCCCGCGCAACATCCTCGTGAGCTCTGAAAACCAGGTGAAACTGATCGACTTCGGTCTGGCGGTCCCCAACATTCCCGCGTTCCAGGCCCCCGGAAATCGGACTGGAACGGCCAACTACATGGCTCCGGAACTCATTCGCCGCCACCGGACCGATCAGCGGATCGACCTGTTTTCATTCTCGGTGACCGCCTACGAAATGTATTCGAAGACCTACCCTTGGGAAGCGGGCGAAACGCTCGAGGCGGTCATGAAGCACATCAACTCGCCGCCGATCCCCATTTCGCAGTTGGTCCCGGACATCGACAAACAGGTCGCGGAATGCATCATGCGCGGTTTGGAGAAGAACCCGAACGATCGCTGGCAATCCGTTGATGAAATGTTGGGCGAACTCCGCGCCGCGCGGGCGCGGCTGCAGCCGCACGTGGTTGACGAATAGTCGGCGGCGTCATTTCTTCCCGCGTCATTTCGTCTCCGTGTCGGGTGAATCGGCGGGTGGCGAGTTGAGGGGCGGCGAATCGACCGGAACACGCAGCAGGGCTGTCAGGACGATGCCGATGGCCATCATTCCCGCCCCCGCCCAGTAAGGGGCCAACGGGTTGATGTCGTAGAGGGACGCCCCCACCATCGGCCCGAGGATGCGGGCGAGCGCCCCCGCACTCGCCCCCAGGCCCAGCACGCCCCCCTGTTCCTCGGCGCGACTGGCCCGCGACAGCAGCGATTGCAGAGACGGTGCCAGGCAGGCGTACCCGATCACCACCACCGGCAGCACCGCATACAACGCCCCGCGCGAATCGCCGCCGCCAGCCCAGGCGATCCCCATCAACCCGACAGTCATCAGCAGCGTTCCGACAACCGACATGCGGATTTCGCCCAACTTTGGCAGCAATCGACGCACCAAGCCCCCTTGGGCGAGGGACAACACGAACCCGACAAAGGCGAACACGAGATAGTTCTCACTATCCGCCATGCCGAGGAAGTCGGTCAACAGCGTGAGCGTGCTCTCGAACTGCGCGAATGCGAACGTCGTCAGGAACACGGCGGCCAACGTAGAACCGACCACAGGTCGAGACAACGCGGACGTGAGCGCCGTCAACGACAACGCCGCGGACCGCGCGACCGCCCCTTCGGGCGGCAGTGACTCGGGCAACTTGGCGAGCGCCAGCAGAAACGCCAAAAACGACAAGCCCCCCGCGACGTATCCGGGGAGCGCCGCCGGCGCGGTCGCGATGCGCCACGCGGCGCGCTGGTCCGGCGTGAGCAATTCGTCGATCCGACCGTCCCGTTCGGCACGCAACGCCTTCAGTTCGGCTCGCGTCGCCGTTTTGCGGATTTCGGCGCGACGCGACGCGTATTCGTCGGCGATTGTGCCGACTTTCGCCGGAACTTCCGCAGGGATGTTCAACCGACCAGCGACGGCCGCGTGTCGCAGCGCGGCCATGTCGTCGGGAGTCGAAGCCACGAGGCCGACTCCCAACAGCGGGCCGAATGTGAAGCCGATGCCGAACGCCGCACCGACCAGCGCCATCCCCTTGCCGCGCTGATCTGGGGGGGTCACGTCGGCGATGTACGCCTGGGCGGTCGAGATTGTCGCACCGGCAATCCCTGCACCGATTCGCGTCAGAAACAACCACTGGACCGCTCCCATTCCCAGCAGCGTTTCGGTCGTTCCCAAGGAGGTCGCATAGCCGAACAGTGAATAGAACACCGTCGACCCCGCCAGGCCCACCAACAACACCGGACGGCGACCGATCCGGTCGGATAGACGGCCCCACACCGGCGCGAAAAGAAACTGCATCGCCGAGAACGACGCCATCAGGATGCCCAGTTCCCATCCACTCAGGCCGAAGTGCTTGCCGTAACGGGCCAACAGCGGCAGCACGATGCCGAACCCGAGCAGGTCGATGACGACCGTCAGGAAAATCAGAAACAGGGAAAACTTCCGAGGAGGTTGGGTCATGTCGTTCCAGGTTCAAGCACAGCGATCCGACACGCGACGCGCACGGACCAATTTCGACGCCGCCCGCCCGCACGCGGCCCGTCGATTGTTCACATTCCCGCGCGCGTTCCGAGCGGGTCGATGAGCCACAACCAGTCGTCCAGCAGGAACTGGATGCGCGCGGCGAGCAGCGAGATACGGCCCATCACGGTCATGCCGAAACTCGCACCGAACGTGATCATCAGCACGGCGATGCCGACCGACGATACTTTGCCGAGCCAGCCCTTTTGCTCGACCGAGAAAAAGAAGTAGGCGAGGGCCGACAGCACGCCCCCCACCACCAACACGTTGCGCAAGGTTTTCCAGGCGTCGAATCCTTGCGGCCCAAAGACCGCCAGCGGCAGCAGCGTGTTGTTGATTTGGTCGACGAAATCCGCCTTGAAGATCGTGACCAACTGCAAGCCCGCGGTGAGACCGATGAAGAACGCCAAAGGCCAACGGGAAATCCAACCCCCCCGCGGCGCCAGTCGCCACACGAGCATGATCGACAACGCGAGTGGCACCAGCGCCCACCAGTCCGCCCCCTCGCCCTTATCCAGCCCCGGGCTGGTGGTGGCCCGCGCGAGTTCCGGAGCGAGTTTCGCATAGAGGTTCGGGACCAGCATCGTCCAGAACCCGGTGACGACAGCGAAGCCCGCAGCGACCCCCACGACCAGCGATTGCGCCAGCTTGAACCACACGTTGTCGCGATACAGCAGCGAAAACGTCGCCAGCGTGAGCGTCCCCGAGATCCAGAGGCCCACGGTGCGTGGCCAACTTCGACGCACGGCCGGATCGGTCAACGACTCTCGCGGCGGAGCGGCGAACGCTCGGGTCCAACTGCGCGTGCCATCGGGCGACTCGACCCGCACTTCCCGCACATAGCGGGAACCGGCCCCCGTCCGCACCCCGTGCGCGAGCAACCCCGCCAGTCCCAGCAGGAATAGCGTCGTCCACACGGTCTTCGCATGCGACTGAGACACCGTCCGGTGCTCCGAAAAAGAACTGCGTCACCCGAATCCACTGCGCTTCAAGGCGACGCGTTTCGTCCGTGGCTTCGACCCGAACACCCTTCACATCGGCGGTTGGAAACCCAAAGCCTGGAACCGGGCCAAGTCGATCACGTCGGTGATCTTCATCCCGAGGATTTGCTCCCACGGGACGATCACCTTGCGGGCACCGGCGGCGTCGGGCTTGTCCCGATCCACGAGCAGCAGTCCGCCCGCGATCATGTAACCGGCAAAGGGAATGCCAGTGTCGAACGTGGTCACGAGCATCCCCTTGCGGGGCAAACTGTTGGGCCAGTTTTCGAACAGGCTGCGCCAGGATTCGGCGGCGTTGGACATGCACTCGCTCCCTCGTTGAAACAGCGGCAGGTGTTCCCGCCGCCGGACCACTCCCGTCCCGTCAATACGCGATGTTCTGCGTCGCGATCGGCTTTTCCTTGCCCCGAGGCCTTGACCCGTGTCAGTACCGGGCCAAATCGCTCGACTTTTTCAGGTTCAGGCCAGCGCAGATCTTTTGCGCTTCCATCGTCATGAACCGCAGTTCGCTGCCGATGGCGAGGAACTGCCAACCCTGCTCGATCCGCTTTTTGACGTCATCGATTGATTGCACGTGCAGGCCCACGGGTGTCCCCGTCTTCTTGCCCGCGGCCAAGACCCGTTGCAACATCGCTTCGAGTTCCTCGGGCGTGGGGTCGATGCCGTCCGGTCCCCGCATTTGGAAGGTCAGATCGTTGGGGCCGACGAAAATCGCGTCCACGCCAGGGAGACTGTAGATCGCCTCGGCGTTCTCGACCCCTTCGGGTGATTCGGTCTGGAGGATGACGAGGATTTCGTCGTTGGCGTGCTTGAAGTAGTCCCCGGCGGTGGCCTCGAAATTCATCGCGTGCAGTCCCCCGCCGATCGAACGGTTGCCCGTCGGCGGATACTTCGCGGCGGCGATGGCCAACTTCGCCTCTTCCACGGTGTTGACCATCGGCACGACGATCCCGTGCGCGCCGGCGTCGAGGGCACGCTTGATGTTTTCGTGCGTGCCGCGCGGGACCCGGCAAATTGGCGTGCATCCCGCGTCGGCGATCGCGCCGAACAAAGCCGCTGCCTGCGACCAGTCGATCGGCGAATGCTCCATGTCGATGGTCAACCACGGAAAACCGGTTCGCGCCATCACGCGCGTGCAGTACAGATTGCCGAGGGACAGCCAGGTGCCGACCTGGGGTTGGCCCGCCTTGAGGGCGGCCTTGACGGGGTTCTTGCGCATGGAGGGAAACAAACCGTGGCGAAAAGGTGTGCGGGCCGTCGGAGAGAATCCGCCTGACGCGCACGCTGCGCGGGTACGGCTCTCCGACGTTGTGCGAGGAACGGTATCATGATGACCGGCCCGCGCGCGGTCCAGCATGAGGACGCTCGGCGCGGGACTTCATTTCCGCGGTCGCCGCGAAACTCCCTCTTGAGGTTTCGAGACGCGTTGTCATACTCGCGACACACAAGCCCGCCGTCGGGACTCCGCGTTGCGCGGAGGAGTCGCGGGAGCCATCATTCGCCACCAGAGGGGCCAAGACCATGTCCGGACGACGGGCGTTTAGCGTGTGGGTTGCGGGCATCCTCGGTGTGAGCGGTCTCTTGGCGGGGCTGACGTTCGCTCAACCCGCCGCTCCCCAGAAGGTCGCCGCCGATCTCTTGCCGGGCGATGCGACTTCCGCGTTCGTCTTCCGGGGCGTGAAGGGGATCGAAACGGAGTTTGAAAAGACCGCGCTTTATCAGTCGTTTGTGGAAAGCGGTTTGGTAGGCGTGGCGACGAAGCTGGCCACTCTCGGAACCGAAGGGGCACCAGCCGATGTCGTCGAAAAGCTGGAAATGATCGGCAAACACGTCGGGTTGCACGGAGTCGCCGGGGCGCTGGTCCTGACGGGATCGGGCGAGGCGACGACCGTCACGGGCCACGTTGTGTTTCCTCAACTCGGCTCCAGCGAGCCGACGATTCGCGCGTTCATCCAAAAGCAGGTTGGGCCGCAGTTGGAACTCTCGGTGAAGAAGGTCGGCTTGCGGTCGATCACCCGCGCCGTGATCGAGAAGCAAGACATCGCGTGGTGGGCCGAGGGGCCCCATCTGGTGCTGGCGGTCGGGAAAGGGGCCGAGGCGATTTCGTTGAAGATCGCCGGAGGTGAATCTCCGAGTCTGGCGAAGAGTCCCTTGTTCGCTCGGCACAAGGTTGCGACGGGAGTCACCGAGTTTTTCCGGATGTCGGCCGACATGACGAAGGTGTGGACCGCCCTGAAATCCGTGGAACTTCCCAACAAGGCGGGTCAGGAACCGACTTCGCTGGGCAAGGTGTTGGAAGCGCTGTCGCTGACCTCCTTCGCCGATCTTGATTGGTCGATGGGGCTGAAGGAAGAAGCAATCGTCTCCAACTCGCGGATGTCGATCCCCGGTCCCAAAACCGGATTGGCGAAGTTCTTCGCCCAGCCGAACCTCAAGGTGGGGGACCTCCCCCCGATGCCCGCGGATGTGCAGGGGGTCTACGTCTCGTCCCTCGATCTGAGCGGTTTGTTTGAGGAGGGGGTCGCGACCATCAAGCGAGTCGTGGAACTGTTGCCCGAACAAGACCGCGAAGAGGTCAACGTCGACGGTTACCTCGAACAGATGAACGAGGCTATCGGTTTCGATCTCGACAAGGACCTGTTGGCGACGCTTGGTCCGGCGTGGACGTTCCACGACGACCCGAAGAACGGCCTGTTCGGCTTCGGGTTCCTGGGGGTCGCGCAGGTCCGCGACGGCGAACGGCTGAAGTCGACGGTGTCGGCGATCCTCGATCGTTTCGGACCGCAGCTTGAGCGCGAGGATGTGAAAATCGACCGGAAGTCCGGAGCGTTCGAGACGATCACCATTCAGATTCCGCAGATGCCGATCGCCCCCGCGCTGGGAATCAGCGACAAGTGGTTTGTGGTCGGCATGCAACCGCAAGCGATCAAGACGTTTTTCCTGCGGGTCGACAAGAAGCTCCCGACGTGGAAGCTCGACAAACTTCCCGAAGAGTCCCGCAAACTGATCCCCGAGGCGTTCACGTCCCTGCAAATCACCAACCCGCAGGGGCTGTACACCACGCTGCTGAGTTACGCCCCGATGGGGATCAACATGTTTGCCGCCGAGATGCGGAAGCGCGGGATGGAGTTGCCGATCACGGTCGAGGACATTCCGGCGGCGGAGGTGGTTACCGCCCCGATGTTCACCAACGTGAGCGTGTCGACGGCGGACGACAAGGGGACGACGATGGAGTCGCGCGACTCGGTGCCGGGAATGCCGATTCCGATGATGTCGGGTGGTTCGGGAACCGCGACGACGGCGGTCGCGATCGCGCTGTTGCTGCCTGCGGTCCAGCAGGCGCGGGAAGCGGCGCGGAGAACGCAATCGAAGAACAACCTCAAGCAAATCGGGTTGGCGTTACACAACTATCATGACACGTTCAATCATTTCCCTCGCGGGACGCACATGGTCGGCGAAGCGGGAAAGGACGATTTGGAAGTCGATGAACGGTTGAGTTGGTTGGTGTCGATTTCGCCCTACATCGAGCAAGTGGCCCTGTACAACGCGATCAAACAAGATGAAGCCTGGAACTCCGAGACGAACTCGAAATTCAAAGACACCGTGATTCCGACTTTCATCAATCCGGGTTACTCGCCCGTCGGAGAAGAGGGGGCGCCGACGCACTACGTCGGCATTGCGGGGGTGGGCGAGGACTCGTTGACCTCCAAGAAAATCGACGAGAAGTCCGGCATGTTCGGGTACAACCGCAAGACTCTGATGCGCGACGTCGTTGATGGTTTGTCGATTACGATCATGGTCACCGAATGCACCGACAAATCCGCCGGTCCGTGGATGCAAGGGGGCAAAAGCACGCTCCGCGCGCTCACGAAAAGGCCGTACGTCAACGGTCCCGACGGATTGGGTGGACCGAGTCCCGGCGGCTTCAACGTGCTGATGGGGGACGGTTCGGTCCGCTTCGTCAGCCAAAACATCGACCCCGAACTCCTTGAGAAACTGACGACGATCCAGGGGGGCGAAGCTATCGGGGATTTCTGATCCGGAGGGATTCGATCTGCCTCGTCCGCCGTTAACCCGTTTGAATTTCTTCCGTTCCGATTGTCGAGAGTTCCCACCGTGTCGGTTCGAGAACCCCGCCCCGCCGTCGTGCTCCTGAGCGGGGGACTCGATTCCGCGACCGTGCTGGCCATCGCCCGCGAACGCGGATTCACTCCGTGCGCGATGACGTTTCGGTACGGACAACGGCACAACGCCGAGATCGAGGCCGCCCGGCGCGTGGCCGGGTCGCAAGGGGTCGAGCGTCACATCGTCGTCGAGATCGACCTGCGACAGTTCGGCGGTTCGGCGCTCACGGGAGATTTCGCCGTGCCGAAGGGGCGGTCCGCCGAGGCGATGGGGACCGGTATTCCCGTGACGTACGTCCCCGCCAGGAACACGATTTTCCTGTCCTTCGCCTTGGCGTGGGCGGAAGTGTTGGGGGCGAACGATATCTTCCTGGGTGTCAACGCCGTCGACTACAGCGGCTATCCCGATTGCCGCCCCGAGTACATCGCCGCGTTTCGGACGATGGCGAACCTCGCCACGAAGGCGGGTGTCGAGGGAGGAGGCGGGCTGTCGATCCATACGCCCCTCATCGAGATGTCGAAAGCGGAGATCATCCGCGAAGGACTGCGGTTGGTGGTCGACTACGGCTTGACCAGCACCTGTTACGATCCCGACGAACGTGGCCGCGCGTGCGGCGAATGCGATGCGTGCCTGCTGCGGCTGAAGGGCTTTGCCGAGAACGGCGCCGTCGACCCGGCCCCCTATCGCCGTAGCGAAGCAGCGTCGGGGAGCGGCTCGTCATGACGTATTCCGTCAAGGAGATGTACGTCACCCTGCAAGGGGAAGGGGCGCACACCGGTCGCGCCGCGGTCTTTTGCCGTTTCGCCGGTTGCAACCTGTGGACGGGTCGCGAGACGGATCGCGAATCGGCGGTCTGTCGCTTTTGCGACACCGAGTTCGTGGGGACCGATGGGCCAGGGGGGGGCACCTTCACGGAGCCTGCCTCGCTGGCGCGGGCGATCGCCGCGCTGTGGCATGGCGGGGGGCGCGAGGGTGGACGCCCGTTCGTCGTCTTCACCGGTGGTGAACCGTTGCTTCAGCTCGACGAACCGTTGACATCCGCCGTACGTTCCCTGGGATTCGAGGTGGCGGTCGAGACCAATGGCACCAAGCCCCGGCCGCCCGGAATCGACTGGTTGTGCGTCAGCCCCAAAGCGGGGGCCGATTTGGTGTTGTCGCAGGGAGACGAGTTGAAGCTCGTGTTTCCGCAAGTCGACCTGCCACCGGACCGGGTTGCGCACCTGGCTTTCACGCATTTTTTCTTGCAGCCGATGGACGGACCAGGCGTCGCCGAACACACTCGTCTGGCGGCCGCGTATTGCCTTGCGCACCCGCAGTGGCGTTTGGGACTGCAAACGCACAAGATCGTCGGGCTGCCGTAGCACTCATCGCCGAACAATGCGTTTCGCGGCGACTTCGCCACGGGGCGATCCCTACGAAGGCGGTTGTCGTGCACCATCCAGGTACAGTTTCCGACCCCTCGCGAAGCGAACCGCTCGCGAACCGCGCGGGATTCGGTTGGTGGCGGATGACGGGACCGGCGTTGCTGGCCCTGCTCGGTGCGTTGCCCGAGATCATCCGCCCTGCCACCGTTTGGGCTGGTGACGCTTCGCCCACTCCCGCAACGTCCGGCGTCGGCGCTCCCCATCCGGAGAGCCTCGCGTGTGGCGACACGCTCGACATCGAACTGGTCAACGGGGACTGTCTGCGCGGCACGCCGTGCGAATTCGACTCGGACGCGTGGCGGGTGCGCGTCGCGGACAACCTCGTCTGGCGTGTGCCCACGTCCGCGATTCGCTCGTTCGGGTATCCGGAAACCGAACGCCTGATATTCCCGGCCGCTCCCTCCACCGACGCCAAACCAACCGACGCGTCCAAAGCGGAACCTCGAATTCCTCGACGGATTGAGCTGCCAAAGCCGCTCGCCCAAGGGCGGATCACCTTCCACTGGCGGGCGGACCCAGGTAGCGCTTTCATCGGCGAGTTCCGCCTCTTTCACGCGAAGCCGGTCGGCGAATTGCCAGCGAGCGACAAGGCCGCAGGGGAACCGGCTACGGTGACCTGGATCCTGCCACAAGCGGGCGGATCCGTCGCGCACTCGTCGAGCGGGAACGTGACATTCGCACGCACTCCGTTGCCGGTGGAGCACGGCTGGCATCGATTCACCTGGGAGTCGTCGGGACGCACCACGCGCGTCTCGGTCGACGACCGCGTCGTGGCCGAACGATTTGGCACACCGCTCGACATCGTCGCGTGCGACTGGAAAACCCTGGACGCCGACTCCGCCGGCGACGGCCTCGGGAGTCCCGCCGCTTCGCGGGTTCGAGGCGCGCGAGTCGTGCGGTACACGGTCCCGGTTGACGAACCCGTGGTTCCGATGCCAAGGAATGTGCCCAACGACTCGGTTCGTTTGCATGAGCGGACAACGCTGTTCGGCACGGTCGTCCGGGTGTCGTCGTCGTCGGTTCGATTGATCTCTTCCTCGTTGCGAGGTGGGGCGTCTGAAGGCATCGAAGTCCCGTGGGGCGAGATTCGCCGAGTTGAACGAGTCGCAGCCTCCGGTTTGCGGCCCGCAGCGACTTGTCCCGCCACGCCGTGGGGGATCGTCACCCGCTTGGAATGGCGGGGACGCGATTCGAGGGGGGCCGAAACGCGCACGCGCTGGCGGGTTGTGCTGCCGTTGGACGCGAACGATTTGCGGAGCGATGAGGCAATGGGCAACGACGGCTCGAAACACAAGGCGGGTTCGCTCGCGGTCCATCATCCCGTGGCCGGAAGCGTTTCGCTGCCGACAACGGCGGTGGTTCAGGCCGAGCGCGAGTTTGAGGGAGCGCTCACCTGGCTGGGCGAACCGTCCCGCCCGTTCGGTCCCCTGCGTGCGGATTCACAGTCCTGGGAAGTGCGTTTCGACCTTCCCCTCGCTTCTCCGACACGCCCGCTCGATGCGCCTCCATCGGCGGTGCTGGTTTGCGAGATCCAAGGACTCGCACGGACCGTCCGCGATACCGCCCGTTTGACACTGCCTGTGGCGAATCCGCCCGACCGCCCTCTCGCGGTACCGCAGTCGATCTCGGTCGATTTGGACGCCGGTGCATCGACTTCCGCGAGCGGGCATCGGGACTTGCGGTTGACGATCAACGGCCAATCCGTCGGTTGGTTCTCGGAACGGCTTCCGCCGGGTGCGAACGTCGAGCGGTTCACGGCCATCCGCGTGCCGCTCCCGAGGTCCGTGCTGCGCGACAAGGAGAACACCCTCGTCGTTCGGCTCGAACCGAGGGGCGAGGGCCCGGCGGCGATTCCTGTGGCGAGCGGCGGCCAACCGGCAACGCCACCGCAGGCAAGCCGACCAAGCCAACTCAAATCGGCGTTGATCGAATGGCGGAACTGAGCCGCGCGAACACGATGTCGGATTGACCGCGCGAATCGATCAGCGACCGGACCTCCCCACAACCGCTTGCATCCCTCCGGGTTTCGAGGTCAACCATTCGGTGCGAGCGGAAACTCCGTTACGAACGGTCCACACGGACAATTCGGCGCGAGTCTCAACCATCCAACGGGTTTTTCGGAAACAGGTGTCGACGCCGCTGGAAATTCCCCCCCGCCCCATCGAGACGGGGCCTAGGTTTGCGGGCTTCGGCGGCCTGCGGAATTCTTCCGCGGCTCGTCCGTGGACGGGGACACGCGAAATGCGTCCAACAGCCTCCTCTCACAGTTTCACCGATCCCGTCGATTTCCTGCGGGGACGGGACATCGTTCCCGTCATTCCGGACCGTTTCGAGCGTGGTGCGCTCGCCACGGACCGCATCCCCGATTCCCGGTCGCGATCCACTCGCTCCGCCAACACGACTGAGATCTCGGCTTCCCGTTTGCACGAACTGTCCGTCCGGATGGGCATTCCGCTGGCAGCGTTCGATCCAAAATCGGGCCGGATCGTGGCCGTCACCGACCCGTTGGTTCCCCCGTTCATTCCCGCCGAACTCGAACGGGCCGTGCGTGGCCCGAAATCGGATCGGGCGGACGCCCTCGTTCTTGAGGATCGCGGCGGATTGACACTGTTCGCGTTTCCGCTGGACGATGCCCACCTCGCCGGAGTTCACGCCTGCGGTTACGTCGTCGATCCGTTGCAGGGCACGCCGGGCTGTTTCGACCGGTTGGTCGACACGGAGCGGTTCGGCGCTGACCATCGCCTCGAATTGGACCGGCGCGTGCCGCGGTGCGATTCCCGCCTGTTGACGGCGCTCGTCCGCATGGCCCGCTTTGGCGACGAGATGAATCGCGCGGCAGCCGCGACGGACGAGGATTTCGACGCGCTGTACGAGCTTTCCGCTGGCAACGCCGAAGAAATCCACCTGCTCCATTGTTTGATGGAGAACATGCAGGTTTCGCGCACGTACCGCGACCTGGCCGAAATCGCCCTCGGACGGCTCTCCGCCGCCCTGCCGGCCGAGCAGCATTCGATCCTCCTGTTCGACGCCGAACAACCGGGAGGATTCCTCTCGACGGGGGCTGTCCTCGATCCTTCGGCCATCGCCCGGTTGCTGTCGCGTTGCGGCGATCAGGCGCGAACACGACCGCTGGTGAAGAACAATCTCGAAGGGACGTTGCTCGGGGCCGATTTCCCGGGCTTGCGCGAGTTCTGCCTGGCCCCCATCGCCGAGGGGGAGCGGACCTTCGGCTGGCTCCTGTCGATCAACATCGCCGATCAGGAAGGGGGGACGTTCACGCTGCCCCACACGCGGCTGCTGTCGAGCGTGGCCCGTGTGTTGGCCGTTCACGGTTGTAATGTGGACCTCTGCCGCGGTCACGACGACTTGCTGCTGTCGTTCGTACGGTCGCTCGTGTCGTCGCTCGACGCCAAAGACCCCTACACGCGCGGCCACAGCGAACGGGTCGCGTTGATCGGCCGCCGTCTCGGGGAGCATCTCGGCCTGCCCGCCGAAGACCTCCGGGACATTTACCTCTCCGGACTGTTGCACGATATCGGGAAGATCGGCGTCGACAACGAGATTCTCCGCAAACCGGGGGCCCTCACCGCCGACGAATTCGAGCAGATCAAAAAGCATCCGGTGATCGGCTTCAACATCCTCACGGGATTGCGAAATCTCCGCCCCGTGCTGCCCGGCGTGCGCTCGCACCACGAGTCGTGGAACGGCAAGGGCTACCCCGATGGTCTCGCCGGCGAATCGATTCCCCTGATGGCGCGGATTCTGGCCGTCGCGGACAGCTACGACGCGATGGGGAGCGACCGGCCCTACCGCAAGGGGCTGGCGCTGGACAAGGTCGAGGACGTGCTCCGCAAGGGGGCGGGCGTGCAGTGGGATCCCGCCCTGGTCGCGACCTACTTCGCCTGTCGCGACGACATCGCCCGGCTGTGCAAGGAATACACCCCCACCACCAGTGGTGTGTTGCGCCAATCCGTCACGGACGACGATTTCCTGAATCAAAGCGAAGAGGATTCGAACGACAGCCTCCGCGGAGTGCTGGCGAGCATTTCGGGCCTGTCGACGCGGGCTGGGTAGCTCTCGAAAAATGGCTTCGAAAAACACCGCGACCCCGTCATCCTGAGGGACGACGGGGTCGCGGGTCATCGATTCCGTTCAAGCCGAACTTCGTCGCGTACGGCGTACTTCCGGAATGCGGCGAAGACGACTCACTTTGCCTTCATGGCGTCCGCGAGAATCCGGGACGTGCTCGGACGCATGATCCGCGGATCAACCGCTTCACCCTTTTGCAGGGTTTCGCGGACTTGCTTGCCCGAGATCGAGACTGGCTTCTCGTCCTTGTGGTTCTCGGTCAGGTCGACGCGACCCAGCGAGTCGTAGAAGGCCGCGAACCCGACCTTCACCGGCTGGATGTGCAACTCGCCACCAAGCTTGGTGAAAATCTCTTGCGCGTCGAAATCGCCCCAAATCGCTGTGCCGTCCTTGTAGGGGGCGTCGGCGTGCTTGCGACCGATGACGATGTCGGTGAAGCCGTTGTTCTGGCGATAGATGCCATGCATCACCGCCTCCTTCGGACCTCCGTAGAACATCTTGATATCAAGGCCGAGCAGGATCACGCGATCGGGCACGCTCTCCTTGCGAGGTCCCCACAGGCTGGCGTCGCTGTCCCCTTCGCCCAAGCCGCGTTCGGTGATGAGGGCTTCGTACGTGTGCATGCGGATCTCGGCGTCGACATCGTCCCCCTTGGTCTCGCCGATGAGGGGGTTCAGGCACGCGCCCGCGTTGTGTCCGTCCTTGAGCAACTTCTCCAACCCGTAGACCAACGCGTATTCGTGCGCGCGGTGCAGCGGATTGCGGGTCTGGAAGGCGACCACGCGGTTCCAGCCCTTCGAGGCCAGCAGCTTCCGCACTTCCGACGGGGAAAGCACGTACTTGCCGAACTTCGCGTTCTTCGGTTGGGGCAGCGCCCGCAACGTTCCGCCGACGAGGTGCGTCTTGTCGGCATCGTTGACCAGCACCATGTCGGCGCCGGGATGGTCGGTCCGTTCTGTCAGGTACACCTGCTTGAGGTAGTACGGCTTGTCCCACGGGAAGACATCGCCAATGTCGAGCGTCCCGACGACTTCGCCCGCCGGATTGACCAGCGCGACGGTTTCACCGATCGCCAGTTGACCGGCCAGTTCGGCGGTCACGGGGAACGACAGCGGGATCGTCCACGCGTACTTCTTGCCGCCCCGCGTGATCGTCGATTCGGCGAGCACCTGATTGAATTCGGCACCGGTCATCGGTCCGACCAAGGGACTGAGAGTGCCGTCTGCGATGCGGTACACGGTCGACAGGTCGGCCGCCGAAACCGGGAGCTTCTTGAGCTTGCCTGCGGCGGCGACGAACGCGGCCGCCTCGTCAGAGCAAACGGTGCGACAAACCGGCTTGGCGACGCCGCCGTGGGGAACGATCAATTCGGACATGTTCGATGACGACCTTCGTGACGCGGACATTCCATTCCGGGCCGCAACAGGCCCGCGATCGGACGAGGGGAAACGACTCGGGGTGTCCGCAAAAACTTCCCCGATCCACCCCACTTTAAGGGCGGACGGGCGACGTTAGGTCAACCCGCCGGGAGTGTCAAGAACGGCCGCCGACTCGAACCGTCGGCGGATCACAGGTGGTGATTCACACCACGATCCCGCTGTCGCGGAAATCGCAAGATTTTCGCAGATCGTGAACACTCACCCCCCAAAAAGCGGCAATATCCATCCACACCGTCCACGGTGCAATCACACCTCGACGCGGACGGGAAATCCGCGTCGAGGTGCTCGCCTTGGCGGTGCATGATTCGCCCGGTGGCAACTGCGGGGCCTGCTTCAATCCTTGATCGACTCCACCGCCAGTCGATGGAATTCAGCGCGCAAATCGGGACCTCCGGCGAATCCTTGCCGCGCGACCATGAACACCGTCACGAGTTCCCGATTCGGGTCGACCCACGCCTGAGTGCCGAATGCTCCCCCGTGGCCGTAAGTACCGGAAGTGGCCATCGCGGTCGGACCCTGCGGTTCGCGAATGTAGCTGAAGCCCAGGCCCCATCCGCTTCCGGGGGAAAAGCCCGTTACCAACTCGCCGCTTTGGAGCGTCGTCATTTGGCGGACCGCTTCCGTCGACAGCACCCGCTTGCCGTCCAATTCGCCGCCGTTCAGCACCATTTGATGAAAGCGACACACGTCCCAGGCCGTCGAGAACAACCCTCCCGAAGGATTCGGCGAGAGATCGTCCGGCACGTCGTATAGCCAGTGCTTGCCCGGTTCCAATCCCTTCTTGTCAGCGGTTGGTTGATACAAGAGTGCCAGCCGGGCCTTCATCGCGGGGGTCGGGCGGAACGTCGTTTCCTTCATCGCCAACGGCTCGAACACCCGCTTGGCGAGGAATTCCTCGAACGTCGCGCCCGACGCCACTTCGACCACGCGACCAGCCACGCTCAAGCCCGGTCCATACTGCCATTTGGTGCCGGGATCGAACGCCAACTCCGTCTTGGCCAAAAACTCCCCGGTGTTGGCGAGCGAACCGACGTTCCGTTGATCGCCGACCAACCCGTTGGTGTGCATGAGGCAGTCTTTGACGGTGATCTCCCGCGCGGGAGCGACGCCCCCCTTGACCTTCGTGTTCGCGAACGACGGGACGTACTTCGACACCTGGTCGTCCAGCTTCACCTTCCCCTCGTCGACGAGAATCATCAGCGCCGCCGTGGTGATCGGTTTCGTCATCGAGGCGATCGCGAACACGCTGTCCTTGGCGATCGCGCGTCCCCTCGCCACGTCCGCCATGCCCGCGGCGCCGGTGTGCACGACCCGCCCGCGTCGGGCGACAAGGGTCACGATCCCCGCCGCTTGCTTCTCGTCCACCAGTCCCTGCATTCGCTCGTCAAGCTTTTTGAGGGCTTCCGCGTCGACGCCCGATTCGGCGGGATTGGCGTCCACGAGCAAGCCCGCGTCACGGGTCGTCGCCGTCACGAGCGCGTCCCTGGGGTTTTCGGTCAGCACCAGTCCCCGCCAGCGCACTTCCTGCGGCACCGTGTTCGAGTGCAGTTGCAGGCCGATGGGTCCCTCTCCGCAAAGTTCCGGTTGGGGATCCGACCAATCCGCGACGAGGCGTCCATTCACGACATGCCGGATCCGACAACCCGTCGCGACGATCTCCATCTTGTTCCACTCGTGCTGTTTTCCGGCGGCCTTCGCGAGGCCCAATTTGTCAGTGAAAATCGAGTTGCGCCGAAACAGGTCGTAGTACCCGTAACCCGACGGGTACATGACGAGGTGGCCTTGATAGGTGAAAGGCCCCGAGTCCTTCTCAATCGCCTTCCCCCACAGCGAGATCCCCGAGTGCATCTCGCTCGTCACGAGGACGCTCTCGAAGATCAATCGGAAGTTGCGGTACGACTTCTTCGTGAGGAGGTAAGTGCTGGACTTCGGGGCGTTCTCCTGGCTGTTGCGTCCGACGATCTCGCCGTTCTCGACGAAGAAATACTTGCCGACATGCCCCTCCCAACCGTCGGTGTTCTTCCCGTTGAACAACCGCACCGGTTCTTCCCCCGAAGGGAGTTTCGCGATTTGCTCTTCGGACCAGTCCGCCGCCGTCGCGACGAGGGGACCTCCCCACAACGCCCCGCCCAACAACAGCACCCGCAACGCCATGTCTCGCATGTCGGCACTCCCCGGAATGACGGTTTCGATCTCCAGTCCCATGTCTCGGAAAGCGGTCTTCAATCTGGACCGGTTTCCACGCGGCGGACGCAAGGTTAACGCATCCGACGCGTTGTGCACGCGCGACGAAGGACTCCGAGGCCGCGATACCGCTCTCGGTGCCAAGCGAGATGTTCGTCCCCCGTCGGGATTTGCTTCACCACAAAGAGCACGAAGCGAAGGCACAAAGGACATCGGGGATATCCGTCGCGGGGTGTGCACGACAGGAGCCCACCGTTGCGAGTGAATGTGAATGTCCGAAAAGGCGGGCAACTCAGGTTCGTACACGAGATCGAACCGGCTCCTTCGTCTCTTTGTGGAGCCTTTCGTGACCTTTGTGGTGAGCGAGTCCATTTCCGCAGCCCTTCCCAAGCGGCTCGTTCCTCGACGCTCACGATGCAACTTCGCGGGTTCCACCATCGTTGCGAGCGCACTCCCCACCGAGCGTCAGGGACTCTCGGCCAGCACTCGGCACGTTGCTTCAAGGTGCGACGAAAGACGGTCCCACGGGTTTGCCGCCGCCGGATCGTTGACCCGGTACGGGGCCTCGGTGACGTACACCCAGCGGGCATATCGCATGGTCATTCGCAGTTGTTCGGGGTCGAAATTGGCCAGCGAATGCACCAACACACCGCGGGTTTGCGGCGGATGGTCTGCGTACCCGCCGAAAAAATCCCCCTTCAGTCGCGCTTCGGCCGCCCACTCGCTCCCTTCGTGAATCACGATCGTGTCGGCGACATCCGCGTCGAAGTACCGGCCCGGCGTGTCCGTGCCGGGGTTCGACACCAGCGGATGCAAACCACGCGATTTCGCATGTCGCGTCAGCCGCGATTGCTTGTCGACCGCCTCGGGAGAATCCTCGTAGATCATCTCGTCGAAGAACAGTCCGTGGATCCGCGGGTACATCTCCAGCCAACGGTCGATGTCGCGCGTCGCCTCCTCCGCAGGGCGTCGACCGTAGGACGTGCTGACGTACCCGAGCACCACACAGCCAGCTCCGACCAACCGGTCGATCGCTTTGGTGTAGTTGGCATCGACCGCTTCCCCCGGTCCGCTGGCGGGATTGACGATCACCCGAAACGGCACCGTGGCAAAACGACGCTTCAGGTCCATCAGCCGGTTGAACTCGGCGTTCCTGAGAATGTTGGCTGGATAGACGTACATCGGCACCAACACCCCCGTCCGGCTCGATGCAGTGGCCTCGAACCGTGTCGAGTGCATCCATCGATCCCGCGCGGCGGCCTCATCGACGCGTGGCATGGTTCGGTCTTCGCCGAACGTGCCCCCGAGCAATCCCGTCGCGCTGACGAGCAAGCCGCATCCGAGCCATGTGATGGCCCGTCGAACATCGAAGTTTCCGGACACTTTCACCGTCCCCGACAAATGGGTGTTGAAAACAGGTGGCGTCGCACGACATCCCGATGCGTGCGATCGCGCGGTCATCCGTTATCATAAAACACTCGTGGACGCGTCGACGTCGACCGATCCACTCGACTCGAACCTGCCTCGTCACGCGGAGATCGACCCTTGCGACTCTCGCTTTCATTCGCTGTTCGTGCCCTGCTGGTCACGGTTTTTCTCGGCACGCACGCCACTGCCGCCGACCGCTCGATCGAGTTCAACCGGGACGTGCGACCCATCCTGTCGCAGAATTGTTTCGCGTGCCACGGCTTCGATGAGAAGAACCGCAAGGGGGACTTGCGGCTCGACGTGGCCGAAGAGGCGTACAAAGCCCGCGAGGGTGTGGCGCCGATCAAGCCGGGCTCGACCAGGGAGAGCGAGGTCTGGGTGCGTATCGTCTCGACCGATCCGTCCGAGGTCATGCCCCCGCCGAATTCGCACAAAGAATTGACGGCGGCGCAGCGCGAGACGTTGCGGCTGTGGATCGAACAAGGGGCCAAATACCAACAGCACTGGGCGTTCGAGCCGATTCGCCGTCCGGAAGTCCCCGCCTCGACGAAACCCGCGTGGTCCGATCAGCCCCTGGATCGCTTCCTTCTGGCTCGTATGGAGCAGGCGGGCCTCGTCCCCCGACCGGAAGCCGATCGCGAAACCCTCGTCCGTCGCGTGGCGTTCACACTCACCGGCCTGCCCCCCGCGGTGGCCGAAGTCGATACGTTCCTCGCGGACAAGGAGCCCGGCGCTTACGAGCGTATGGTCGACCGCTACCTCGCGTCGTCGCACTTTGGCGAGGAGATGGCTCGTCATTGGCTGGACGTGGCTCGTTATGCCGACACGCACGGCCTGCACCTCGACAACGAACGCGAAATGTGGGGCTATCGCGACTGGGTCGTCCGCGCCTTCGACGAGAACCTCCCCTTCGACAAGTTCACCATCTGGCAGTTGGCGGGGGACCTGCTCCCGTTCCCCACGACCGATCAGCTTTTGGCCACGGGCTTCAATCGTTGCAACGTCACCACCAGCGAAGGGGGTTCGATCGCCGTCGAGTTCCAGTATCGCTATGCCGTCGAACGGACGAGCACGATGATGCAGGCCTGGCTGGGACTGACGGGCGGGTGCGCCGTCTGTCACAACCACAAGTACGACCCGATTTCGACGAAAGAGTTCTATTCGCTGTACGCCTTCTTCAACAGTGCGGCTGACCCGGCGATGGACGGCAACATCGCGCGAACGACGCCGGTCGTCACACTGGCTACCGATGAACAAACTCGCGCCATCGAAGCCGCACGCACGGCTGAGCAAGCGGCCCGCGCCGCGCTGGAAGCCGCCGCGCGCGACACCGGCTACGTCGATCCCGCGACCTTGTCCCCCGCTCCGGATGGGCGGCGCGTGGTCGAAACGCTGCTCGACGACGCGTTCCCGTCGGGAGTCACCTCCCGCAATACGAGCCGCAACCCGTCGGTCTGGACGGTCTCCGCGGGCGTCCCCTCGGGCGTTCGCGCGCTGCGGCAGGCCAATTCGTTTTTCCACGAAGAGTTTTTGGTTTACCCAACGCTCCAACCGACACTCGCCGCCGGGGACGTGGTCGAAGTGTGGGTGCGAACCGACGCGCACGAACCCCCGGACGCGATCGCGATCAACTTTGCGGCGGCGGGTCAACGCCGTGCGTGGTGGGGCGCGGGCGAGCTTCCTCCCCGGATGAGCGGCGGCAAGATCAACAAGCGCATCGGCGCGATGCCCGCGCCGGGCGTCTGGACAAAGCTCGTGGTCCGGGCGGAAGACCTCGAACTGAGCGCCGTGACACCGATCAGCCAGATTCAAATCGAGGAGTCGGGCGGAGTTGTCGAGTGGGATCAACTCGTTGTGGACGGTTACCGCAAACCGGCCGAAGCTCCCCGTTTGTCGTTCCTCGCGTGGTGGAAGGGAGTTGCCGGCAAGGACCTTGGCGACGTTCCCGCCGATTTGCGGAGCGTGCAAAAGGAGGGACCGGGCAAACAACCCGCCGACGAATTGGTCGCTCGGCTCAAGGCGTACTATTTGGCCCATGTCTATCAGCCGGACCAAGCCAACTCCTCTGAAGCCAAGCTGGTGCAAGCTCGTCGGGACTGGGAGATCGCCTCCGGCAAGAAAGCGGCCGCTGAAGAGGTGTTGCCGGTCAGCATGATTTTCCGCGATCTCGACAAACCGAACGATTCGTTCGTGATGCTCCGAGGCCAGTACGACAAGCCGGGTGAAGCGGTCCAGCCGAACGTGCCGGCCGTTTTTCCTCCCCTGAGTGTCTCGGACCGTCGCCCGACGCGGCTCGACCTTGCCCGCTGGTTGGTGGCCCCGGAGCAACCGTTGACTGCCCGCGTGGCCGTGAATCGCTTCTGGCAGCAGGTGTTCGGGGCGGGTTTGGTGCGAACCAGCTACGACTTCGGCACGCAAGCGGAAATCCCCAGCCACCCCGAGCTGCTCGACTGGCTGGCATCGGAATTCCGCGAGAAGAACTGGGACGTCAAACAGTTGCTCAAGACGTTGCTGGTTTCGGCGGCGTTCCGACAGGAGTCGTACGTCGACGCCGCCATGCGGGCCAAAGACCCCGAGAATCGCCTGTTGGCGCGCGGACCCCGTTTCCGTCTCGACGCCGAGCAAATCCGCGACAACGCGTTGGCCGTCAGCGGCCTGCTCAACCGCTCGCGCGGCGGGCGGGGCGTGAATCCCTATCAGCCGGCCAACCTGTGGGAGCCGGTCGGTTACGCCGACAGCAACACCCGCTACTTCCTGCAGGACCACGGCGACAAACTCTACCGCCGCAGCCTGTACACGTTCCTGAAACGGACCGCGCCTCCCCCGTACCTGACGAACTTCGACGGCACCAATCGCGAACAGGTCTGCATGGTTCGCGAGCGGAGCAACACGCCGCTGCAAGCGTTGCAACTGATGAACGACGTGCAGCACTTCGAGGCGGCGCGAGCGCTCGCCGAACGCGTGCTGGCTTCCACCGAGTCCACGGAGGGACGCATCGCGTTCGCGTATCGGACGGTGCTCGCCCGCTCCCCATCCGCTCGCGAAACGGCGGTTGTTTCGAAGGCCCTCTCGCGGCAGAAGGAACTGTTCGCCGCCCGCCCCGAAGAGGCCAAAAAAGCGATCCAAGCGGGCGAGTCGAAGCCGAACGAGAAGCTCGACCCGGTCGAACTCGCCGGTTGGACCCTGATCGCCAACCTGCTGCTGAACCTCGACGAGACGGTGAGCCGAAATTAGGAACCTGCTTGCAGCAGGGCCCCTTCTCCCCCCACACGCGGCCTTGTTGGCCGACCTGATTCGACTGTGGGGGCGGATTAGCGGGTGCGACCGTGCGCAACCTCGAGCTCCCCGCTCGGTCGTAGCTCGTGTCGATGGTGCGCCACACGCACCATCCCCGGCGATCACTCCGCCGACGCCGCCATCGGTCCGCGCACCGGTTGCACCCACGCCCGCTCGTATTCGTCGCGCGATGCTGGATTCGGGTGTTTGCGCGACGATGTCACCCGCGCCCGCACGTAGAGTTCGTCGCCGGAAAACTTGTAGCTCGCTCGCGTTCCGGCTTCCTTCTTGAACACCGTTCCGACATCCAACGAAGGCCGCTCCGTCGCGTGCAACGGCTTGTTCTTAGCCTTGTCGATCACCGGGGTTGTCCGGCGATCGAACCCCGCGCGGGTCCCGAGGAATTCGATGGTGTACGTCACCCCGTCGACCGGCTCGACATCGACTTCCAATCCCTCGCTCGACCGCACGATCCGACGCAGCGACACACCGCTCGACGAGTAGAACCGCCCTCCCTCCAGCGCGGAAACCAGCGCGTCGGGCTCCAACTGGTCGGCCAAGACCACGACCCACCCCCGTCCCGGCTCGCTGGCCCGACTCGGGATGGCGTGATAGTTGTGCCCGTCGTCCACCGCGAGCCCGTACATCGGGGCCAATCGCAGGTCCGACAGCCGGCGGCAAAGGATGATATCCCACATCGTCTCGGTGCCGACGTGGTCGTCCGTTCCCTCGTTGTGCACCGACGGGTGCCCGTTGTAGACCTCGAAGAAATTGCCCCCCCGCAGTCGCATCAAGTCCTCTGCCCGCACCGCGAAACCGAAGTTGGGATGATTCACATGCACCAGCATCGGTCGTCCGGACTTGCGACGGGCGTCGTTCACGGCGTCGACGTTCGCCTGCAACGTCTCGTACACGCTTGCGCCGCCGCGTGGCAAAATCGTCTCCGCCGGATTCATCACGTTCAGGTGCAGGGGCAGCTTTTCAAATCGGTCGCTGATTTCCTCCCCTTGCAACAGCAGGAACTCGCCGGGGACTCCCACACGCATCGCAATTTCCTCCAGCGTCTTCAGCCGGATTTCGGTGCGGCCCTTGCGATCGCGTGTTTCGACCCAATCCCCGGGGAATTCGGTCTTGAGCTTCTCGTAAGCGACCGTCCCTCCCTTGGTCTTTTCAAGGTCGACCCATTTCCGCCCTTCTTGCAGCGTGTTGTGGTCGGTCATCACCAGAAACGCGTATCCCCGTTTGCGGTACCACAGCGCGACCATTTCCGGGTAGTCGTCCCCGTCACTCCAATGGGTGTGCGTGTGCAGGTTTCCCTTGAGCCAACGCATTTCCCCCTTCGCCTCGAGTACCTCCGCCCCCTCCGGGAGGCGGGCGGACGAGGCCGACCACGCCACCAGCAACCCGACGAGCACCGTCGCGACAAACGCCGCGCAGCGGCGAGCAAGGTGAAAGCGAGGCTTGGCCGGAGTTTCGGGCATGGGATTTGGCAACCAGCGGTGTTGACAACGTCGAACGGCAATCGATGTCTCGAAACGGGGCGCGAAGAGGGACTCCCCGGTCGAACACCAGCACTGCGGCATGATCGCCGCA
>JBIKMW010000116.1:0-21096 GCA_044359065.1 Planctomycetales bacterium | reverse complement strand
CAACATCACGCTGGCCGAAACGTTCGGCCTGCCGATGTCGGCGGTGAAGGTGAATCTCGGTTCGAGCAAGTACCCGCAGTCGGCGGCATCGGGCGGCAGCATCACGGTGGGGGGCGTCTCCGGCGCCCATCGCCGCGCCGCACAAACCGCGCTGTGGCAAATGTTCGACAAGGTGGCCGAGAAGTACAAAGTCTCGGCGGACGGCCTCGTCGCCAAGGCGGAAAAGATCTGGTCGGGTGACAAGGAAGTCTGCACCTGGAAGCAGGCTTGCTCGCTGCTGGGTCCAATGCCGCTGGAAGTTGAAGGGAAAGGCCCCGTCAAGGACGGCCTCACCTCCGACACCGTCGGCGGCGTGCACATGGCCGACGTTTCGGTGGACACCGAAACGGGGGTGGTGCGGGTCCACAAGTTCGTGTCGGTGCAGGACTGCGGATTGATCCTCGACGAGATGACCGCCCAAAGCCAAATCTACGGCGGGATCATCATGGGGATCGCCTACTCCCTCACCGAAGAACGGGTGATGGACAACAAGACCGGCAAGTACATCAACGCGGACCTCGCGAACTACAAGCTGGCCCGGATCGGCGACATCGGCGAGGTCGTCTCGCTGATCTACCAACCGGACAGCGAGTACGAGCGGGGCGTCGTGGGATTGGGCGAGCCTCCGGTCATTGCGCCGGGTGCCGCCATCTCCAACGCGGTCGCCAACGCGACCGGTGTGCGCGTTCCCACCATTCCCCTCACCCCGAAACGCGTCCTCGACGCCCTGAAAGGAGCGAAGGCGTAATGCGAAATTTCGAATACGCCCGCCCGGCGACGGAAGCCGACGCGGTCTCGTTGCTCTCGGAACATGACGGCCAGACGGCGGTACTCGCCGGCGGGACCGACTTGTTCAACCTGTTGCGTCGCGATCTTGTCGCGCCGCTGCGGGTGGTCGACATCAAGGACATCCCCGCCTATCGCCAGTTGGTGGAGTCGGCGGACGGAGTGTTGATTGGCGCGGCGGTGACTCTCGACGAGGTCGCCGCCAGTCCGCTGCTCTCCGGCCAACACGCGTTGCGGGACGTGCTGGACGAAATCCAGGCCATTCAGGTCCGGGCATCGGGCACGTTGGCGGGCGACCTCTGCCTGCAACCGAGGTGCTGGTACTACCGGAGCGGTTTCGGACTGTTGGCCCGCCAGGACGGCGAGTCGCTGGTCGAGACCGGTCGTAACGAGCATCACGCGATTTTCGGCAATCGCGGCCCGGCCAAGTTCGTGAGCGCGTCGCGGTTCGCCCCGGCGCTGATCGCGGCGGGGGCCAAGGTCCGCATCGCCGGCCCCGGTGCCGATGAGGCAACGTTCCTGCCGCTCGAATCGTTCTTCGTGACGCCCCGGTCGGAAGGCCAGGGAGTGACGGCGCTGAAGCCCGGGCAGTTGGTCACGCACGTGTGGCTGCCCCGTGCGGGCGGAGCGATCTCGGCCGGTTACGAGGTGGCGCAGTCGACGGGTCTCGACGTTCCGATGGCGGCAGCAGCGGTTTCGCTGACGCTGGCCGCCGGTGGTGCGATTCGGTCGGCGCGGGTGGTGCTGGGGCAGGTCGCTCCGGTGCCGTGGGTGTCGCACGACGCGGCGGAAGCGCTGGTCGGGAAGACACCATCGGACGAGCTTGCGGCGCACGCGGCGGATGTCGCGGTGTCGCGGGCGACGCCGCTTTCCGAGAATGAATACAAGGTCCAGGTCGCGCGGGCGGCGGTCAAGCGGGCGATCGTCCGCGCCGTCGAACGGGCCGTCCAACGGGAAGGAGGTCTCGCATGAGCCTGGAAACCAACGCCGCCCAGGAACGCCCGGGTCACGACGGCTTACCGGTTGTGGTGACGGAAACCTCGTCCACCGAGCGCTGCCGCAGTTTGCAGTGCAAGGGGATGTACCTGAACTGGGGTCTCGGCCAGAACGAGCAAGTCGCCGGCGACGGCAACTTCTGGTGCGGTCGGACCCAGCGGATCTTTGGCCCGGACGACAAACTCGTCGGGGACGCCGAATGTCGCAACGCGACGCGCGGTTGCTACGCCACCCGCGGTTGAAGAGCGACGACGCATGCCGATTCCCGCCCGCGTTTTCCCCTGGAGAACGCGGGTTTTTTGTCGTCCGTGCGCCAGCCTCAGCGCGTTCGTCTCAGCGTGTTGGTCTCAGCGATAGGTCGGGAGCGGTTCGAGCGGGGCGAGCGCCGTGTTGAACGGCTGACCGACGACACCCGCGGTGGTGGTACCCGGCTGGATGTAGGCCTGCTGCGCGAACGGCGCCGCGGCCGTGCCGCCGATTCCGCAAGCGCCCGACGAGCAACCGCCGCCGCCGTAACCGCAGGAGTTGCAGCCTCCGCCGCCCCAACAGCAGCCGGAAAGGGCCAAACACGCGAGCGAAAGGGCCAGATTGCGAACGATCGACATGACAACTCTCCTGGGCCGGGAGCGGGGTGATGGGATTGGGGGCGGGAAAAGCGTGTGAGATGCAACCAGCGCCGACGGCCCAAGAATGGGCGTGCGGGAGGTTGCAACGGGAAGGGAAGTCGGGACTTTTGGAGGGAGCACGCGGCGGGTTCGGGAAGGAACATCCCAAAGCATCCGAGCGTCGAGGAGCGGCTTTTAGCAAAGGCCACGGAGTCGGAAAAGAGGAGTTTTTCGCGTCGGCGACGAAGCGGTGCCACGGACGGCGATATAAACTCCCGGTCGCATCGCGAATCGTGGCTTGCGCGGTCGTGGCGGGTGCCGCGAGCATCGCCCCGATGACTTTGTTTTAGACCGTTCGGAGGGGCCTCGTGCCCGATTCGATCCCTGTGGAAACGTGGTTTCCGTCGTTGAAATCGTTGGCGCGAAGGGGCTGGCGGTTTCTCGGGGATTTGCGCACGCCCGCCGGTCGGAGGGCGATCAAAGAGCGCGGCGGATATCAGGGGGCGGTCTTTCACGCCTGGCTGTTCCCGATCACCCGACATGGCAAATTGTTGATGTTGTCGTTCGCGGTGACGGCGCTCCCCGCGAGCATTTCCGTCGATGTACCGATTTACGAAGTGTCCGTCGGGGTGGTGTGCCTGCTGCTGTCGGCGACCACCGTGGGATCGTGGTATCGGTTCGCCCGGACGGGGTTGTCAGGAGGTTTTCCCGCCACGGTTGTCGCCGGGGACGCTCTGCGGGGATCGTTCCGGGTGGCGAATCGGAGTTGGGTGGGCCTGTACGACTTGGGGATCGGTTGTTTTCTCCCCCCCCGTGCCTTCAAGACGGTGGACTCCGCCCGCGTGGTCCCGCATGTGCCGCCCGGCGACTCGGCCGAGCTGGCGGTCGTGCTCCAAACCAAGCGCCGTGGCCGGTACGCGCTGCCCCCCGTGAGGGTATTCACGCTGTTCCCGTTCGGAATCGGCCGCAACGAATTGGCACGCCTGAGACCGGGTACCGTGACCGTCCTGCCCCGACCGGCGCGTGTGCGGTCCCCCCTCGACGCGCACACAACATCCCCCTCGGACGAAGGGGATCCGTCCCGCAGGGGACAGGCTGACCCAACCGACTACCTCGGCAGTCGGGAATACGTGCCGGGCGACGACATCCGACGGGTCGACCACCGCGCTTGGAGCCGTTGGGGGCGACCGGTCGTGCGGGAATTCTCCGTCCCCTCGGCGTCGGGTCCGGTGTTGGTGTACGACGCGCGTCTTCCCGCCGGATTGCCGGCAAACTGGACGGACCTCTCCGTCACGGGAGCGGCCGGTAACGCCATAACCGGCTTCGTACCACGCGCGAAAGGGTGGAGCCGCGCGTGGCAAGGTTTTTGGGAACGGACGCGTCGACTGGCCGGCCGCGGAGCGCGGCGACTCGAAGCGTGGTTCCCTGTGCTATCGGGGGCGAAGCGTCGCTATCGTGACGACGTGCTTGAAGCGAGCGTGAGTATTGTGGTCGGCCTGCTGGAGGAATGGAGCGGCGGCGCGAACGTCGTGCGGTTCCACTGCGGCACTTGGGCCGAACCGATCGAGATCGGCCCCGGAGCGACTTCTTTCGAGGCCGTGTGGGATCGGTTGGCCGACCCGTTGACCAAGCCGGTCGCGCCCGAAGCGATCGCCGCCGCGATCCTGGCGGACGAAACAAAGTTACGGGCCGATGTCTGTTGGATCACCGGGGAACGGGACGCGGCCACGCGCGAGGCCGTCGCGCGATTGGAAGAGGCCGGAGCACGGGTGAGGTTGGTCTGGGTGACTCGCGCGGGAGGTGGGCTCGCGGCAGCTGAGCGTGTGCAATGCGTGACTCCCCGGTCGATCCGGGAGGAGGTCGTGCATGTCGCATGAATCCGCTACGCAGGCCGAAACGGCCGAAGGTCCGCGCGTGCGATGGCTGGCGGCGTCCGTGGCGATCCTCGCCGGGATGTGTCATCTGACGACCGCGACAACGCTGTTTCCCGCGTTGGTCGGCGCCTTGTTGATCCCACCGTGGATCGGACGGAAGCCGAAGGATTTGGGCCCCCCCGCATCGGCGGCGCTGTTGGTCACGGTGATTTTCAGCCTCAAGCTGTACTTCGCACCGTTCGAGCCCTCGGGCGTGAGAACGTTGCTCGCGTTTCCGCTTGCCCACGCGTGCGGACAGGGATTGATGTGCTGGCAAGTGGCCGCGTTGTGGACGCGTCGCGACCGTTGGCTGCAATACGTTCCGTTGTGCGGCACCCTTGCGGCGATGTGCTGGGCGGATGTTGAGCTCGACACCGAAGACCGTTGGCTGTTCACGGCGGGCTTGTTGGCGGTGTTGACGTGCCACGCGCTGGCGATGGGGGCGTCGCTCCGCGCGTCGCCAAGGTCCCCTTCGCGAATCCGCTGGGGGCGAAAGGTGGCGGTCGCGGGGGTGCTGTGTTTGTTCGGCGTGGCCACGTTGGTGGCGTCACCGTTGGTGGGACGGTTTTGGCGACGGTTCGAGGAGTTTCTGAACGCGCACCTGGGAGATCGCGGTCGGGTCTCGGAAATCGGATTCACCACGCAGTCGCACCTGGGTTCGGTGACCATTTCCCGCTCGTTTCGGTCCGAGCAGGTGGTGCTGCGTGTGGAATCCCCGGACGAACCGGGTTACCTGCGCGGGGCCGCGTACGACACGTTCGAAGCGAGCAGTTGGCAGAACAATTCACGTTGGACCATGCTGACAGCGACCACGCCGGGGTTGTCCCACACCCGCGTGTGGGAACCCGCCGCGAACGAAGGGCTGTTCGTCCTGTCGGCGATGCCGCCCGACCGGGAGCGATTCGATGTGTTGGTGTGGCCGGAAGCGGCCACCGCCGACAGATTGATGCTGCCCGCCGGCGTGGACGCCCTCATCGCCGCGCACGACCGCGTGCAAAAGGACGCCTCGGGAATCGTCGCGGTGGTTCCGGGAAACGACGCCACCTTGCCGTATCGCGCGCATCTCACCCGCGCGATCGGTCCCGCCCCTTCCCGCGAAACACATCCCGAATGGTTCGACGTGCCGAGCTTTTACGCCGAACGGCTGCGTATGCTGGCTGACGACTTCTGCTGGACGGGAGAGACGCCCTCACAAGCCGCTGAACGAATCAAGGCGTATTTGCGGAACCATTTTCGGTATTCGCTCAACATCGGCGTCCCCGTGCGGACCGACCCGCTGTTGCATTTCCTGAACCGAGGCCGGGAAGGTCAGTGCGAGTATTTCGCCACGGCGACGACGCTCCTGCTCCGGATGCAAGGGATTCCGGCTCGCTACGTCACGGGGTACCTCGTGGACGAGTTCAATCCCCGCGCGGGGAACTGGATCGCGCGACGCAAGGACGCGCACGCCTGGGCGGAGGCCTGGCTGCCCGGGGAGGGTTGGGTGGTGATCGACAGCACCCCGCCGTCGGGGCGTTCGCAGCCTTCGACCACCCGTTGGTGGATCGGGGAATGGGACGCGATGCAATGGCTGTTGCGCAAGGCCCGCTGGGAGGCCGCGCGGGACGGTTGGGCCGGGGCGATGTATTGGGTGCGGGCCTTCTTCCAAACCGTGCCGGGATTGGTCGTGTCGTTGGCCTTTCTGGTGTGGCTGGCGACCCGTGTCGCGTGGCCGATCGTGCGGTCGCTGTGGCAAGCGGGCTCGACGGCCCGGGACCTACTCGCGACGCGGCTCGAACAGTTGGAAGTCGCCTTGGCCCGCGCCGGTTGCGTTCGGGAACCGTCCGAGACGCTGGAACGTTTTGCCGAACGATTGCACAGAACGACCGCGACCGGCCAGGACTCGGCGGCTGTGGCGGAGTGGCTGCGACGGTACTCGGCGGCGCGTTACGGCGGCGCCGAGGAGGAGGCGCGGCGACTGCTTGCCGAACCGCTCCCCGCACTGGCCACGGCGCCACTCCGACGTTGACCGTGTGGTATGCCCCAAAGCCACTTGCGAGATGCTGCTCTGGAGGAACCCTCCGGTGCGGGATCGGGTAGGTCACGTTTCTTTGGAAGTCGAGCGCGGAAGGTGTGGCGTCTTGTCGCTACGCGACCAGGCCACCCGCTCTTTCCAAATGTCTATGAAAATCGGACACGTTGTTAGGACGCAACCGCGCGACTTCAGTCGAAGAACGCTCGCAAATGTCGCGTCGCCTCGCGGGGATCCTCGGCCGAACAGATCGCGGACGAGACCGCCACCCCCTTCGCCCCCGCCTGAACGACCGCTCCGATCCGCTCGCCGCCGATACCGCCGATCGCGTACCATGGCAGCGAGATCTCGCTCGCAACTTGTCGCACCAGCTCCAAACCCACGAACGCCTCGAACGACTTCGTCGTCGAGGGGAACACCGGCCCCACACCGATGTAATCGGCCCCGTCGAGCACCGCTTGCCGCGCTTGTTCAATGGAGTGGGTCGACACGCCCACAATCCGATCCGGCCCGACGATGCGACGCGCCTCACGCACCGTCAGGTCGTCTTGACCAAGATGCACGCCGTCCGCTTCCGCCAACACGGCAAGGTCGGGCCGATCGTTCAGGATCAAGAGCGCGCCGACCTCCGTCGTCCACGCGCGAACGCGTCGCGCGTGCTCCAACAGTGCTCGGTCGCTGCTCGATTTCTCGCGAATCTGCACGATCCCGACGCCTCCGGCCAGCGCCCCCTTCACCGCCGGTCCCGACCCGTGGTGGCAGAGTTCCTCCGTGAGCAGCAGATACACCGGCCGCCCCGCGAGACGTGCGGCCGCCGACTCCGCGGTCAACACCGCCTTCTCCAACGTGTAGAGTCGATAACGGAGTTGTCCGAGCGGTTCCGCGATGTCCGGTCGCAGCGTTTTGGAGACCTCTTCCAATGTTCTGGTGGCCTCTTGAGTCCGTTTGAAAGCCGCCCGCACGACATCCAACAGCGCGTCGCGCGTGGTTTCGTGGCGGGTACGGACGTTTGTGCCGACATCGGCCTCGGTGTCGCGGGAAGCCAACATCGCCCGTTCCCCGAAGCGATTCAGCAAGTGCGAGAATTCGTGGCGCCAGGTCTTCAGTTCGCCCGTCAGAAAGCGGTTGTCCCGCGCGAACCGCACAAAGTCTTCCAGCACGCGCAAACCTTCCCGCGCGCGGTTGGAGGCGGCGTCGACGATCCGAAGACCGTCCGTTTCGTCGGTCACCCGCACGCGCCCCATGACGAGCGATTCGTCGGTGGCGAGTTGTTCGGTTTCGGACGACATCCCACCGGAGCCAGCCGCCGCCGAAGTCTCGCCGCCGCGCCGCGGGACTTCGAGGACTGGGACAAAGCCTCGCTGAGCCAACAGCCGAGACACGGGAGAGTCGACCAGCGCGAGTCCCTGCAACAAGTGCTCGGTCCCCACTTCGATCGCGCCGGAAAACGGCCCCGCCTGATGACGCGCTTCCCGGAACACATCGTGCATCGACTCGCCGGCGACGGGCAATTCCCCAGCCGGATCCGCATCCGTCGAACCGTCCCCGTCTCGCTCTTCATCCGCGATTTCCCAAGCCAGGTCTTCGGGAAGCGGCGGTTCGACGGGGTGCGACTGCTGAAGGGTCGCTGCGGTGATGCCCAACTCTTGCAGCGTTTGCGAAGCCCGCGACTCGTCGAGCACCAGCGCCCACATCAAGTGGAGCGGTTCGACTTCGCGGGCTTGGCCGTCCCGCGCGAGCAGACGAGCTTGCTCCCAAGCACGCACGGCGGCGGGAGTGAGAAAATCCAACATGGGGAGGGATTCGGAACAGGAGAGGTTGAGAAGACAGCCGCCCCCACAGGTGTCGCAGATTTCCTTCGTCAAGAAAAGGAGCCGCGCGGTCTGTGAAGTATGAAGGCTCCCGTTGAGCGGGGCGGGTTGAGGCTCGGTGGAGAAGTCACGTTTTCCGCGACTGCGGTGCCGGCAGCGGGGACGTGTTTGCCTTGCCGGCCTTCGACCAAGCGCATCGGTTGCCGGAACCGACACGATTTCGCGACAATCGAATTTTAACTTGTCGCGAACCCCCACTCCGTCCGCGCTCCGAGGAGTTTCCGCCGTGAACCGTCGCTCGCTGGTTGTTGCCTGCTGGTTGTGCCCGATCGTGTGGGCGTGCCTGGCGTTCCTCGCACGGGAGACCGGCCCCGTGCGCGCCGACGATAGCGCCAAAGTGGAGGACGGTTTCGTTTCGATCTTCAACGGCAAGGACCTCGCGGGGTGGGAAGGGGACAAGGAGCTTTGGAAGGTCCAGGACGGCATGCTCGTCGGCGACTCCGCAGGGATCCCTAAGAATCAGTTTCTTGCCACGACCAAGCGATACGGCGATTTCGAGCTGCGGTTGCAGTTCCGGCTGCGCGACGGCAAGGGAAATTCGGGGGTCCAGTTCCGTTCGCAACGGGACGCCGCCGAGGGAAGCACGGAGGTTTCGGGCTATCAAGCCGACATTGGCGAAGGGTATTGGGGCAGCCTTTACGACGAGCACCGGCGAAACAAGATTCTTGTCCACGCAGCCAAGGAATCGAAGGTCGCCCTGAAACCGGCGGATTGGAATGATTACGTCATCCGGGCGGAGGGGGACCGCGTCACGCTACGCATCAACGGCGTGACGACCGTCGATTATCGCGAAGAAGACCCGGCCATCGCGCGGAGCGGCATCATCGCGGTGCAGGTGCACAGCGGTCCGCCGCTCAGAATCGAATTCCGCAACCTGCGCATCCGCGAGCTGTGAGCTTGACGGGGCGAAAATCGGCGCGGCGCGTGTCGCGGTCGACGAGTGGTGAGTCTTGAGTGAAACGGTGATTCGAGACCAGGTGTGTTGGTGACCGATTTCTCCCTCGATTCGCGGCGAGCGTTCACCACTTACGAGCAAGTCGTCGAGTGCCTGTTCGGACGCATCAATTACGAGCGGATTTCGGGCTCCGAGTTCAGCGTCGCCGATTTCAAGCTCGACCGCATGCGCGAGTTCCTCAGGCGGTTGGGCGACCCGCATCGAGCGATTCCGGCGGTGCATATCGCCGGAACCAAGGGGAAAGGATCGACGGCGGCGTTTGTGGCGTCGATCCTGCGGGAATCGGGGTATCGCACGGGGTTGTTCACCTCGCCGCATTTGCGTGCGTTCGAGGAGCGGATGACGGTCGACGGACGTCCCCCGTCGCAGGAGGAATTGGTGGGCTTGGTCAATCGGATCATGCCGGTCGTCGAGGCGATGGACGCGCTTCCCGCGGGATGGAGTCCCACCTACTTCGAAATCGCGACGGCTCTCGGCTGGTTGTACCTCGTGGACCGGGGGGCGACGGTCGCGGTCCTCGAAGTGGGGTTGGGGGGGCGCCTGGACGCGACCAACGTGTGCTTTCCCGCCGTGTCGGTGATCACGACGATCAGCCGCGACCACGTGCAACAACTTGGACCAACGTTGCGTCATATTGCCGCCGAGAAGGCCGGCATCCTGAAGCGGGGCGTGCCTTGCGTGACGGGGGACGGCAAATCGGAAGTGCTGGAAGTGCTCGAACGGGTCCGCCGCGAGGTGTCCCCGCCGGAGGGAGCCGAAACGCCGCTCCGACGGGTGGGAGTCGATTTCCATTTCCATTGGCGTCCCGCCGAGGATGACCGTACCCGACCGGGCGACGTGCGCGGCGACCGCGTGACGATCTCCGTGCCGCCCCGCGTGGACGGGCCGACCACCACGCCGCGGCGATCTTCGACGGAAGGTGTCCTCCTCGAAGACGTGGAATTGCCGCTCCTGGGCGAGCACCAGGGTTTGAATGCGGCGGTGGCGGTCGCGGCGATTGAAGAGTTGCGTCGGGCCGGTTGGTCGATCTCGGAAGAGGCAATCCAACGCGGTCTGCGTGCCACGCGCTGGCCGGGCCGTATCGAGGTTCTCGGCAGGCGACCGTGCGTGGTGATCGACGCGGGACACAACTGGGCGGCCATTGCGGCCTTGCTCGCCACCGTGGAACGCCAGCTTCCCGCGCGTCGTCGCATTCTGTTGTTCGCAGCGACGCGCGATAAAGACGTTGCGGGGTTGCTGCGTCAATTGTTGCCAGCGTTTGACACGGTGATCGCCACCGCGTACCGCAGCAATCCACGGGCACTGCCGGTGCCCGAACTCGTCGACATGATCCGTGCCCAGGGGGCTGAGTGTCATCCCGCCGCCGGGCCGGACGACGCGTGGCAACTCGCGCGCTCGATGGCGGGGTGCGAGGACTTGATCGTGGTGACCGGCTCGATCTTCATCGCGGCCGAGGTCCGTGAATTGGTGACAGCGCCGCCCGACGAGTCTTTGTAAACACAGCGGTTGAACCTCGAGCGTCGGGCTGTTCTCGACGAATGGGGGATCGGGACTGCCGGAGTGTTGGTCGAAGCCCAAGGTTCGAGGTTCGCCGGGGTCTGGCGACACAGGTGCTTTACGCGGGCCGAAGCGGGGCGCTATAATCAACGGGTTGTGATGGGATATCGAGCATCGTGGAGTCGCAAAGCGCCCCGCGTGGTGCGAGCGACGGTGATGTCCGCTTGGCAGTTCCTGCCATTCGCCTTTCCCCCGCGATGTCCGCCCCCCCAAATCGAGTGTCATTTCCCCACCAATCCGGGCCTTTTCCGATGTTGCATATGGGTACGGCATTGAAGCTCGCGGCGGGATTTCCCCGGTGGACGTTCGCCTGTGCGGCCGTTTGTCTGGCGGCCATTTGCTTGGCGGATGGTGGCGTCGCTCGAGGGGCTGATGAACCGGCGCCCGCCGGCAAGGTGAGTTTCTATCGGCAAGTTCGTCCGATCCTGCAGCGCCAGTGCTCGGGATGTCATCAAGCGGCGAAAGCGGGGGGCAATTTTGTCCTGACCACACACGCCGCGCTGCTGAAGGGGGGCGAGCAGGGAGCTGCGGTCGTCCCCGGCAAGCCGGACGAAGGTGCGCTGATTGACAACATCACCGGCGAGAAGCCGGCCATGCCACCGAAGGGGCCAGTGCTCCCGAAGGATCAAGTGGCACTGATCTCGAAGTGGATCGCGGAAGGGGCCGTGGACGACACGCCCACGGGTTTGACAGACACTGTTTCCAGCGAACACCCACCAACATACGCAAGCCCGCCATTGATTTCGGCGTTGGCGTTTTCCGCCGATTCGTCCTTGCTGGCGGTTTCGGGTTCGCACGAGGTGTTGGTTCACAAGACGGACGGATCGGCACCGCCGGTCCGGTTGGTGGGGCGTTCGCAACGCATCACTTCGATCAATTTTTCTCCCGACGGCAAACTCCTCGCGGTGACCGGGGGCAACCCCGCACTGTTCGGCGAAGTGCAGTTCTGGAACACGTCGGACTTCAAACTCGCCCGCTCGGTCACCGTCGGCACAGACACCGTGTTCGGCGGACGCTTCAGCGACGATGCCTCGTTGTTCGTGTTCGGATGTGCCGACAACAGCGCCCGCATCCTGAAGGTGGCGGACGGGGAACAGACTCTCAAATTCGACGCACACGCGGACTGGGTGACCGGCTCGACGTTCTCGAAGGACGCCAAGCACATGATCACGATCAGCCGTGATCGCACGATGAAGTTGACGATCGTCGAGACGGGCCAGTTCGTCGACAACATCACCAGCATCACCCCTGGCGCTCTCAAGGGAGGGCTGTTGGCGCTCCGGCGACATCCGCAAAAAGACGAACTGCTCGTGGGTGGTTCCGATGGCGAACCGAAGCTGTACAAGATGATCCGCACGCAAGCCCGCGTGATCGGCGACGACTTCAATCGCCTGGCCACGTACCAGGCCTTGCCGGGACGCGTGTTCGCGGTGGATTTCAACGCCGACGGATCGCGATTTGTCGCCGCTTCGAGCGACGGCGAAAAAGGGTATGTCCGCGTCTACGACACCGCGCAACCCGCGCCCAAGTGGCAACTCGTGCTGCCACGCGGTTTGTTCAGCGCGTCGTTTGCCCCGGATGGCAAGACGATCGCCACGGGGGGGTTCGACGGTCTCGTCCGGCTGTTGAACGCCGAGGACGGCAAAACCGTTCGCGAGTTCTTGCCGGTGACGATCGAGAGCAAGGTGGCGGCCAAATAAGTCGGGCAACGCCCGGCTCGACGAGAGTCGCAGGAACAAGTCACGACCACGATTCCCGATGATCCGTCAGGCCCAGCCTGACCTACAAATTCACTGGAATTCGCGTTCCCATAGGAACAATTTGCCATGCGTTTGTGCGCTCTTTCGCTGATGGCCTCGCTGGTCTCGGTTTTCCACGTGGCGACCATCGCCCGCGCGGAGCAACCGGTGACCTCGCTCGTCACCGTCCCCGCCTCCCTCGAGTTCCACGGCGCTCGAGACGGACGCCGCGTCCTGGTCTTCGGCAAGTCGGCCGGCGGTGAAACCGTCGACCTCACCGCGACCGCGGTTGTGGAACCCGCCGCGCCGCTGCTCACGAAGAACGCCGACGGGGACTTCGTGCCGAAAGCCGTGGGGACGACTTCGCTCAAGGTGACGGCGGCGGGGTTGTCGGTCGACGTGCCGGTGACGGTCAAGTCGGTCGACGCGGCCCCCGTCAGCTTCGTGCGGGACGTGATGCCGATTCTCAGCAAAGCGGGCTGCAATGCCGGGACGTGCCACGGAGCCCAGGACGGGAAGAACGGCTTCAAGCTTTCGCTCCGCGGGTACGACCCCCGCTACGACTATGACGCCCTGGTGGACGAGCTTTCCGGGCGTCGTTTCGACCGCTCGTCTCCCGAGCAAAGCCTGATGCTCCTCAAGCCGACGCAGGGGGTACCGCATGTGGGCGGATTCCTGTTCGACGAGCAATCACGCCATTACACGATCCTCAAACAGTGGATCACCGAAGGGGCCGCGTTCGACACCGTGACTCGCGTCCAGCGATTGGAAGTCGCGCCGCTCAACCCCGTGTTGCAGCGCGAAGGGGACGCGTACTCGCAGACCGTGACTGCGTACTTTGACGACGGTTCGTCGCGGGATGTGACGCGCGACGCCGTGTTCAGCTCAAGCAATTTCAACGTGGCGACCGTGGAGAACGCCGGCGCGGCCAACGGCCTCGTCAAGGCGCTGCGTCGCGGCGAAACCGCGATGCTGGTCCGTTACGAGGGGGCGTATGCGGTCAACCGTGTGACGGTCTTGGGCGACCGCAGCGGCTTCGAGTGGCAGGCGAGTCCCGAGCACAACTTCGTCGACGCGCACGTCAACACCAAGTTGCGTCAGTTGAAGATCAATCCCTCGCCACTTTGCACCGATGCCGAATTCCTGCGCCGCACTCATCTCGATTTGACCGGCATGCCCCCCACGGGGGCCCAGGCCCGTGCGTTCCTCGCCGACCCGCGCGAGTCCAGGGCGAAGCGGGAAGCCAAGATCGACGAACTTCTCGACAGCCAGGAGTACGTGGACCATTGGACGCTCAAGTGGAGCGACCTGCTGCTGTCCAACCGCAAACTCATCACCGAGAAGGGGGTGTGGGGCTTCCGCGATTGGATTCGCTCGTCGATTTCGGCCAATCGCCCGTACGACAAGTTCGTGCACGAACTGCTCACCGCCAGCGGCAGCACGTTCGAGACCCCGGCTGCGAATTATTACCGCATCTCGCGCGAACCCGCCGTTTTGCTGGAGAACATGACCCAGGTGTTCATCGGCACTCGGTTCAGCTGTGCGAAGTGTCACGACCACCCGTTTGAGCGTTGGACGCAGGGGCAGTACTACCAGTTGGGTGCGTATTTCGCCGGTGTGGGACGCAAAGCCGGTTCGCGACCGGGGGACGAAGTCGTTTACGCGCTGCGATCTCCCGGGGCGGTGGTGAACCCCCGCACGAACGTCGCAGCCAGTCCGTCCTTCCCCTTCCAGCACGCTGGCTACACCGAGAATCCCCAAGGGGCGTTGCGGGACCGGTTGGCCGATTGGCTCGTCTCCGACAAGAACCCGTACTTCGCGACGACCGTCGTCAACCGGTATTGGAGCTACCTGTGCGGCAAGGGGTTGATCGACCCCGTCGACGACATCCGCAGCAGCAATCCGCCGTCGAATCCCGAGTTGCTGAAGGCGCTGGTCGACGATTTCACGGCCCACGGCATGGACTTGAAGCACACGCTGCGAACGATCGCCCGGTCGCACACGTATCAGCGGTCGTACGAGACGAATCGCTGGAACGAGGACGACAACGACAACTATTCGCACTACATGCCGCGGCGGTTGTCCGCCGAACAGTTGTTCGACGCGATCATGGTCGCGTCGGACAGTCCGGTGACGTTGCCGGGGGTGCCGGCCGGGTTCCGGGCCACGCAATTGCCCGACCCGAACATCCAGGTCGGGTTCCTCGAGATGTTCGGCCGAGCGCCGCGCGAAATTCCGTGCGAATGCGAGCGGACGGTCGATGTCAGCCTCGCGCAGACGTTGAGCCTGATCAACGGGCCGACGGTGGCCGAAGCGGTCAAACATCCGCAAGGCCTTGCCGCTCGGACGGCCGCATCGGGAGCATCTCCGGCCGACATGACGGAGGCGATTTATCTGGCGGTGCTGGGACGAGCCCCGACGGAGGCCGAGAAGACTGGTTCGGTCGAATACCTGTCGGGAGTCGACAACAAACAGGAAGCGGTTGAAGACCTGATGTGGGCGTTGATGAACAGCCCGGCGTTCCTGTTCAATCGATGACCTGCTCAGTCATTGAACCGGGGCGGAATCGACACGTCCGGCCGTTCCATGTCCCGTGGGTGGTGCCTTGGTGGTTCAACTTCACTCAAGACGCGACTGGTTGCGGGCGACGTGTGCCGGAGGTTTGGCGTGGGCGTGCCCTGAAGTCGGGTGGTCGGCCCTCCGCAAACCGTCCATCGAGTTGGGTTTCAGCCTGTACGGATTCCCCAAGACGCCCGTTCTCGAGGCGCTCAAGGTCGTCTCGGAAATCGGTTATCGCTCGGTCGAATTGGCGCTGCTGCCGAATTGGCCGAGCGACCCGATGTCGTTTTTGGCGGACGCTCGCGGGGAGGTCCGCCGTGCGCTGGCGGACCTCGGACTGGGTTTGCCCGCCCTGATGGACAACCTTCCGCTCTCGGTTCCGGAAGCCGCTTTCCAGGCCCACGCGGAACGAATCCGCCGCGCGGCGGATGTCGCGCACGCCCTTGTTCCGGACGCTCCGCCACTCCTGGAAACGGTGCTGGGTGGCAAGCCGGGTGATTGGGACTCGGTCAAGGAGAGCTTCGCCAGCCGGCTTCGTGAGTGGGCCAAACTGGCCGAGTCGTTGCGGATGACGATCGCGGTGAAGGCGCATGTCGGCAACGCGATGAATCGTCCCGAACACCTGGTCTGGTTACTGGACGCGGTCGACAGCCCGTGGATCCGCGGCGCGTTCGATCCCAGCCACTTCGACGGCCGCGGCATCCCGCTCAACGAGGCATGGACGGCCTTGTCGAAACGAACCGTGTTTGTGCACGTCAAGGACCGCGCTCCGGGAGAGGCGGTCAAGTTCCTGCTTCCCGGCGAAGGGACGATCGACTATCGCGGATTGTTCGGACTGATGCTCCGCGATGGATACGCCGGTCCCGTCGTGGTCGAAGTGTCGGGGCAGATCCACTCGCAGCCGGGGTACGACCCGGTCGCCGCCGCCGCGAAGAGTTTTCGGTCGCTCGACGCGGCCCGCAAGTCCGCGATGACGCACTGAGCGCGGCACGCCGGTACCGCGCGGCACGTGCGATGCCCGCAAGTGCGACCTATTCCGGAGCGGTTTCGCCGGGGTCCAATCGATACGGCCCCACGAATTGGACCGCGTTCGCGTTGCCGAAGATCCTGCGCTCGGGCACTTCCCAAACCACCTTGTCGTCCCACGACGCGGTCAGCGCGTAGATGCTCACGGGGGCAAACGCGTATTTCCAAACGAGGCCCTGCTCGGTGTTGTGGCACTCCAGCATCAGCGCCGCTTCCGGGTCGGTGGCCAGGGCGTAAACGAACACGGCACCGTCGCGCACCTCTTCCCCCTCCTTGCCGTAGCGATGGACGGGCTGAGAGAGCGGACGCAAGGTGTGCAGTTCCTTCGTCGTCCATCCGAAGTTGTCCTTCACCACGAATTTCGCGGCGATGCGACGCATCTGCACCAGGCGCAGCGCGGGCGTCGCGGCGGGTGGTTCGACATTCTCCAGGGTGGACCATCGCGAGGTCGCCGACTCGGGGGTCCACAACGCGGTCCCGTCGCGCGATAGCGTCACTCCCGCCTCGCACGCGTGAAACTCGTGCATCATGGTCGATCCCGGATACGAGAACTGCGCGATCACATCCGGACGACCGTTCCGGGAAAACATCACCAGAATTCCGGAGCGGGTCCCGCTCACCGGGTTGCTCCAAACCAGCAGCGGTTCGGGTCGCAGTTTGGAGACCGTTCTCTCGGGACCAGCCACCAGTTCGAAGCGGCGTGCCGCCCGGAGCACGAATTCTTGCCGGGCCTTCGCCTTCGGATCGGCGGCGGGTTTCTCAGGCGCGCCTTCATCAGCCGAAGGAGGAGAAGCGTCTTGGGCGCCAAGACGTGTCGCCAGCAAGGCGTTGGCCAATAGGGCGGTCGACAGTATTCCGATCCTGACGACAAACGCAGTTCGAAATAGCAGCATAAGCGGATTTCCGAAAGTACGTACTGAGACGCATCGTCGGCAATTCGGGCGAGACGCCAACACAAGACGACACGACTATACCCGGCCCCGCCCCGGTTGGGAACGGAGTTTCGAGTCTTCGCCTCGTGAACAGCGGTGCGCAGTAAGAGGTTGCCGCCAAGCCTTGGCGAGCTTCAATCGGCAAGCGGCGCGGACGGTTCGCCGGACGCCGAGTCGTCGAGCAAACCCGCGCGCAACATCGCGTGCACGAACTCGCGAGCCACAGGCCCCGCGACCTGCCCGCCCGAGCCAGCGTGTTCGAGCATCACCACGAACGCGACCCGAGGCCTGTCCGCAGGGACGTACCCGGCGAACCAAGCGTGGTCCGGGCGATGGCCGCCGGTTTCCGCAGTCCCCGTCTTGCCCGCGATCCGGACTTCGGGAGTGCGAACCGATTTGTATCCCGTCCCCTGTGGATGCGCGACGACCGCCTCCAAACCGCGACGGACCCACGCCAGAGACGTTCGCTCCGAAGCCGTCGCCGACTCGGGGATAGCAAACTCGGCCGGCGAGTTGTAATCCCCCCCTTCCGCGACGCGCGGAGGGGGGGACCGACCATCCGACGCCACTGCGGCCATCATGGTTGCGACCTGCAGCGGCGTGGCCGTGAGGCGTGCCTGACCGATCGCCAGTCCGAGCGTCTCACCCGACGGGCGCGCGCCGCCGCGCGCCGCGGGAAGGTTGCCGACGGCCTCGCCGGGAAGGTCGATCCCCGTCGCGGCTCCGTACCCCAGTCGGCGTGCCCACGCGACGATCGGCGCGGGGCCGGCACGACGGGCCATGTCGAAGAAATACACATTGCACGACCGGGCCAACGCGTCGATCAACGTGACATCGCCGTGTCCGACCCGGTGATTCTTGAACACCAAACAGCGCAGTTGGTCGGGGGAGTCCAGGTAGCCGCGACAAGGAAACGGTTCATCGGCGACGAGTGCTCCGCACTCCAACCCCGCCATGGCCGAGACCACCTTGAACACCGACCCCGGCGGCTGCGCCATTTCGATCGCCCGATGGAACAAGGGCTTACGCCCATCCGCCAGCCACTCGGCCCATGCGCTTCCGGAATCGGTCGAGATGCGCGAAACGTCGAATCGCGGTCCGCTCGCCAGTGTCAGCACACGACCGGTTCCGACCTCGATCGCGATGATTGCTCCGCCGGTGGGAACGGTCTTCGCGGCGCCGGCCGACTCACTGCTTGTCGTCAGCACTTCGTCGAGCAACCCCTCGGCCGCGCGTTGCAAAGCGAGGTCCAGCGTCAGCACGATGTCGCGACCCGATCGGGGCTCGCGCACCACTTCCGTCCGGACGATCTCTCCGCGACGATTGAGAAAGATCCGCCGCTCGCCGCGCAAGCCCCGGAGCAGGCCGTCGTAGGAACGTTCGATCCCCGCTCGTCCCACGCGGTCCCCGTCCCGATAGTCCAGTGGATCGCCCCCCGCCAGCTTCGCCCGACGCGCGACCGTCTCTTCGCCGGTCAATTCCGTGCGATACCCGATCACGTGCGGCGCGAGCGCTCCCTCGGGGTAGACGCGACGGGTGGTGATCTCGACCCGCGCGCCGGGAAAGCGGTCGGGACGCGATTCGACCGCCAACGCCTGGTCCCGAGCCAATTCCTCGACGATCGGGTGATACTCCAGTTCTTCTTCCAGCACGAGGCGGTTGTTCGATTCGTCGCGGCGCGGCGGAGTGGTCAACGTGGTGGTCACGACGGACCACCATGATCCGACACCCCCGGCCCAGTCACGCGGCTCGGCGGAAGATCGCGCGACGGAGTCGTCCGCGTCCGACTCCTCCTCCCGACGCTTCTCCGCCTGGCGGCGCAAGACCGCGTCGCGACGCGACTCGACCCTTCGCTGCACGTCACGGCGCCGGGCCGTCAGTTCGGCGATCGACAGCCCCGTTGTGTCGGCCACCGACAGCCAAAACTGCTCGCGCCGACGCAGCACCAACTCCGCCTCGCGGAGCACGCGGTCCTTCGACTTGCGTTCGACGCGCGACAACTTCGCAACCGCCGACTGCTTCAGCCATTCCGGATCGACGGGGTCTTCCAACCAGCGGTAATGCACCTTCAGCGCATACAACTCGGAATCCGCAGCCAACACCGTTCCGTCAGCCGCCAGAATCCTCGCGTCGCGACTGGGAATCGACTCGATCCGCTCCACCAGTCGCTCCACTTCGGCGAGGTAGTCCTCCCCCAAACTCGACTGCACGTGATAGAGCCGCACGCCGATCACCGTGACAGCCAGACACATCGCGCCGAACAGCAAACGCACACGCGCCGTCGGAACCCGGTCCATCGACCAGTCCGCAGCTCCCCCTTCCGACGGATCGTGACGCAATCGGTTTTGCATGCTCGTTTCGCCAACACTCCCGCCGGTGAGATCCTTCCCTCACGGTCGTCCACCTCGCATCCCGCTTGGTCGGGTACCGGGCGCAACCTTCGTCTTGCGAGGGAAACACCGATGTCCGACACACGATCAAGCGACGGATGTGACCTCGCAATCGATCCAATCCCTCACGCATACTGTCGTCCGACTCGCCCCGCACTCCCACCACCCGCGCGGGAGAACACGACCGCCCCCATCGCCGCCGCCAGACCCGTCGCAATGGCCGGGGGAATGCCGTCCCTGCCTGTCTGCGTCCAGGCCTTGGCGACATCCGTCAACACGCCGCCGCCGTTCCAAAGCACGTCGCGGCACCAACCCCGCTCAACGCCGGTGGCGGCGAATTGCGAGCACCACCACACGCCACCGGACAAGGTCGCCAGCACGAGCCAGCCGGTCGGTCGGTCCGTCCAGTGCCGAACTCGCGCCCCGGTGGCGGCGACTTTGGCTCGCCTCTCGGCACCCGGGGCGAGCATCGTCCACGCCGTGAGCGCCATCATCAGTCCGAACAATCTCGGTCCGAGCGCGCCCCCCGCCAGCACATCCAGCAACAGGCCGCCAAACGCAGCGCCGACCACCGCGCGATTGCCCGGCTGAACCGCCAAAAACGCGGCCAACAGGCTCCACCCCGCGTCCAAGCGCCAACCGGTGATTTCCAGGAGCGGCGAAACCACCAACAAGGCCGCAACCCCCGCCAAGACTCCGATCATCAATCCGCTCCCGTCCCGTGTTCAATTCGCCAACATCCGTTGCGGATTCACTCCGAGCCGAATGACTGTCACGTTGGAAGTCCGGCGCCAATCCCGCGCCGGTTTGACGCGTATCGACCACTCCAACGCGTTCTCGGGCAGGTCGGCGGACTCAACTTCTCCGTAGACCAGCGGTTCGGCCAATCCGGTGTCCCGCTCCACCGTCACGACGAGATCGCCGACCTGCACCGGTTCGGTGGGAGTGATCATCCGCAGCGTGCACCCGGCGTCGCCATCCCCTTGCAGAACTCCTTCGGCGGCGAACACCAGGCCATCGTTCGCCCGCCGCGCCAGCCGCGCCCCCGCGCGAAACTCGCGGTCGACCAAAGGTCGAAACAAGCTCGACCACACCCCGACCTCCCCCAACATGCCGACGACGACTGAGCCTGTCCGAACCATGTCGTGAGGGGCGACTCCGTCCCGCACACCCGCGTCGATCAATGGACCGGCGGACTCGACGACCACCGCCGACTCTTGAATCCCGGCGGCGCGACCGAGCGCGATCGCGCCGCGCGTGCGCCAGTACTCGGCGGCGAAGTCCCCGACGAGCCGCGCCGAAACACCCGATGCCACCACCAAACGAGGCGACGCGGCGTGCGACTGTCGTTCCCCGGACGCGATCGCGTCGCGTTCCTCCGATCGCAGCCTTGCCACTTCCAGTTCCAGCGCTCGGATACGCTCGGCGTCCGATCCGGTCGTGGTCGACGGAGTCGGATCGCTCGCGCGCGGAGCCACCCAGTCCCGGCCGCGTGCGGCCACCCAGTCACGCGTCGGAACGAGCGCGTCGCGGATTCCACCGCGCATTGGTCGAGCCAAGACCTCCGGGAGGCAGACCACGGCCAGACCCAGCAGACACACCTTCGCCACACAGGCTCGATCGGGCGGACTGGTCATCTTGTGCGACGCCTCCGTGCGCCGGGTCCCGTGTCAACGACTGTATTCCATCACCGCCGCGCCACGCCCTGGCGCCTCGG
>JBIKMW010000115.1:0-21098 GCA_044359065.1 Planctomycetales bacterium | reverse complement strand
TCTGGACGCTCCACCGCGAACACCAGACCGGCACCAACCGCTACCGCCCCCGAACCTGACCCGCCGAACCCCGCAATCCGGGGTTCGCACCCTGGTTCGCAAACAGACCGGAAGACTGCAAAAGGCGTTCAAAGCCGTCCGAATCACAATCGGCGGCATCCGGGAAACCATGTCGGCCGCCTCATGGTTCGTGGCGGAAGACCGTGTGTCGGCCCTCTTGGAAAGACCGGTTGGGGATTTCCTGAATTCCGGGACGGAGGCGGTTATAGTCTGTGAAACCCCACCCGCGTTCACGCTTGGCGATGTCGCGGTCCGGCGTTCGCTCCGCCGGTTCGTGCCAGGTCAACGATTTCCGACCGTTCCCGACTCGGAGACGCGCCGGAAACCGGGCGGGGCTGCCACCGTCGAACCACGGGTCGGATCGCGTCCTGGTTTTTGCGCGACACCCGTTGTCGCACGACCGGCCCATCCCGTTTCCTTTTCCACTCTGGTCGCCGAACCGCTTTCCATGTCCACACTGAGCGACGATCTTCTCAAACGCGATGTCCGCCTTCTGGGCGACTTGCTCGCGAACATCATCACCGAACTGGCCGGTGAGCGCATCCATCAATTGGTCGAGGACATTCGCCGCCTCGCGCGGGAACGTCGCACCGGGCGACCGGGGGCCGAAGAGGAACTGGTGGCCCGCATCGCGGGACTTTCCGAAGAAGAGGCTCGCGAAGTCACCCGCGCGTTCGGCGTGTTTTTCGACATGTCCAATCTGGCGGAGGACCGCCACCGGGTGCGCGTGCTTCGCCATCGGGAGGCGGAAAGCCGAGGCCGTCCGCTGGGCGAGTCCCTCGCCGCCGCGATCCAGCAGTTGAAGGCGGCCGGCGCTTCCGCCGAACAGACGCGGCAAGCGCTATCGCGATTGTCGATCGAGTTGGTGTTCACGGCCCATCCCAGCGAGGCCAAACGCCGTTCGATCCGCTCGAAACTGCGTCGCATGCAAAAAGCACTGCAACGACTCGACGACGAGGGGTTGTTGCCGCGCGAACGCGCCGATCTTGAGCGATCGCTGCGGACCGAATTGGCGACGCTGTGGCTGACGGATTTCCTCCGACCCACCCGCCCTACCGTGCTGCAAGAAGTGGATCGCGGCCTGTCGATCGCTCCACGATTGTGGGAGGTCGTCCCGCGCGTGTACGGAGCCCTGCGACGCGCGTTGCGGACCGAGTATCCGGGGCAATCCTTCGATGTGCCGGACTTCCTGCGTTTCGGGTCGTGGATGGGGGGGGATCGCGACGGGAATCCGTATGTGACCGCCGATGTGACGGAGAAGACATTCTCCTGGCTGCGAAAGTCGGCGGTCGAACGTCATTTGACAGCGTGTGCGGATCTCTTCGACTTTCTCACGTTTTCGACGTCGGAGTCGGAGGTCGATCCCGTTTTGGCGTCGAGGTTGGCGTCCGCCTGCGAGCGTTGGCCCGCCTTGGCGGCGGAGGTCGAGCGTATTCCGCCGCGCGAGGTGTATCGCCGGTGGTTGGCGATGATGCGCTGGCGGCTCAAGCAGTCGGCGTCCGTCTCCGTATACGCGCCGGTTCCCGCCGGAGCCTATCGCGACGGACCGCAACTTGCCGCAGATCTGCGGGTGCTGCTGGACAGCCTGCGCCACCACCACGGCGAGCATGTCGAGGACGAGGTGCTGGCGTGGCACGATCTGATCCGCGTCTTCGGATTGCATTTCACGCGGTTGGACGTGCGACAGGACGCCCGCCGCTACGGCGAAGCGATGGGGGAGATTTTCGCGGTCCTCAAATTGGCCGACAACTACGCCGAGCTTTCGGAGTCCGAAAAGCAATCGCTGCTGACCCGCACCATGCCGTGGCAGCAGGCGATCCCTGAAGAAACACTTTCTCCGCTGACGCAAGACACCCTCGCCACGATCCGTCTGCTTCGCGGCGCGACGTTGGCGTATGGTTCCGAGGCGATTGGCGGTTCGATCATCAGCCTCACGGAGGCTCCCAGCGAAGTGCTGGCCGTCTTGTGGCTGTGGAAATGGACGCTCGCCGAAGTCGGACGGATGGGGCGTCATCCCGACGCGCCGGAGCCTTCCGAGCTGCGCATCGTGCCGCTGTTCGAGAAGATCCGCGACCTCGCCCAAGCGGCCGACACCCTGGAAGGGATGTTCGCCAACCCCGCGTATCGCGCGCATTTGGCGCAGCAAGGCGATCGCCAAATCGTGATGTTGGGCTACAGCGATTCGACGAAGGACGGCGGCTACCTGGCGGCCTGCTGGGGCTTGTACCGCGCGCAACGGGAGCTCCATCGCGTGGCGGCGCGTTACCGCGTGCAGCTCACGTTCTTTCACGGGCGCGGTGGTTCGCTCGGACGCGGCGGCGGCCCGGCGGCGCGCGGTATCCTGTCCCTCCCTCCGGAGGCGCTGGACGGCACGTTGCGTCTGACCGAACAGGGAGAAGTGCTGGCCGAACGATACGACGATGTCCACATCGCGTTCCGGCATTTGGAACAGGTGTCGTGGGCGACGCTGGTTGCCAGCGCGCTCCCCGAATTGCGCGGTGGGGCGGTCGCGGCGTCGCACGCCGAGGAAGCCGCCGCCACGTTGATGCAGCGTCTTTCTGAACGGTCGTACGCGGCCTATCGGGAATTGGTCGACCAACCCGGCTTCATCCGCTTCTTCGGCATGGCTACGCCCGTCGACGAGATCGAGAACCTCCCGATTGCTTCGCGCCCCGCGCGTCGCCGCGGAGAACGGACGCTCGCCGACCTCCGCGCCATCCCGTGGGTGTTTTCCTGGACCCAGAACCGGTGCCTCATTCCCGCGTGGTACGGGCTGGGCACGGCCTTCGCCGAACTCATGGCGTCCGATCCCGAAGCGGGTGGGACGCTCGCGAATCTCTACCGCGACTGGCCCTTCTTCACGGCCACGATCGACAACGCCTGCCTCGCCTTGGCGAAGGTGGAGTTGGCCATCGCCCAGCGGTATTCGGAGTTGATGGAGGATGACGAAGCGACTCGCCTGCGGCTGTGGGAAATGATCTCGTCGGAATTCCAACGTTCGCGGGCGACGGTGCTGAAAATCACCGGTCAGACGGAGTTGCTTTCTTCGACGCCGTGGTTGCAGCGCTCCATCGAAGCCCGCAATCCGTATGTCGACCCGATCAACCTGTTGCAGATCGAATTGCTCCGCCGCCGCCGAGCCGTCCACGCGACGCCGGCCGACCAGGGAGACGACTCCTTGCGAGACCTGTTGCGTTTGACGGTTCAGGGAATCGCCGCCGGCATGCGGACCACCGGATGAGGACGGGAGGTCTCCACGTGCTCGCACTCCGTTGCAAAGAATTCGCCGGATCGGCCGTCGGCACGCCTCGGACGGTGGCACTTGCCTGGACATGCTCGATGATGCTCCGGTCGAGGCCCTGTGCCGGTTCGGCGATTCGGCTCGCGTGGCTGTTCGCGGTGGTAGTTTCCACAGGCGGCGTGCTCGCGGACGACCGGGTGACGGTGCAACCGCGTGCTCGCGGAACGGGCGAGATCGGAGCGACGGGTCGGATCGAGGACTACACCGGAACGCGGTTGGTCCTGCGCGAGGGGGAAGGACGCCGGTTGCGCGTCTTCACCGCCGACGAGTATCGCATCCTCGGGATTGAGACCAGTTATCACCCGGCCCACGCCGCGGGCTCGAAGTTGCTGGGCGAACGTCGCTTCGCCCAGGCCGACGAACAACTTCGTGTTGCCTTGGACGCCGAACAACGGCGGTGGGTGCGTCGCGAGATATTGGCCCTGATCGTGAGGGCCGACTTGGCTTCCGGACGGCGATCCGCGGCCGGGGCCGCGTTTCTAAAACTTGTCGAGAGCGATCCGACGACGCCGTGGTTTCGGTTGATTCCCCTCTGGTGGACCGCCGGCTCTCCCCCGGACGAGACGCGGTTGTCCGCGCGGGAATGGCTGCGCGACGCCGCCGAATGCGCGCGATTGATGGGCGCGAGCCTGTTGCTGGACGATCCGACGTTTGCCGTCGAGGCCGAGAACGCGCTGCGTCTGCTCGCCCGGAGCGACGACACCCGATATCAAGCGCTGGCCACGGCCCAGCTCTGGCGGTTGGAGCTGCTCCGTGCCCCACCTGGCGATGCCCAGGTGAAGCAATGGGCCGAACGGGCCGAACGCATGCCAGCGGATCTCCGAGGTGGACCGCTCCATGTTGTTGGGCGTGCGAGAGTGACCCGTCACGACCACGAACTGGCCGCGGCCGCGTTCCTGTGGGAACCACTTCAGCACGCGGACGACCCCGAGTTGTGCGGTCGCGGGCTGCTCGAAGCCGGGCGGTCTCTGGCCGCCACCGCCCAGGAGACCGCGGCGCTCTCCGTGTGGGCCGAAATCCGCCAACGGTTCCCCGATTCCGAGTGGGCCCGAGAGTCCGAAACGCTCGAGCGGGAACTCCGGAAGAGTGCGCGATAGGTCGAGCAGCGGGAGCGAAAGGCCGCTTCAGGGACGCGAGAAAATCTCGACGACGTGCCCGTCGGGGTCGACGCAAAACACTTGCACGCAGCCATCGGGACGCAACGACGGACCGCCGCGCACCACCACGCCTCGCTCCCGGAGAATGTCCGGCACCGGTCGCGCGTCGGCGACCTCGAACGCGAAGTGCAGGACGCGCCCCGGCGAAGCCTTTACGGGGGGAGTTTCCAGTCCTGCCGGCCCGCTGCCGTCGTGCTCCAGGATCAGGTGGATCTGCGACGGCCCCGCTTGAAACCACGCTCCCGGGAAATTGAAGCCCGGTCGCTTCTCTTCTCGCATCCCGAGAATGCCGACGTAAAAAGCGCGGCTCCGCTCAAGGTCTTTCACGACCAGTGTCACATGGTCAATACAGGTGACGGCGAGCGGCGCGGCGGCTGTCATGGTGTCGATTCCAGTCGGAGCAGGACAACGGGCGAAGCGTTCCGCTTCGGGCGAAACCCGACGATATCCGACACAAGCGCCGGACGAAACCGGCTGCCGGTTCCCGTGGATGTCAAATCGTTCCGAACAGTCGCCGCGAGACCCTTGCCACCCCTTCCTCCCAGGCGGGGTGCTCGGCCGCCAGGCGATCCAGCCGAGCCGGCTCGACGAATACCATCGCCCCGATCACCGGCGGCTCCAGTGCCGCTGCGGCTTCAATCACCTGACGGTCTTGTCGTTCGATCGCGTGTGCTTCGCAGAGGTCGTGGAACAGCGCTTCGGGGGTTTGGGCATTGGCCCGGTACCATTTGAGGCCCCGGTCGAATGCGGCGATCACTCCCCAGAGAAGCAGCAAGCCGCAACCGGCACCTGCGAAGTAGGTGAAGTCCGGCCGGTCCGTCGAGCCTTCGAGATAGCTCGAGGCCAATTCAAATGGCGTCTGGTCGACAAGCAGCGGCAGCATGACAACTCCTCACGTCTCCAGACGCGACCGACAGGGAGTCGGCGGCGGAAGGGACGCTTCAATCGATTCCGGTGATTCTGCTGGAGCGGTGGCCCCGCCGTTCGCGGCGGGAGTCACGCGGTCGCGAGCCTCCCGCGCGCTGCGAGAGCGCGCTCGGCCGCCTCGCGAACCCGCGGGCTGATGTCGGAGAGCGCCATCGTCAACAGACCGTCGACTCGCGGCCCTTCCAGCTTGGCGATCGCTTCGATTCCGGTCCGCCGCACCAGGGTGTCGCTGTCCTGCGTCATCTCGACCAACCCGTCGAGGACGAGCGGCAGCAGCCCCACCGCCTCCGCGCAGTGTGCCGCGCGGATCCGCCGTCTGCGGACCGCCTGTGTCATTTCGAGATTCAACCGGTCGGCCGCCTCCGGATCGATCTTGAGCAGCAGTTTTCCCACCGCCCGGCAACGGGCCGCGTCGAGTTCCGTGAACAGCTCCAACACGCGCGGCACACCGAAGTCGCTCAGCTCGGCGCGGGCCGCGGTCCGCACCTGCTCGTGCGGACTGTCGAGCCGTTCGACCAGCAACTCGAAGCAATTGGGGATCTCCCGAGTCCGCAGTTGCGTCGTGGCCCACGCCTGAATGTTCGGCTCTTCCGACTCGAGGCTCTCCAGCACGACCCCTTGCACCTTGTCGTCCTCGAGACGGCAAAGCACCTCGGTGGCTGCCATCCGACCTTGCGGGCTGCCGTCCCGCACGACCCACTCGAGGACCTTGAACCTCTCGTCCTTGGAGAGCCCCGAGTGGGTTACGAACGACACCAGCGCCACATGCAGCGCGGGGGGCATCGTTCCCAGGCTGCACCGTTCCGGGTCGAGCCAGGCCATCTCCCGAATTTCACGCAGGTTCCGCGCCTGGATGCTGGACGGCTTGCGAGGCAGGCTCCGCAGGAACTCGCTCGCGAACTCCGGGTCCGCACGTTCCACGATGATCCGCATCAGCCAGACCGGCGGATAGTTTTCGTGAAATGCCGCAAGCAACAGTCGCGTCACTCCGGGATGGGTGCTTTCCGCCAGCACCTGTCGCAGCAACTCGGGAACGAGGGACTGGCGGTCGGTGAACACCCGCCGCGTCGACAGATCGTGCAGGTCCCCCAGCGCCGCCAACCACTCGATCACTTCGAGGCAATGGTGCGACTCGTAGCGGTGGCACGCCGCTTCCAGCGCGGACATCGCTTGTTGTTTGACCCGGTTCAGGTCGCGAAACGCCGGGTGCCCCGCCAAATAAACTTCCGTGGCCGCGTCCGGCGTGCCATGCAGCTTCATGTACAGCGTGTCGACCAACAGTCGCAAGACTTCGACAGCGCTGTCCCGCAGAGCTTCGTCCGGCTGTTCGATCAGTGTCAGCAGCAATGGAAGCTGCTGCACATCCTGGCCTTGGCGGATCAGGTCCAGCGCGTTGTCGCGAACCGCCGGTTCCCCGTGTTGGATTGCCTGCCGGATCGTGCCCACCAGCAACGCCAGATTCCGTTCGAGCACCCCGCGCAGCGCCGGAGGGAACGTATGGCACGTCCGCAGCACGTCGAGGTTCACGCGCGAGTTGTTCTTGCGAAGGAGCGCGCCGAGGCACGCCGCCGCGATCGCGTCGTGCGCGCCGCGCAGCCCCGCGGTCAACACCGAGATCGCCACACCGTTGGCCGAGACCGACAGCCGTTCGATCGTTCGTAGCCAAGGGGAGGCCATCGGCATCCGGTTGTTTGAGCACGTGCGAGGGTGGAGCGGAGCGCACCCTTCCGCATCCGATATCGTTTTCCGTCCCGGCCCGCCTCCACTCCGCTTCGCGCCGCACACACAACCCTTAGACTTGGCGCCGCCGACGCGGGCCATTGCTCGCCCGGCCCCGCAACTTCCCGTCAATCCTTGCGACCCGCACGCCCCGCGCCATGGCCGAAATCCGCCAAGATCCTCTCACCGGCCGCGCCGTGTTGCTGTCCCCGGGACGGGCCAACCGACCCGACCAATTCGCGGCGATCCGCGCGGTTCCGGGTCACAGCTTGACGGACGACAGCGGGACGAACATCGGTGAGGTGAGCGACGACCCCTTCGCCCCCGGCCACGAGGACCAAACCCCTCCCGAAGTGCTTGCCGTCCGGCCGGACGGTTCCCCGCCGGACACTCCCGGTTGGATGCTCCGCGTGGTTCCCAACAGTTATCCGGCCGTCGATCCGGTGGGGCCGGCGAAGGGGCGCCACGAAGTCTTCGTCGAAACCAACGACGGAACCATCGATCTGGCGGATGCGCCGTTGTCACAGTTCGTGCGGGTGGTGACTGCGTGGCGCGACCGGCTGCGCGACTGCGAACGGGACCAAACTCTTGAGTGGGGGCTGGTGTTCAAGAATTCGGGAGCTGCGGCGGGAGCCTCCATTGTCCACGCCCACTCTCAACTCCTCGCACTGACCGTTGTTCCCGACGATGTCCGACGACTTTTGCAGGCCGAGCGCGACCACCTGCTTGCGCGCGGCGAATGCGCGACGTGTGCAACCCTCGTCCTCGAGCAATCCGTGGGAAGCCGGATCGTGTTGGCGGACACGGACCACGTGTTGTATTGCCCCTGGGCGTCGCGATTCCCGTTCGAGATGCGAATCGCGCCGGTCCGCCACGCCGCGCGTTTCACCCGGATGGACGACGCTCGGTGCGTCGCATTGGCCGACATGCTGCGGGAAGCCTTGAGGCGACTCCTGCGCGTGGCCCCCGGCTCCTCGTACAACCTCGTGGTCCGGACGGCACCGCTGCCGGAGGCCGAATGCGACGCGGCGTCGCATTGGTGGATCGAAGTGCTGCCGAGGATCGGGCAACTGGCGGGATTCGAGTTGGCTTCCGGGATGTTCCTGAACACCGTCGATCCGGACGACGCGGCCTCCCGATTGCGCGCAGCGACGGCTTCGTCCGACGTTCGACTCCTGGACGAGGGAGAGCTATCCCAATTGATTGACCTGTTTCGCGACACGGTGCGGACCGTGAACATTCGGGACTACACTGCGTCGCAGGTCGTGGCATGGGCGCCGGATGTCATCCACCCGGCGGAGTGGCGGACGCGGTTTGCCGATCAGCGAGTTTTCGTCTTCGAGTGCGATGGCGAGCCGACGGGATTCGCCAGCTATGAAGCAGACGGTCATCTCGACATGTTCTACGTCCATGCGCGACGGCAGCGACGCGGGATCGGGGCGACCCTCTTGAACGCCCTCGAAGCCGACGCGAATTCACGAGGCCTCTCGCGGATCTACGGCGAGATCAGCGTCACGGCTCGCCCGTTCTTTGAAAGCCGTGGATACGTACATCTCGCCGAGCAGACGGTACGCGTCCGCGGCGTGACGTTCACGAACCACCGGATGGAGAAGCGCTGGTGACGGACTTTCGACCGGCGCAAAGCCGACAGACGAGGGCGAATCAGCCAGGACGATCCACTCAAGCCACGCCGCGGAAAAGTTCGGGGACCGGCCTGCCCCCTTCGACGACGATCGGCATCGGGCGCCCTTGCGGGTTGACCCACTCCGAACGCAGGTCGATTTCCAGGTGCCGGAAGACGGTCGCCGCCAAGTCTTGCGGGCGGACGGCCCCGTGCAGGATGCCGCCCCCCTTCGAGTCCGTCGCGCCGATCGCTTGTCCGTGCTGGAGCCCGCCCCCGGCCATGACCAACGACATGACGTTGGTCCAATGGTCGCGTCCCGCCCCCTTGTTGAGCATCGGAGCACGGCCAAACTCGCCCATCATCACGACGAGCGTATCGTCCAGCAGTCCGCGCTGTTCCAAGTCGGTGACCAACCCGAACAGCGCCCGATCCACCTGCGGCAACAGCGGCTTCAGTCCCTTCTCGATGCCACCCCACGGCGGAACGTCGTCGCCATGGTGATCGAAGTAACCCCAGGCCCCGCTCACCAGCACATACGACACCCCTGCCTCGACCAACCGTCGCGCGAGGAGGGCCTTCTCCCCGACGCTGTTGCGCCCGTATTGGTCTCTCAACGAGTCTTGTTCTTTCGACAGATCGAACGCGTTTTGCACGTAGCCACTGGCCACCATTTCGTAGGCGGCGCGCGTCGACGCGTCGGTCTTTGTCAGCATCTCGGATCGATCCAGTCCCGAACGAAACCGGTCGAACGCTCCGCGCAGCTCGGACCGGTCCCTCAGGCGATCAATGGCGATCCCTTCGGGGAGCCCGAACTTCCCCACGAGTTCCAGTCCCTTGAGCGGGTCGTACGACGAACCGAGGTACCCCGATTCATACACGTCCGCTTTCCATGACGGAGCCAACCCCACAAACGCGGGCATCTGCGGGTGATTGGGGCCGCGGAACTTTGCCGCCACGCTCCCCATCGAAGGCCAGCCATCGCCATCTTTGCCGTTGTCGGTCCGCTTGGCGAACGGGTTCCCCGCCTGCATCGTGATCGGCGTGTGATTGCTCTCCTTGCAGTCGACCGCACGCAGGATCGACAGCTTGTCGGCAATGGAGGCTTGCAGCGGCAGGTGCTCGCACAGTCGCAGGCCGGGCACCTTGGTCTCGATCGACCCAAACGGTCCGCGGATCTCGCGCGGAGCATCGGGCTTGGGGTCCCACATGTCGATATGGCTGGGGCCGCCCGACAACCAGAACACGATGACCGATTTTTTCGAACCCCCACTCGACGCCGCCTTCGCCAACGAGGCCGCGAGGGGAACTCCAGCCAACCCCGCCAGTCCCGTCTGCAAGAACCACCGGCGTCCCCCCGCACGCAGCAAATCGGCGGGAGCGGGGCGAAACGCCGCCATGCCGCCAGACCGATTATGGTCGGCGGTGCGGCAACTGCGGGGAAGGTGTTGGGTCATCGGCACGACTCGCGAAAGAGGCACGCATCAATTCTCTTTCATCGATTGTAGCGACCCGGCCGCTGAAGGCAAAAGCGGAATTTGATTCGTGTTCGAGTCCCATCCCCTGTTCGCCGCCTGGCTTCGCCAGACGTGTTGTTGTCGCCCCGCCCCTCAAAACTGCCGCAAAAACCGCACATCGTTCTCCGTGAACAACCGAATATCCGGCACCCCATACCGGCGCATCGCGAAGCGTTCGACGCCCAACCCGAACGCGAAACCGCTCACGGTTTCCGGATCGTAGCCCACTGCTCGCAGCACGTTGGGGTCGACCATCCCCGCACCGCCGATCTCCAGCCAACGCGTGCCGGCGGCGTCCATGCTCATGTCGACTTCGACGGATGGCTCCGTGAACGGGAAGAACGAGGGGCGGAACCGCACGGTCACGTCCTGACCGAGGTAGGCCGTCGCGAACAGACGCAGCGTCGTCTTCAGGTGGGCCATCGTGACCCCTTCGCCGACCAACAGGCCTTCCATCTGGTGGAACATGCAGTGGTGAGTCGCGTCGATCTCGTCGGGACGGTAGACGCGTCCCACGGAAATCACGCGAATCGGCGGCTGGCGCTTTTCCATCACGCGAATCTGCACGGTCGAGGTCTGGCTGCGGAGCAGGCGTTCGCCTTTGCCCCCGCCCGCCGCACCACCCACGGCGGCAGTCGCCAGGTAGAAATTGTCGAGCGGGTCGCGGGCCGGGTGGTCGTGCGGGATGTTGAGGGCCTCGAAGTTGTGCCACTCATCTTCGACTTCGGGCCCGTCGACCACGGTGAAGCCGAACCGCCCCATGATGTCTTTGAACTCGGCGATCGTCTGCATCAGCGGATGCCGCCGCCCTCGTCGCAGCTCGGAGCCCGGCAGGCTGACATCCAGGCCGGAGGCCACCACCTTGGGTCGCGAAAGCCGCCCCTTGGCCTCGTCGAGCAGCGTGGTGACGCGCCCCTTGACCTCATTGAACCGCTTGCCGACGGCGGGCTTCTGCTCCTTCGGAACCTGCCCAAGAACGGATTGCAGTTCCTTGAGTTTGCCGCTGCGGGCACCGAGGAACTCGATCCGAGCCTGCTCCAGTTGCGGTTCGTCGACTGCGGCGGCAATGGCCGTTACAGCGGCCTGTTCGAACTCTTCGATGCGGGCGAGGGGGTCCATGATCGGCCTTCGATCAATGAGGGTGGCAGTTCGCTCCGAAAGCGTCATTCTGTCGGTAACCCGAAGCGTGAGCGAGGGACCCCGCTCTCCTTGCGGATCACGATTTCCCTGGAATTCACGCCAGCCCACACGCTCGCCGGGTTGTTGAATTTCGAGACGAAGTGTGCGGGTTCGGCCGCCATCCTGTACGACGGACTTCCAGTCCGTCGCCTCCAGGACCGACGGACTGGAAGTCCGTCGTACGGTCGTCGAGGACACGCATCTGTTCGCCCAAACGACACAAGCCCGACCACTCCTGTACTTGCAGGAAGGGCCGGGCCTGATTGATGTCGCATCCCGCGCCGGGTTTCGCCTGACGATCAGGCAGTGGCAGCCACCGGAGTCGTTGCGTGTTCGCGAGCGATCTTCACCAGCTCGTCGAAGACGTGCGGGACGTGGATCGCCAGTTCGCTCATCGACTTGCGATTGAGCTCGACGTTCGCCACCGCCAGGCCGTGAATGAACCGCGAGTACGAAATCCCGCGTTGTTCGCAGGCGGCCGACACACGGGTGATCCACAAGCTGCGGAAATCCCGCTTCTTCAGACGCCGGTGAGCGAACGCGAACTGACGCGCACGGATCAACGTCTCGAACGCCATCTTGACCGTGTGGCTGCGACGGCCCCAATTGCCCTTCACTTCGGCAAACAGACGCTTCCGAGCCTTCCGGCGGGCATGCCCCTTACGCGCTCTCATGGCCGCGACTCAACTTTCTGCTGAAACCGTTTCAATGAACCCGCAAACCGCACCCGGCCGGGCCAACAGGCCCTAAATCCTTCTTATGCCGGATGTTGTGCCGAATCCGACCGGCACCAATCCATCCCCAAACCGTGGCACGGAAACTCCGCCAAGGGCTCTCGGCAGCGAATGCGGCGATCGATTCCCGACCGCCATTCCTCAAGTCGCTGTCCGAACCCGCGCCACAAAGACCGATGGCCCCATCACAGCGAAGGACGCAAGCCTTCGATCACCATCGCGGCGCGAACGCCACCGTAAACGCCGTCCACGCGGGCCAGACGCTTACGCTTGGGGCTTTTACCGCTTTTCAAGTGGCCGCGGTCGGTCTTGCGATGCTTGACCTTTCCCGACGCGGTGACCCGAAAGCGTTTCTTCATCCCCTTGTGAGTTTTTTGCTTGGGCATTTCCACACACTGCCTGAATCTGCGACGAAACGAGGCTTTAATGGCAATAGACGATCCTCCCCCCTCCGTTGGGGGAAGCGAGACATCCTAACGGTACGATCTCCCCGCTGCCAGCCAATCCTCGGAAAAAACGGGAGCGTCCCACAACACGGTCAAGTCAGATCGACTTTCCGTCACTTCGGGAATCGCGTTTTTTGCGGAAACGGCCATTTCGCAGCGGTTCAGTGATCGTCCACGCTTGCGAGCTCTCCGCATCTTGGCGCGACGTCTCTCGAATCTGGCGGTGTTTTCTTCACCGCCGATCCGGTTTGCGATCAACCGCTACACCGACCGCGTCGTGCGCCGCAGGCCAAACGGGAACCACCGGTCGCGGGGGGAGAGGTACAGCAGGAACCATGAGGCCGTCAGGGCGACTCCCAGCGGTAGGGCCAGGATCGCGCCGTCGAAGTAGCGGTCCAGCTTGCGCTCGAACATGCCGAACGAAAACAGCGTGATGAGCGTCACTCCCGGCAGCGCCAGCCACAAGCCTTGCCGGCCTCGCACCGAACCGAGCACCGCCCATGCGGCAAACGGCGCGATCAGGCAAAACGTGTTGCGCTCCGATCCGGGACCGAACAGCAACTGCCAGCTCGTCCAGACCGACAAAATGTACAGCCATCCGCGGCGGACATCGGGGTCGCGCCGGGTTTGGAAAAGGCACGCCAGACACACCAATCCGGCCGTCGCCAATTGCACGAGGCGATAGCCTCCCTCGGAGACCGGCGGCGCGAAGTACTCCCAAACTGTCCAGGCGTCGCGATAAATGTGTCGCACCTGCATCGGGCCGGTCAGTCCCTCGAAGAATTGACCGTACTGGGAAGCGACGAAGGCGGGGGATTGCGCGGCGAACGGCAGCACTCCCAGAAACGCCATCCACAACAGGAACGACAGCCCGAAACGTTTCGGCCAGCAGGCCGTCGCCAGCATCGCCAGCGCCACCGGCCAAACCTTGATGTACACGGGAAACGCGGTGAGCAGCGCCGCGCGACACCAATGCCCGCGCGACGCGCACGAAGCCGCCCCGCACGCCATCGCGATAATCAGAGTGTTGCACTGCGCCGCCCACAATCCGCGCGCGGAAACCGCCAGCACGAGCAGCAGGAAGAAGTCCCGACGCAGGCCGGTGGGACGTTTGGGGAGCACGTCCTCCATGAGCAGATGCACCGCCCACCACAGGACCGACACATTGAAGATGCTCCACAGCACGCCACCGACTTCGACCGGTAGCCACGACAGCGGCGAAAACAGCACCGTGAACAACGGGCTGTAGCGGTACTCGAACTCGCTGGCCGCGTACGGGTCGATCCCCACTCGCCAGTTGACCGCGCTCTGGTGGAACAAGGGAAACGTCGTGTGCTTGAGGGGCGACACGATCACCTTTGCGATCAGTCCCGCCAAAAAGCCCAGCCACGTCCACTCGGCCACACCGGGGCGGGAGGGCCAGAGGCGAAGACGGGGAACGGCGGCGACACCGATCGCGGGACTGTCGAAAACGGAGGCGGACATGAACCTCGCGCCATCAAGAAGGGCGGGGCGGACACGGCAAGTGCGACACCCCGAACGGGGAGTCGGAATGCTGTGAGAGAGGAGGGAATCGAGAAGGAAGAAGCTTTTAGAACGGACCGACAACCGCGATCAACCCCAAATTGTCGCTCCCGGCAAGGCCCCTCGGCGGTCAAACGCTCCCCTAAGCCGGCTGCAAGTGTTTGCAAGGCATGGTGTTGCGATCCACCGCGAGTGCGGAGACAGTTTGGAACGCAATTCGTTAGTCTACGCAGATGCATCGCATTTGGTGCATGTGACCGTCTCGTCGGCCACGTTGGTTCTCTCGCCCCTCGATTTTGGAGTTGCGCATGTCCACCGGTCTTCGATGTCGGTTTTGCTTGGCGTTGACGATCGCGCTGGGGTGGGGGGGGCGCCCCGGTCTCAAAGCCGAAGAGGTCGTTCCCCGCGACCTGGCGGTGACGGACGCCAAGACGAACATCGCCTGGTACGACGCCACCAAGATCGGAGTCGAAGGCAAAGCCTGGGCCGACACCGCCTCGTTTTACGACCGGCTCCCCGCGCGGGCGGAAGGACGGGCGACTGCTTCGGTGTGGGGGCTGTCGAAGCACTCGGCCGGGATGGCTGTGCGGTTCCGGACCGACAGCCGGACCATCCAGGCCCGCTGGAAGCTGCGCTCGCAAAACCTGGCCATGCCCCACATGCCGGCCACGGGAGTGAGCGGCCTCGACCTGTATGGTAAAGGGGACGACGGCCGCTGGAGTTGGATTGGCGCGGGGCGTCCGACGGAATTTCCCCAGAACACCGCCAGTTTGGCTTCCGGACTGCCCTCCGGCGAACGGGAGTATCTGGTCTACCTGCCGTTATACAATGGAGTCGAGCAGGTCGAGATCGGGATCGCGAGCGATGCGACCCTGAAACGCGACGCGGCCGCGGGTTCACGAAAGCCGATCGTGTTCTACGGGACGTCCATCACACATGGCGGTTGCGCATCCCGGCCCGGCATGGCTTATCCCGCGATCCTGGGGCGCCGTTTCGACCGGCCGACCGTCAACCTGGGATTCAGCGGCAGCGGGAAGATGGAGATCGAGATCGCGGAACTCCTCGGGGAGATCGACGCGGCGGCGTTCGTGTTGGACGCACTCCCCAACATGACGCCCGAGATGGTGGCGGAGCGGGCGGCGCCATTCGTAAGGCGGTTGCGTGCAGCTCGGCCGGACACCCCCATCGCGTTGTGCGAGGACCGGACTTTCACCAACGCCCGCTGGTTTGAAGGGACGCGCGACCTGCATAACAAGCGACGGGCCGAGCTTCGCAAGGCGTTCGACACGCTGACGGCGGAAGGGGTGAAGGGTTTGACGTTGATCGACGGACCGTCGCAACTGGGGGAGGACGGAGAAGACACCGTCGACGGGTCGCACCCCACGGACTTGGGTTTCCTGCGGCAAGCGGACCGATTCGAGAAGACGCTGCGGGATGTGCTGCCGAAGAAATGACGCGCCGAGAAATGGCGACTCGAGACAAGTTGGCGGCACCGAAAAAGCGAAGCCCCCGGAACGCAGGATCGCATTCCGGGGGCTTGTCTGTTGCTGTCCGAGAGTCGCAAACTCTCGACCTTGTCAGTTTCCGGCGGCGACCGGAGTGCGCAACGAATCCAGGACCAACCGCAGTGCATCGGCGGCACGGACGGAACCGTTGTTCCGGACCGACGCGGAGCCGTTTGTGGTCGCGTTCGCTGTCGCGTCGCGTCGTCCTTCCGACACCACTTGCTCGACATCGACATCGCCGCGGAGCAAGCCCGACAGCGTGTCGACATCCAACCGCACCGTGACATCGGCGGGGGTATCCACCCCCAGTTCGGCGGCCACGATCTGGCCGCCGCGCGTGGACAGGGTCCATTGCCCGCCACCCGGGCCATCCACTTCGAAGTGAATCGAGTCGGCGGGGGAGCGGTTGGACGCGTCGTCGGAATCGGTCCAACCCTCGAGCAGCTTGTGTACGTCGAGCGCAACGGGGATTGGCTTCGACCGAGGGGCGGCGAAGTTGGTGTCGATCGCCACCCGAGCCATCATCGCCAGCGTGGCACGATCCATCGACGGGCAAGGCAAATGCGGTGCAGCGGCGACGGTGTTCGTCGTATCGAACACGGGATCGTCGCGCCAATAGGTGGCGTAAACACCGATCAGCTCGCGGAAAGTCTGCTCGACCTCCGTGATCGCACCCGCGTCCTCGCCGTCGCGCTGGAAACGCACGGCGTAAAAGCCGCACTCCTGCTCAAGCACGTCACCCAGCAAGCGGGCCTGAACACGATGGCGGGGGGTCAAGTGGTACGTTTTTCCGTGGTGTTCCGGGTGGGTGAAGATGTGGGCCATCACGGCCGACACCCACTCGACCGGAACAAGATTCTTGGTTTCGTACCCTGCCAACGGGAAGCGAAACCGTCCGGGGCGGAGACCGGTTTCGTTCAACTCGTAGTTCCGGGCGAACGTCCACGACAACTGCACCGGGGCGTAGAAGCCGTGATAGGTGGTTGTGTAGCCGGTCTGCGAATCGCCCGTGATAATCGCCGGGCGGTAGACGGTCAGGCTGTCGATGAACGGGGCGGAGCGCACGAGTTTCTCGGCCTCGACCTTGCTCTGCTCGTAGTCGTTGGAAAGCGTCTGGCCGACATCGAGTTCCGACTCGAGGATCAACCCCTCGCGCAGGCCGCAGACGTACGCGGTCGAGACATGGTGGAACTGGCGGATGCCCGCCTGTTGACACACGTCAAGGACGTGCTGGACGCCCTGCACGTTGCTCCGCCAAGGTTCGGATTCCTTGCTGGTGGCGACGAACTGCAGACTGGCGGCATTGTGGATGATCGAGTCGCAATGCTCGGAAATCCAACGCAACGCGGCGGGATCGAGTCCCAAATCCGGTTCGGAAATGTCCCCTTCGAGGACGACCGGGCGAGGGAGTGCGTGGCCGAGTTCCTCTTCCCACTCGGCCAGCAACGTCTCCATACGTTGCCGCGCGGTTTGACGGCGCGAAGGACGCACCAACACGGCGAGGCGGACGTTGGTTTGCAACAGATCCCGGACCAGATAGCGGCCCACAAGGCCCGTCACGCCCGTCAACAACACATACGCCATGAGTGATCCTCGGAGTTGATCGCCGAACCCCCCTCGCGTCGCTGCGGTCTCATTCAAGACGGCAAAACGACGGGCGCGAATCGCGCGGAGCACGGCCGGGAGGCGCGAAACCAAGCCATCAGGATACGGCGGTTCCCTCGCCCAAACAATCCCGCAGCCGATTCCTTGCCGCAAGATACGAATCCACAACGGGTTGCGTCAGGCCACTTTGCCCGGAACCCACTTCGCGGGGCGTTTTTTCAGGTGGTGACCGGGGGCCATCGGCCCGGGCCCGCCGCCATCGGCATGGACGCCGCGGCGCTGAATGCGTTCCCCCCTCAGGCACAGGAGGGCGGGCAACAGGACCAGTCCTCCCGCCAGCGCGGTCATGAGCAGCGTCGCCATCATCACACCGAAGCGGATGGTGGGAGTGAAGCTGCTCAACGACAGCGCGAGCATACCCAGGCTGGACACCACGATCGATTCGAAGATCGGTCCGCCGGTGTTCATCAGGGCCAGCCGCACGGCATGACCGCCAAGTTTGCCTTGTTTCACCGCTTCCTCATAGCGACTCAGGAAGTGGAACGTACCGTCCACCGTGATGCCCAACGCGATGCTGCCGCTCATCATCATGCCGATATCGACCGGATAGCCGACCCATCCCAGGATTCCGAACACCACGCAAATCGGCACGAGGTTCGGAATGATGGTGAGCAGCGCCAGCGAAAAGGACCGCAGCGAAGCCACCATCACCAGGAAAATCACCCCCAGCGCCGACAGGAAACTCTGCCAGAAGCCGCTGAAGATCTCGTGCTGGGCCTGTTGCAACAGCGGGGCGATCCCCGTCAGTCGCACCGGTTCCCCGTTCACCAGTTGTTGCAGTTCGCAGAACACGTCGTAGGTGGTTTTTCCGGGCGGGGTGTTGATCCGCGCCGAGATCCGCCACCGAGATTGGTCCTCCGAAATGTACTCGCTGCGTCCTTGTTGGGCCTGGGCTTTCCGCAGCAACTGCGCGAGTTGCCACGGGGACTCTGGCAATTGTTCCGGGAAGAACGCGGTCACGGACATCGTATGCCGCACCGCCGTGTGTTCCCGCAATCTCTTCTCGACCGCCCGCACCTTTTCCAACCGGGCGACGAACGCCGATTCGCCTTTTGCGGCGTCGTGTGCGGAGAAGTCGACGATCGCCTCGATGGAGTCGATGTTGGTCAGTCGTTCCTCGACCCGTTTGAGGTCGGCCAATACGGGACTGCTTTTCGGAAGGAAGTCGAGCGGGTCGATCCGCGAGCGGATTTGGACCAGGCCCGATATCCCCACGATCGTCAGTGCCGCGGCGAAACCCACGATCGGCCGGGCGTTTCCGATAATCCAATAGCCCAGGCGTCCCAACCGCGTGTTGCCTGGTTGTTCGTCGACGAAGTCGGTTTGGTGCTTCGTCCACACCAACACGGCGGGTGTCAGCAGCAATCCGGTCAGCATCGCCACCACGGCCCCCAGCGCCGCCGCACCACCGAATTGCATGACGGGGATGATGTCGCTGACGCTGACCGAGTACAGGCCGATGGCCGTGGTCAGCATGGACATCGCGCACGGTTTGAGCGACTTCAGCCACGCCGCCTGCAAGGGGTCACGCTCGGAGAGGCAGGCGTTGTGATAATGCAGGACGTGGATGCACGCCTCGATGGTGAAGACAGTCACCATCACCGACAACGCGCCGAGGATGAAATTCATCTGGCCGCCCGACCATTTGAAGATGGTCAGCGTCAGGTTGATCGCCCAGACCGTCAGCAACATGATGCACAGCGACAGTTTCCAGTCGCGGAGCCAGTAATAGAGCACCCCGAGACACAACAGCAGGGTGATCATGAAGAACTTTTGGCTCTCCTTTTGACCTCCCAGGCGATCCAGCTCGGTGACGATGACCGGGCCGCCCGACAGCAGCACCTCGTCCCCGGTGAGTTGGCAGTAGCCCAACTCGCGGCGGATTTCGCGAACCGTTCCAGCGCGATCCTTCAGACCGGAGGCCGACAACAATGCGATGAGCGCGTGCCAGCGGCCATCGTTCGAGATCGCCAGCCCCCGTGCACGCGACATGAACTCGTCGTCGGAGACACCCATCTCCCCCATCGCACCGCGCATGCGGTCCGGGGACCAGCACTGACGGACACCCGGTAGCCGCTCGAATCGGGCGCACACCGCTTCCGTCATCTCGGCGGACACCACTTTGCGGTCGAGGGCAACAAGAATGACTTCCTCGACGCCAAACTCCTGCTTGAACCGTTCGTAGTCGACACGGACCGATGAACCGTTCGGCAGCCACGTTTCGATGTCGTTGTTCTGCGGCAGTGAATTCGCCTGCCCCGCCAAAAACGGCAGGCTGACGATCACGAGCAGCAGCAACAAAGCGCTGTGGCGTTGATAGAAGCGTGACAACATCGGGACGAAGCGTCTGGTACCGCAAAGAGGGCGGCGGGCGATGGTCGGGGTGGCTGTTTCGTGTGGGCGAACGAATTGGGGCGCCGGTGCGACGGATTACCGCAAACCAGGAGAGGTGCGGGAAAAAGCCTCAAGTCGTGGTGCCTTCGGTTCGACGACCAAACCCCGCGACAACGCGCCCCGCGGTTCGGCCCCATTTGGTATCGAGACGGGGGCGCGGGACGACGCACGCCAATTGATTCCGGACGAGCGTCAGAGACCGACTCCCACGCCGAAAGTGTCAATTGCGTCAAAACCGGCGCATCTTCACACAGGGTTTCCCGCCGCTACCCTCAAATGTTTGTATGGATGTACACTTCGAAGGAAGTGATCCTGGTTGCGAACGTCGCGGTCCGTTGCCATTCGGTGCAAACGGTTCCTACACCGTTTCGCGGGGAAACTCGCGTGACGGGATACTCGATTCCGACCTCCAGCGGCGGTTGCGCCGACTCCCCCTGAAGCCAAGGCCGTGCCCACTATGCCCGCTGCAAAGGCCACCTCGAAAGCCCTTCCGCCCGATACCGTTACGGGCGTGGTCGCGGAATTGAGAGGGCTCGCCAGCGAGTCGTGCAAGAAGACGCTGATGCGTCATGGTGCCAGGGAGCCGCTGTTCGGCGTACGCATCGGCGACATGCAGCCGATCCGCAAACGCATTCAGGGAAACCACGAATTGGCGCTGGGGCTGTATGACACGGGGATTTCCGATGCCATGTACCTGGCGGGGTTGGTGGCCGATCCCCTTTCGATGACCGCCGCGGACCTGGACCGTTGGGCGTCCGTCGCCGAGTGGGCACTCCTCGTGTGCGCGGTGGCGGGTGTCGCCGCCGAAAGCGAACATGGGACCGCGCTGGCGCTCGGGTGGATTGACGACCGACGACCCCACGTCGCCGAATGCGGGTGGACGACGCTGACGAATATCCTGTCAATCACACCGGACGACCAACTCGATTTGCCCAAATGCCGCGCGTTGCTCAAACGGGTGGAGTCCTCGGTACACAAGCAGCCGAATCGGGTCCGCTATGCAATGAACGGGTTTGTCATCGGCTTGGGATGTTTCGTCCCGGCGCTGACGGAGGCGGCGCTGGCAGCCGCCGACCGGATCGGACCGGTGGCGGTCGACATGGGAGAGACCGCTTGCGAAGTCCCGGCCGCACGGGCCTACATCGAAAAGGTGCGCGACCGGGGAACTTTGGGAAAGAAAAAGAAATCGGCTCGCTGCTGAGTCAAAATGCAAGCGGGGGGAGCATCCGCCCAGGGCCTTCGCTTTTTTCGGCGCGTAACGTGCAGGGGAGTTGTGGTGGAGTTTGACGGAGCTGTGTTCACGTTCACGGAGGGGGAGTTATGTCGACGGCCTGCGCGGGGAACTTGCT
>JBIKMW010000114.1:0-21319 GCA_044359065.1 Planctomycetales bacterium | reverse complement strand
TCCCCGCGTCCTCGACGCGGAAAGTCTCAACCGAGGTGTGTCCGTAATGGCCAAAAAGACGCTCAAGGGACTGGTGATCGTCGAATCGCCCGCCAAGGCGAAGAAGATCAACTCGTTCCTGGGTTCCGATTACAAGGTCATGGCCAGCATGGGCCACGTCCGCGATTTGCCCGAGAACGCCTCCGAGATTCCCGACGAGATCAAAAAGGAGAAGTGGCCCATCCCGGGAGTCAATGTCGCCGCCGACTTCGCTCCCCTGTACGTTGTCTCCCGTGAGAAGAAAAAGCTCGTTTCGGAACTGAAAGCGGCCCTCAAGGAATCCGAAGAACTCATTCTGGCAACAGACGAAGACCGCGAAGGGGAGAGCATCGGCTGGCACCTGATGCAGATTCTGGAACCCAAGGTTCCCGTCAAGCGGATGGTGTTCTCCGAAATCACCAAAGAGGCCATCCAGCACGCGATCAAGAACACCCGGCAGCTCGACCAGAACCTCGTGGCCGCGCAAGAGGCACGGCGGGTGCTCGACCGGTTGTACGGCTATCGCCTTAGCCCGTTGCTCTGGCGCAAGGTGCGGCCGAAGTTGTCGGCGGGACGAGTGCAGTCTGTGGCGGTGCGCGTATTGGTGGGGCGCGAGCTGGAGCGACGCGCGTTCCGCAAGGGGACGTATTGGGACCTGAAGGCCAAGCTCGCGACCAAATCCAATGGCGAGTTCGAGGCGGACCTCGCCACCGTGGGTGGTCGCCGCGTCGCCAGCGGGAAGGACTTCGACGAATCGACCGGTAAGCTCAAGGTCGGGTCGGAGGTTCTGCTGCTCGACGAGACAATGGCGCAAAATCTCGCTCGCAAAGTCGAAGATTCTCCGTTGAAGGTCACTTCGGTCGAGGTTCGCGACCAAACGCGGCGTCCCTACGCGCCGTTCATCACCAGTACCCTGCAACAGGAAGCGAACCGCAAGCTGGGACTCTCCGCGCGAGAGACGATGCAGGTCGCGCAACGCCTCTACGAAGAGGGGCACATCACCTATATGCGTACCGACTCGGTGACCCTCTCGGCGGAGGCGATCGGAGCGGCGCGCAAGACGATCGGCGAACGGTACGGGAAGGAATTCCTCAGCCCCGAACCGCGACAGTTCGCGCAAAAAGTGAAGAACGCCCAGGAGGCCCACGAGGCGATCCGTCCCGCCGGGACAGAGATGAAGACCGGCGAGGAAATCGGCCTCGATGGGCGTGAACTCAAGCTCTATTCACTGATCTGGAAGCGAACCGTCGCCAGTCAAATGGCCGATGCGAAGCTCAAATTCCAGACGGTCACGATCACCGCTGCCGAGGCGGAGTTTCGCGCGACCGGTCGACACGTCGAGTTCGCCGGGTTCTTCCGCGCGTATGTGGAAGGGGTCGACGATCCCGAAGCCGCGCTGGACGACACCGAATCGGCGCTCCCCGCGATGGCCGAAGGAGACTCGCTGAACCTTGGCGAAATCGTGCCCCTCTCGCACGAAACCCAGCCCCCGGCGCGGTTCACGGAAGCCACGCTCACGGGAACGCTGGAAGCCGCCGGCATCGGTCGCCCCAGTACCTACGCGTCGATCATCAGCACGATCCTCGACCGGGGTTACGCGTCGAAAAACGGCTCGCAACTGCTGCCGACATTCACGGGGATGGCGGTCACGAAGCTGCTTGAGCAACACTTTCCGCGGCTGGTCGACACGACCTTCACCGCGAAAATGGAGCAAACGCTCGACGACATCGCCAACGGCGAGGCGCAAACGACGCCGTATCTGCACGAGTTTTATTCGGGCGCCGAAGGGTTGGACGAACAGGTCCGCGAGAAGGAGGAATCGATCGACCCCCGCGAGGCGTGCACGCTCGACCTCGAAGGGCTGACGGCCAAGGTTCGCGTGGGCAAGTTCGGGCCCTATCTGGTTCAGGAGGAAGAGGGGGGGACCAGCGTCACCGCGTCTCTGCCCGAGGACGCCAAGCCTGCGGACCTGACGAACGAAGAGGTGACGCGCCTCATCGAACTGAAAAAGGAAGGCCCGAAGGCGCTGGGGATGCATCCGGACGAAGGTTCCCCCGTGTTTGTGCTGCTGGGGCCGTTCGGGCCGTATGTGCAACTGGGTGAAGTCGCCGAGGACGGCACGAAGCCGAAGCGGACATCGATCCCCAAAGGCCAAAAAATGGAGGACGTGACGCTCGATCAGGCGATCGCGCTCCTCTCTCTGCCGCGCGACCTGGGGCTGCACCCGGAAACGGGCAAGGTCGTCAAGGCGGGGATCGGTCGGTTCGGGCCGTACGTCCTGCACGACAGCGTGTTCAAGTCGATCCCCAAGGGGGGAGACGTGCTGACGATCGGCCTCGAAGAGGCGGTTGAGCTGCTCAAGCAGGCCCGTCCGCGTGCGGGGGCGACGCCGCTGAAAGATCTCGGCCCGCACCCGTCGGACAACGAACCGGTGCAGGTGTTCGAGGGGCGTTACGGCGCGTACGTGAAACACGGCAAGGTGAACGCGACGATCCCGAAGGAAACGAGCGTCGAGGCGATCACACTGGAAGAAGCCCTGGCGCTGATCGAAGCCCGTGGGGGGGCGACGGGGAAGAAGTCCGCCAAGAAATCGGCGAAGAAAGCCGCGAAGAAGACCGCCGCCAAGAAAAGCGCGGCCAAGAAAGCCGCCCGCAAAAAGCAGGACGCGGAGGAGTAAATCGAGCTGTTTGGCGGGAGGCTCGTTAACCACGAAGGGCACGAAGGGTTCACAAAGGGCACAAAAGGCGATGTAACGTGCGATGGAGGATGAGAGCGTAGAATTGAAACACGAAGACACAGAGACACAAAGAAAGACGAAGACAAGACTTTTTTGGTTGCAGCTGAAATGACTTGACTCTCGAGTTGACAGGTTTTATGCCTCGACTTGTGTTTATTTGAGTCTTTGTGCCTTCGTGTCTTTGTGTTGAAACTCAACCATTCCCACTTTCTTTGTGTACTCTTTGTGAGTCCTTCGTGCCCTTCGTGGTAAAAAAGCCTCCATCCCTCAACCTGCCCGCCGTTCAACTGGACCCGCCGCGACATGGATGCCGGATTGCTTGTTCCGCTGACGCTGTTCCTGCCGACCGCGGGGGCGCTCGTATTGTGGATCGAGCAGCGATGGTCGGATGATGTCCGTCGCAAGGTGGCGGTCGCGGTTGCGGCGGCTACGTTCGTCCTGTCGCTGTTCCTGCTCAACCGGTTCGACAGCGCGAATCCCGGTGTTCAGTTCGGCGTGAGCGTGCCGTGGATCGCGTCGTGGAACGTCCACTTCCGGGTGGGGGTCGACGGCATCAGCCTCCCCTTGGTGATCCTCACCGCGTTCCTGTCGGTGCTGGCGCTGTTGGCGTCGGGTTGTGTGAAGGAGCAGGTGCGCGGATACCTCGTGCTGTTCCTGCTGTTGGAGACGGGAATGTTGGGCGTGTTTTTGGCGCTCGACTTCTTCCTGTTTTATGTGTTCTACGAGCTGATGCTGCTACCGATGTTTTTTCTCATCGGTCTGTGGGGGGGGCCGCGGCGCGAGTACGCGGCGATCAAGTTCTTCCTGTACACGCTCGTCGGCGGCGTCGCGATTCTCGTGGCATTGTTGGTCGTGTACTTCGGCGGTGGCGGGGAGCGGACGTTCGACTTGCCCCGCTTGGCGCAAATCGGGCAAGGGTTGGTACCCGGTTCGACGCTCGGGCCGACGTTGCAGGTGATCGCGTTTTCGCTGCTCCTGTTCGGATTCGGGGTGAAAATCCCGATCGTTCCGTTCCACACGTGGCTGCCCGACGCGCACACGGAAGCCCCCACGCCGATCAGCATGATCCTCGCGGGGGTGTTGTTGAAAACCGGAGCGTACGGCCTCGTGCGGATCGCGTTTCCGGTCTGCCCGTGGGGAGCGCATGTGTTGGCCTGGCCGATGGTGCTGATCGGCGTCGCCAGTATTCTCTACGGAGCACTTGCCGCGCTCGCTCAGACCGACTTCAAGCGACTCGTCGCCTACAGTTCGGTCAGCCACATGGGGTATGTGCTGCTCGGCCTGGCGGCGTGGAAGATCGGCGAAGCGGGACAGACGGTCGGACCCGATTACTGGCGGATGGGGATCGGCGGCGCGCTGTTCCAGATGGTCGCGCACGGAATCACGTCGGCGGCGATGTTCTTTCTGGTCGGGGTGCTGTACGACCGGGTCCACCACCGCGACCTGCGTCAATTCGGCGGCATCCTCGGCAAGATGCCGGACTACGGCGGACTGTCGATGGGGCTGTTTTTCGCCGCGATGGGGCTGCCGGGCCTGTGCGGATTTTGGGGCGAGGTGTTTCCGCTGTTCGGAGCGTGGAACTTCGACCCGTTCCTGGCGATCGTCGCCGGCCTGGGAGTGGTTCTGACCGCCGCCTACATCCTGTGGACGATCCAACGGGTGTATCTCGGCCCGACCTATAACGGACCGGGTGGCGAAGGGCTGGTTCCGCTGACGGGGACCGAGGCGGGGATCGGCTACACGCTGCTCGCCCTGGCGATCGCGCTGGGGGTGATGCCCGACCTGCTGTTCGGCCTCATGCGAGCGAGCGTGTCGGAAATGGTGACGCGGATGTCGGCGGCGGGGGAACTGTTCGCGAAACTGGTGGCGGCGGGGTGAGGAGGGAGCGGCCCGTGGTCGTCATCCTCCGCAGCCGTTCGCCGTCGGACTTCGTCCGACGTGTACAATCGGCAATTGAAGAGTCGTAGCCAGCGTCACGCAGTCAGACCCGGGGATCCGTCGACATGGGCATGCCAATCGACCGCCTCACAATCCACGGCTTCAAATCCATCGAGCGGCTGGACGAGTTTCCGCTGGGGCCGATCAACGTGTTGATCGGGGCGAACGGGGCGGGGAAGAGCAATTTTGTGTCGCTCTTTTTGATGTGCCAATCAGTTGTACGTCGAGCATTTCAAACGTACTCGGAGGGACTCGGCGACGCGATCTTCTTTCAAGGGCCCAAGACCACTCCACACATTTCTGCTCGCATTCGACTCGGGGAGTCAGTTTATTCGTGGGAGTTGAGGGCCGGCCAAAACGGTGTTGTGACGGTGGCAAACGAGGTTGTGGACAACGGAAAGTGGAGGGTATCCGGCGCTTTCACGTCGCGCGAGTCGAACTTGTTCGCCATCAACCACCGGTCGCCGGAGTTTGCCAACGCGGCCGAAGCAATAGCAACCCTCCGGAATGCAATCGATGACTGGTCGGTATTTCACTTTCTTGACACCAGCCCCCTCTCCCCAATGCGTCGCGACCAGGAGCTTCGCGACGACGAACGCTTCCGAGAAGACGCTTCCAACATCGCCGCGTTCCTGCACCGTCTTGGCGAAACGGCTCCCGCTTCGCCGACCCTGATCCGCGAAACCGTCCGCTTGGTCGCCCCGTTCTTCGACGACTTCCTGCTACGACCCCGGCAAGTCGGTCCCGCCGAGAAGATTCGCCTCGAATGGCGGCAGAAGGGGAGCGATTTTCCGTTCCAGCCGTATCAACTTTCCGACGGCACGTTGCGATTCATCTGTTTGGCGACCGCGCTGCTCCAGCCGAATCCGCCGTCGACGATCGTCATCGACGAGCCGGAATTGGGGCTGCATCCCTACGCCTTGGCCGTGTTCGCCGACCTCGTGAAATCCGCCGCCGAGCGCACGCAGGTGATCCTCTCGACACAGTCCCCGGCGCTGGTCGATTTCTTTCAACCGGAGCAGGTAATCGTCGTCAACCGCAGGGAGGGACGTTCGGAATTCGAGCGGCTCGATTCCACAGCGCTCGCCGAGTGGTTGGAGGACTACACCCTCGGTGAATTGTGGCGGAAGAACGTTGTCGGCGGGGGGCCGACCGATGGGTAAGCCGACGCTGTTGAAAGTGCTCGTCGAAGGTCAAACCGAAGCGGCCTTCGTGCGGCAATTGCTCGCTCCGCATTTGAGGTTGCGGGGAATCGAGTCCTCCACGGTGCTCTCCGGGAAAGGGGGTGGCGGTGGCGGAGTGCGCAATTGGGACGCCACACTCCGGGACTTGTCACACCTGTTGAACTCGGGCCACCACTGTTCGACGATGTTCGACTTCTACGCCCTGCCATTGACTTGGCCCGGTCGTGCCGACGCGGCCCAGAAGCTGGGGCGCGAACGAGCCTCATTCGTCGAGGCCGCGCTCGTTGCGGCGGTGTCCGCCAAAATCGGAGCCAAATTCGACGTACGGAGGTTCCACCCCTATGTCCAACTGCACGAATTCGAGGCGCTGTTGTTCGCCGACACACGTGCGCTCGCGACCTCACTCGTCTCGATCGCGGACCGTTCCAAATCCGTTTCCGATGATTCCGTTCTGGCGAGCTTAGTGCAGAAGTTCGACGACATCCTCCACGAATGCGGCGAGCCCGAAGCGATCAACGATTCTTACGAGACCTGCCCCTCTCGGCGAATCGCGGGTGTTGTGAGAGCCTACAAGAAGGTGGCGTTCGGCGCGACGGTCACGGAACGGATCGGCTTGCCGTTGCTGCGCGAACGCTGCCCGCACTTCGGCGAATGGCTGGCGCGACTCGAGGAGATCGGGGCATGACCTCCGAACCCACCGAAGAATCTGGGGGTTCCGACCACCAATTTGTCGAGCAACCGACGATTGCGATGGACGCCTTGCGCAGCCACCGGGATCGGGAGGGCATCGCCCAAGGCCTCGCCGAAATGGAGGCTGGCTTGGGGCGACAACTCGACGAGGCGTTGGACGACCTGCGAACGAGGCTGGGTTTCGGTTGAACCTGTGGGATTCGACTCCAGCATGTTGGTCTGATTTCAACCGAGAGAGGCCGATTCGGTAGAAACGCACCGCGCGTGCGGGATCACCGCGGCGCCGCGTTGTTGTTCCCGGTTTGGCGGATCAGGACGTTCGCTTCGCGGAGCGTGGAGTTGTCGCGGTTCACGAAGTCCGCCAACTCGAGGATCGACGGTCCCAGCAAGAACAGATACACCGCCGGCATCAGGCACAGCACCGTCGGGAACAGCAGCTTGAATGCCGCCTGGTTCCCCTTCTCGTCCGCACGCTGTTTCAAACTGGCGCGGATGTTGTCGGAGTATTCCGTCAACGCGCTCGACACGCTCGTCCCCATCCGGTCGGTCTGGATGAGCAGCGATGTGAACGACTGCACTTCGGGAAGCTCGATTCGGCGCGAGAAGTTTTCGAGCGATTGTCGCATCCCCCCGACGCGGGCCTGGTCGGAAACGATCGCCAGTTCCTTGTGGAGCGCCGGATGCACCCCCTCGAGTTCCTCGGTCACCCGTCCCAGGGCGGACGGTAGAGTCATCCCCTGACTGACGCACATGCTGAGCATGTCGAGCATGTCGGGCATCGCCCGCTCGATTTGGAACAGACGCTCTTTCGCCTGCCCCTTCACGACCAGTCGCGGGAACGCCCATCCGAACAACGGCACCAGCAGCATTGCCCCGAGGATGTACAACTCGGCGGCCGGAGGTGCGAACAGCAGCGTGATCCCCAGCAGGACGATGGGGATGATGACGAACAGATATCGCGTGGCGGCGAGGTTCTCCGGGGCATGCGGTTCGTAGTACCCGGCAGCGTGCAATTCCTTGATGGTTTCGCGGCGACGGTCCTCGGAGTCGGGCAACAGCGACGCCAACAGCGGGGTGGCCGATCCGTACGCGTAGTCGTCCGTACGGTCGAGCCTGGTCGAGGCATCGCCGAAGGGGGAACGAGTGGCGGCCAAGTCCGCCTCGTTGCGACCGATCCCCGAGAACACGGTGTTCGACGCGGCGGCGGACGTGGTGCGATACATCGGTCCCATCGGACCGCGCAACCCTTCGACCACCGGTTCCGGCGCAACCGCGGATTCCGTCGCGACGGTGGCTTCGACCGTGCGACCGGCGTCGACGACGGTTTGTGGGACCATGACCGGTGCGGACGGGTTCGACGAGAACGCGGGCACGGGGGGCGGACCGACGACAATCGGAGCCGTCTGCTGGGGCACCGGGGAGTCGACGACCCGCGCCACGGGGGGCACCGACCGGACCGGTTTGGGGGACGCGGGATGGCCGTCGACGGCGGTCGGCCCTTTTCGCTTCATTCGCACCACAAGCCAAATCACGACCGCGGCGGAGATCCCGTAGAACAGCAACAGGTATTGCATGCGGGTCATGACGGGAACTCTCGAAGGCGTGTCGTGGTCGGTCGGTGTGTCGGACGAACGGCTTGCCGGGAAGTTTGGATCAGGTGCGTTGGCTGTTGCGGAGGATGCGCAGCGTCCATACGACGCCGATGACATCGAGGATGACCGCGAGGATCGTCACGCCACGCCCCCACGGAGCTTCAAACAGCCGCGACAGGTACGTCGGGTCGCGGAACAGAAAGAACGCGAGGATGCCAGGCGGTAGCACAAGCATGAGGATCGCCGTCGCCCGGCTGGCCGCCGTCGCCGCCCGCAGCCGACCGAGATATTGCATCCGCTCGCGAACGGTTCGCGACAACCGGTCGAGGACCGCCGTCACATCCCCCCCCGTCTGTTGGTGGACGGTCAGGGCCATCGCCAGGATCTTCATGCTCATCAGCCCGGTTCGCTCGGGCATTCCTTCCAGAGCGTGCTTCAGGCCCGAACCGAGCGCCAGTCGCGAAGTCACTTGCTGCAATTCGTCCTTCAAGGGACGGGGGGTGTCCATCGCGATCACGGACAGACACTGCTCGACGCTCCGCCCCGTGCGCGCCGCGCGGGCCAGCTCACCCACCATTTCGGGCATTTGCTGGAGCAACAACTGCTGGCGACGGGCCCGCGCGATGAACACCGCCGCGATCGGACCGATGGCCCCCAGGAAGAAGCCGATCGCCGACAACAGCAGGTTCTCTTGCCAGACGAACAGCACCCCCGCGACGGTCAGTCCCGCCAGCATCACCAGCAGCAGGAACACCGACGGGACGATCCCGAGTCCCGACTGGATCAACAGTTGGTCGAACGAACTGTTGATCCGGTCTTCGGTGGTGTCACCTTGGCCCGTGCCGAACAGTTCGCGGTCCTTGACGATGTCCGCGAACTCCGGCCGGGGCTGCAGTCGAAGCGTTCCGAGATCCGTGGCCATGGCAATCACACCGGGGAGAATCGAACGGCTGGGCGTCGCGGGTATCTAGCGCGGTCATCCCGCGACCTTGGAAGACGAGGCCAGGTGCCACCGGCTTCCATGTGTGCCACTGGCTTCGCCAATGGCACACGCTTCTGGACAAACTCAGGATTTGGAAACGGTCAGTTCCCTCGGCGAGAACAGCCCCGCCGGCAGTTCGATGCCCGCGCCCTCGATCCGCTGCAGAGCGGACGGGGTATGACCCGTTGCGTAGAACGCCCCTTGCAAACGTCCCCCGTCGTCGAGGCCCAGCTGTCGGTAGACGAACACGTCTTCCAGTTGGTAGGCCCCGTCCACGACCCCCGTCAACTCGGAGACGCGGGTGACCTTCCGCTCCCCCGAACCGAGACGGGCGATGTGCACGAGGATTTGCACCGCCGAGGCGATGTACTGCCGCGAGACGTGCACCGGCAGGTCGACCCCCGACAGGGCGATCATCACTTCGAGCCGCGAGAGGGCCTCGCGAGTGTCGTTGGCGTGCACGGTGCTCATCGAGCCGTCGTGCCCGGTGTTCATCGCCTGCAACAACTCGAACACCTCGCCGCCGCGGGCCTCGCCGACGATGATGCGGTCGGGGCGCATCCGCAAGCTGTTGCGGAGCAGGTCGCGCTGGTCGACCGACCCCTTCCCTTCGACGTTGGGGGGACGCATTTCCAGCGCCACCACGTCCGCCTGCTGCAATTGCAGTTCGGCGGTCTGCTCGATGGTGATGACCCGCTCCGTCGCCGAGATGTAGCGGCTCATGTTGTTGAGCATGGTCGTCTTGCCGGCGCCGGTCCCGCCGCTGATCAGAATGTTCAACCGGGCCTTCACACACGCTTTCAGGAACTCGGCCATTTCGGGGGCGAGGCTGCCGATCCGCACCATGTCGTCGAACAGCATCGCCTTGGACTTGAATCGCCGAATGCTGAGTGTCGGACCCCGCAACGCCAACGGGGGGATGACGGCGTTGAGCCGCGAGCCGTCGGGCAATTTGCAGTCGACCATCGGCGAGACTTCGTCGATGCGCCGCCCGGCCCGGCCGACCAGCCGCTGGATGAATTCCAACAGGTGCTGATCGTTCGCGAACTTCACGTCGGTCGGCATGAGCAGCCCGGACCGCTCGATGTGGACGTTCTGCGAACCGTTCACGAGCACGTCGCTGATCTCCGGGTCGTCCATCAGCGCTTGCAGCGGACCGAACCCGTAAATCTCGTTCATGATCTCCTGAACCATCGCGTCCCGGTCGCGGGGGGCGAGGTTCAGTTGTTGCAACGAACAGATGTGCTGCGACAGCGCCTGCAATTGCTGGCGCAACTTCGCCTCGGGAAGTTCGCCCGCTTTGGACAGGTCGATCGAGTCGACCACCTGCCGGTGCAGCCGGGTCTTGAGTTCCTGGAACGACTGGCGCGAGTCGAGGCCCGTCCGGGACGTTCCGCTCGTTTCGGCGATCATGGACGAATTCTCCATCGGTTCGACGCGGTATGTGATACGACGGCCTTGCGGTTCACCGGGCTTAAGGTTCACCGGTCCGTCGATGCGATCAGCGGGACAGTCCCAGGTGGTACACGTATTTGTTTCGAGGCGTGTTCAACGCGGCCCCATCGAGGGAGCCACCCGATTCGCCCGCGGGAGATTCGTCAACGATCTTCAAGGCGGTCCGAGTCGCCATGACAGCCGGTTGCACGACAATCTTCGGCGGGCCGGCTCCGTTCCGGCGGACAGCCACGACCCGTCCGGCGACGAGACGTTCGCACCGGACACGCGGGACCGATCCGCCGACGCCCGCTTCCGAGTACAACAGCACAATGCGCGCCTCGCCGCGTAGCGCGTCCAGCGCGTCGAGTTCGTCGGTCGAAAGCGAGTGTTTGACGGCGGTTTCAAACGACGCGCGGTCCGGAGACAACTCTCCTCCGATCCGTTCCAGGTCGTTCGCGTCCAGTCCTTTTGCGATTTGGCTGGCAACCAGGCTGCCGCGCAGTTCGTTCCCTAGGCCGAGCACCGCCAGATTGGCCTCGCGCCCCTCGTCCGCCGTGGCTCCGGCGGTCAGTTCGATCTCGGGAATTCCGTCCGGGGACTCGACGATTCGCAGTGTTTCCAGATCGAAACCGTAGTTGTCCGCCCCTTTTCGGCTTTCGATGTCCGTTTCCCACGACGGGCGGCGCTCGTCCGTCAACTCCCGCCGGAGGATGGCGATCGGCAGCGCGGGGACGCACGAACCGTCGAGCGGACGCACCCCCCACACGCGGTTGTCGACGGATGCCTCCGCACGATGCGCCAACTCCGCCACGTCCGGTCCGTGCAACCCCCGAATCAGGAGGGCCAAGGGATTGCCACGGTTTTTGAGGAACGCGGGCAGCACCACGACCGTTCGCGGATCGGCCACATTCGTCAACAGCTCGCGTTCACCGGTCGTAGCGCTGGCGGCGTAGGCCCCCACCGACACGTCACGGTCCATGTCCAGTTCGAGCGGCCGCCCCGCCACAGAGCACCGCCCGGCCATCTTCGACGCCATCCAGGCCGCACCGCGCGAAATCGCCTCGGACGGATGGTCCGGCTTGAGCCGGTCGTCGTCCGCCAAGGCCCGCGCCCCGGCCAGAGCGGCGGCCTCCGCGGCGCTCCGCAGTTCGCTCTTCACCGCATCCAGCCACAGACGGTCCACCACCAGCGCCAACACGCCCAGGATCAGGATCAGCGCGGCGGCGACCACCGGCACGAGCGTGCCCCGCCGTCGCGGACCGGACCTGAGCGCTGGATAATGGAGACGACGCACGGAACAACCCGCGAAATGGACGGACAGTCGGCGCGAGGCCCCGGCTGAGGGCTCGGCCACCTCTCTCGAATCGACACCGGCGGCGCGAAACTACGAGTCGACGCGGCTGTCGGTTCACGACAGAGGGCAACTTCCGCCCAATTTGTCGGCATTCCGGACCGCGCGGGGAGCGTCGGTTCCAGTCGCGGGGGGGGCGACACGGGTCGTAACGGTTGTAGGGCCGACGCGGCACAGCCGACCCGATCGTCGGACCGCTACAGGTTGGGAACCGGCACGGGAGTCCCCTGCACCTTCGGCGGGACCGGCGGCTGCCAAAACCGTTCCCCGAACGTCGCTCCGTACCCCCACCGTTGTTCGCGTTCGGCGCGAACCGCCCACGGAGTGCCCGGATGTTCCCGCAGGACGGTTTCGTACTGAGCGGTCGCTGCCTTGCGGGCCTGCTCCAGCGCTTCTTCCGTGACCTTCAAGGCTTTGAGTTGCACCGGGTCCGGCTTGAGCATTTGCGACGCCCCCACCCCCACGTGCCACTGGTTGGACTTCTCGCTATTGAACTTGCGCTGCGGCAAGCCGCGTCCGAACTGCTCCAATCCCAGGAAGTACTGGAACATCCGAACGCGATAAGACATCACCTGTCCAAGGATCAGGTCGTAATTTGCCCGCCAGCGGCGCGACGTTTCCCGTGCACGCAAGCCCTTCACCGATTCGAGGTGCTGTTGAGCGGCGGACAACGCCAGGAACATTCGCGTCGCGCGGCCGATTTGGTTCGACACCGCCCCTTCGTACCGCCCAGCCTCGCGGGAGAACCACTGGCCACCATCCACCTCGAGGTCCTTGTTCTTCGGGTCGTACGGGTTCAACTGCACGATCACGTCCCACACCGCCCTGCGGAATGGGCTGGCGTCCCGTTCCTCCGCGTATTCGCGGCGCGAACGCAAGTCGGGCTCGAACTCCTTGAGGTCTAGCGCGGCGAACTTGCGCTTGGCGAAGTCGTTGAGATTCTGTTCCTCGTTGGGGAGCAGAAAGAAGATTCCTCCCGTGTTGCGGGCCAATCGGACCTGCTCGTACGGCCCGAATCCGCTGAGGCTCGCGTCCCGCCGGACTCGGAAGCCGTCGATCTGCAACTGCTCGGCGAACGGGGTTTCGGGGCCGCGGCGAATTTGCAGCCAATGGTGCGTTTCGAGTTGCGGGTGTACCCAATTCACAAAGGCGTACGGGTACCCAAACACCGATTCGCGCCCGAAGAAATAGATCGAGGTCCGCGTTTTTTTGGCGAGGTTGAGCGCCTCGTCGAACGCGGGGCTCATCCCGTCGTCCCCGGATTCGTCCGAAACGCACGCCAGCACGATTTTGCGTTGCCCGGCCCCCGCGAACGCCTTGTATTCGTTGATCGCCTGCACGATCGCCTGACACGTGTTTTCGGCCCCGGTGCGGTCGATCGGAATCGCGTCGACGGCCTTCATGATCTCGCGGTTGTCCGCAGTCGGCCGACGCTTGTTGAGATGAAAGTGCGTCTTTTCGCCGAAGCTCATGATCGACGTGAGCAGAATGGCGTCGTCTTTTCCCTTTCCCTTTTTGGCGGCAAACGCGTCGTCCTTGTCGACGAGTTTGAGTTCTTCGTAAATCCGGTGCAGTCGACCTTTCAAGTCTTGCTGGTCGTCCTTCATGCTTTCCGACTCGTCGAACAGCCAGATGACGAGCACCCGCTGTTCGCGCATCATGCGCACCAGTTCCTGCGAAAACTGGTCGAGCGCCGCGCCGTACCCCTCGACAACGGCCCCTCCTTCCCCCGCCACGTCCCCCATCCCCAGGTCTTCGCCCAGCCCCCCCGCTCCGGGAAACGCCGACTGGCCCAGATTGACCGCGACCGACGGCTCCTGAAGCGAACCCGCGCCGTCGATCTTGGCCACCTGTGTTTCGCCCCCCTGTCCCCCTCCGACGCCCCCCCCCACCGTTTGCGACACCACGCCACCGGGCGTGAAGTTCAGCGTTTCGGCGATTTCCGTCTGCACATCGAGTTCGCGAGTGAAGTCCTCGGGCGGGCGTTCCTCGTTGGCGAACAACGTCTCCAGCAGCATCGGAACCGGGCTGTCCGGAATCGAAAGGTGATACGTCGCCAGCGCGGCCAGCAACACTCCGTGAATCGCCAGCGAAACTCCAAACCCCCCCGCCCCACCGCGTACCCAGCGTTGAAGTTCCGAGGGGGCGGGCGCGACTTCCCCGTCGACGGCGGCGGAAAAGTCCGCCGTCGCCAAGTTGCTCGGGAGCGAATTCCCGGACGATTCGAGGTGGGACATGGACATCGATCCGGAGCCAACAACGTCCCACCCGAAGTTCCCGCGGCGACAGACTCGCGGACCGAGAACCACGCGGTTTCGGAGGGATTGCATTTCCATGGAAACGATTCCGGACGAAGAATTCGCCCGGCATGCCCGACGAAAGTCGGACTTCTCCCATTCTCTCGCCGCGACACTGAGTTGTGAAGGGGTTTCCCGGAGCACATTCCGCCGGATTGGACCGTCCGCGAACCGTGAATCCGTTTTCTCCGTCGTCACCGCCTCTTCATAAGTGCAAAATTACGTGGAATTTACGATTGACCCGCAGCGGTCATCCGGTGGAGACTCCCCCCCTCTCCCGGTGCCATACTCCAAGGTGCCGTCACTCCACATGACCACTCCCCGGTCGACCGCCGCGTTCTTGCGGTTGGGAAGTTCGCCATCGCCCCAACGTCCACGAGCAAACCGTTCGCGGCGAGTCTTCGCTCCGCGACGCGGTTGTTGATCGCGATAAGCCTTTGCTTGGCAACAGGTTGCGCGACGCACCGACACACACGCGTCGAATCCCGCGGCGCCGCCGAATCGGTTGCCTACCACTCCACATCGAGCAACGTCGCACGGACAACGCGCAAGGCACCGGCTACTGCGGCACCGTTCCATTGGCGGGTCGACGCGGTCTTCGCGCTTCGCGAGGCCGATTCCTGGTCGCCGTTCCCCTTGCCGTACAGCGGACGATCGTCCGGAAACTCCCCGTCGCCTCTGGTTTTCCGCGCACAGACCGGGGAAGACGAGTCCCCGCCCGAGAACTCCGCGTGCGGCGCCGGCGCCCCCTGCGGCGGGTACACCTCGCCTTCCGATCCGGAGTATGGGAGCGGATGCGTCCCCGATTTGCGCGACCGCCCCTGCGGCTTCTCGTACATGAAGGATGTCACCGCGCGGCTGCTGGTCGACCAACGCAACTTTTACGATGTCGACACACTGGCTCCGCTGGCGATCGGTCTGGGGGTCGGGGCGGTCTTCGCCAACACGCAACTCGACCGGGAAATCGGCGAACAGGTTCAAGACAACCTTCGCAACAATGCGACCGATAGCGTGGCCAGCGCGTTCAAACTGTTCGGCGACGGCCACATCATGGGGCCGATTTACGCGGTGGCGTTCGCATCGTTCCTGATCCCGCACGAATGGGAGGCGGTCGAACCGCTCGAGTTGTGGGGCGAACGGTCCTTCCGCGCCGCGCTGGCTGGGGCGATTCCGATGCTCTTGCTCCAGAAAATCACCGGGGCCGACCGCCCCGACATGAGCGAACACGGGTCGCGGTGGATCCCGTGGACCGAGAATCACGGTGTCAGCGGGCACTCGTTCATGGGGGCGATTCCATTCCTCACCGCCGCCAAACTGACCGAAAACCGGGCCGCCAAATTCGCGTTCGTGACCGCCTCGCTGCTCCCCGCCTGGAGCCGTGTGAACGACAACGACCACTACTTCTCGCAGGCCGCGCTGGGTTGGTTCATGGGGTACCTCGCCGTCGAAGCGGTCAACGACACCGAGATGGAAGCGGGTGGCTGGCGCGTCGTCCCGATCCCCGCCAGCCATGGCGAGGGAATCGGGATCGAAACGCGCTGGTAACGCCCTTTCCGGAGTTGGCTTCGGTCGCGACCGAAACCTCGATCACCGCCGCACGACGTTCACGGTTCCCTGTCCGGCGATCGCCTGGCCGCCGGTCGTGCTTCCCGTCAGGCGGGCAAGCGTGTCCCCGACCTCGAGGCTGGCCGCCGCGGTGTTGATCGTCAGCACCAGGTCCAACCGTCCGTCGCCGTTGACATCGCGGTACTCGAAAATCCGCTTTCCCTTCTTCAGGGATACCGAATCTTCCGTTCCCACTTCGCCGAACCGCACGGAATTCACGTTGACGGTCCGGGCGTCGAAGGTGCTGGTCGACAAAATCGCCACCTTGAACGTCGACGAGTTCAGCCGGATCGTGTTGGACGAGTTGCCCGGCACAATGTCGAGCAACACCGCCTGGGTCTCAATAACGTTCGTCAGGTTGATCGTCACCACAGCCTGTCCCGACAGCGAGGGGGACCCGTTGTCCGTGGCCCGCACCGCCAGGTTGAACACGGGCGTTGTTTCAAAGTCGAGCGCCGCCACGTTGGCCACGGTGATCGCACCCGTGGTGGCGTTGATCGCGAACGCGCCGCCGGTGTTCCCGGACACGATGCTGAATGTCCGCGTTTGACCCACATCCGGATCGCTCGCGGAAACCGTTCCGACTGCCGTCCCGTTCGCGCTGTTTTCCGCCAACGAGAACGTGGCGGCGGTCACGACCGGCGCCTCGTTGACGTTCGTCAGGTTGATGGTGACGGTGGCTGTGCCGGACAGGGCCGGGCTGCCGTTGTCGGTCGCGCGAATAACCAGCGCGAACGACGGGGTCCCTTCAAAGTTCAGCGCCGCCGCGTTGGCGACGGTGATCGCGCCCGTGGTGGCGTTGATCGCGAACGCGCCGCCGGTGTTCCCCGACACGATGCTGAATGTCCGCGTTTGACCCGCATCCGGATCGCTCGCGGAAACCGTTCCGACCGCCGTGCCGTTGGCGCTGTTTTCTGCCAGCGAGAACGTCGCGGCGTTCACCGTCGGGGCTTCGTTGACGTTCGTCAGGTTGATCGTTGCCACGGCGGTGGCCGACGGCGCGGGGCTGCCGTTGTCCGACACCGACACGACCAGCGAAACGGCGGTGATCACCTCGAAATCGAGTGCTGCCGGTGCGACGACGGTGATCGCGCCGGTCGAGGCATTGATCGCGAACACGCCGCCGGTGTTGCCGCCGGTGATGCTGTAGGTCAACGTCGTCCCGGCATCGACATCGCTGGCCAACATCGTCCCCACCGCCGTGCCTGCCGGGCTGTTCTCGGCGATGAAGAACGACTGGGCCGCCAGCGTCGGGGCTTCGTTGCGATCGTTGACCGCGATTGTGATGGTGCCCGATCCGCTCAGCGCCGGCGACGCGGAATCGGTCGCCTGGACGACCAACGCATAGGCAGGCACGGCCTCGAAATCGAGTGAACCGACAACCGTGATCTGACCGGTCACACCGTCGATGGCGAACTTCCCGGCCTCGTTCCCCGACAGGATTGAGTACACGAGCGTCTGACCGATGTCCTGATCGCTCGCCGAAACGTACCCGACATGCGATCCCGAAGCGGAGTTCTCATCGACGTTGAAGCTGCCCGCACCGACCGTCGGCGCTTCGTTCACGTCGTCGATGAGGATCGAAATGTTGGTGTTGGCCGAGAGTGCGGGCGAACCGTTGTCGGTCACGCTCACGACGAGGCTATATAGCGAAATCACTTCGGCATCGAGCGAACCGGCCACCGTGATCTGCCCGGTGGTGGCGTTGATCGCGAACGCTCCCGACGTGTTGCCGGAAGTGATCGCAAAGCTGAGCGACTGACCAGCGTCGATATCGGTCGCGGAAACGGCCCCGACGACCGTCCCGGTCGCCGAGTTTTCGGCGATCGAGAACGACGGGCTGTTCGGAACAGGTGCTTCGTTCACATCGGTGACGTTCACCGTGACGGACCCGGACCCCGAAGCGGCGGGATTGAAACTGTCGGTTGCGGTCACCACCAGCGTGTATGACGTGGTCAATTCAAAATCGACAGGGCCTGCCAGTGTGATCGCCCCGGTGGCCGCGTTGATCGCGAACGTTCCGGACTCGTTACCCGAGGTGATGGCGTACGACAGCGTCTGGCCGGCGTCCTGATCCGCCGCGGACACAGTTCCCACATCCGTTCCGGCGGCCGAAAGTTCCGCGATCGTGAACGTCGACGCGGCGACGGTCGGCGCGTCGTTCCGGTTGAGCAGGTTGATGAACCAGCGGTTGGTGGAGGACAGCGACGGGCTGCCGTTGTCCGACACGATGATGTCGAGCACGAACACCGGCGTCGTTTCAAAGTCGACCGCAGCCGTGTTGGCCACCACCAGTCGACCTTGCGCATCGACCGCGAACGCTCCCCCCACATTGCCCGCCGCAAACACGTACGAGAGCGTCTGGCCCGGGTCGTCGTCGACGGGGAACAGCGATGTCACCACAGTTCCCGCAGCGCTGTTCTCGGCAAGATTGAGCGATCCCCCCGCAATGGCGGGGCGGTCGTTCACGTCGGTGACGTTGACCGTGATCGTTCCCTGCCCTGACAGGGCAGGGACGCCGTTGTCCGTGGCCGTTACCACCAGCGAATAAGTCGACAGGACCTCGTAATTCAGGCCGCCAATCACCGTGATCCGGCCGGTCGAGGAGTTGATCGCGAACTTGTTCCCAACGTTTCCGGACGTGATCGAATAGGTGATCGTTTGGCCGGCGTCCTGATCGGAAGCGACCGCGCTCCCGACAAGGGTGCCGAGGGCCGGGTTCTCGGCGATCGTCAACGGGCCTCCGGTCACGGTCGGGGCGTCGTTGACGTTCGTGATGTTGATCGTGACCGTTCCAGTCCCCGAGAGGGCGGGCGTCCCGTTGTCGGTGACGCGAACAGTCAGGACGTACTGCGACTTCGTCTCGAAATCGAGCGGCCCCGCCACCGAGATCGCACCGGTGTTCGGGTTGATGGCGAAGGCGGTCCCGGTATTCCCGGCGATGATCTCGTAGGTCAGCGTTTGACCGATGTCGAAGTCGACTCCGGTCGCCCCTCCCGTCGGACGGCCGATGGCAGAGTTCTCCGGCGCGCTGTACGTTCCCCCCGCGACGACCGGCGCCTCGTTCACATCGATGATGTTCGCCACGACCGTTACCGTCGTGAACAGCGCGGGGTTGCCGTTGTCGGTGACGCGAACCTGCAGGTTGTAGACCGGCGTGGTCTCGTAACTCAGCGAGGCCGAGAGGAAAATCTGCCCGGTCGAGGGAACGATGGTGAACCTCGAGTTCGTGTTCCCGCCGACGATCGAGTACGTGAGCGACTGCCCGGCGTCGGGGTCGGTCCCGTCCACATCGAACAACACGACCGGCGGATTCGGCTGGGCCGTTTCGAGCAGGCTGAACGAACCTCCCGATACGACCGGAGCCTCGTTGGCGTTGGTGACGTTGATCACCACCGTGTGCGTCGGCGGATTCTGGTCGCCGCTGCCGTCATAAATCGTGAACGTCAGCGTGTAACTCGTCGTGGCCTCGTAATCGAGCGCCTCTTGCAGCGTGATCTCTCCCGTGGCCGAGTCGACGGTGAACAATCCCGCCGGGCCGGTGGTGCCCGTGATCACATAGGTGATCACCGCGTCCGCATCCTCGTCGGTTGCGCTGATCGATCCGACAACCGTTCCGCTCGGGGCGTTTTCGGCGATGCTGAACGGCCCTCCCGTCACGACCGGCCGGTCGTTGCGGTTTGCGACCGCCACCACCCACGTCGCCGTGGTCGTCAGCGAGGGCTGTCCGTCGTCCGTTGCGGTGATGGTCAGGGAGTAGGCGGGGCGGACTTCATGGTTGATCGCCGTCGCGTCGGCGACGATCAAATTCCCTTCGGCGTCGATGGCGAACGCTCCACCCACGTTGCCGTCGGTGATCGCGTAGACCAGCGTCTGGCCGGGGTTGGGATCCGATGCCCCAAGGTCGGCGACCAACGTTCCATTCGGGCTGTTCTCCGCGACAAAGGTGGACCCGTCATACAGCACCGGGGCTTCGTTGAAATCGATCACGTTGATCGTCACCGGAGCGGAAGCGGACTGCGAGGGGATTCCGCTGTCGTAAACGGTGACAGTCAGCGCGTAACTCGACGTGGACTCGTAATCCAACGGTGCGATCAATGTGATCCGACCGGAGAGCGGGGCGATTGCGAACACCGTGCCCGCGCCGGTTCCTTCCAAGACGTAAAAGAGCGCTTCGTTCGCATCCTCGGGGTCGGCAACGACATCCCCCACGACCGTGCCGACGGGCGCCGTTTCGTCGACGCCGAAAATCGCCGACGCCACGGTCGGTGCCTCAAGCACGTTCGAGAGATTGATGGTCCAGCGTCGGGTCACCGAGAGCGGCTGAGTCGCGTTGTCCATGACGGCGATGTCGAGCGTGAATCTCGGATTGGTCTCGAAGTCGATCGCGGCGGCGTTGGCGACCACGAGATTGCCGTTCGAGTCGACCGTGAATGCTCCTCCGGTGTTTCCGGCGACGAGAGTGTACGTCAGGGTCTGCCCGGCATCGGGATCCGATGCACCCAGGTTGGCGACCGATGTTCCCGCAGCGGCGTTCTCTGCGAGGACTCGTGTCCCGGTGAAAAACACTGGCGCTTCGTTCACGTCCGTCAAATTGACGGTGATCGTGGCGTCGTCGAACAGTCCTGTACCGGTCTCCGTCACGCGCACCGTGAACGTGCGGACGGGGGTCGTCTCGAAGTTGAACTGCGCGGGATCGAGCACGCCGAACGCACCGTTCGTCGTGCCGATGATGAACGCCCCCGATTCGTTTCCGGACAGGAACGCGATCGTGCGGGGATTGTTCTCGGCGTCCGTGTTGGCGATGAACCCGATGAGGGCTAATGCCGCGGAATTCTCAGCCACCGAGAATGATTGATCGTTGACCACCGGGGCGTCGTTGACCGGGGTCGCCTGCATCGTGACCCGATACGCTGTCGACTCCACACGGCCGTCCGAGACCTTGTAATCGAAAATCGCCACAACGCCGTTCACGTTGGCATTGGGTGTGTATGTGAACGATCCGTTCGTGTTGAAGACCAGTGTTCCCGGGATGATCTGCGGGGGCGTCAGCAGTGTGTAGGTGAGCGTATCCCCGTCCGCGTCGGTCCCCGGAAGTTGCCCGGTAAACGTGGTGTCTTCGGCGAACGTGTATGTCACGCTCGATGCCACCGGCGCGTTATTGACGTATTCATACGCCCCGGCGTCGGGCTTGTTCGACGGCGAGCGGCTAACATCCCGCGCGTCTGTGGGCGAGACGTTTCCGTTCACCGTACCGTGGTCACGCGCCGGACTGGTCGGGGCGATCGCCATCGTCCGGACCAGCCCGCCATTGTTCGCCAGCGGGGACAGTTGCGGATTGATCGGCGCTCCGGCAGTGCCGAGCAAGTCGGGATCCCCCCCGAAATCGGCGATCGAAAAGAAGCCCGTCGCCGTCCCGACGACGCCGATGACGTTGCCCCCCTGACTGTCGTAACTCCCGCTGACATCGCCCCCCGTGTTCCCCGCG
>JBIKMW010000113.1:0-21356 GCA_044359065.1 Planctomycetales bacterium | reverse complement strand
GTAAGCACGCGTTCTTCACTTGCAGGGTCTGTTCTTTTTCTGTCTTTGTATTTCAATCTAATTGTTATTTCTTCGCTGTTCCACTGTTTTCTCTTCTCTTCTCTTCTCTTCTCTTCTCTTCTCTTCCTCTGTGTCACTCCGTGTCCTCTGTGGTTAATCCTCCTCGACTTTCTTAGTGCCTTGGTGCCTTGGTGGTTGACACCCCTCCGCCGCTGCATTGTCTTCGCTGCGGGTCCGATCTTCCTGTGGGAGCGGGGGATGCGGTGCTCGTGTGCCGTTCCTGCGCGGCGGCGGTGCCGGTGCGGGGCGGCATCCCGCGATTCGTCGACGCGGAACACCTCGAGAGTTTCGGTCGCCAGTGGACGCGTTACGACGTGGCGCATGCCGACGAGGATCGGGCGACGTTTCAGGCGAAGACAGGCGTCGGTCTCGGGGAATTGGCTGGTTTGCGGGTGTTGGACGCCGGGTGCGGCGGAGGACGGTACTCGCGCGTCGCGGGGGAGGCGGGGGGGACTGTCGTCGGTGCCGACCACACCCAGGCGGTGGACCGCGCGGCCGAATTGTGTCGCCATTTGCCGAACGTGTCGTTCGTCCAGGCGGACTTGAAGCAACTGCCGCTGGAACCCGCGTCGTTCGACCTCGTGTTCTCGATCGGCGTGATGCATCACGACGCGGACACCCGCGCGGTGTTCGACGCGGTGGCGAAGCTGGTGAAGCCGGGAGGACGCTACGCCGTGTGGCTGTACCGCCGCAACCAGTGGTGGCAGGAGTGGCTCAACAATGCCGTTCGCCGACGGACGGTGCGGATGTCGCACGACCGGTTGGAGCGGTGGTGCCGGTGGGGGGCGTGGCTGGGGGGCGTGCCGGTGGTCAACCGGACGCTGAACAAAGTGCTCAATTTCAGCGCGCATCCGGACGCCGAGAATCGTTTGTGCGACACGTTCGACTGGTTCGCCCCTGTGTACCAGTACCACCACACGGTGGACGAACTGTCGACGTGGTTCCGCGAGGCCGGTTTCGACGAACTGCGCGTGCTGCCGCCGGAGAAAACAGGGCGTTTGTATCGGTGGACGTATGAACGCAACCTGCTGATCGGCAGCGGCGTCAATATTGTCGGTCGCAAGCGGTGACGGCCGCCGCGTGCGCGGGTGAATCGGTCAGCCAACCGACATCGCCACGGGCAGCATGCGTTCGATCACTTCTTCAAGAAGTTCCTCCTGGAACTTCAGCCCGTACTCCCAAACGCCGGGCGCAACGGCCCGTTCCCAGGTGATGCTGCCCGCCGTCGTGATGACGAACCCGTCGGGGGTCTCAAATCGCAAGTGGGCCGATGAGGCCAGTATGGGGGCGATTGTTTGCACGCGCAAGCCTCCCAGCGAGACGTCGACGCACCGTCCCGGCAAGGGCCCGTACGTCAGCAACGGCTGACCGGGATCGCACGGTTGGATCCATACGGGAGTGGCGAGCGAGTACCGCTCGTGGCGGCGACGCTCATGGTTGATGTGGTGCTGTTCGAGCATGGGGCGACACCCCTCGGAGAAGGCGGGTGGGGAAGCTAGTGCTTTGTCACGATGGGACTTGGGGGTTGTGCCCGTCGCAAGTCGTTCGCACTGCTGGACAAGCCAGCAGTGGCACCCCCGAACAAGGCTGTGACAAAGCACGAGTGCCAGAGAAGCATTCCTCGTGCGGTCGTTGGAGAGGCCCAAATACGACTCGGGCATCCGGTTTTGGTCCAGGTGCAGGGTTTCTCTTCATGGTCGGGAATGCGATGGAGGACAAGCACTCGCTTCCGACCCGCGGACTCGCGCCAAAAGCACCAAGTGGACGAACCCCTGCAAACCGCGTCATCGGCAAGGTCGACTCGCGTGGGGAGGCACTCGCCGTTTTGTAACGATTTTGCATCAAGTCGAACCGCACGACCGGGATGCGCGGGCAGAGTTGCGCTGTTGCACAAAGTCATCAGGCCGCGCGATCCGTTCCGATCGCGACAGCCTTGCCGGCCGGTCTTCCGCCGTTCCGGCCCGCGCGCTTCCGTGCGTCGTCCGATCCCACTCCCGTGTCCGAGCCGAAACCATGTTCGAAGGCGACGCCGAACTCCTCAACGATTTCGTGGTCGAATCCACCGAAGGATTGGCCGAGATCGAGGCCGATCTGATGTCGATCGAGGATCGCGGGGCCGACATCGACGCCGATCGCGTGAACAAGGTGTTTCGCGCGATCCACTCGATCAAGGGAGCGGCTGGATTCCTCGGGCTGGAACGACTGGCGGAACTCGCGCACAGTCTCGAGAACATTCTCAGCCTGGTCCGGTCCCGGCAACTCGTTCCGACGACTGCGGTGGTCGACCCCCTTTTGAAGGGGAGCGACACTCTGCGGCGGATGCTCGGAGACATTGTCAACTCGAACGCCTACGACGTGTCGGACCACGTGGCGACGCTGACCGCGGTGGCGGAGGGAACCAGTCACGCCCCGGGTGGCGAACCGGTGGATGCCGCGGCCGAACAGACGCCCGCCGACGAGTCGAGCGGCGCGTGCGGTTCCAACGGCGAAGGGGCCGCCGACTTGACGCTTGAGCCGAACGACCTGGCGGCCGCCGCCGACCGTGGGCAAGCGGTGTTCGTGATCGAATGGCATCCGGCGGAGGATGTGGTGTGCCGCGATCCGGCGGGGCTGATGCAGACGCTGCGGGACACCGGCGTGGTGCTGGCGACCGATCTGCCGGAAGACGCCGACGAAGAAGGGATGCGGTCGCTTCGGTCGTTTCGCGTAGCGCATGCGACGATCCTGAACCAGGCGCAGTTGAGTGCGTTCTTTCAAGTCCCCGTGGAACGGGTTCGCGCGGTCGAACTCCCGCCTGTCGATGCGGTCGGCAACGAGAGCGGTACGCGGACGGCGGGTGGCCATGTCGAGGTCACTGAAACTCCCTCACACGACGCTCCGAGATCGGCGGAGGTCCCCTCGGCCCCCGTCTCGGAGTCCGTCGACGCAGCCAAGGGGCGTTCGGCGATCGTCCCGGCAACGGGCGCTCCGACAGTGAAAGAAGGGCATCCCGCCAAAGACCACGCGCATGCCGACGACGACCGCAAAGCGATCTCCGCCGATGCCAACATTCGTGTCGCCGTGTCCGTGCTGGACCGGCTCATGAATCTGGCCGGGGAACTCGTGCTGGGTCGCAATCAATTGCTGCAAACCCTCGGTGGCGGCGACGCGCGCGCCATCGAGTCGGTCGCCGGTCGGATTGACCAGATCACGACCGACCTGCAAGAAACGATCATGCAAACGCGGATGCAGCCGGTGGGGAACGTGCTGGGCAAGTTCACCCGCGTGGTGCGCGAGCTGAGCCGTCAGCTCGGGAAACAGGTGCAACTGGAAATCGAAGGGAAGGATGTCGAACTCGACAAGACGATCATCGAGTCGATCGGGGACCCCCTGACGCACCTGGTGCGGAACTCGCTCGACCACGGCGTCGAGCTTCCCGACACGCGCGTGCGGGCGGGCAAGAATCCGATGGGAACGGTCCGGTTGCGCGCCCTGCATCAAGAGGGAAAGGTGCTGCTGGTCGTCGAGGACGACGGCGCGGGGATCGACGCGGCCAAGCTCAAGCGGAAGGCGATCGAGAGGGGGCTGATCACCGCGGAAGTCGCCGACGGCATGACGGAACGCGAGGCGTTGCAACTGATCTTCGCGCCCGGCTTCTCGACTGCCGAGAAGATCACCGCCGTGAGCGGACGTGGCGTGGGCATGGACGTGGTGAAAACGAATTTTGAGCGATTGGGGGGGCAGGTCGAGATCGACACTGTCGTGGGGAAGGGGACCACCATCACGGTACGGTTGCCGCTCACGCTGGCGATCATCCCGTCCCTCATCACCAGTTGCTCCGGGCAACGCTTTGCGGTGCCGCAAGGAAATATCCGCGAACTGGTGCGGGTGGGGGCGGCGGAGAGGTCCGAACGGATTTCGCACGTGAACCGGTCGGAAGTGCTGCGGTTGCGCGGCACGCTGTTGCCGCTGGTTCGGCTGGACGCGGTGCTTGCGGGGTCGGGGATGACGACACAGGGTTCGTCCACGGAAACGACGGGGAAGGGGACGGGGGGCGTCACCAACATCGTTGTCGTCGAGACCGGTCGCTTGCGGTACGGGCTGGTCGTGGATCGCCTGCACGACTCGGAGGAGATCGTCGTCAAGCCGTTGGGGCGTCACTTGAAGGGGATTCGCTTTCTCGCGGGAGCGACCGTCCTGGGGGATGGACGCGTCGCGATGATTCTGGATGTCGGCGGATTGGCGCGACGGTCCAAATTGAGCGAGACAGCCGACCGCCCGAGCCGAGCGCAGGAAGGGGAAGACGCGAACCGGGGCGAGGTGGAGCGGATTCCGACGTTGCTGTTCACGAACCATCCCCGCGAATGGTTCGGCGTGCCGATGTCGGTCGTTTCCCGCATCGAACGCATTCGGGCCGAGCAGATCGACGCCGTCGCCGGTCGGGAAGTGCTGCAATATCGCGGGGGAACCTTGACGCTGGTTAGCCTTGAAAACTGCGTCCCCGCAAGGCCGCGTTTGGACCAGGCGACGTTGAACATCATCGTGTTCAAGCACGGGACGCGGGAGATGGGGCTGGTCGCGCCGACCGTCATCGACATCCGCGAACTTCCCGCGGAGATCGACACGGCGGCGTTCAAGGCACCCGGCGTGCTCGGCTCGCTGATCGTCGACGGCCACACCGTGCGTTTCCTCGAAGTCTTCGATCTGGGAAACACCCAACACGCCATCGGTCGCGCCGCCGAGGTACATAACCCGCCGCAGGCGGGAGACCCCGCCCGCCCTGCCGACCGCAAGCCGCGGATCCTGTACGCCGAGGATTCGACGTTCTTCCGCAACAAGGTCACCCGCTTCATGGAGGCCGAAGGGTGGCAAGTCCACGCGTGCGAGGACGGCCAAATCGCCTGGGACCGCCTGTCGGACCCGAATCTCGAGGTCGACCTTGTCATCACCGACATCGAGATGCCCAACCTCGATGGCTTCGGCCTCACCGAACGGATCCGTGCGAGCCAACGCTGGGCCGGCATCCCGGTGATCGCCGTGACTTCGCTGGCCAGCGACGCCGACCGTGCCCACGGCATCGCGGCGGGAGTCACCGAGTACATGGTCAAGCTCAACCGCGAACAGTTGTTGGGGGCCGTCTCCAAGGTTCTGGGCCTCGCGGTCGCCACCAACGACTGAGCCGTTCCAGACCCGCCCGCCCTTCACATTCGATCTCGAACACAGTCTCCAGGAACTCTCTATGACCGCGCTCGCTCACGAGGCCCACACCGCCTCCACGACCGGCCCGAAGCGGCAACTCATCACGTTTCGTCTGGGCGACCGCCTGTTGGGGATTCCCATCGAAGCGGTGTGCGAGATTCTTCGGGTCGGTGAAATCACCCCCGTTCCCGATGCGCCGGGTGTCGTTCGCGGCGTCGTGAATCTGCGCGGCGCGGTGGTCACGGTGGTCGACCTGCGGGCCGTGCTGGAAATGGGTGCGGCCGAGATCGGCCCGCGCACCCGGATGATCGTCGTCACCTCGGGAGACGAAATCATCGGCCTGTTGGTCGACCGCGTCGCCGACGTGGTGACGATCGACCTCGACGACCGCGAACCGCTCCCCGCGAATTCCGAGAACGGCGACGGACGCTTCTTCACCGGCGTGTACCGCGTGCAGGACGAACTGCTCGTCGCCCTGGATGTGCTGTCGGCCTTGGCCGAGGGGGTGGCCGCCGACGAGTAACCTCGCCCCCGCGTGTTTGCACAGCGTTAGTCACGTTTCCGCCGCTCGCCGGCGGTTGTTCCAAATCCCCGAAACACACCTGTCATCCCTCGCACCGAATTCCGGAGACCCGTTCATGCGTCTGCGTACCCAACTCATTCTTGCGTTCCTCGGCTGCGGCATCGTGCCGCTGGTCGTGTTGGGGGCGATCAGTTTCTCGACCGCCCGGTCCGGCATGTCGGGAATGGAAGCCACCGCCCGCGAAAGCCTCGAGAAGGGGGCCGAGGAACAACTCGTTGCCATCCGGGGCCTGAAGAAGCAGCAGGTCGAGACCTACTTCGACATCCTCCGCAAGATGATGGTCAACTTCTCCGAGAATCCGGCCATCGTGCAGGGATTCCAGGACCTCCGCGCCAGCTACCGCGGTTACGGCGCCGAGCTCAAGGACTTCGATCCGCAAGCCGCCCGCGCCTCGCTCCAGCAGTTCTACGCCAACGATTTCGGTGGCGAGTACCGCAAGCAGAACGACGGCAAGCAGGCCGATGTGGCGACGTACCTGTCGCGCTTGTCCGACCACCAGGTCGCCTTGCAGCTCGACTACATCCGCAACAATCCGAATCCGCTCGGACAAAAGCACCTGCTCGACCGGTCCGCCTCGAAGACCCGGTACAACGAGGCCCACGCCAAGGTGCATCCGATGATTCGCGATTACCTCCAGCAGTTCGTGCTGTACGACGTGTTCATGGTTGACGCCGAATCCGGCGACATCCTGTACAGCGTGTTCAAGGAAATCGACTATGGGACGTCGCTGCGAACCGGACCGTTGGCGAAGTCCTCGCTGGCGGATGCGTTCAAGAAGTCGCTGGATGTGACCGACGACCGCGATGTCGTGATGGTCGACTTCGCTCAGTACTTCCCATCGTACGAAGCCCCCGCTGGATTCATTGCCAGTCCGATGACCGTGGACGGCAAGCGCGTGGGTTCGATCGTCTTCCAGGTTCCGCTGGATCGCCTCACGCAGGTCATGTCCGACCGTTCGGGCTTGGGCGAAACGGGTGAGACAATCCTCGTCGGCACCGACTTCCTGCCGCGCACCGACTCGTACCGCGACCCGGAGAACCGAACCGTCGTGAAGGCGTTCCGCAACCCGGCCAAAGGCAAGATCGAAACCGAAGGGATCCGCAAGGCGCTCACCGAAGCGGCTTCCGGCGTCGGCAAGCTAACCGACTACATCGGGAATGAAGTCGTCTCGGCCTATTGCCCGATCGAGATCATGGGGGTCAAGTGGGCCTTGACCGCCAAACGGGACACGAATGAAGCCCTCGCCGCCGTCGCCACGATGGCAGGGGTTGCGAACGCATCCAGCACGAGCCTCGTGTTCTGGACGTTCGGCGTGGGGATCGGCGCGTGCGTGGTGGTTGGGTTGGTCGCCCTCTGGAAGGCCAACGGCATCGCCCGCCCGATCGTCGCGGCCTCCGCCTTCGCACAAACCATTGCCGACGGCGAATTGACCAAGGATTGCACCGTCAAGGCGACCGCCGAAGCGGGCGAACTGATCGCGGCCATGAACCGGATGCGTGTGAGCCTGAGCGAGATGGTGGGACGCCTGGGTGGCAACGCCCGCACGTTGTCGCATTCGTCGGAAAGCCTGTCGTCGACGGCGGCCCAACTGGCCTCCGGCGCCGACGAAGCCACTCACCTTTCGACGTCCGTCAACGCCGCCGCCGAGGAAATGTCCTCGAACATGACCTGCGTCAGCGCGTCGACCGAGGAAATGTCTGCCAACGTCCGCACGGTGGCCGCCGCCGTCGAAGAGATGACGGCCAGCATCGCCGAAGTCGCGCAGAACGCCGAACGGGCCGCGGGTGTCGCTCAAGAGGCCGCGATGCTCACCGAGCAGAGCAACGTCAAGATCACCCAACTCGGTACCGCCGCCAGTGAGATCGGCAAGGTCATCGAAGTGATCCAGGACATCGCCGAGCAAACGAACCTGCTGGCCCTCAACGCCACGATCGAAGCGGCTCGCGCCGGGGAAGCCGGGAAGGGCTTCGCCGTCGTCGCCACCGAGGTCAAGGAACTCGCCAAGCAGACCGCTTCCGCCACCGACGACATCCGTACCCGGATCGAAGCGATTCAGGCGGCCACGACGGAGGCGATCCAGGCGATCGGCAACATCGAGACCGTCATCCGCAACGTCAACGACGTGTCGCGCACGATCGCCTCGGCCGTGGAAGAACAACGGATCACGACGACCGAAATCTCCAAGAGCGTCGCGGAGACCTCGACCGCCGTGGAGACCGTCACGAAGAGCATCGCCGAATCGGCGATGGCCAGCCGCGAGATCACGCAGAACATGTCCAAGGTGGACTCCGCCGCCCGACAAACGTCGGTGGGCGCGTCGAGCGCCAAGGACGCGGGCGACGAACTGCTGCTGTTGGCTGAAGAACTCCAGTCGCTGATCCAGCACTTCAAAATCGAAGAAGGTGCGTCCGCCGCGGCGCACTCTTGATTCGTGACGTAGTGTGTGAGTGTTTCACCTCCACGGGGCGCCGCCGGTCTTCGGTGGCGCCCCGTTCTCGATCCAACCGAACGCCGGTTCCGCGGCGATCGACAAAAAGACTCTCGGTGCGGCCCCTCTCCCGCGCTGTTTCCAATCTCCACCGTTCCCACCCCTCGGGAGTTCCCCCGGTGATTGCCTCTCTGACTCCTCCGCCAGACGCGAGCCTCGCCGGCGTCGATACGCCTCCGTTGCGGGTTCTCGTCGTCGACGACTCGCTCATCTATCGCAAGGTTGTTCGCGACACGCTGGCGACGATTCCCGGCGTGGAAGTTGTCGCCTCCGCCGCCAACGGCGCGATCGCCGTCGACAAGATCCAGCAGCTCAAACCCGACCTGGTGACGCTCGACTTCGAGATGCCCGAACTCGACGGTCCGGGCGTGCTGGCGTGGATGAAGAAGAATCGGGTCGCCACCAAGGCGGTCATGATCAGCGCGCTGACGTCCGAGGGGGCGTCCTCCACGCTGCAAGCCCTCGAAGCCGGGGCGTTCGACTTCGTCGTCAAGCCTTCCGGCAGCGACACCACCCGCAATCGTGACGAACTTCGCTCCGAACTGACGGAGAAAGTCGAGGCGATTCGCTCGCAGATTCGCCGTCGTCCGGGACGCGTCGCTCCACGGAACACTTCGACGAGCGACGTTCCCGCCGCCATCGCCGCACGCATCTCGACCCCCTCCAAAAGAGCGCTGGTGCGACCGGGCGACCGTCGCATCGGCATCGTCGGGATCGGCGTCAGCACCGGCGGCCCCGACGCATTGCGGACGATGCTTCCCAAACTGCCGGCGACGCTGCCCGTTCCGGTCGTGCTTGTCCAGCACATGCCGCCTGTCTTCACCAAATCGTTGGCCACCAGCCTCGACAAGCTGTGCGCCTTGCGGGTGTTCGAAGCGGAACATGGACAGGTCGTGCGTCGCGGCGAAGTGGCGATCGCGCCGGGTGGCCGTCAAATGCGGGTCGTCCCGACCGCCACGGGGGATGTGCGCGTCGAGTTGACCGATGATCCTCCCGTGCAAAGCTGCAAACCGTCCGTCGATTATCTGTTCAATTCGCTGGCCGACACCTTCGAGAGTCGCGCGCTGGCCGTGATCATGACCGGCATGGGTTACGACGGCGCCGATGCCTGTGCCCGCCTCGGCAAACTCGGCGCGCCGGTCGTGTGTCAGGACGAAGCCTCGTGCGTCGTGTTCGGCATGCCTCGGCGGCCCGTGGAAGAGGGGGTCGCCGACGCCGTCGTCCCGCTCGACCGCATCGCCGACACGATCTCGTCCTACTGCGTTCCCAGACCGTAGCGAAGAACGCGAGTTCTCCGCCGAAACTGCCCCGTGTTCCTCCGCGAACCGGGTGGCTCCGCCCGTGCGAACCCGAACCCGTCTCCACACCCTCGGTATCCGCGTCCGACTTCTCCCCGCCGGAAAGCACTCTCCGCCATGAAGTTGTCCCCCGACGAAGTCTCGCGCCTGTGTCTGCTGGTCAACGACCTGTCCGGCATCCAGTGGGACGCTTCCAAGACCTATCTCATCGAAACCCGGCTGGTGCCGCTGTTGGCCACGCACGGCCTGCAAAACATCGGCGACCTGATCTCGAAGGTGCGCGCCGGTCTCGACATCAAGCTGCGGACCGCCTTCATCGACGCCGTCACCACGCGGGAGACGCTGTTCTTCCGGGACGACTCGCCGTTTCAGGCCCTCGAGTTCAAAGCGCTCCCCGAGATCATCGACGCCAAAGCCGCGACACCGTTCTCGCGACGTTTGCGGTTCTGGTCGGCGGCATGCAGCAGCGGGCAGGAACCGTACAGCCTGGCGATCATGCTCCGCGAAATGATCGACGATCTCGATCGCTGGGACGTGCAGATTCTCGCCACCGATCTCGCCCCCGCCGCCCTCGCCTCCGCCTCGGCCGGAATCTACTCCGACTTTGAAGTCTCGCGCGGCGTTCCCCCGAAACACCGCGACAAGTACTTCCGCCGCATTCCCGAGGGCTGGCAGGTCAGCGACTCCGTCCGGAAGCTCGTGAAGTTCGAGAAGCGCAATCTGCTGGAACCGTTCGGGCCGATGGGACCGTTCGACGTGATCTTCTGCCGCAACGTCGCGATTTACTTCGAGCTCGAAACCCGCAAGGACCTGTTCGAGCGTCTCGCGAAGACGCTCGCCCCGCACGGAGCCTTGTTCGTGGGGAGCTCCGAGAACCTCTCCGCCTACGGCGAAAAGTGGAAGCCGCAATTCCACTGCCGCGCCACGTACTATCAACCGCACAAAGTCGCGGCGCAACCGGGCGGGACGACAGCGGATAAGGGGGCCCCGGCCAAACCAGCCGCGACGCGTCCGTTGCCAGCCACCATTCCGACGGTCGCTCCGAAGCCGCTTTCGGTCGCGAAAACCCCTCTCGCCTCCGCTGCACGCTGAAGGGGCGTCTGGCCTTACGGCGCGCTTGCGGTGCGAGTCGAGAGGCCGCACACTCGCGTGGCGGGGGTCGCGCAATCCTCCGTCGATGGTCGGGGGAACCGATTCCGCGTTGCGAGGGGCGCATGTCGACGAAGAAGCCGTTCGGTTGTGCGGGGATTCCAGGTCGCGGACGGGGCCGCACGATTTGGGTGTGGGGCCTTTTGTTCGTCGCGCTGTGCGCGGCTCCGGTCGACGCCTCGCCGCTGCGGTTGTCGACGTTTCGCGTCGATGTCACGCCGCCGCTCGGCGACGGACCCTGTGTCGGCTGCATGCCGCACATCACCAGCGTCGAACACCCCCTCGAACTGCGCGGCGTCGTGCTGCGCGTGGCCGATGACCGCACCTTCGTGATCGCCGCCATCGACTACTGCGGCCTCTGCAACTCCAGTGACGAGTCCGTGCGCGGCGCGATGGCCCGCGCCGCGGGGACGACGCCCGAACGGGTCGCCCTGCAATCCCTCCACCAGCATTCGGCTCCGATCCTCGACGCCGAGGCCGTCCGCCTGCTTCACGGCGAAGGGAGCTGGCAGCTCTCGCGACATTTGCGTTTCACCGACGACATCGCCGCACGCGCTGCGAGGGGGGTCGCGGAAGCACTCAACCGGTTGCGGTCGGTTTCGCGGATCGTCGCCACGCGGGCGAAGGTCGACCGAGTCGCATCCAATCGCCGCGTGCCCCAACCCGACGGCGGGATCGCGGTGCGGGCGAGCGTGACGCGCGATCCCGCCGTGCGGGATGCCCCCGAGGGGTTGATCGACCCTTGGCTGCGGACGCTGACGTTCCACGCGGATGATCAACCGGTCGTCCAGTTGCACTACTACGCGACGCATCCGCAGACGTTCTACGGCGACGGGCGCGTTTCGTGGGACATGGTGGGCATGGCTCGGGAACGCATGGAGCGTGAAACCGGCGTGTTTCAGGTCTATTTCACAGGGTGCGGTGGCAACGTCACGGTCGGGAAGTACAACGCCGGCGACCGCGCTTCGCGCGAGCGGTTGGCCGAACGACTGTTCGCCGCCATGCGTCGCAGCGGCGCCTCCGAGCCAGTCGCGTCGGTCGTACTGTCCGGTCTCGATCCGGCCGGAATTCGTTGGGACTCGGCGCCCATCCGCTTCACGGAGCGTGTTGACGGGGCGTTCGACCCGGCGCTGTTGCGGCAGCAACTCGCGCCCGACCAACCGTTTTCGGTGCGACTGACCGCCGCGATGTTCGCCGGCTTCGGCCAACGGCTGCGGGAGGGTTACACGGCGCGGGCGACGCGGCTTCGGATCGGTGACATCGACATCGTGCACCTGCCGGGGGAACCGTTCGTCGAGTTCCAGTTGACGGCCCAGGACTTGGCCCGCGCGGGCTCGTTCCCCTGCGTCGCCGGATATGGCGAATGCGGAGTGTGGTACTACGGCCCCGACCGAATCTTCCAAGATCGCGGCGGTTACGAGCAAACGTGGTCGCTGACAGGCCTCTGTCAGAACTCCGTGGAATCCGCGCTCAAGGACCTGCTCGCGAAGTGACCTCGGGGCAGGGGGGCGAATCCCGGTTCAAGAGGCTCATCGGCTGCGCGAGCGATTCGCCGCCACACTCCCGCGAGCGATCTTCCCGGACGAGAGTCGGCCTTTCCCGACTGCCTATTCCCCACTGCCGACTGCCCCATTGCCTACCACCTCACTCCGGCAGGTGGACGACCACCATCTTTTCCTCCGTCATCTCGCGAATCGCGTGGCGCGGGCCTTCCTTGCCCAGGCCGCTGTCCTTGAGGCCGCCATACGGCATCAGGTCCGCCCGCCACTGCGTTCCCCAGTTGATGTGCAGGTTGCCGCTGTCCACCTCGCGGGCGAAGCGGAAAGCCCGGTCGATGTCCTGCGTGAAGATCGACGCGGCCAAGCCGTAGGCGCTGTCGTTCGCCATGCGGATCGCCTCGTCGATGTCGTCGAACCGCATGACGGCGACGGCGGGGCCGAACAGTTCGTCGCGACAAACCCGCATCTCCGGGCGGCAATCGTCGAGGATCGTCGGCGCGTACACGGTCCCCGAGCGTTCACCTCCGGCGAGCAGCCGCGCTCCCTGTCCGACCGCCTCGTCGACCCACGATTCGACCCGTTCGGCATCGGCGACGCGGATCATCGGACCCATTTTGATCGACTCGTCGAGTTGGTTGCCGGCCGAAATGGCTTGCACCTTGGGGACGAGTCGGTCCAAGAACTCGCCGTGAATCTTCTTCGACGTCAAAACCCGCTGGGCCGAAATGCACACTTGTCCCGCGTTGGAAAAGCCCGACGCCGCTACGAGTTTGGCCGCCTTCTCCAGGTCGGCGTCGTCCATGACGATGACGGGGCTGTTGCTCCCCAACTCCATCGTGACGCGCTTGACCCCCGCCATGCGGCAGATCGCCTCACCGGTGTCGTACGATCCCGTGAAGCTGATTTTGCGGACGCGGCGGTCCCCCGCGATGGCCGCCCCCAGTTCCCGTCCGGAGCCGACGAGGCAAGCGATGGCCGACTCGGGCAGCCCCGCCTCCAGCAGAATCTCGACGAGTTTGAGCGCGCTGAGGGGGGTGTCGCTGGCCGGCTTGAGCAGCACCGCGTTCCCCCCCGCGATCGCCGGCCCCACCTTGTGCGCCACGAGGTTGAGCGGAAAGTTGTACGGCGTGATCGCGGCGACGATCCCGCACGGCACGCGGAGCGTGAAGCCGACGCGGTTGGCCACCCCTGGAGCCCCTTCGACCGGGATCATCTCGCCGCACACGCGCTTGGCCTCTTCGGCGGAGACAACGATCGTTTCCCGCGCTCGGGACACTTCCATCCGCCCCTCGGCCAGTATCTTGCCCGCTTCGCTGCTGATCGTGCGGGCCAGGTCCTCGCTCCGCTCGGTCATCAGGTCGGCGGCCTTGCGAAGAATCTCGTACCGCTGGTGCCCCGTCAGGCGGCGCATGACCTTGGCCCCGGCTTCGAGCCCCGCAAGGGCGGCGTCGACATCGGCGGCGCTCGCGAGCGGCACCTGCTCGACGAGCGAATCGTCGAACGGATTGCGGACATCGAGCACGCGACCGGTGTCGCGCCAGGCGGATTGGAAATGGAGCTTCATCGGGATGGGGGTTTTCGTGGATGTTTGGGGGAGAGGAGTTGGCGGACTGCGTCGCGCCACGCGGCGATGAATTCGAGTTTGTCTTGCCCGGTGTACTGTGCGAGGTGTTGCTTGACGAGCTCCGACTTCAACCAGGCAAAAGACGGGCTGGTTTCCGCGGCACGGTACTCGCCGGATGCGTCGAGGACGAGGAACGCGAAGTCATTGCGCGTCCGTCGCCAGAGTTCGCGCACTCCTAATGACGCATAGACCGACAAGCGGTCGAGGACATGGCTGGTGATGTCGACTTCGACGGCCAAGTCGGGAGGGGGATCGGTGGCGGGGTCGATGTGCAAGCGGCCCGAGACCGCCGCGGCCTGTGCGATCCAGAAGCATTCGTCGGGCTCGAGACCGCGTCTTTTCCGAGGAAGCCTCAACGTCATGCTTCCGGCGTGGATGAGCCGGGACTTCGTTTCTTCGGCGCACACCTCGACCATGCGGCACAGAATCCCCTTGAAGAATTCGTGCTCGGACGACGGACTCATGATCTCGAACACTCCGTCGTCGTAGGTGGTGCGCAGGCGTTGCCGCTCGAAGACCCGCAGCAACCGCGAATAGTCCGACCAGTCGACTCCATCGAACACGAACCGCGCCGGATGGGCCGCGCGGGAACTTCGCGGTCCGCCTTCGCGCCGGACGCGAGCGGTGCGTGGCACGGCGACTCGATTGGTCGGGGGCATTTCGAAACGCGATGCGGATGTGGGGAATCGACCGGTTGACGCGCGCCGCACCGGACGCATCCCGCGATTGTCCCCTTTCGGACGGAGGTTCTCAAGACGCCGAAGACGGCCGCGGTGGACCGGCGGCGCGTTCCAGTCGAATTTCGTTGTCGGCACAACATGCGGCCACCGCGCCGGGAAACATCGATACGCCGCCCGTTTTTGCCAGTTGCGAAAGGCGTCGCCAGTGCTCGGCTGTCATGTCCGACTCCGGCCAGCCTTGCATCCGCCAAACCATCCGCAAGCACTCGCTGACGACCGTATCAAAGGCGCACGATAGCTCGACGCGTCGAAGTCGGATTTCGGAGCCGTTCCTTCCCGGCAGGAGCACGGTTTCCAGCAACTTGGCCGCGCGGACATCCAGGTCCTGCGCCAAGACGGCCGCATGTTCGGCCAGTTCGAGCAGCGCGGCATCGACCCCCGGATGGATCTCGCGCAATAGCGGGAGCGCCTCGTGTCGCAAGCGATTGCGGGCGTGTTTGGGGGAACGGTTCGACAAGTCGATGCGCCACGCCTGGCCGCGCTCCGTCAGGGCGGCTTCGACCTCGGCTCGCGAGACACTCAGTAGCGGGCGCACCAGGCGGGGCGTCAAACCGTCGACCGGGGGAAGCTCCCGCTCGAATGGGATGCCCGCCAGTCCGCGCCACCCCGAGCCGCGGATCGCCCGGAACAGCACCGTCTCCGTCTGATCGTCCCGCGTGTGGGCGGTGACCACGAACGGCAATCGCCGCCGCGCGGTGGTTTCCTCAAAAAAGGCATACCGTTCGCGGCGGGCGAATTCCTCGGCACGTTCGGACGCGCCGGTCGGTCGCCCCACCACGCACGGCAGATTCAAGTCGCGGCAAAGCTCGACGACGAAGAATTCGTCCGCGTCCGATTCGAGCCCGCGCCAGCCGTGGTTGAAATGGCCCACGACCAGTTCGAGCTGATAGCGCTTGGCCAAATCATGCAGAGTCAGCACCAGGGCGACGCTGTCCGCACCCCCCGAAACCGCTACCAGCACCCCCGACCCGGCCAACCGAGCCCGCCTCACCGCGACTTCAACCTGCGGGAGCATGGGTCACCGTGGCGGGAAACAAGCGCTTTCGAGTGGCCTCGGTTCGTTCGGAGAATACTCCGAACTCGCGCGCGAAACGCGAGAGCCGGAGCGGGTTAACGATCAGCCACCGCCGTCACAATCCGCTGCGAATCGAGGGATTTCACAGATCGCTCGGCCAAGGATTTTCAACAGGCCTTAAGCCTGAATGGGTGGCCCGGCCACCTCGTGGCCGGGCTGTGCAGCGGAAAGTCGCCACACCGTACCCGCTCAACCACCCGGCAACCTCACTTCTTCCCCTTGGGATCGAGGTTCGCCGTCAACTGCTCGGGGGTGACCGTCGAGTCGACGCCCCCCTCAGGGACTTCCACTTTCGACACCCACAGCAACGCGTTGAGGCACACCTTGCGGAAATTCGCGTCGCCCCAGTTCGCGTGGCGGTGTCCCCCCGTGAAGCCGAAGCCACGTCCACCGTCGGGCCGCTCGGCCGTCCACGCGACGTGTTGCGGTTGGCCGGCGGTCTTGCGCACATCGGGGTTGCCGCTGTGCGGGCCGTCGGGGCGGCTGAGGGTTTCGGCGGGAGGAATCGCCGACAGGATCGGTGTGACTCCCACCATCCCCGGGCGGAACCGCATGTGGTAGTACCATTCGTCGTTGATCTCGAACGGCTTCACGCCGCGGGCCACCGGGTGGTCGGGAAACTTCTCGAACTTCGCCGTCCAGTGCGGATTGACTGACCAGTGCGTCTCGAAGTATCCGCCGATCCAATCGAGGAATTCCGAGCCACCCTTGTCCTTGGGCACTTCCACCCCGTAGTGAAAGCAGGCGATTCCCACGCCGTTCCCCGCCAGTTTGTGAATCTGGGCCAGGCGATCTCCCTGAATCGCCGGGTGTCCGCCGCCGCCGTCCGCGTAGAACATGATCGCATCGGCGTTGTCGAACGCACTGGGATCCTTCGGCCACCCGCTGTAGTACGGGACCGCGAGAACTCCCGGCACCTTCTCAAGGCATTGCGTGAGCAGCCACGTCCCAGCATTGAATTCATGATCCCCCGGGCCGTGACTTTGCGTGCCGGCCACCATCACCAGCTTCTTCACGCCCGCCGTCAGCTTGAGCCGCTTGATGCGGATGTTGGTGAACTCGACTGTCATCGGCGGACCGGCGTGCAGTTGCAGCGCGAGGATGCCGGACTTCGCCGCCTTTTCGGGTTGTTCGTCGACGGTTTCCGAGAACAACTCGCCGTTGATGAAGTGCCGCAGGCGGTTTCCTTCGGCGACAAGGCGATAGTCGTTCCAATCCTCGTTCTTGAGCTTCCCCTGAAGCGCGGCGGAGTCGCCGATCTTCTCGTTGGCGGAGGGCTTGCCGTCGGGACCGATCGTGGTCTTGTTGCCGCGTTGGCTGAGGATGCCCCGGCCGCGCTCTTCGTAGTTGATTCCCGAATACGTCGTGCCGGAGTCGATGTCCGCCTGGTAACCACCGACGACGAAGTCGCCGAGGTCCTTGCTGCGGTACTGAATGCCCGAGTTGCCCCCCTTGATGCGGTAGGAAAGACGCAGCTCGAAGTCGTCGACTGTGCCGTCCTTCCAAATCAGGAAGGTGTTCCCCTTGGTGGGATTTTCCTTGGTCGTTTGGCCGACGATGTTGCCGTCCTTGACCGACCAGAATTCGGGCTTGCCCCCCCAACCGGTCAGGTCTTTGCCGTTGAAGATCGCTTTGAAACCTTCTTCGACGGCGGGATCGGCGGCCTTTGCGGGCGACCAGCCAGCCAGAACCAGCAGCAGGCCGAGCGCGGCCCCGGCCAATTTCTTCCCTTGCAACATGCGAGCACCTCGTGGAGGGTGAGATTGTCTGTCCGAAAACGTGGATCGAACCGCCGCCCGTTTTGGTCGTGGCAACGGCCCAACACCACGGTTGGGGTTCATTCCAACTTTTCGGACAGCCTCGGAACAGCGGAGTCGGAATTCCATCCCCGCACCGCGAGTCTATCCCCCCACATTTGAGAATTCACCTATGGGTGAGTAGCCTCGCACTCAAGCGAATGTCGATGCGTTGCCCCGGCTGCGTCCGGCCACCCACGATTTCGCGAACGGATCTCACGCATACCGCCCCTCTCGCCCCTCCGGAGTCTTCCCCGATGCGCGTCGCAATGCAGTGGTCGTGTTTGGCTTGGGTGTTGGCTGTTGCCGGGCCGGGCCTGTGTCGAGGGGACGAGCTTCCCAAGCCCACGGGCGAGGCTATCGTCGCCCCGGACGCCAAACTCGAACACCTGTGGACCCGCTCGCTCCCCATCAAGGGGGGACTCTCCGAGGGACCGACCGTCGCGCGCGACGGTTCGATCTACTTCTCGGACATCCCGATGGGGCCCGACGCCGGCAAGATCATGCGGTTCGACCCCAAAACGAAATCGGTCTCCGTGTTCGCCGAAGACAGCCGCAAATCGAACGGCCTGAAGCTCGACCCCAACGGGTATCTGGTTGCCTGCGAAGGTGCGGACGACGGCGGCCGCGGCATCGGCCGCTGGAACCTCGCCACCAGGCAACACACGATTGTCGTCGACCGTTATCAGGGGAAGCGGTTCAACGCTCCGAACGACCTCTGTGTCGACTCGAAGGGGCGGATTTACTTCAGCGATCCCAAGTACGTCGGCAAGGAACCGCGCGAACTCGACGTGCGAGCCGTCTACCGCGTTGACATCGACGGCGCGGTCATCGAAGCGACCCGCAATGTCGAAAAGCCAAACGGCCTCGTGCTGTCTCCCGACGAGAAAACCCTGTTCGTCGCCGACAACAACAACAATGCCGACGACGTGACCTCCGGCGAAAAGTCCAAGCCGGGTGCGATGAAGATTTACTCGTTTGCGTTGGACGAAAAGGGCTTGCCCAAAGGGGAACGGAAGACGATTTACGACTTCGGCACCGAACCGGGCTGCGATGGCATGTGCGTCGACGCCGCCGGAAACGTCTACCTGACCTCCCGTTCGCCGAAGCGCCCGGGGGTGTTGGTGGTGGACCCGACGGGCAAGGAAGTGGCCTTCATCCCCACCGGGCATTCGCAACCGCTCGACGCCGCCGAACCGAAGGGCCTCCCCAGCAACGTGACGTTCGGCATCGGCGACGACCTCAACCTGCTCTACATCACGGTCGACAAGAGCCTGTATCGCGTGCGTCTGAAGGCCAAGGGCTTCCATCACGTGGCCCGGTGAGTCCCGCGTAAACGCGTTGGACAATCCGGTTTGGGGGTGTTTCCGGTTCGGCATCTCGTCGAGAATCGACGAGATGCCGGGGAATTTTCACCGCCGAGGCCGCCGCACGCGGGCATTCTCCGGTACGAGTCCGTTTCGGACACACACCGCCGTCCGCCGCACTCCGCGGCGGACGGGGACCGGGAGGTCGACGCATGATCGGTCTGGCGTTGAAAGGCGGCACTCCTCTTTGCGAGGCTTCCGGGGAACCGGATGCTCTCGTGGATCGGGAACTGCTGGCGCGGTTTCGCGCGGGGGACGAGGCGGCGTTCGCGGAGATCGTTCGGCGGCATTCGGCCCTCGTGTACGGCGTGTGCCGTCGAGTGCTGTGCCGGTCTGGCGATGTCGACGACGCGTTCCAGGCCACGTTCCTCGTGTTGGCCCGCAAAGCCAAATCGTTGGAATGGCGGGAATCCATCGCCGGTTGGCTGCATCAGACGGCGCTCCGCACGTCACTCAAGTTGAGGGGCCTGTCGGCGCGGCGTCGCGAGGTGGAAATCCGCGCCGCGGAAGATCGCTCGTCGGATGCCGATGTCGGGTCGGAGAATCCCGTCGGTCAAGCGTCTCTCCGCGAACTCGGAGAGATTCTCGACGCGGAGTTGGCCGGTCTGCCCGTCCGCTTTCGCGAGGTGATCCTGCTCAGCCATGTCGAGGGATTGACCCGCGACGAAGTGGCCGCGCGCCTGGGCATTTCCATCGCCGCCGTGAAAGATCGGCTGGAGCGCGGACGCGAGCAATTGCGGCTGCGACTGTCGCGGCGCGGGGTGGCCCTCGCTTCGGCGGCGCTCGCCGCGTGGCTCGTCCCCGGAACCGTTCAGGCGGGCGCGCTGGCGCCGCTCGTCGCCACGACCTCCCAGGCCGCCGGTCTGTTTGCCGCGGGCTCGTGGGCGACCGGGACTTCCCCGGCCGCCGCCACCCTCGCACAAGGAGTTCTGCACATGACGGCCCTCGAAAAACTGAAAAGCACCACCCTGTGGGTGGTGTCGTTCTTGACGGTCGGCGGCATCGCCTCCGCGATGTTGCGCGACGAACCCGCCCGCTTCGAAAAGGGGTTGCGCGGACAGGTCGTGGCGGTCCGCGAAGGGCGGCCTTCCACGGTCACCATCTCAATGGATGAGACCGGCACACTGCTCAACCTCGATGTTTCGGCGGAAGCGAAGGTCTGGATGGCGTACGAAGCGGGCGAGTTCGTCGATCTCCGTGAAGGTCAACTGGTCTCGCTCAGGCTCGCCGCCGACCATCGCACTGTGAACGAAATCCATGTCCAGGGCACCGTGCGCGAAGCGTCGGTCAAGTCGATCGCCCCGTCGGGTACGCTCGTGGTTGTCGCGGACGACGACGACGGGGAAGGGGAGGGGGTGTCGACGGAAGTGCAATTGGCCACCGATGCGATCCTGCGAATCGGTGGCTTGCCGGCGGGTCGCGACGACCTCCGACCCGGTATGCGCGTCCCTCTCGAGTTCGGTCGGGACGGGCTACGGGTGAATGCCATCGAAGCCGAAGCCGCCGAGAACACGCTGCTGGACGGGGCATTCGTCGCGGTCGATATGCAGGGCGGCCAACTGTCGGTCGATTGCGAGCCGGGTGAGGATGCTCCCGGCACCCCCGACCAACCGGTGCGACGGACCTTCGCTGTTTCCGCCGAGACGCTCGTCATGTTGGATGGCAAACCGGCGAAGTTGACGCACCTGCCGCGTGACGCGTCGCTCAGAATGCGGCTGACCGACGACGGCCAAACGGTCCGCGCAATCACAGCCACATCGCCGGAAGCCGACGACGACGCCCCCGCTCCCGAAGTCCAATAACCGTCGCCGATCCGTTTTTGCCTCGTCTCCTCGCACTCCGCGCCCCGGCTTTGCCCTGTCGGAAGATCGTGGGTGGCCAAGCCAACTCGTGGCCGGGTCGCGTAGCGACAAGACGCCCCACCTTCCGCCCTCAGCCCGGAAAAATCCCACGAATCCACGCCCCCTCACTCCTGAGGGCGGCTGGGGCACGCAACACGGGCGCGGCCATGCATGCCACGCTCCACCGGGCTTGGTCAAGACGCCGCAAACCATTCGTACACATATGGTTAGGCTGTCCCGTTGCGAACTCCCGCAGGGGTCGGCGGGAAAAGCCATCGCAGGAGCGCAGCGCCTGACGGGCCGCTTCCAAAAAACGGGATCGGCGCTATTGAATGGCGCGAACCGATGTCGTACCTTGCCTTGTCCGTCCTGACGAGCACTTTCGGGCCGACGCGTCCCCAGCGGCAACGCGTCGAAACTCGGCCACGGATTCGCAAGTCGTTCTCACCGAACGGGTTGTGGAGTCCGGACAGGTGCAGAGACGGCTCGAAGTGGCATGGGATCGGGGAAGAATTCCTCAATCGGTGTGTGGCTTCGGACGATGATCTGAGGACGTATTCCCCGATAGCTCAATGGTAGAGCGAGCGGCTGTTAACCGCTAGGTTCTAGGTTCGAGTCCTAGTCGGGGAGCCTTGTTTACTGGAACGGAAACCCGTTC
>JBIKMW010000112.1:0-21474 GCA_044359065.1 Planctomycetales bacterium | reverse complement strand
CAGATCACCGTGCAACAGCCGGTGTTCGAGATCGTCAACGTGACGACGACCGTGAGCGTTCCCGACGGTGGCACGGTGCTCCTCGGCGGCGTCAAGCGGTTGCGTGAGGGCCGCACGATGGCTGGGGTGCCGATCCTGAACAAGATCCCCTACATCAGCCGGTTGTTCAAAAACACCGGGATCGGTCGCGAGACCGAGTCGCTGATGATGATGGTCACGCCGCGAATCATCATCCAGGAAGAAGAAGAAGAGCTCCTCGGCATCCCGCTGTGAGAAGCTGAACGCCAAGGAACCTCTGAAGAACAACACGAGGCCGTCGAGCGGGAAACATCCCGGTCGACGGCCTCGGCCGTTTCGGCGGGGTGCAGAGACGCGTGAGACGTTCAGGCGAGCAGATCGTCGACGACGCGGCCGTAGCTGAGGGGCATCGGACGATTTTGCAGGTCGAACATGTGCCGCGACGGATCGATCCCCAACGCACGGAACAGTGTGGCGGCCAGGTCGTCCGGACGGACGGGGTTTTGCTCCGCGTATCCGCCATCGTTCGTGCTGGTGCCGTAGACCTGACCGCGCTTCGCCCCGCCACCAGTCAGGCCGATCGATTGGCAGAAACCCCAATGGTCGCGGCCGCCGTTGCGGTTGATCTTCGGCGTGCGACCGAACTCGCCGTACCAGGTGACCAGGGTTTGGTCGAGCAGGCCGCGCTTCCGCAGGTCGTCGAGGAACGCCGACAGTCCGCGGTCGAAATGCGGCAGCAGGTGCTCGCGCATGCGGACGTGCTGATTGGTGTGGGTGTCCCAGCTTTGGTTGTCGGTGTTGGACGGGGCGTTCCAATACACGGTGACGAACGGCACTCCCGCTTCCACCAACCGCCGAGCGAACAGCAGCGACTGCCCGAAGTGGTGCCGGCCGTATCGGTCCCGCTCCCTGGGGGATTCGGCGGACAGATCGAAGGCGGAGGCTGTGGCGGCGGACAACAGATTCGCCGCGCGGGCGTAGCTGGCGTCCACGCCGCGCCCCGCGGGTGCGTCGGCAATATGTCCGGCTCCGCGGGCGACGGCGTCGGTCAGCGAAAGTCGCCGTCCCAGCCGTTCGCGCGACATCCCCTCCGCCAAGCCCAACGCCGGGACGCGGAAGTCGTCACGCGTGGGGTCCCCCAACACCTTGAAGGAGGCGTGACGCTCTCCCAGAAAGCCCGAATCCTGTCCGGGGACCGGGAGACCGTCGCCGTCGTTGACGATCGACGGCAGATGCACGTGCGGCGGAAGGTGTGCGGGGTGCGACAGGAATCGCGCGGCGTTCGTTCCGAGGTTTGGCACGTCTGACGGTGACGGATGCCGCAACGTGCCGGGAGACGAATGCACATGCCCGGTTAACATGTGATAGGAACTGGTCCCGTGGTTGACCCCCTCGTGCGTGAGGCTGCGCACGATCGAATAGTGCTCGGCCCGCGCGGCGAGGAGCGGCAGGTGCTCGCAGATCCCAAACCCCGGCACGGACGTGGGGATCGCGCGGAATTCGCCGCGGCTTTCGACGGGAGCACCGGGTTTGAGATCCCACGTTTCCTGCGCGCCGGGACCGCCCCACAGAAAAATCTGCACGCACGCCTTGGCGGTTGCCTGCGGTGAGGGAGCTTGGTCGGCCAGCGCCAACGCGGGGCCGAGGGCAGCGGTGGTCGCGCCGCAGCGCAACCACTCGCGGCGGTCAAGACCGTCGCACAGAGCGGGGCGCGATGCGGGGTGAACGAAACGGAGCATGGGTGGAATCCGAAAAACGCATCAAGCGACACCAATAGATTATCGGCGTTCGCCGACGACGGCGAGCGGAAACCGCACGGAATCGCCGGGGCGCGTGAACTCCCATCGCAATTCGGACGGGACGGGGCGCGCGGCGTCGAATCGAGGGAGCGTTCGCGAGCGCACCGGCTGAATGACGCCATCGTGATTCGATCCAGACCGCGCGGCGAATTGTCGCACGCCCTCGAATACGGAGACCCCGGTCGCTTTACCGGGCGTTTCTCTGGTGGAGACAATCCCGTCTCGCGCGGCCGTGCCGCGAGAGGCGATCGTGCCCCGGCGTCGGCGAGAATCCGATGATGACCGGCGGCCCGAGTCGCCGCCGCATCCGGTCGCCCCCGAATTCCCCCGCCGAGGACACCATGTCGCTGATTTCTCTCAAGGGTTACGACATCCACGTCGAGACCGTCCTGCGCAACCCTTCGCCAGCTCAACTTTACGAGGACGCAATCCGGTACGAGGCCAAGTCGACCATCGCCGACAGCGGCGCGCTCGTCGCCTATTCCGGCGCGAAGACGGGGCGGTCGCCGAAGGACAAGCGGATCGTCCGCGACACCCGTTCCGAGAAGGACGTGTGGTGGGGAGCGGTCAATATTCCCCTCGAACAGCGCAGCTTCGAGATCAACCGCGAGCGGGCTCGCGACTACCTCAACACCCGCCCGCGGTTGTACTGCGTCGACGCGTTCGCGGGGTGGGACCCCGCCTGCCGGATCAAGGTCCGCGTGATTTGCTCGCGCCCCTACCACGCGCTGTTCATGCACACGATGTTGATCCGCCCGACGCGCGAGGAACTCGCCAACTTCGGCGAGCCGGACTACGTGATCTACAACGCCGGTGAATTCCCCGCGAACCGCCTCACCGCCGGCGTCGATTCCCGCACCAGCGTTGACATCTCGTTCGAGGACGGCGAAGTCGTCATCCTCGGCACCGAGTACGCGGGCGAAATGAAGAAGGGTGTGTTCACGATCATGAACCACCTCATGCCCGCGCGGGGCATCCTGTCGATGCACTGCTCCGCCACGGCGGACCGTCAGACGGGGCGGTCGTCGCTGCTGTTCGGTCTTTCCGGCACCGGCAAGACGACTCTCTCCGCCGATCCCAAGCGCTTGCTCATCGGCGACGACGAACACTGTTGGTCCGACACTGGCGTGTTCAACATCGAAGGGGGCTGTTACGCCAAGACGATCGACCTGACCTCCGAGAACGAGCCGGACATCTTCCAGGCGCTGCACTACGGCGCGGTGCTGGAGAACGTCGTGCTCGACAGCGAAGACCACCACGTCGACTTCAAGAGCTCGGCCATCACGCAGAACACGCGCGGGGCGTATCCCATCGAGTTCATCCGCAACGCGAAAATCCCTTGCGTGGCCGGGCATCCGACCGACGTGATCTTTCTGACGTGTGACGCGTTCGGCGTGCTCCCGCCGGTGAGCAGGCTGTCCCCCGAACAGGCGATGTTCCACTTCGTGAGCGGGTACACGGCGAAGGTGGCTGGCACGGAGGTGGGGGTCACCGAACCGCAGGCGACGTTCTCCCCGTGTTTCGGCGGGCCGTTCCTGGTGTGGCATCCGGCGAAGTACGCGGAGTTGCTCGCCGAGAAGATGAAGAAGCACGCCGCGAACGTGTGGCTGGTCAACACGGGTTGGAGTGGCGGAGCGTACGGCACCGGCAAGCGAATGAAGCTGACCATCACGCGGGCAATCGTGGACGCGATCCATTCGGGCAAACTGGCGACCGCACCGACGATGAAGGACCCGGTGTTCGGTTTCGACATTGTCACCGCCTGTCCGGATGTCCCCGCCGACGTGCTGCAACCGCGCAAGACATGGAGCGACGGAGCGACCTACGACGCGGCGGCGCAAAAGTTGGCGGGCCTGTTCCGGAAGAATTTCGAGCAATACGCGACGACAATGGCAAGCGGGATCGCGGCGGGCGGGCCGACGGGGTGATTCGTATCCCCCCTGTCGTCGAAGGGTTGTGATGGGGGGGAAAGAAAAGGGAACTTCCGAATGTCGAACGTTTTGGGATTCGGCGCCAAGGGTGATGGCGTCGCCGACGACACCGCGGCGCTGCAACACACACTCGACTCCGGCGACGGTGTGCTGCGCCTCAACAAGGGGACCTACCGCATCACGCGTCCCCTCGTGCTCGACCTGACCAAAACCGGCTTCGGTGCGGTGCGCGGCGAGGACGGAACTTCGCGGATCGTGATGGCGGGCGCGGGGCCGGCCATTCGGGTCGTCGGCGATCACCAAGGGACCGCCTCCCCCGCGAGCGTGCAGCCCCACACCTGGGACAAAGAGCGTTTCCCCGCGATCACCGGTCTCGAAATCGTCGGCGATCATCCCGACGCCGTCGGCATCGAGCTGCGCAAAACGATGAAGTGCGTGGTCTCGCGCGTGCTCGTACGGCGCTGTCGCATCGGCGTGCATCTCGTCGAACGAAACCGCGATTTCCTCCTGTCCGATTCGCACCTCTACGACAATCACGAAATCGGCCTGTTCTTCGATCGCTGCAACCTGCACCAGATCATTGTGCATGGCTGCCATATCAGTTGGAACAAGTTGGCCGGGATCAAGTCACTCGGGGGGGATGTCCACAACCTGCAGATCGTCGGCAACGACATCGAATACAACAACGTCACGGCGGGGGGAGCGGGCCAGGCGTCCGTCCCGGCGAATCATCCCGGCGGATCGGAGATCTGGTTCGATGCGACCGAAGGGGTGATCAGCGAAGTCACGATCTCCGGCAACACGATCCAGGCCACCCCGCAAACTGGCGGCGCCAACATCCGCATTGTCGGGGCCACGGTCGAGCGCCCCCAGCCAGCCGACGCACCGAAAACGCAAAAGGTCGATACCGCGCATCTCGTCAACATCACCGGCAACGTCCTTGGCAGCCAGTGGCGGGCCGTCGAACTCCAGAACGCCTCGCGCGTCACCATCACAGGCAATTCGATTTACGATTCGGTCGACCTCTCGGTGTTCGCCGCGCGTTGCGCCGGCCTCGTCATCAACGGCAATACGTTCGTGTGGCGCGGCCACGATTCCGAACCCCCCAAGGACGGGCTTCGCTTCGAGGATTGTGACAACGTGCTCTTGAGCGGACTGGCGACGCAGCGCTTTTGCGCGGGGACCCCCGACCGGGGCGCGGCGGTGACGTTCGTCCGCTGCAGCGACTGCGGCGTCTCGGACTGCCAGATTCTCGATCCGCTGTACCGGGGCCTTGAACTGGAAGACTGCGTCCGCTGTCGCGTCGTCAACAACACCATCGTCGATCGTCGCGCGACACGATCGATGCGGCACGCGATCCGCATCCTCGGCCAAAGCCGCGACAACCTCGTCGCCCACAACATTCTCGGCGGCGCGACGGTCAAATCGCTCGACATCGTCGGCGATCTCCCGGCATGGCAAAACAATCTGTTGCTCCCCTGATGGACCGCCACTCCTTCCCGCTCTCCTTGATCCTCCCGCTCCCGTCGGTCACTCTGTCACGGAGTACACGCATCCAACCACCGCGACTTCGCGACACGCACCGAAGGTCGTCTCCATGCCCGCGCACACCGCCATCGACCGACCACCGACATCCCGGTGCGCCCTCTTTACTTGCCACGTCGCCGTTGCATTAGCCGTTCTCCTCCCCCTCCCCGCGTCCGCCGTCGAACCCCGCTATCAGGCCGTTCTGCAAGGGGGCCAAAAGGTCGCCGGGCCGGAAGTGCTCGACTGGCACGAACCCGACAAACCGGCCCGCTTTGAAGGGGCCGCGCTGTTCGATCCCGCCAATCCCGTCCGCTGGCTGCACGATGTCACCCTCGAGGCCGGGGAACCGCCCCCCGCGCGGGTCGAGTTCTTCGGTGGAGACGTGATCGGCGGAGTCGTCGCCGGAGCCGCTCCCCGCGAGTCCGCGTGGTGGAATCAACCCCCGGCCGTATGGTTCGAACCGCTCACCAAACTGCACTGGCCCGACCAGCCGCGTTCCCGAAACCTCGTGCGGTTGCAAACCCGTTGGTTGAAGAAAGTCGTCTGGCAGGCCCGCGAGGACTCCCGCTATCGACCGGGGACCGCCTTCCTGCGCGACGGCAGCCAGGCGGAATTCCGCGCCCTCCGTTGGGGGGACGGTTCCGTTCGGTTGCTTGTCGACCAGGTGCAGCGCGATATTCCGCTGGGGGATTTGGCCGAACTCCATTTGCCTCGACAGGACGGCTGGACCGCCTGGTGGGAGCAACTCGCCACGCTTGCCCCCGCGTTCGACGGCACCCCGTCCGTCTGGCAAATGGAAACGTCCGACGGCAATCGCTTCACGACCTCTTCCGCGCGGTTCCGCCCTCTCTCGCGCGGCGGAGGCAACCCCGATCACTGGTACCACACCATCCAGCCGGCGTGGTCGCTCGACCCCCTGTACGTCTCCTATCGGACGATCCGGGCGCGGCGGTTCTTCCGCCCGCACGAGGTCCCGCTCTCCGTGTTGGAACCGACGCGCGTCGCTCAACGCTCGGCCCTCGGGCAGGTCGGTCCGCCGCGTGTCGATCGCAACGTGCGCGGCTGGGCGCCCCGCTTTGCCGAGGAGTGGTCCGGTTGGGGCCTGGGGGTCCACGCCCATTCCGAGGTGACGTTCGAGTTGCCCAGGTCGGCGGGTACGTTCCGGACCGGATTCGCGCTGGATCGCTCCGTGGGTGCCGGCGGCTGCGCGCGGCCCCTCGTGCGGTGGGGCCGTGGCGACGGCGACTCGAACCCCTCCGTTCCTCCCGCGTTCCAGGCGGCTCCCATCGTCGGCACCGGCCCGCTCACTGATTCCGGCCCGCTGCCGCTCCCCGCCAAAGAGGTCGCCGACCGCCTCATGCTCGTCGTCGACTCGGTCGTTGAAGGAGCGCCGGCCGGGGCCGATCCGCTGGAAATCCGCGATCTTGCGAACTGGGTCCAACCCCTCTTCGATCTGGAACCGACCGCCGTCGAGCGTGAAATCCGTTCGCGACAAGCCGCGACCATTCCCGCCTGGGACGGCTGGACCATGCTGCACGCCGACGGCGGCCCCCTCGCAGGCACCGTCGCCGCCCCCCCCACCACGCCGCCGAACAGCCCGGCGGAACCCCCGGTCTGGCCCTTTCACATCGAGCATGTGTGGGACACCGGCGACAATCGCGGCTGGCGATTCCGGACCGACATCCTGCCGACCCCCAAAGTCGACAAGCCCGACGTTCCCGTCGGTGGCGTGCTGGTGCTCGCCAATCAGGTCACCATCCCCCGCGCCGCGAAGTACCTGGTCCTCTCCGCTCAACGCTACGAGAAGGAAACCAAACCCAGCCGCATTCAAGTGACGCTCGACGGCGTCGCCGTGTCCGAGTTCGACGTGCCGATCCGTTACGGCTGGCAAGAGGCGGCGCCGCTGTTGGTGCCGGTCGAGGCTTGGGCGGGCAAATCGGTGCGTGTCGAAATCGCGCAGTTCGCCGACGACCCGCGCGGCGTGGTCGAATGGCGGACGATTCAGTGGTCCGACCGCGATCCCTCGGTGCTGGTCCTGTTCGAAGACGATCCGGGCTTCGTCGGCGCGCTCGACCAGGGGACCGGCGTCGCGATCTACGACACCGCCAACAAATTCTCGGGCGCGGGTTCGGTCAAGGTGACAGCCGGCGAACGTGAGCGAGCGACGCTCACTCGCACGCGCGTACCTGTGCGCGGCACGCCGCGCATCGGCGAATACCGCGTGGTGGCATTCGCTTGGAAGAAGGCCGGCGGGGCGATGGGGCTGCACTTCGCGCGCGAGGGAGAGTTCTCCACCGAGGAGACGCGCGACGCCCGCAACAGCCTCCGCTACACCGCCGGCACGGGAGGCAAGTTCGCCAACTCGGGCAACGTCCGCCTGTCCGACGCCCCCCCCAAGGATTGGACCCGAGTGACCCGCGACATGTTCGGCGACTTCGGCGAGGTCGATCTGACCGGCCTGCGACTCGATTCGGTCGATGGCGGCCCCGCGTGGTTCGACCACATCGTCTTTGCCCGCACGAACGAAGATCTCGCCCGCATCGATCCGAAGCGAGCCCCCCCCTACAACCCGCTCGCGGGGGCCTCCGACATCGTCAAGAACAACACGCTCGGCGTGTCGTTCGAGCCGGACAAATTCACCGCGATCGTCTCCCGCGTCGCCCCCAGGTTCTCAACGATCCAGGCGGGCAACGGCGTTTGGCTGCTCAAGGAGCACGCAGGCCGCGCCACCGTCCTCAAGACCCATCCCCCCGAGCAAGGCAAGCCACTCGTCCTTCGTGGTGTGCTGTCCACCCCCAAGGACCGTTCCCAACGTTTACGCCTCGTGGTGTCGCACGAGAAAGACGCCGATTGGCAGCTCAAGGTGAAGGTGGGGACGGAGATCATCCACGACCAACTCATCAACGGCGACCTGACCAAGGGAACCGGCGGCTGGGTCGACATCTCCCTCGACCTCGCACGCTTCGCCGGCCGCACCCTCCCCGTCGAAATCCACCACCACCCCAACAACTGGGCCAACGAGTTCGCGTATTGGCAACGCGTGGCGTTCGAGTGATGCAGAAAAACGGCTGCCCGCATCACACGCGGGTGCGAAGCCGGCAGCCGCGTCTCCCTCGTCATCAACCTTATCACGCAGGCCCGTCATGACGCAGGTCCGCCATCGATCCTTGTCGCGCGGGAACGATCCTTGTCGCGCGGGAATCAGTACTTGAACGTCGTTTGCAGGGAGAACATTTCGGCGTCGTCGCGCGGGGCGTTCGTGTCGACGTAATCCCCGTACCAGAACCAGAAGTAACCGGCTTCCTCCGACAAGTTCTGATTGACGTTGTACTGGGCGATCAGGTCGAGCTCGTTGCCCACATCGTAGTTGCCCACGTCGTCGTTGCCGGTCGGCCTGCCGAGCGGCGCGCCGGTGGTGTAGCGCTCGCCCAGCGGGAAACCCGCGGGGTTGCTGTCGAACTGGTCGTACAGGAAGGAGTGAAGCGATCGCCCCGCCCCCTTCTCGCCCAAACTCCGGCGCGGCACGGGGTCGAACATCCTGCGGCGGTGCGACGGACACGGCACGCCACTGTCGGCCTTGGCAGCCAGCGCGTCGCGCGGCGAGACAAGTTGTGCTGGAGCCGCGACTCGATCAATGCCTGTCGCCTCGACAACCCGCAGGACCAACCTACGACCAGGGACCGGGCCGCGATGTTCAACGCGAACGACTGCGGCAGCGCGAGAGCGAACGCTTGAGCGGTTGGCTCCATCACGTCCGCCGAATCGTCGTCCGGCATGAACGCTGCATTCTCGCCCTCACGGGATTCGCTCAACGCGTTTGCCTCGTGATCGTTCTACGACGGTTTTGAAGCGGCTTCGACGAGTACCACAACACCGGCCTCGCACTTTGCGGGTTCGTCGATCCGGCATCTCGTGGCATCTCAACCCAAGCGCTCAAAGGAGCGTTTGGTCCACACGCGGTTTCCGCCGCTGCGTGATTCAGGCTCTTCGGGAAAACTTGGCACGTGCCTCGGCCGGCAATCACGGTGCCTTGGGTTTGCCATCGGGCGGCGGCGCGTCGTTCTTCGCCTGTTGCGTCCCCGGGACGAATCTCAGGCGCTCGTTGTACGAGCGGATCTCCACCGCCGGGCGGGTGCGGTCCACCAGCAACGACCGGAAGCCACCGTGCGAAGGGCTTTTGTCTTGCAGCAGCCGCACTCCCGAAAGCTTGTCGAGCACCTGTACCTCGAACATCGTCGTCCCGCCAAAGCCCCCCCGTTGCTCGAAGCGACGCGCGGCGAAGATCAGCAGCGGGTTGTGCCGAAAGCGCTCGACGATAAGGTTTTGGTTGCCGACCGACTTCGTCCACCTCGGGCCACCCCCCGCGCGATCGAACGCGATGACCTTCCCGTTCACGGCGATTCCGGGCATTCCCTCCTGAAAGTGGTTGTTCGACCGCTGGCCGTTGACGACCAGGAACAGGCGGGTGTCGTCGATCAGCGCGAACGCCTGGCTGCGGCCCTTCATGTCCTCGGAGCCGAGTTTGCCCAGGCTGTGCGGGAGACCGGTCGCCAAATCGAGTTCGCGGACTTCGCCCTCCTTCTCGGAGCCCTCCTGCGAGAGCATCGCCAAACGCGTCGGTTCGATCGCCGAGAATTGGGTTCCGTTCGGGACGGGGAACGACCACGCGACCCGATTCTCGAGGGGGTCGAACAACTCCAGAACTTGCCCCTTCGTCTGTTTGCCGTCGCCGGTTTTCACGGTCAGCAGCCGCCGACCGACGAACAGCCAGGGATTCAGGGTCGGACCTTCGAGCGACGGCAACTTGATTGGTTGGCCGTCGACGCTGCGGATCGCGACCAGACGGCGCGTTTCGGGAAGGCGCAGCAGGAGCACTTGGCCGTCGCCGAAGACAAGTGTCCCCGCGCGGGGGCCGGGGCGTGTCCACAACACTTCGCCGGTGAGGGCGTCGACACCGCGTAGCGCGCGGGGACCTTGGTGGACGACGATTTCCGACGTGGCCAGCGCCAATTGGCCGTGCCCTTGACCCGGTTGCAACGCGGCCAAGCGGTGCTGCAAATTGATGGCCGTGGCCATCGGTTGGGGGGCCAGAATCTGGTGACCGGCGTAATAGTGCTGCGGCAGCCCGCGCGCTTCGGCGGTGTGCGTCCACAGCACGCGCCGTTCGACCGGCGAAATCCCGTGCAGCACGCCCCGGTGCAACAGCACGACGAGGTGCCCGGACACTTCCGCCACCGCCAGCGTGTGCTCGGGAAACCCGAGTCGCGACCGCAGCGGTTGCGACCACACCAACTCGCCGGTCCGGTCGTCGGTCAGTTCAAGGCGTTGCTCTTGCTGCGAGACGCGCATCTCGAAGTCGCGGAAGTACGGTTCGCGTGAGAGGGCCGACAGGTCCTGCTGATAGGCGTTGGTGTAGCTGACTCCCATCCGTTCGACACGGGTGTCGGCATGCTCCCAATCGAACGGAGCGGGGCGGACAAGTTTGGGGGCCAGTCGCTCCAGCGCGACGCGCGCGAGCGCTTCCCCCGTCGATCCTTCGCCATCGACGACCGTGGCCGAATCGGTCGCCACCCGGTTCCAGGCCCGCGCGGCGGCGGACCACATCTCACGCTGTTCGTACAACCGCGCCAGTCGCACCCGAAACCGGAGCGCGACCGCCGCGTCGCCGTCGTCCAGCCACGGGCGCAGCCAACGTTCGGCGGCGGCGAATTCGCCGCGCTGCGAGACTTCGTCCACAAACGCGAGCGCCGCGTCGCGCCCCGTCGGCGTGACGGACCAAACGCGCAAGCGGCGATGCCGATCGGCGGTCGACATCTCGGAACCCGCCGGCGGGGCGACGAACTTCGCGAGCGGCGCCGCCAGTTCCGCGCGACGGTCGTCGGGGATCGTTCGCCACAGTTCGGCCACGCGACCGGCCAGCCACGCGTCGCCATTCACTTTCCGCGAGCCGTCTTCGTCGGCAATGGTCAATTCAACCGCCGGCGCTTCCAGGAGCGAGGCGTACAACTCCAATGCCGCGGCGAAACGCCCGGCCCGCGCTTCGCGCCGTGCCCGCAAGTCGATGACCTGCCGCTTTTCGGACTCGGTCGCAGCGAGCGTCAACAGGCGGGCAAACCGCTTGTCGGTGAGCGGGGCGTCGGCCGTTGGCACATCCGTTTTAGGAGTGTCGCCGCCGGAAGGGTTCGGAGTCACAGGGGTTTCGCGGAGCGATTCGAGCAGGGCGTCGAACAGCAATTGCCGCCACAGCGGGCGATCCATCTCCGCGACCTTGGCCTCGTCGATCGGTTCGACGAGTTCCAGGGCGCGAGCCTGTTCCCGTTTGAGGGCGGCGACGCGGGCGTCGGCCAAGGCGGCTCCGATGTCCGCCGGGTCCTTCGCGCGGCGGCGCGCGATGTCGCGCCGCACGGCCTCTTCCTGCTCGAAGGCGGTCAACCCCAGCGGGCCGTGCGAGACGAGCAAGCCCCGGTACATCGCGAGGTTGCCGAGCACGAGCGGCGATTCGCGCGGGAACCACGAACCGAGCGTTCGCCCGTCGTCGAGCGCCAACCGTCGCACCTCCCCGGAACGGAGCGGCAGATAGAGGCTGTTGGAGACGACGATCCCCCGTCCCGCGGGGTGGCCGGTCTTCGCCTTCCACCGGGATTCGCCGTCCGCCATGTTCAGGGCCGTCACTTCGGTCGGGCCGGTCAAAACCAACAGGGAACCATGCACCCCGGCGGCTTGCAGCGCGTTGTTGCGCGACTTCTGCCAGAGCTTTTTGCCGGTGCCAAGGTCGAGGCAGACGACGTTGGGGGACTCGGGAGCGGTCATCACAACGCGACCGTCGGCGATGATCGGCGCGGACGGAGCCCAGTTCGCGCTGAGTTGCGTCATCTGCACGAGATCGGCCGTTTCGCCGTTGTCGCCGGACTTCTGCGGCGGGGCCAGGCGGTGCCCCCACAGCAGCGAACGCGACCGGCGGTCGACACCCGTAACCCAACCGGTCGTGGTCGGGCAGACGAGGATCCCCTGGCTCTCCGCGATCGGTGCGCTCCACCAGCGGCGACCCAGATCGGTGTCGATATCGGCGTCGGCATGTCCCAACAAGAGCGACCAGTTCAACCGCCCGTCGAGCGGATCGAGCGCGCACAGGCGAATGTCCTTGGCCACTTCGGCGACGACGAGCAGTTCGCCGTCAATCGCCACGGGAGGACCGAAGAAGAAGTGCCCCGCCAGCGGCAGCTCAAGCCCGTCGGCGGAGGTGGCACCACCCGTTTCCCAGGCGATCTGCCCGGAGCCGAGGCGATACGCCTGCAAAAGATTCCCCGGCCCCCGCGCAGCGTCGCGCCCTTCCCACGTGTTGGTTTGACCCGGTTGACGGGGATCGAAAATCCCGGCGTCGGTCAGCACGAACAGGAGCGTTCCGTCGCTGCTGATGGAGCCGAAGTTCGCGTTGCGGAACAGCAAATGGGCGAGCGGTTGGTACTCGGGGGCCTGACCGTTGTTCGACAGAAACGCGTTCTCCGCGAACAGGGGGTTGCCCATCAACCGCTGGACTGCCGTGTAATCGCCTGTCTCGGCGGCCGTCGCGGCGGCGGCGATGGCCTGTTCGAGCGGAAGACCGTCGTCGGTCTGCCACAGCAAGCGCCCCGTGTCGGCGTCGAGCACTCGAACCCCCGCGAGCGTCCGGAACGCGATACGCCCGTCGACCAGCAACGTGTGCGCGGCGGGGAGCGTGGGCAGGTCCTGGTCCTGCAACGACTGGACGAGGTGCTCAACCTGTTCGCGGACGGGATGGCTGTCGGTGAGCGCGCTCGACCAGCGCGGAATCAGCAGCGGATCGCCCCCCTCGACCCCCGCCGTGCGACCGGCGTCGCCGAACGGCACCAGCCAGTCCGACAAGACCGGCGCGGACCACGCGGGCCAACGGGCGGAGAGTTCCGCCAGCCATGCGGCGGAGCCGGGTGCTTTGGCAGGGTCGTTCGCGGCGGGGGGGGGTGGCCCCCCTTCGGCGAGAGCGGCCAAAACTTCTTTGGCGGCGTCGTGCTTCGCGCGGTCCAGCGCGACCAGCGCCTTGAGCCGCCATTTGCGGTCGCGCGTCAGTGCCGCACGCGTGCTCCACAGTTCATCGAACCACCGCGCGGCCAGCGCCATCTCGCCCCGGTCCAGCGCCAACGTGCCGACCCGGTTGGCGGCCCACTGACCCGCCTCGGTCGGGAAGTAAGCGGCGGCCAGTCGGGCCAATTCGGCCTCGTCGCCGCGACGATTCGCATCGTCCCACAGACGTTTGGCGAGTCCGTCGAACTGCGTGCGATAGGTTTCGCGCAGCGCGCTCGGACCGGTGGCGATGGTTCGCCGCACGAAACGCTTGAGGGGCAACCAGTCGCCGTTGTCGAGTTTGTGCAATGCGTCGTCGGCGTGGTCGAGAATCTGCTGATACCACTTCACCGCCTCATTCCAGTCCCCTTCCGCCACGGATTGTTCCGCGGACGACAGCCACTGGAGCTTGCGGCGGTCGTGGGCGACGCGGGGATCGGGAACCGTGCGAGCCTTGGCTTTTCTGGGAGCCGTTTCGGCGGCAGGAGTCGCGGGACCGGGTTTCTTCGCGCCCCCCTTGTTGGGGGCGGGCTGGGGAGCAGCGGGGAACAGCTTCTCGAAGAGCCGCCCCAAGGGGTTGGGAGGCACAGGACGCGTGTTGGGCTTGACCGCCGGCTGGTCGGCGACGGGCTTCTTGTCGGCGTCTTTCTTCTCGGCGTCTTTCTTGTCGACCGTTTTTTTTTCGGCTGGCTTCTCTTCGGCGGCGGGCTTGTCGTCTTTGATTTCGTCGCCGTCGTCCTGGTCCGAGGGCGTTTCCTCCGTCTCCGGCAAGTCTTCCGCAACAAACTCATCGGGGATTGGGACGACGGGGATGATGTCGTCGTCGGGGCTGCCCGGCCCCACGCCCGGAGGGAACGGGAGGAATTCCACCTCGTCCGATTCGGGGGCCGCTTCCCCGTCCGCGCGAGGTGCGGGGGTTTCGTCGGCGGGCAGCGTCACGCCGACCCCGCACAGCACTAGGCCCAACAGCGCGGCAATCCCAACCCGACGGCGACCACTGGCGGTGCGAATCACGGTCCACTCCTGGCGGTCGCGAAGCGACGCCGGTTCGTCCGCCGGGGCGGCGATCCGCCCGGGCCGTCGAGGCATCGGTCCCAGACCAAACATACCTCATCATCCGGGGTGGCGAGGCCGCCCGCAAGAACGGCACGACCGGAACCAGGGCTTTCGCCTTTTTCAATCTGTCGAAGAAGAAGGGGTGGCCGGGGTTGGAGCCGCTTTGGGCGAAACCCCGGAAAACCGCGTACGATCGGACGACCGCGGCTTCCCTTCGGTCCAGCCCCGGCCATTCCAGGTTCAACAAAGCGAAAGCCCTGGACCCGAACAGACGGGATTGTGCGTTGGCGAACCGACCGCAGTTTTGTCAGACAAGCCAAATTTCGGGATGGAAACCCGACCTGCGCCTTTTGAAGTTGCGCTACTCCCGGCGGAGCCGCGGAGAACGTCAGGAACTCAGGGGCATCTGTTCTCACTCAGGGGGGCAGAGACACAAAGGATTTGTCTCACCCCGCGTCTCCGCGCCTCAGCGTGAGACATCAACGCGGGGGTTCGCCCCCGCTCACTTCCCGATGCAAAACCGCTGGAACACGCGGCCCAGGATGTCCTCGTTGTCGGTCCTGCCGGTCAACTCGCCCACAAAATCGAGAGCCCGCCGCAACTCAGCTGCGATCAACGTTTGGTCCCCCGCCGCTCGGGCCAATTCCAGCGCCGCGCTCAACGCCTCCCCGGCCCCCGCCAACGCCGGCCGATAACGTTCGGCCGTCTCGGCCAGCAACACGGCGGTTCCACCAGCGCGTTCACGCGCGGCCAGTTCCCCCCGCATCCGGTCCCGCAGCACGTCGAGTCCCCGCCCCGCATGGACCGACACTCGCACCGCCTCCTTCACGTTCCCTTGAGTCCCGTCCGCGTCGAGTTCGCACTTCGTCATGACCCGTAGCGTCCGGTCGGCGGCACCCGCTGGTGGCGTGGACGTTTCATGAGGAGCGTCGACGGGCAGGCACCACACGAGCAGGTCCGCTCGCAACGACTCGTCGAGTCGCACGCGCTGGGCGGCCGCCTCGATCTCCGCCGCCTCGGTACGACTCGCACCCTCCCCGGCCCTCTCGTCCGCGCCGGCGGTGTCGATCAACTCGACCGCGCGGCCCGCCAGGTCGATCTCGACCGACAGCCAGTCGCGCGTGGTGCCGCGCACATCCGAAACCAGCGCCGCGCCCCGCCCCGCCAGCGCGTTGAACAGCGTGCTCTTCCCGGCATTCGGTGGACCGCCCAACACCACACGCGGCAGCGAATTGGCTCGCAGTCGGTCCCCAGCCCGTGCCGCCAGGTCGGCCAACATGCGTTCCGCCGCCGCGATCCCCCGGCACAGCGTGTCGTCGTCGACAAAACTCAGGTCCTCGTGCGCGAAGTCGAGTCCCGCCTCAAGGTCCGCCAACAAATCCACGAGATCGCTCCGGACGCGCGCCAGCTCCCGCCCCGTGGCTCCCCCCAATTGCGCAAGGGCCACCCGCAGTTCCTCCGGCGACTCGGCGTCGACCACACCCAGTACCGCCTCGGCCCGCGCCAGGTCCATCCGCCCCGCCAACACCGCACGGAGCGTGAACTCCCCCCTCACCGCGGGTCGCGCACCGTGATGGCACGCGGCGGCCACCAGCCACTCCAGCAGCGCGGGCGCACCGGGAACATGCAATTCGGCCAGCGGTTGACCCGTGTAGCTCCGCGAGTCGGGCCAGATCGACACATCCACCCGCGCTCCGGGTATGTCGACCAACTCCCCCGCTCGAACCGCCGCGCGCCGCGGCCAATCCTCGACGAACGTCGGGCCGAGCAAACCCCCCAGCGCCTCGCGCAGCCGAGGGCCCGAAAGCCGCACGATCCCCCGCGCACCACCACCGGGCGCGCTCGCCACAGCCACGATCAAGTCATCGGGATCGGGAAGTCCGCTCATCGCACCGCACCGCCGGCATGGAATTCGTCCCCGGCGCGGACGATTGCAGGCTAAGAGGCAATCCGAAAACCCGGTTGCGCTTGTTCAGCGACCCGCCGATGCTTGGGTGCCGCTCAGGCGTCAGAGGGTTTTCGGATAAGTTGTCAGCGGCGCTTGCCGCGACGATCGGAATTCCCTTTGCGGCCCGTCGATCCGTTGTCGGTCGGTCGACGATCCGTCTCGCGACGCAGTTGCTGGTCCTTGTCGGCCATTTGCACCAGACGTTCCCAGAGCCCCGGACCGGCCGTCGGCTTGGCTTCGGGCGGACCGCCTCGCGAACCACCTGTCGAACTATTTGCGGCAGGGCTGGGCGGAGGGGCGGCGATCACCGTGGCCGCGACCGCGTCGAGATTCGGCTTCGGCAACATCTTGCGTTCGATCAGGCCCCAAATCCCCGAGGCGATGAAGTACACGCACAGTCCGGCGGGGACGCGGTAAAACATCACCCCCATGAAGATCGTCATGTACTTCATCATCTTCTGTTGCAGCGCCTGCTCTTCGTTCGTCGGCGGCGGCATGAACATCTCTTGCTGCACCACCATCAGCGCCACGCTGATGAGCGGCAGCAGATTGAACTCCGTCCAACCCAACAGCGGAATCCGGAACGGGAACGCGAACAGCGCGTCGGGCGCCGCCAGGTTGTGTACCCACAGGAACGGCGCTTGCCGCAAGTCGACCGACAGATTCAGCGCCGAATACAGCGCCATGAAGATTGGCAGTTGCAGGAACAGCAACAGGCAGCCACCCAACATCGCGAACGGATTGAAGTTGTACTTGCGGTACAACTCCATCATCTCCTGGCTCTGTCGTGCCTGGTCGGTGGGATACTTCTGTTTGATGATCGCCATTTCGGGGGCGATCTTCTTTTGCACCTCTTGCATGAGCAGCGCGTTCTTCGCCTGTTTGAGCGACAGCGGCAGCATCCCCGCCCGCACCAGCACCGTCAGGCCGATGATCGCCAGGCCGTAGCTTCCGGTGATGCCGTGCAGCAGCGTCAGGAACGACACCATCGGACGGCTGATCCAACCGAGCTTGCCGTGCTGGATCACCTCCGACGCGTCGGCGGGCAGCAGATGCTCGTCCTTCGGGCCGGCGAACAACTGGAAGTTGTGCGCGACTTCCCCCCCCGGTTGCAGGGCGATCGGCTTCGACTCCAGTCGCACCGACAGATCGCTGAATTGCGTGTTGGACGGCCCCACCAAAGTGGGCACCGCCGCCTGGAACCAGTCCGCATCCTTCCCGACCGGGAACAACAGGCCGGCGAAAAACTGCACGTCGACACCGATGAACGCGAACGGTTTCGACCACGTTTCGGTCGTCCCCTTCGCAATCGTCGAAGCCGGCATGAACACCGTGTTGACGAACCCGGGCTCGCGGAAACCCGCAGCCACGTCGCGCCATTTTGACGTGTTGTCGGCGTTCTCCAGCGGCAACCCGACCGGTCCTTGCAACTCGTACGACCACGTTGCGACGCCGTCCGTCGTGTTCTTCAGCACGACCGAGCAATCGACGAGGTAGGCGGGGGCCTCGGCCAGGTGATCGGCACCCGGCGGCAGCGGTTTGATCGAGTACCGCTTGACGATCTCGAAGCCCGGCACCGAAGTCGCCAGCCGAAACGCGACCGAGTCCTTCGCTTCCTCGATCACTTCCCAATGCACATCGCGCAGGTCCACCGGGATTTGCGGCAGCGTCAATCCGAACGTGAGTTCGCCGCCGACACCCGGACGGATGACGCGGAGCGGCTTGTCGCGCCGCACGAGGTCCCGATAGAGGGGCGAATTGAGATCGATTTCGGAAATCGCCGCGCCACGCGTGGTGAGGGTGATGTCCAACCGGTACGGCGAATTCGGTTCGACCGACCCCAGTTTGAGCAAGCGGGGGGGATGCTCGGCGAACGACCACGGGTTCTTGTCGGCAGCGGGTTTATCCCCCTTCTCCGCGGCGGCGTCCCCCGGCTTGGCCGCGACCGCGGCAGGCTTGTCCCCCGCATGACCGGCGGCTGGCTTGGCACCCGGCTTGGGCTTGTTGGCGGCGTTCTTCGCATCAAGGGCGAATTGCGGGAAGAAACGGGGCAGCACGACCGACTGCCACAGCATCATCAGGCCGAACGCCAGCGCGAAGAATCCGACGAAACGAAACGGCTTCTGATCCATGCTTGACCACTCGATTTCGACCTGCGGTGTCCCGCCGATGGCCCCGGCACACGGGAGCCGCGCCCCCTGTTCGAGGAATTCCGCCACACAGCGCGGACCACTTCCCGCGCGGAGACCTCTCCGCTCGACGATTCGCCGGTGCGACACGATTCTTGACGGAGAAACCCCTCTCCGCCACACGACGCGACACCAAGCGAGGCAGTGTACCGGATGGGAAAGCCTTCCAACAGACCGTGTCGCTCCGCGCGCGACGGGAGACGTGAACGCTGGCTGATGAATCGTATCTTGCATTCCACGCGGTTTGGGCGGTCGGTGGAAGCTGCGCGGGATGGCGCGGTGATAAGCCTCGCTCCGGCGACCGGTCGCCACACGTCAGAACACCATCGCCAGCAACAACTTGGCCCCCCGAGCCAGCCAAACCCGGTCGTCCGGGCCGATTTTCGGCAGCGTCAGCAGCCGGTCGCACTCGTTGCGCACTCCCGTCACAACGGTGCGGCGGGCGTCACCCAACCCCGATCGCCCCTCCCTCTTCGCGACATCATCCCTTTCCAGCAGCAAGACGGCGATGCGCCGTATCGTTCGCGCTTCGTCGTGGCCGAGCGGTTCCGCTTCGCGCCAAACGGGACGCTTGTCGTCCAGCGCAACTTGCCAAGCCACGTCGGCGAACACGCGGGTCACCGCGGCGACTTTGTCGAAGTCGACCCGTTCCGCGGTGTCGCGCGGTGTGTGGTAGTCGGGATGTTCGCCCGACGAAAAAAACAGAAACGGCACTTCCGCATCCCGGAACGGACCGTAATCGCCTCGCGTTCCCGCGATGTCGGTCCCCAACAGCGCCACTTCAAGCGGGCGGTCTCCCGTCGAAGCCAGCCGGGCGCTCGCGCGGATCCGCTCGGGAAGACCCGTACCATGCTCCGTTCCCAACACGAAGATTGTCGCCAGCGGCAGGTCCCCCAACGACCGGCCGACCATGTCGGCGGTCATGAACAGTCGCACCCGTTCGAGCGGCCATGGGGGATGCGCGGCGAACCACCGCGAACCCCACAGCGCGTACTCTTCCAGATCGAACGCCACGAACGCGATCCCCGCGACGCGGGGACCGTTCCCGATAACCGGCCTCCGCGCGGCGAGCAGTCTCGCCGTTTCCAGCAGCATCGCCACTCCCGAGGCGTTGTCGTCCGCGCCGGGATGGAGTCGCCCCCCGATGATGCCCAGGTGATCAAAATGGGCCGACACGATCACGACTTCGTCCGGGGGTTCTTTCTCCAATCGCTTTTTCCCATCCAACTCTGCGACGGGGAGCCACGCGCCGACATTGTGCCCATAGAGGGGGCGAGGGCTATCGGGAGGGGCGTCCCAATCGCGGGGACCGGGAATCTCCTGCTCGTAAGCCGCGTCGCCAAACAACGGTTTTAAGCCGAGCGTGCGGAACCGCTCGATCAGATAGGCGCGGGTTTTGCGCTTGCCGAGCGCGGTTCCGCGTCCTTCGTACGGGGCGGACGACAGCTCGTACACCGTTGCGCGGAGTCGCTCGAGATCGGGCGTCTCCGGCGACCGCGGATCGTCGGCGCGAAGGCACATCCCCCACCCGACGAGCACCGTCGCGGCGACGACCGCAAAACACCACGTGCGACCTTCAAGCCGCGTCGAGCGCCCGCGCGTTGTTGGCATGTCCGCCATTCGTTGGTTCCCCACAACCGTCCGCCGCCTCCGTCACCGACATCCCCCGACTATACTGCTTCAACTCACCCCTTCCCTTCGAGCCGCCCCCATGTCGTTTTCCGCCGTTGAATCCAATTCCCCCGCGCCGGCTGAGCCGATTGTCGTGCGGCCGTTTTCGGGGCGGACCGTTGTGCTGGGGTTGCTGCTGCTGGGGATCGCGTCGTCGTTGGCGGTGTATGTGTTCTGGAAGATGCACTTCGAGCCGTTCATTCCGTTGCAGAAGGCGTTGGCGGCGGAACTGAAGATGATGCGGCCGCGCGTCGAGGGGGGGCGGCTGGGGAGTGCTCCGCCTCAACTGCGGGTGATCCTGCATGTCGATTTTCCGCCCGAGGAGGGGGATCCGCGGATCGAAAAAATGTCGGCCCGCGCTCGCGAGTTGATCCGCCTCCACCAGGACCTTACGGGGTACTCGATCGTCGAGTTGTTTTTTGTCCATATGCCCAAGCAAGGCCCTCCCAGCCGCATCCGGGAAGAGTATCCCGCCGCCGACTTGGCGCGGGGTTCCTGACGCGACCCGCCATCTCGCGGATGTCGATCCGGGGTGTGGCGGGAGAGTCCCTTCACCCGACGCGGGTTTGTTGCGCGGTTGTCGCAATCGGATTGCGAGAAGGGGCGGGAACGCGTTCCGCCCCGATTTGGGGGCGGAAACCGGCGAGCATTGTGTGAAGGAATTCGGGGCAAACCGCACAATTGCCCGGTTTCGGGGCCGATTTTGGTGCGCAACCGGACATCGGGTTCCGGGTCGATTTGGCGCGAGGGGAGTGCGCAGAACCCACGTTTTGAAAAATCGAAACGTGGGAGATTCGAGCGTGATTTTTTCGCGCGCGGGCGAAAACGCGTTTTGGAATGGCGCGTGACGCAGTCATAGATCGCGGCTGCGCGGGGGAACGAGTGTCGCGCACGGCGGTGTTGCGAGGCGCGCAACGAGGGTGGATCTTGGGGGAAGAGCAATCCGCAGGAGATCGCCGGAGGGGCGGCCGCGGATTCGTCGTGGCGGTCAGGAAGTCAGGCAGGAGCCTGACCTACTTGACTCGGATGCGACCACCTTTTGAACCGACCTGCCGCTGTGTCGGACAAACTCGCAACCCGTCATCGCGGGTGACCCGATTTCGGGGGCAGTCCGTCCCGCCGCCGTTCGACACGCTGGGGCCGATGGGAGTTACCAAGCACTAGTGGTCCGACACGCCTCGAAACAGGGGTTGCGGGTCTTGATGCAAATGTGGGAGTGTCCGGGCACAAGGAGGTGTGCCATGCAGAAGAAGTATATC
>JBIKMW010000111.1:0-21479 GCA_044359065.1 Planctomycetales bacterium | reverse complement strand
GCGTAGGTGCCGGTGACCACCACCCGTTGGCGAGCGCGGTTGCCGGACAGCTCGAATTTCTCGGGAAACACCGAGATCGCCGTCGGTTCACCCACCACCACCCCGGTGGCGGGTTCCGCCGCCCCGACCGTGGCCGGAACCGCGGCGGCGGCAAACGCCCAGGCGGCCACCCCGCTCCACACTGCCGCGCCGTATCGCTTCATGGTCACACGCGTGATTTGGGCCATCGTCCGTTCACTCCGTGAAAAGCCGGGGCAGGGCCCCGGACCCGGTTCGAGTCTGTGCTCGGCGACTTCGACCGACACTCCGGTCGGGCGAAGGAATATCCCTGAAAAACCATCCGTCCCGCCGCGCGGCCAAAGGTCGCCGCGCCACGTTCACTCCACCACCAATCCCACCGCAGGAGCCGGAGCCACCAACTTCGCGGCGCCGTTCATCCCTTCGCCATTCACAATCACATTGGCCACATTCGCCGCCGCCGCGTCGGCGGCGGCCGTCAAATCCACCATCGCTTCGGTTTGACCAGCGGGAATCATCGCCCCGGCCATTGCGGTGATACCCGCCGGCAAGTTTTGGAACGCCAGATTGATCGGGCCGGCGTAAGCGGGGTTCCGCACAGCCGTCACCTTGACCTTCACCGTTTGTCCCTTGGCGATCTTGCCGCCGGGGATTTCTGTCTTCAATTCGAAGGGGGCTTTCAGCGAAAGCAACAGTGCCGGGATGGGCTGCACGCTGGTGACATTCCCCGCCTTGCCCGTCCCGACCAACACGACGCTGAATTGACCGAGAGGGGCGGCATTGTTGGCCGCAAACGAAATCTCGATCTCGTTCGTTCCCTTGGCGATCGGTTTGAGGGTCGGCGTGATACCCGCCGGAACCCCGTCCTGAGCCGGCTGAATCGCCAGAGCGATGTCCTCGGCGAAATCTGCTTTTCGAGTGGCGACGATTTTCACCGTCACCGAAAGGTCCTTACCAAACACGATCTCGGGGGCGGAATTGGCCAACGTGAACAGCGGCGCGGGGGTCACACCCGCGAACGCCTTTCCATTCAGCCAAGCCGGAGGGAACGGATTGCCGCCGAGCAGTGCCTTGTACACGTCGGTGACGCTCGCGACGGCCTTGACTTCCTGGCCATTGAGGGCCGTCGTGCCGACGATTCGCAGTCCATACACCTTGCCCGCCGGGACGGTCGCCGCACAGGCGATCGTCATTGTTACTGAATTCCGACCGGGCCCCATCACCACGGGGGTGGCCACAAGACCTTCTGGGGCGCCGTCCAAGGCCAGCGTGATCGGACCGGCGAACGGACCGCGCACCGCGTTGACTTGCACCGCCAGCAATCCGCCCGACGCCACGTTCAGCGTTTCGGCCGTCGCGACGAGCTTCAGCTTATCGGCAAAGGGCCGCACTTCGACGCGATACGCGAGCTCGATCCCGCCCCGTTTGTGCAGATCCTCCACCACCAACGTGTAATCGCCGTCCGCCGGAACGTTGAAGTCGACAATCCCCTCGTCGGTGCCGGTGTCGTCGACGACGACCACGTCACCCCCTTGGGCATTCACAATCTTGAGCATCAAGTCGGCCGGAGAACCAACGGTTCGCGTGACCCCCTCAAACAGCCACCGCTGTCCCTTGGCCGCCGTGAACGTGAAGCGGTCCACGTCTCCAGGCTTGTCGAAGCGGCCGTTGAGGCCTTGGGGCAGTGCCACCTTTTGACCTTGTTCGGCGGCATCGTTCGGTTCGGCTTCGACGAACTCGTCCAAATCGCTGACCGTCACCGTCCCCCAACCGCTCGACGTTCCGCCAGGGGCCTTCGCGCCGACGGAAACCGTCGGATGGGGATAGTCCGCGGGAACGACCAAGGGCACCGCAGGAACGCCCGCCGCGCCGATCCCAGCGAACTGGATGTTGGCCGAAGCCCCCTTCTTCACAGCCAAGGGGAACGGCGTGTTCACGCAGGGAAAATCGCCGAGGCGCAGGCGATAGAAGTGGTTGCCGCCCCCCTGATAGCGCACGTCGCGCACTTCCAGCAGATAGTCCCCGGCCGCCGCAAACGTATGCACCAACTGACAATCCGAGCCCACGCCGGGAGTGTCGTCCGCATAAGCGATTTCGCGACCGTTCGCATCCATCAGCTTGACGAGCGGGTCGAGCGACGAACCAATCCGCTGGGCGACGACCTCGATCGAAAGCTTCTGTCCGGCCGCCGCCGTGAACTTGTAGAAGTCCCGTTGGAGGTTGTCGACCTGTCCGTCGACCCCGGTGGGAAGCGCCACGACCTGGGCGTTGGCGAGCGCCTGATTCGGCTTCACCTGAGCGAACGACGGCAGATCATCGACTACGAACAACCGAAGATTCGAGATCCCGTTGGGCGTGGCGACTCGCAAGCCGTACACACCCGGAGCGGTTTCGGCGGGGAGCGTGAAACGGTACGACACCTCGGCGGCGTTGGTGTTGTTGCCGGCCAGATCGGGCGTCAGCGGAGTCTCGGGGGCCAGCGTGCTCCACAATTGAGTCGAACCGGCCAGATTCCCCCCGCGCACTTTCAGATCCGTCGCGGCGCCGGGCTTGATCGCCTGCGGCGACAGCGCGGTGATCGCGGGAGCCTGGGCCATCGCCCATCCTGGGCCGAAAGTCGCGCACAGTCCCCAGACGAGGCCCGCGACAACTCGGGATGGACGAACAAAACGCATGCTGCAACTCCGCGGAAGTGGTGGGATATCCCGATCTGCCGAGCAGGCGGCACTCACCGAAAATCAGTGGTTGGAACCGACTCGATCGGCGGATCGACCTCTCAGCAATTCGGGCAACTTTCGGTTGGGTTCCGGCGAGGTGAGCCACGCGCGGCGGGATCGTCGAGGACAAATTGACTGGGGGAGGACGACCCTCCGACTCTCGTGGCGGACGGGTTCGGGTGGGGAAACGGCTTGGGGGGATTTCTGTGGGACCACTGTCGACCAGCGCCCACGACTCTGCATCAACAGGCGATGATACGTACTCGGCAGTTCCCTCGTCAAAGGAAAAGTCAGGTTTGCGTGAAGACGGTCCGCGAACCGCGACGCGCCGGCCATGAGGATCGTGGTCGCTTAAACACGTTTCGACAACGATGTCCGCCCGAAAGCCTCAGTCCCTGGACTTCTTCTTTGCGGCGGCTTTCTGTTTGGTTTTCGCCTCCTGGTCGCGCGTCATGGCCCCGTTCGCGCTGAGGGTCTTCCACCAATCGGGGCCTTCGGCTTCGACCGCCGCGTTGTGTTTCAACAGTAGCTTTTTCATTTCCGCGAACCGGGCCGGTTCGGTCGACGCCAGATCGTTCGCCTCCCGCTCGTCCGTCGCGAGGTTGAACAGTTCAAAAGTTCGCAACTCGGCGTCCGCGAGGATTTTCCAATCGCCCGAACGGAGCGCGATCCTGGCGTTCGGGGCCATGTGCAGACGCCAGTACAACGGTTGCAATCGCTCGATGTTCTCGTCCGCGCCCGTCAACGCGGGAAGCACGTTCGCGCCGTCGAGGACACGGTCCGTCGGGGGCGACACATTGGCGACGGAAAGCGCGGTGGGAAACAAGTCGCTGCCGATCACGGGAGCGTTGGAGGTCGTTCCGGCGGGAATCTTCCCCGGCCAGCGGGCGATTCCCGGCACGCGGATGCCCCCTTCGTGCAGGTCCCGCTTGCGCCCTCGCAAGCCACCGCTGGAGCCGCGACCGGGCGATTTCACGCCGTCCCCCTCGGGGCCGTTGTCCGACGTGAAAAAGACGAACGTGTTGTCGGTCAGTTTCAGCTCGTCCAGAGACCGCGTCAACGTTCCGAACGCGGCGTCCATTTGCGTCACGTTCGCGTGATGTTCGACCTGCACATCGTCCGTCAGTTGCGGATAGAGCTTCTTGAACTCCGGCGAGGACTTGATGGGGTAGTGCGGCTCATGCGTCCACACCGCGAGGAAGAACGGCTTCGTCGCATCCCGTTTGTCGCGGAGCCACGTCACGGCCTCTTCAACGACGAGCGGGGCCGAGTAGCCCTCCATCCGTCCGACCGATTGTCCGTTGCGCACGAAGTTGTTCGGGTTTTCGTGCGTGGGGGCGGCGTTGTTTTGCGTGGCGAGCCACCAGTCGTAGCCGTGGTCGTTGGGTTGCGGCTGCGCGGGATCGTTGAACAGGCCGTTGAGGTGCCATTTGCCGACGTGACAGGTGGCGTAGCCCGCTTGTTTGAGCAGTTTCGGCAGCGTGATTTCCGTACTTCGCAAGTGGGCGGGGGAACCTTCCGCCAACCACGTGAATACCCCGTTGCGGTGCGGCGTTCGCCCCGTCAGGATCGCCGACCGGGACGGGCTGCACACGGCGCTGGCGGAATAACACTGCGTCAGGCGAACCCCCTGTTTGGCGAAAGCGTCGAGGTTGGGTGTGAGAATGTGCGGATGGCCGTAGCAGCCCAGATCGCCGTAACCCAGGTCGTCGGCGAGGAACAGCACGACATTCGGACGAGGCGCCTGATCGGCCCCCGCGAAGGATGTCGTGGCGAGACCATTCACTGCGGCAGTACAGAGGACCGAAATCGCGAGCGCGATCGACCTGCTCATGGCGAACTCCCGACGGCGGATTGGGGACGATGTCCGATGACGACCGAGGGACTTTACGCCACCGGCGTGCAGAGTTCGACGAGGTGGCCGTCGAGGTCCCGCACGTACGCGACGACCTGGCCCCACGGCTTGGTCTTGGGGGCCGCCGCCGAAACGGCTCCCGCCCGCAGCGCACGATCATAAGCGGCGACGACATCGTCCGTCGCCAGCCCGACCTCACAGGCTCCGGGGGGCTCTTGCAGGCTGGCCGGACGAAATCCGCCGTCGAGGTTCGAGCGGGCGAGGGCCTCCTCGGCGAACGACAGCGTCGTGGGACCGGTCTCCAGTTCGCCGTAGGTACCGCTGTCGTGCAGGAAGCGGCGCGTCAGTCCGAAGGCGGCTTCGTAAAACGCGAGGGACTTCGCGACATCGCGGACGTAGAGGATGATGTAGGCGAATTTCATGGGGCGTAGGTTCTTTGCTTGAGTTTGGAAGCTTCGCTGTGGCCGTGATTGCGAAATTTGACGATCAGGACCCGAACACCGTCCACCGAATGATGCGGTTGGCACCCTCCCGAGTCACGCTTCGTGGTCTCTCGCTCAGTGTGCGCCTTATATGATTGGAGATTCGTTGAGGTGTCGAGTTGAAAACGTCAAACCCCCCGCTCCCGACGGCTGACACGCAAGGCTTTCCCTGCGATATACTCCCCCCTCCGATTTTCGGGGGTTCGACGTTTTTCCGCAGATTCCGATCGCACGAGGACCGCGCTCATGGCTCGCGAGATTGTCACGCTGACGAACACATCCAACGGCACTTGGCGCGAACGATTCGCCCTGAATCAGACCGCCGGCGCGGCGGGCAAACCCCTGAAACTGGCGGGGGCGGCACAGTGGTCCATCGAGAAATACCCCCTTCGCGGCGGGTTGTCCGACGGCGTGGATGTCGTCGCGCTCCACAACGGGCGGCTGTCGATCGAACTGCTCCCCACGCGCGGAATGGGGGTCTGGCGGGCCAAGTGCGACGGTGTGGATGTCGGGTGGGCATCGCCGGTCAAGGCGCCGGTCAACCCCATGTTCGTCAACCTCGTCGAGCGCGGCGGATTGGGGTGGTTGAGCGGCTTCAACGAATTGCTGTGCCGCTGCGGAATCGATTCCAACGGCCCCCCCGGCACCGATGTGATCGTCAACAACCAAGGCGAGAAATCGACCGCCGAACTGACCCTCCACGGGAAAATCGCCAACATTCCCGCCCACCAGGTGGATGTGTTCGCCGACGACACGGGCGAGGGGACGCTGGGCGCGACGGCGGTCGTCGACGAGACGATGTTGTTCGGTCCGTGTTGGCGGATGACTTCGAGCGTGACCACGCAGGCGGGTTCGAACAGCGTCTTGTTCACCGACGAGTTCACGAATATGAAGGGTACCCCCGCCGAATTGGAAATGCTGTACCACTGGAACTTCGGACGGCCGTTCCTGGACGAGCACGCGAAGCTTGTCGTGCCAGCGTCGGAAGTGGCTCCGCGCGATCCCGTCGCGGCGGCGGCGGTCGATACGTACGCTGAGTACGCGGCCCCGAAGGCGGGCTTCGTCGAACAGGTGTATTTCTTCCAACTGGTCGGGAACAACCAGGGGCAAACGCGGGTGTTGTTGCGCAACGCACACGGCGACAAAGGGGTGTCGCTCAAGTTCAATCTCAAGGAATTGCCCTGTTTCACCGTGTGGAAAAACACGGGAGCGGACGTCTACGGGTACGTGACGGGGTTGGAGCCGGGGACGAATTTCCCGAATCCGAAGACGGTCGAACGCTCGCACGGGCGGGTGGTGACGGTCCCCGCCGGCGGGACCTACAAGACGGTCACCGAACTGTCGGTGTTGACGACCCCCGAGGAAGTGATGCGGGTGGAGCGGGAGATCGCGGGAATCGTTGGCGACCGCAAGCCGACGGTGCACGCGGCGCCGTTGCCGAAGTATCTGCCCAAGAATGGTTGAAGGTCGGTTGATTTGAGGGGGCCGACGGGTTGAGATGAACGACTAAGACGACGGCGGGGCGTTGCGAGCGATCGATTCGCAACGCCTTTCGCCGCTGGCCGTTGATCGGGATCACGAGCGGTTTTCCGGGAAGTGTCAAGAACGAGTGCGCTTTCGAGCGCGGGGCCTCGCATGGGTTTGGTGACTCTCCAGGTGTTGGACGGATTCGAGATGGGGCAGGTTTTCGAGAACCTCGCCACCCCCGTCTCCATCGGTCGCGAGCGTGACAACGATGTCGCGCTCAACGACGAGCAGGTGAGTCGTTTTCACGCCAAGATCCAGGACGCGGACGGTCGGCTGATCCTCACGGACCTCGACAGCACCAACGGTACGCGTGTGAACGGTCGGGCGGCGCGGCTGCGCGTGCTGCAAGCGGGGGACCAGGTGCAGGTGGGGCGGTCGCTGCTGTTGGTGGCGGGGCCTGGGCAATCGGCGGACGCCCTGCTGGACGCGGCCAGGCAGGCGGACGACGACGAGAGTCCCGACGCGGGGCAAATGACGCGCGCGGTCCAGGCTGCGGAGAATGCGTTTCCGAACGGCCCCCCGCCGATGCCGAAGGGAATGACGCCCGTACAGCGGGTCGAAGCGCACGACCTGCTCAGTTGGATCCACGAAGAACTGGCCCGTTCGCTGTCGGAGGCGGAGGAGGCCGAGGACGGCGAGGGGATGTTCGTCGACGCCGACCACTGGCGGCGGTTGCAGTCGCTGGCGATGACGTTGGCCCGTCGGCTCAACGAAATGACGAATCCGGGGTAGCCTGAAAGCCGCGAATCCGCCATGAATACGGAAGGAATCGATTCTTCAGGGAGGTGGCGATGGATCGCGGGAGACAAGGTCGGGGCGGGTCGCGGCGCCGGTTCGGCGCGCTGGGCGTGCTGTGGGCGGCGGGTTGGTTCGCGGGGTCGGCGGAATTGTCGCTGGCGGAAACCGTGAAAATCGTCGACGACGCGGCGGATTCGCGCGTGGTCCGGACAACGGTCTCCGTCAAGGTGGACGGCAAGATCGTGACGTTGAAGACCGGCGGGATGCCCGAACCGCGCCCCCTCAAAGTCGATGCCGGGTTTGAATGGTTGGAACGCCGTCTCTCGGGCACCGGGCGCGACGCGCGAGCGTTCCGGAGCGTACGCTGGATGGAGCGTGCCCGTTCCGAGATCGTCAGCGGCGAGCAGACTTCGTTCGTCACGCTGCGTCCCACGGTGCAGTTGATCGTCGCCCAGGGACAACCCGAAGGGGTGGCGCACTTCAGCCCGTCCGGACCTCTCACCGCCCGCGAAATGACGTTTCTGGCCATGCCCGGCGACCCGCTGTTGGTGCAGGCGCTGCTGCCGGAGAATCCCGTCGAACCGGGTGACTCCTGGAAGCCGACGGAGTGGGTTGTTCAAAGCCTGGCGATCCTCGAGGCGTCGCAGAAGTCGGAACTCGAGTGCAAACTCGAATCCGTTAAGGAGGGGGTGGCGACGGTTTCGTTCGTGGGGAGCGTCGAAGGTTTGACCAGCGGCGCCGCGGCGAAGGTGTCGCTGCAAGGACGTTTGCTGTACGACCTCGCGCAGAAGCTGACGACGCGTATCGAACTGACGCAGAAAGAACAGCGGGCGTTCGGACCGGTCTCTCCGGGACTGGATGTCGGGGCGACAATCACGGTCGACCGAGCGATTGATCCAGACGGCAAGCGGCTCGGGGACGCGGCCTTGAAGGACCTGCCTCTCGAACCGAACGACGCGAACCAGTTGCTGGCGTTCGACGTTCCACCGTGGGGCCTGGAATTGCTGCACGGGCGGGATTGGCACTTGTTCCAGCAGACGCCCGCAGTCGCGATTTTCCGACAGGTCAAGCAGGGGAACCTCGTCTCGCAGGTGAATATCCAGAGGTCGGCCAAGCCCGCCGACGGCCAGCCTTTGCCTCTGGACCGTTTCGAAGCGGATGTGAAAAAGGCGCTCGACAAAAACCTCAAGCAGGTGGTCCAGTCGCAGGAGTTCCAGTCCGGTGCCGGCCTGCGCGTGCTGCGCATCGTCGCCTCGGGGGAAGCCCAAGGGGCCGCGATGCAGTGGCACTATCACTGGGTGGGGGGCAAGGAGGGAGACCCGGTTGTGCTCGTGTTCGTGGTGGAGCCGGAGAATCTCGAGCAATTGGGAACCGCGGACCTGGAGATGATCGAGTCGATCGCCCTGAAAGCGCCGGCGGCAGGCCCGAGCGCGGCGTCGAAGACAAAGTGACGAACAAGCTCCTTCCGAGATCCAGAGACGAGACGGAAGGGACCAAGCGTCAGATTCTGCGGTAGCGGGCGTGGCGCCCCCCGGTTGGACACGACCTCGTCACGGGTGTGACAACCGGTGCGACCGGAACGGAACTTCGGGCACCGCGCGGCGGGCAGGGCGTGGCGGTACGCGGCACAAGCTACGGTTGTCGCGAGACGCGAGCGGTGCGCGTGCGCGAACCCGCGCCACCGTTCGAGTCGACGGCCAAGGCCGATGCCCCCAAGGTGTCGGCTCAAAACAGTTCGCCTCGGATTCGTTGTGCCCCTTTCGCCTCCGTTACTTGCCGCGTTTTCGGCCTGGACCGACCTCGATCCCGCGTTGCTGGGATGGTTGATCGGCGCGGGGGTGCTCGTCTCGACCAGCCTCGGCTTCGTCGCGGGAAGACTGTCGATCCGTCGATCGGACGACAAGGAGCGGCGCCGATTGCTCGAGTCGGTGGAAGGGTTGCTGCGTGGCCTGAACATGTCGCTCGACAAGTCGGCGGACTATTGCGAGCGATTGTCAAAGTTGACCGCGCCGGCCATCGGCGAGGAGACCGTGAAATCGATCGAGGGGAAGCGGCAACGTCTTTTCGCCGGACTTGGCTCGCTGCTGGAACGGCAAAAGGTCGCGTCGCCCGAACCCTCGGCGCCCCCCGCGAAACTGGAGTGGACGACCACACCCTCCGACGCCGGGACGGGCCTGCCGGGTCGATCCGCGTTTGATGCGAACCTTCGTAAACTCGTCGAGTGGAACCGGAGCACCGGCAAGTCCTCCGCCCTGTGCCTCGTCCGCATCGACCGTTTCGGCAATCTGCGCGAGCGATTCGGGAGGCAGGGGAGCGAGACGCTCGCGAAACGACTCGCGCACGTGGTGTGCCGGAATCTCCGCGAGCAGGATTGCGTGGCGCGGTTGTCGGATGACACGTGGGCCGTACTGGCGTCGGCCGTCGGACATGGGGACGCGGCGACGCGGGCGTCGGAACTGCGGGACGAAATCCGTCGTCACCGGTTCTGTCTGGAAGACGGCTCGACGGAGGTGCTGGTCACCGCCAGCTTGGGGGTGACGACGATCGCGCCGGGCGAAAGCGCCGAGTACGCTCTCGACCGCGGGATGTCGGCACTTCGCAAGGCCGAGCGCTCGGGACGCAACCAATGGGCGACGGCCGGGGCCGCGTGATACGATCCGCGTTTCGCCCAACCATTCGCACGTACCCGTCGGGTCTCCCATGCATGTCGCCCACATCATCACGCGGATGATCCTGGGGGGCGCGCAAGAGAACACGCTGCTCACCGTGGAAGGGCAGCGAGCGGACCACGGTGACCGTGTGGAACTCGTCACCGGCCCCGCGCTGGGTCCCGAAGGAAGCCTGCTCGACCGTGCGCGGGAGAATGGCGTCGACGTGCGGCTGGTCCCCGCGCTGCGCCGCGCGATTCACCCTTGGCGGGACTGGCGCGCGTACCGCGAGTTGGTCCGACTGCTGCGCGAACTGCGGCCGGACGTGGTCCATACACACAGTTCAAAGGCGGGCATCCTGGGGCGGGCCGCCGCGGCCAGGTTGGGGCTGCCGTGTGTGCACACGGTGCACGGCTCGCCGTTTCATCCCTATCAATCGCGGATGGCCTATCGAGCCTATGTCGCCGCGGAACGGTGGGCGGCGCGGCGGAGCGACCGAATCGTCTCCGTGTGCGACGCCATGACGTCGCAGTACCTCGCCGCGGGCGTCGGGCGCCCCGAACAGTTCGTCACCGTGTACAGCGGAATGGAGATCGCACCGTTTCTGAGTCCACCGGTCCCGAGGGAAACGGTGCGGGGCCGACTGGGCTTTCGCCCGGACGATGTGGTCGTCGGCAAGGTCGCGCGGTTATTCGAGCTCAAAGGGCACGACGATGTGATCGCCGCGGCGAAGGTGTTGTGTCCGACGGACCCGCGATTGAAGTTCCTGTTCGTGGGAGACGGCCTGTTACGGGAGACGTTGGGACGGACCATTCGCGAAGCGGGGTTGGCAGAGCGGTTCGTGTTCACCGGCCTGGTGCCGCCCGGACAGGTGCCGGAGTTGATCGGCGGCATGGACATCGTCGTGCACACCAGCCTGCGGGAGGGGTTGGCGCGGGTGCTGCCACAAGGGCTGCTGGGGGGCAAGCCGGTCGTCAGCTACGACATCGACGGCGCGCGGGAGGTGGTGCTGCCGGGTCGGACGGGGTTCTTGATCCCGCCTCGGGATTTGGCGAGATTGACGGAAGCGATCCGGACATTGGCGGCGGACTCGGACATACGTGCGCGGTACGGCGCGACGGGTCGGGACCAGTGTCGCGAACGGTTCTGCCATCGGGAAATGACGCGGCGTTTGCGGGAGGTTTACGCGGAGGTGTTGAAGGAGCGGGCGAACACGGCAAAGTGATGCCGCGATGCCGCCCTCGGGAGGCGTGCCAACCGGAGACCCGGACGCTTTCTCGATGCCCGTCGACTCGCTACAAGGCCGCCATGACACTCTCCTGGTGGAACATCGCGATTTTCCTGTCGGCATCGCTCGGACACGCAGCGCTGATGGTCGCACTGCTGAATCGCTTGCTCAGCCTGCGGATCTCGGAGGCGTTCGGACACTACTGCAAGGCATGGCACGACGCGGTCATCCTCCTGTTCCCGCTGGCGGTGGGCTGGTTCTACGGGCTTTGGGGGCCGCGGGCGTTTTTCGGCGGCTCGTGGGGGGAGACCCCTTGGCTGGTCGGCGCCTACTTTTACCTGTGCGCGGTCACGGGCATCGTCGATCCGCTGATCATGCTTGTCCGGACGAATTGGCCCCGTCCGCGGGCGCTGCGTCGCGAGACCTCGGAGCGATTCGACTATTCGAAGGATGTGCCACAACCCCCGTTCGGCGAGGGGCCACACAGACGCATGGCCCTCGTTCCCTTCAACGAGGCCCTGACCGTCGAGTTCTCGGAAAAAGAACTCGCGCTCGCGGGGCTGCCCGCGGAATGGGACGGCCTGTCCCTGCTCCACATCAGCGACACGCATTTCGTCGGAGTGGTGCGACGGGAGTGGTTCGCGCGCGTGTTCGAGGAAGCGGCGCGGCACCCGGTGGATTTGGTCGTCTTCACCGGGGACTTGCTGGACGATCCCGCACTCGTCGAATGGATCCCCGACACGTTCGGCCGTCTCGACGCCCCCTTGGGAAAGTGGTTTTTGCTGGGAAACCACGACTGGATGACGGGTCGACCGGAGGTGGTGCGGCAGGCGCTGCGACGGGCCGGTTGGCGGGACGCGTCGTCGGCGACCGTGCTGTTCGAGCATCTCGGGCGGACGTTGGCCATCGCGGGTTCGGAACTCCCCTGGATGGGAGAGCGGCCCGATTGGTCGGGGGTCCCCGAGGGGGCGTTTCGCTTGGCGCTCGCCCATTCGCCGGACGAAATCGGCTGGGCACGGCGGCACCGCGCCGACCTGCTGCTGGCTGGCCACAACCACGGCGGACAAATTCGCTTTCCGTTTTTCGGACCAGTCTATTCGCCGAGTTGGCACGGATGCCGATACTCCGGCGGAACGTATCACGTCGCGCCGACGGTGATGCATGTGTCGCGCGGGCTGTCGGGTCGGCATCCGCTACGAATTCGCTGCGCGCCGGAGGTGACGCGACTGGTTCTGCGCTGCGAGAAAAAACCCTGACGACACTGCCTCACTCCGAAGTCTTCGGCGTAACCCCCACATCGCACAAGGGAACGCTCTGATTGGGCTGATTCAGCACATCCGCGACGGTCGTGGTGCCGAACGCGGACTCCATTTCGGCCAACGCATCGTCCAGTTTGCGGTGCAAGGGGCACAGATTTTTGCCGTGGCTGCGCAGCCCCAAGGGACAAGTGGCGATCCGTTGCAAGGGATCGACCGCGTTGACGATTTCCAGGATCGTCAACACGTCGGGCGACCTGCCGAGGGTCATCCCCCCACCCAAACCCCGTTGCGACCGCACGATTCCGCCCCGCACCAGTTGCTGCAACACCTTTGACAGATAGGCTTTCGGCACCAACGTCGCCTGGGCGATGGCATCGGTGGTGAGGGGGTCCGGATCACGGCTGGCCAGATGGACCACCGCGCGGAGCGCGTACTCGACGGACTGCGAAAGCATCGGTTTTCACGTGCCGCGACAAAATAGGACATTGACATCCACAATTGCCGCCGATAGAAGTGGAAGCGTAACGACTCGCGAGCACCGCCGAACAAACCATGCTGCTTCGGCGATCCCGTCCATTCTCCGTGACGTTCCCGTGGGCGTGCTCGGTGGAAGGATACGCCCCCTGCGGTCTGTTCGTCCAATTCGATCCCGCAAACGCTGTGTAGTCCCGCCCCGTGCCCCTCCGCCATAAAGTCGGGCCATTCGCGACCCGTCCCCCCAGCCGGTGCCGATCATGTCGCTGTCCATCACTGTCTCGCCGGCCGACCATCGCGCTCGTGGACTTGTCGCAAGTCGCGCGGGGCGCAGTTCGGTGTTGGTCTCCCTTCTGGCTTGGGGACTGTGCGTGCCGTCCGCCGCGCGGGCCCAGATCGACGAGTTCGAGAAGGAGCCGATTTGTTATAGCGAGACCAAACCGGACAACATCGTTTCGCGACTGGCCGACCGGATCGCCGCGAAGCAAACGCGATTGCAACACGATGGCGTGAACGGCTATTTGGCCGATTTCCTGAAATCGCTGGATGTTCCGGTTTCGTCGCAAACGCTGGTCTTCTCGAAAACCAGCCTCCAGCGCCACCGCATTTCCCCCGCCACTCCCCGCGCGCTCTACTTCAATGACGAGGTGTACGTCGGGATTTGCCAGGGAGGGGAGGTGCTGGAGGTCAGCGTGGCGGATCCCCATCTCGGAACCGTCTTCTACGCCGTCGATCAAGACCCCGAGACCGGCGGCACTCCCCAGCGGCAGACCGACAACTGCCTGATCTGCCACGGTTCCAGTATGACGCAAGGGGTCCCCGGGCACATGATCCGCTCGGTGTTCGTCGACTCGCAGGGCTTCCCGATCCTTGCTTCCGGGACCTTTCGCATCGACCACACCAGCGCGATCGAAAAACGGTGGGGGGGCTGGTACGTCACGGGCACCCACGGTGACCAGTCCCACCTGGGAAATCTGGTGATTCCCGGAAAACGGGTCCCGCAACCGCTCGACAACAGCGAGGGGCAAAACGTCACGAACCTTGCCACCCGCGTTCGCCTGGAAGACTATCTGTCGCCGCACAGCGATTTGATCGCGCTGATGGTGCTCGAACATCAAGCCGAGGGGCACAACCTGCTCACGCGGGCGTCGTTCCAGACCCGGTCCGCCGTGCATTATCAGGATTCGCTCAACCGTGAATTGGGGGAACGGGCCGACCATGAATGGCCCAGCACCGCAAGCCGGATCGCCGCGGCGGGCGAACCGTTGGTTCGCTACCTCCTGATGAGCGGGGAAGTCCGACTGACCGCCCCGCTGAAGGGGACCTCGACATTCGCCGCCGAGTTCGCCGCGCGCGGGCCGCGCGACGGGCGCGGACGCTCACTGCGCGAGCTGGACCTCGAAACACGGATGTTCCGATATCCGTGCAGTGACCTCGTCCACTCGCCGAGCTTCGACGCGCTGCCGGAGCGGATGATGGAGTACGTCGCCCGGCGCTTCGACGAGGTGTTGTCGGGCAAGGACGACTCGAAGGAGTTCGCGCACCTGTCGGTGGCCGACCGCCGAGGCATCCGCGAAATCCTGGTCGACACCAAACCCGACCTCGCCCACCGTTGGAGCCGAGTCGCCGCCGGACGATAACGCTCGTCCCGAGCATCACCGGAAAATCAACTCCGGAAACCCTTGACGTTCCACGACACGGCACGATTCATTACGCTTCCGTAATGTTTTGAGTTGTGGTGGTCGGTCCGCTGGCATTGGCCTGTCCGACCTGGCCCGTTGACGTGCGAATGTTCGAGGAATTCCGGAGATTGGTGCATGCCGCGCACGAAGTTGTTCACGGCGGAGACGTTTCCGCGTGATCTGGCCGCTGGATTCTCCGTGTTCCTCGTGGCCCTCCCCCTCTGTTTGGGGATCGCGCTGGCTTCGGACGCCCCGCCGCTCTCCGGGTTGATCGCCGGCATCGTCGGCGGGGTGGTCGTGGGGATCGCCAGTCGGTCGCACACCAGCGTGAGCGGACCCGCCGCCGGCTTAACGACGATCGTCGCCGCACAAATCGCGTCGCTCGGATCGTACGAGGCGTTCATGGCGGCCCTGGTGGTGGCGGGGTTGCTGCAAGTCGTGGCGGGTACCGCTCGCCTGGGATTCCTGGCCGAGTTCGTTCCCAACAACGTCGTCAAGGGCCTGCTGGCCGCGATCGGGCTGATTCTGATCCTGAAGCAGATTCCGCACGTGTTGGGTCACGACACCGACCCCGAAGGGGAGATGTCGTTCCGCCAACCGGACCGCGAAAACACCTTCTCCGAATTGGTCGAAATCATCGGCGACCTGCACTGGGGGGCCACGGTCGTCGGCTTGAGTTCGTTCGCGCTCTTGATGTTCTGGCACCGCATCGGGCCACTCGCGCGGTCCAAGGTCCCGTCGCCCGTTTTCGTGGTGTTGATCGGACTCGGGCTGAATTCGTTGTTCTTGCTGCTGGGGGGACCTTGGCAGATTGGTCCGTCGCACCTCATACAAATCCCCGACCTGACCGGTTCGACGATGTCGCTGTGGCAACCGCCGAACCCCGCGAAATGGCTCGACGGCGCGGTGTTGTTCGCCGCAGTGCAGATCGCACTGGTGGCGTCGCTGGAAACACTCTTGAATCTCAAAGCGGTCGACAAACTCGACCCCAAACAGCGCACGTCCCCCGCCAATCGCGAACTTGTGGCCCAGGGTCTGGGGAACACTTTGTGCGGGTGCCTCGGCGGTCTGCCGATCACGTCCGTCATCATTCGCTCGTCGGTGAACATCAACTCCGGCGGGCGGACCCGCCTCGCGGCGATACTCCACGGGCTGTTCCTGCTGCTCGCGGTCGTCGCGGTTCCGACGCTATTGAACCGGATTCCCCTGGCGAGCGTGGCGGCCATTTTGCTGGCCACCGGCGTCAAACTCGCGGACCCCGCGATGATCCTCGCCATTTGGCGGAGTGGTTGGCGGCAGTTCGGCCCGTTTCTCGCGACGGTGGTGTTCATCCTGTTCACGGACCTGTTGTTCGGAGTGCTCCTGGGATTGCTGGTGGGGATCGCGTTCATTCTGTACGGCAATTTGAGCCGCCCGGTGAAGATCACGGCCGAGCGCCATTTGGGAGGGCACCTGGTGCGGGTCTCCCTGAGCGACCAGGTGAGCTTCCTCGGGCGGGCGACGCTCGCCCGAGCGCTCAACGAGGTCGTTCCGGGCGAACACGTCCTGATCGACGCCCGCACGACCCACTACATCGACGCCGACATTCTGGACCTCATCAAAGACTTCCAGGATGTGACGGCCCCCGCGCGCGGAGTACGGCTGGGGTTGCAAGGTTTCGAGGGGCGTTTCGGTCTCCGTGACGAAGTGTTCGATGTCGACACCGCCAACCGCGACCTGCAAAGCCGACTTTCGCCCGACGATGTCCTGCGATTGCTCAAGGAAGGGAACGAGCGATTTTGCGACGGCCGACGCTTGCCGCGCGACCTCGGTCGGGAAGTGGCCGCCACCGCGAAAGGACAGTTTCCGCTGGCCGTGGTGCTCAGTTGCATCGACAGCCGGTCCCCCGCCGAACTGGTGTTCGACCTGGGCGTGGGGGACATCTTCAGCGTCCGCATCGCCGGAAACGTGGCTCGGGAAAAGGTGCTCGCCAGTATGGAGTACGCCTGCGCGGTCGCCGGGACCAAGCTGGTCGTCGTCATGGGGCACACCCAGTGCGGCGCAGTCACCGCCGCCGTCACGTTTTTCCAGTCGCGGAAGTCCGCAGCGGAAGCGACCGGTTGCCAACACCTCGACGTGCTGATCGACTCGATCCAAAAGGCGATCGACCCCGCCGACTTGCCGCCGCGTCACGAATTCGACGAGGCCGTCAACCTTGTTGCGCGCAACAACGTGTTGCGGGTCGTGAAGTCGATCCCCGAACAGAGCCGCACGCTGGCCGACTTGGTGCGCGATGGCCGGATCCGCATCGTCGGCGTCATGTACGATGTCCGCACCGGGCGGGTCGAATTCCTGGAAGAGTCGCCCGCCCCGCGATCTCCTTACGTCGACCGCGTCGATGTCGTCGGTTGACCCCCCGCTCTCGGCGATTCCCTTTATTCTTCCACGCGCCAACCGTCGTACCGGCCCCCCGCGTTCTCGGTGCGCAAGAACAAGTCCGCCACCGACCCGTCGAGCAGTTCTCGCTCCAACGGGGACGACCGCCGCAACTCGAGGCCGTACGGAAAATCGGGGTCGCCCGACTCGCCAACTTCGCCGCAACGCGCCTCGAACCCGTTCCCCGACACCTGAGCCAGCAGATCGGCGCGAGTCTCTTCCGACGGAAACACGCACGCGTGAACCAACGTGCGCGAAATGGTCACATCGTGTCCGGCTTCGCGGAACTCGTCGATTTGCCGACGCGTCGCGATGCTTTGCAATTCCAGTCCGCGCGGAAACAGATCGTCGCGAAAGTGCGTCCAACGCGCATCCTGCCGGGCGGTGCAGGTGGCAGCGTAGTCCGGCCGTCCCTCGAAGGCGGATCGCACCAGCGTTTCCAGCCCGTTGTCGGTCGGCGCGTAATAGAAATGACTGCGTATGCCGCCGCGCGTGACCCGCGCCACGTAGCGCCCCCGCAGAGTGCCGGTCAAGGCGCCGAACAATTCATCCTCGACGGCGTCGAGGGAGTTTGCCTCGGATTCGTCGGCCAATCCGTCCGATCGCGGGTTCTGCAGAGGGTACCGCACCTCGACCAGCCACGGACGGCGCGGCTCGACACGGTCACGCAAGCCGAGATCGACGAAGTACAGCCCCGCCCCCGTCGGCTCGACCCGAAAGAAGAACTCCCAATCCTCCACGAATCGACTCCCTCGTCCTGTATTGACCACCAATTGCAACCCACAACTCGACTTTCCTGCGGCGCTCGCGAATGTCCGCCGGATTTCGCGAAAGGTCTCGCCGGATACCGACATTCTTTCGGTGTCACCCCATCGTAGCACGGCGGGTTGCGACGGCATTTCCCGCGGCTGCAAGGGTCACTGAATCTGCAAATCTCCGCAGAGGCGCTCCGAGCCGTCTGTGAAGACTGCGGTTTCGGGCTTGCGCATCCGGCGTACCGTTCTCTACACTTCTCGGAAACGATGCCAGCCTCGGCGTCGTCCGCTAGCCTCACCATCGTCCAACTGTCGTCCCACCCCACTTTGACCCGCCCCGCATCTCCGGAGTGTTTGAAATGGTCCGGTTCGCAATTCTCACGGTTTTGACGGGCGCGTTCGCGGCGCTGGCACCGGCGACCATCGTCCACGCGGAAGGCCCCGCGTCAGAAACACTGCTGGCGCAAGCCTCCGCCAAGAAAAAGCCCGCCGCCAAAAAGCCGGCCGGGAAGGCTGCCAAGGAACAGTCCGCCGCGGCCGTGTTCAATCCCGAACGTCCTTGGCCGCAATTCCTCGGCCCGAATCGCGACAACCGTTCCCTGGAAACCGGGCTGGCCCGGTCGTGGCCCGAAACGGGGCCGAAAGTCGTGTGGACGGCCGAAGGCTTGGGGAACGGCTACTCGGCCGTTTCCGTCGCGGACGGCCTCGTGTTCACGATGGGGGCCATCGGTGAAGACGAGCATCTGATCGCCATCCGGCTTTCGTCCGGAGAAGTTGCGTGGAAAACCCGCACGGGGAGCCGACGCGGCGACGGCCAGGGGGATGGCCCTCGCGGCACTCCCGCCGTTGACGGCGACTTCGTCTATGGCCTTGGGGCCAATGGGGATTTGGTCTGCTGCGAAATCAAGGCGGGCGAAGTCGCTTGGCGCAAGAACATCCTCTCGGAATTCGAGGGGAACAACATCGGTTGGGGCATTTCGGAATCCCCGCTCGTCGACGGCGGTCGCGTCGTGGTCTCCCCGGGGGGAGCGAAAGGGACGATCGTCGCCCTCGACAAACTGAGCGGCAAAACGGAATGGGCGACCGTCGCCCCCGAACGGACCGACGCCGGTTATGCGTCGGTCGTGCCGATCGAAGTCGGCGGTGTCAAGCAGTATGTGCAGTTCCTGTCGCGCGGCGTGATGGGAGTGCGGGCCAGCGATGGCAAGGCTTTGTGGGGCAACAACAAGGCGGCCAACGGCACAGCCAATTGCTCATCGATCCTGTACGCCAACAACATGGTGTTCAGCTCGTCCGGCTACGGGACCGGCGCGGCGATGATCAAATTGGCCGGAACTCAGGCGACGCTCGGTTACTTCACCAAGGACATGGAGAGCCATCATGGCGGCATGGTCCTGGTCGACGGTCATGTCTACGGGGCCAGCGATCCGGGCATCCTCCGGTGTATCGAACTCTCGACCGGCAAGAAGAAGTGGGAGAACCGATCGGTCGGCAAGGGGGCCGTCACATGGGTCGACGGCATGCTCGTCCTGCGGAGCGAAGGGGGGCCGGTCGCCTTGGTCGCCTGCCAACCCGACAGATACGAGGAACTCGGCCGGTTCGAGCCGGGGGATCGAAGCGGCCGCTCGACCTGGCCGTACCCGGTCGTCGCCGCCGGAAAACTGTTCCTGCGCGACCAGGAGAAGATGACGGCGTACGATTTGGCAAAGTGAGGCGTGGCGCGGCAGGGTCGTTGCGTGGATTGACGCGTTCACAAACCGGGGAGGCGAGCTTGAACCGTCGCGTGTGTTGCTGGGTGTTGTTGTCGGTCATGATGCTGACCGCCGGGTGCTCCAAGGCTCGCAGTCCGAATCCCGGCGAGTGGGACCGTGCGCAGGTCGAAGCCTGGGTCCGCGAAAAGATGTCGTTGACGGAACTCCAACTCTCCGCCGACGGAGAGAAGTCGTACACCGCGACGGGCCGCGACGCAGCGGGAAAAGAGTACGAAATCCGCGTGAAGCAGACCGATAACGGGATCAAGTGCGAACACACGTGGACGGCTGGCACCGGCAAGGGGAGCGGTCAGTTCTCGCAGAGCTATTCGTCCTCCAAGAGCGGTCCGTGACCGAGCGACCGTTCCGTTCCCTCTTGACGCCCGACGCCCAATCGCGGGAGAGTTTCGGTTTGGGGAGCACCCGCGCCGAAGGATGGTGTCGGGATGTTGAGGTGCAGCCGTACTCGTTTGCGCCCCCCCGACCGAAGCGGGAATCATCGACATGGACGTTGAGACGTTACCCCTGAACTTGCCAGAGGTTCCCGCAAACCGGTGGCTGACGGTACGGCACTTCCTTGAGTACGTCGCGTTTCGGACCGTCGCCGCCGTCGCCCAAGCGTTACCGGCCGGCGCGTGTGAGGCCGTGGCAGAGACGGGCGCGTCGCTGATGGTGGTGCTGCCCCGACGCTGGACGCGTTATGCGACAGCCGTCGCCAACCTCGAAATCGCCAAAGGGGAACGCCTCGACCCGGCGGTGGCACGGGACGTGGTGTGGCGCATGTGGAGGCACCTGTTCCTCCTGGTGGCTGAAATCCTGTGCCTGCCGCGCCGCTTGCGGCTGGAAAACATCACAGACACGATCCGCTTCCGCAACAAACCGGATGTGGTGCGCGCGTTCTCCAGCGGTCGCCCCGTCATGGTGCTGAGCGGCCATTACGGCAACTGGGAGATGGCCGTGTCGGTGTTCGGGCTGTTCGGGTATCGGATGGGGGTGGTGGCGCGAACCCTCGACAACCCGTGGCTGAACCGTTGGTTCGAAGACTTTCGAGGGGCCACCGGTCATATCCCGTTCGCCAAAAAGGGGGGGTATGACCAGATGCTCGGAACCCTCCAACGAGGGGGGCACTTGGCCCTCCTGGGGGATCAGGACGCGGGATCGGGCGGAGTGTTCGTCGATTATTTCGGACGCCCGGCGTCGACCCACAAATCCATCGCGCTGCTGGCCTTCGAGTACGACGCCCTCATCTGCGTCGGGTACGCCCGCCGGTTGGAAGAAGATCGGCTTGCGTCCGGATGGAACCGGTTTGAGTTGGGCTGCGAGGAGGTGGTCGATCCACGCGACTGTGCGGACGCGGAGGACCCCGTGCGGAGCCTGACCCAACGGTACACAAGTGCCCTCGAGCGGGCGGTGCGGCGGTCGCCGGAGCAATACTTCTGGGTGCATCGTCGATGGAAAAGCGTCCCGAAGGTCCGTGGACGCAAGGCCCGCGCGGCCGCCTGACGAAGGGGTGGCCCGATCGGGAGCTGTGTGCCATGCTTGGCCCGGCTTTGCGGGGCAAGCATGCGATTTGGGAACAGACATTCGCGTGCGGAATGTCCAGATTCTCAACGATCGCCGTCGAATCGCTGATTCGCCCCGGAGCGCACTCGCATCGTTGGACCACCCGGAAGTTTTGGTCCCAGCCGTTGGCGGAAGTCGAACGCATGCTTACCCCGCAGAGCCGGGCTAAGCATGGCACTCGAAACTCTCGGGACAGCTTCAACGGACAAGAGATTCCCTACGCCAACAATCCGTGCCACCCTACGGCGTTAACCCTTTTTGAGTGAATCGAAAGAAGTCTCGATGCGACAGGAGTTTGCGGTCATTCTCTTGGTTACCACGCCAGGGAATGGTCCGGAACTTCCACCCGAAAGGATTCGGGATGTCG
>JBIKMW010000110.1:0-21948 GCA_044359065.1 Planctomycetales bacterium | reverse complement strand
GGTCGACGGTTGCGCGCTCCCCGTCGATCTAACAACTCTGTCAGATTGGACACGGTCGTGCAATCGGATGGAGGACGGGGCGCAACCGCGCCGGTATGCGTCCCGGCGTGCCGGATCGGCTAGAATGCCTCCCGCGTCGACTCCGTCCAACCCGTGGTCCCCTCCATGCCCGCGTTCGAACTCAACAGCGCCTACCAACCCGCCGGCGACCAGCCCAAGGCGATCGAGGCCCTTGTGCGCGGTATCGAGGCGGGCAAGGAGGACCACGTCCTCCTCGGCGTCACCGGTTCCGGCAAGACGTTCACGATGGCCAACGTCATCGCCCGTTTGCAGCGGCCCGCCCTCGTGCTGTCGCACAACAAGACGCTCGCCGCCCAGTTGTACTCCGAATTCCGCGAATTCTTCCCCAACAACGCGGTCTCGTACTTCGTCAGTTATTATGACTACTACCAGCCCGAAGCCTATATCCCGCAGCGGGACATTTATATCGAGAAGGATTCTTCGATCAACGACGAAATCGACCGCTTGCGCTTGCAGGCGACCAGCGCCCTTGTGAGTCGGCGCGATGTCGTCGTCGTCGCCACGGTGAGTTGCATTTACGGCCTTGGTTCCCCCAAGGACTACATCGAGATGATGGTCCCGCTGCGCGTCGGCGAATCGACCGACCGCGACGCGCTGCTCCGCAAACTGATCGACATCCAATACGACCGCAACGATTACGAATTCGCGCGGGGCAAGTTTCGCGTGCGGGGGGATGTCGTCGAGGTTTGGCCCGCCTACGAGGAGTTCGCCTACCGCATCGAGTTGTGGGGGGACGAGGTCGAACGGCTCTCTATCGTCGAACCGACGACCGGCGACGAGATCAAACGGCTCAATGATTTGTACATTTACCCCGCCAAGCACTTCGTCTTGCCGCAGGAGCGGATCGACTCGGCCATCAAGGAGATCCAGCAGGAACTCGACGACCGTCTGGAGTACTTCCGCAAGGAAGGAAAACTGTTGGAGGCGCAGCGGTTGGCCGCGCGCACGCGGTTCGACATCGAAATGATGCAGGAGGTGGGCTACTGCCCGGGGATCGAGAACTACAGCCGACCCTTGGCCGGGCGCAAGCCGGGGGAGCCCCCGTTCACGCTGTACGACTTCTTCCCCAAGGACGCGCTAATGTTCGTGGACGAGTCGCACGTGACCGTCCCGCAGATTCACGCCATGTATCACGGCGACCACGCCCGCAAGACGACACTCGTCGAACACGGGTTCCGCCTGCCGTGCGCGATCGACAATCGCCCGCTGAAGTTCGACGAGTGGCGGGCCAAGAAGCTGCAAACGGTGTTTGTCTCGGCCACTCCCGCCGATTGGGAACTCGAACGGACCGGCGGGGAAGTCGTCGAGCAGGTGATTCGGCCCACGGGACTGGTCGACCCGGTCATCGAGATCGTGCCGATCCGGGGTCAGGTGAAGCACCTCATCGCCGAGATTCGCAAACGTTCCGCACGCGACGAACGGACGCTGGTGACGACCCTCACCAAGAAGCTGGCGGAGGACCTGGCGGACTACTTCACCGAGCAGGGCTTGCGGTGCGCGTGGCTGCACTCCGAGTTGGACGCCTTTGAACGCGTCGAGGTGTTGCGCAAATTGCGGGAAAACCTGTTCGAGGTGGTGATCGGCGTGAACCTGTTGCGTGAAGGGTTGGACCTGCCCGAAGTGTCGCTCGTGGCCATCATGGACGCCGACAAAGAGGGGTTCTTGCGCAGCGAAACAAGCTTGATCCAAACGATCGGACGGTCCGCGCGGAACGTCAACGCAACGGTGATTCTGTACGCCGACAAAGTGACCGACAGCATGCAGGCGGCGATCGACGAAACCAACCGCCGCCGCGCCTTGCAAGTGGCTTACAACGAACAGCACGGGATCACGCCGGCGTCGATCAAAAAGGCCATTCGCAAGGGAATCGAAGAAGAGGTCGAAGCACGCCGCATCGCGCAAGAGGCCGCGGGAATCACCTCCGAACAGCAATTCGTCACTCGCGAGTTCATCGCCGAACTCGAAGCCGAAATGCTCGCCGCCGCCGAGTCGCTCGAGTTCGAGCGGGCGGCCGGACTCCGCGACCGCATTGTCAAAATGAAGCAGCAACTCGGCCAACCCCTCACCGCCGCCGAATCCGAGGCGGACACCCGCAGCGAACAACCCCTCGGCCCCAAGCGCCGTGCCGGGGCTAAACGCAAAAAGAACGCGTACTCGGGGCAGGACGCCGTCCCGACGAAGGGGCGAAAGAAGTCCTCGTCGTGAGGGAAGGGGGTCGCACGTTCCTGTTCAGCGTGGCCGTCACCTCGTCGCCCCCCATCCCTCGAAAAATGAGCCCCGGGGGCCAAGACTTTCGGTCTACAATGCGCGGTGTGGTGTTTGTTCAAGACGGGTGCCTTGTCCGGAAGAGTCCAACAACGGGAGCGATGTCCATGGCCGCGTGGATGCGATCGATCAGGATGGTGGTTTGTGTCGGCTCGGTCTGTGTCGCGGTCATGGTCCGGTGGCCGGATTCCGCCCGTGCGGAGCCGCCCGCTCTCACCAAGGACGTTGCCGACAAGGCCGAGGTTGTCGACAAGGATCTGTCGTCCAAAGCCGTCGCCAAAGAGCGGCTCGGTCGTTTGAACGGAGTCGTTGGCGGCTGGCGCGGCGTGGGCCAGCCGATCCGCGGCTCGAACAAGGGGGCGTGGTCCGAAACCTCCGAATGGGTGTGGGAGCTTTCCAAGGACAAAGTCGCGCTCAAATACACGGCCTCCGACGGGAAGGGGATCAAGTCGGGCCACCTGTCGTGGGACGCGGCGTCGGAGAAGTACGTCTTTGACGCCACGTTGCCGGATGGGGCGATCCGCTCTTATCGCGGTGCGTGGGACAAGGACCGGCTGGTGCTCGAATCCTCCCCGGACGACGCCGGGACCGTGCATCAGGTGGCCGTCACTCCCCTCAACGAAAAGCGGATGCTGGTGTTTCTGGGGACGAAGGGGGCCGGGCGCGACACGTTCGCGCGGGTCGCGGAAATCGGCTACACCCGCGCGGGAACGCGGCTGGCGGTCGAGGGAGCGGGCCAGCCGGAGTGCATTGTCACCGGCGGGACCGGCACGTCGACCGTGATGCACAAGGGGAAGACGTACTACGTCTGCTGCACCGGTTGCCGCGACGCGTTCCTCGACGACCCGGAGGGGGTGCTGGCCGAGGCGGCGGAGCGCGAGAAAAAGAAACGAGCCAAGGAAGGGAAGTGAGCGATCCATCCCCGGCAATCGACTCTTTCACCCACCCCCGCCCGACACCCGTGGCGATGGTCGCTACAATCCGGGTGAAGACCGTCCCGCGTGTGCGGTGATACAAGACATCGTTCCATCCGCGTCGCCGCCCAGCCGAACAGACCCAGTCGAACAGACCCCGCCGCATGTCCGCCACGTTGACCCCCGCTCCCCCCGCTTCCCCCGCCCCTCAGGCCACCGGTCCCGACAAGTCGGGCGAGCGCGTTCGCACGATGTTCGGCGAGATCGCCCTGCGCTACGACTTCATGAACCACTTCCTGTCGGGGGGGGTGGACTATTACTGGCGGTGGTACACCGTCCGAAAGGCGACCCCCGCATTGGACGGGCCGATCCTCGATGTCTGCACCGGCACCGGAGATTTGGCGGTGGCGTACTGGAATCGTGCGGGGCGCAAGCTGCCGGTCACCGGGACCGATTTCACCCTGCCGATGCTGCGGATCGCACGCGACAAAACGCGGTCCTTGCAGGGGCAGGGGGCCGCGCTCGATTTTCTTCAAGCCGACACGCAGGCGTTGCCGTTTCCGTCCGACCTGTTTCAGATCGTCTCGGTGGCGTTCGGATTGCGGAACGTGGCCGACACCCGCCGCGGTTTGGGAGAGATGCTGCGGGTGTGCCGTCCGGGCGGCCAGATCGTTGTGCTCGAGTTCTCGATGCCCGGCAACCCGGTGATCCGCGCTCTCTACTCGTGGTACTTCCGCAACATCCTGCCTCGGCTCGGCCAACTGCTGGCGCGCAACAATCAAAGCGCGTACAACTACCTTCCCGAGTCCGTCGGCGCCTTCCCGTATGGCAAGGCGTTGGCCCAGGTGATGACCGAATGCGGCATGGAACGGGTGAGTTGGCACCCGCTGACTTTCGGCATCGCGACGCTGTACATCGGGCACAAGCCGTTGGCTCGTTGAGGGGTTTAACCCGCGGCGTCCGTCTTCGCGCCGTTCGATTCGGCGCTGCGATGGGAGTGTCGCCTTTCCGACCGCGAACGGCCTGACCTCCCGAGTGGCGATTGCGTAAATCGGAATCGATGCCTGTTGAATGTTCGTTTTTTGCGAACTACCATGTAGGGGTTGTCGACGACCCCGGCGAGACGCATGTATGCGAGTGATTCACATCCGGCGCCTGCGGGAGTTCTTCGGGCGGTCCGATCGCGCCGACGCGGAAGGCCCGCTTTTGGCATGGCACGACGATGTGAGCCGCGAGGACTGTGACTGGGCTTCCTTCCACGATGTCAAAGCCACCTATGGAAAGGCCAGCCTGGTGGGCGAGTGTGTGGTATTCAATATCGGCGGCAACAAGTACCGATTGGTCTGTCAAATCAATTACAGGACTCATTTGGTGTTCGTGAAGAAAGTGATGACTCACAAGGAGTACGACTTGGGATTGTGGAAATCGGAATGCGGGTGTGACAAGCCAAGGTCTTCCGCCGCGAAAACCGGATTCGGGAAACAGTCCGCAAGAAAGACGAGGTAAGTCGCCATGCCCGCCGCCAAAGCCGCTTCAAAACACGGTCAGCCCGACTCGTACTTCCAACTCGTGCAGACTTTTCCCCTCGTTGTTATTCGTGATGACGGTCGTCTCGACGAGGCGCTGGCCTTCATGGAGCGATTGCTGGCAAGGGACCTCGACGACGGGGAGGTGCAGTATCTCGACACGCTCGGCGAACTTGTCGCCGCCTACGAATCCAGACACCACGCTCTCCCGCATGCCTCCGACGCGGACATGCTCAGACATCTGTTGGAATCGCGAGGCGTCAATCAGTCGCGCCTCGCCGAGGCGACAGGCGTCGCGAAGTCGACCATCTCGGAGATTTTGAGTGGAAAGAAGAAATTCAGCCGCCACATGATCGGCGCGTTTGCGGAGTACTTCCAAATCAGTAAAGCAGCGCTGTCGTGGAACCTCTGAACGTCATCGAAACTCCGAAAGGCTCTCCAAAAAGCTGGTTGGCACCCAGCCCTGAGTGGCTGGAGAGTGCATGAAGCGCGACGGATGGCGTCCCGACCGGCCACTTCGGCGAGTCGCCAAGGCCAATCGGGAATCCCGAAACGTGCGGCGAATGGCGAGGTTCCGCGGGTTGTTGCACCCATGTGTCTCACGTCGGTCGAATCAATGGGGCCTTTCGATAAAAGGCCCTTGGTGGAGGCCCGCCTCAATCTCGCCGCGTCGCGGAATCGCTTCCTGAGCACCGGGCCGCAACGTCGCCAGCGCCCCGGCCATATTGGCGAAGTCCAGCGCGCTCTCCAGCGGTCTCCCCTCCGCCAGCGCCACCACCAGCGCTCCCGCGAACGCGTCCCCCGCCCCGACAGTGTCGACCGGTTCGACGTGCGGCGGAGCGGCCTCCACGGTCCGCCCGTTCCGACGTGCCCGCGTGGATGCCGCTCCACGCGTGATCACCACCAGGACCTCGGCGGGTTGCTCGCCCAGCGCCTCCGCCTCGTGTTCGTTCACGATCAGCACGTCGGCCGGAATCCCCGCGGCCGGGAAGTCGTCGTTCCACGGCGAAGGATTGACCACCACCAACACCCCCGCCGCGCGGGCGATTTCGGCGGCACGCTTCACCACCGCCAGCGGGCACTCCAACTGCGCGAGCAGCGCGTCAGCCCGGCGGATTTCGTCCCCCCGCGAGTCGATGTCCGCGGGCGTGATCACGTGGTTGGCCCCCGCGTTCACGACGATGCAATTCTCGCCCCGTTCGTCCACCAGAATCGCCGCCGAACCGGTGGGGGCGTCCGCGCGGCCGACACCGTCGGCCCCCACCCCCTCCGTTCGCAACCGCGCGAGGTATCGCGTGCCGGCGTCGTCCGTTCCAACGCACCCAATCAAGCTCGCCGCTCCTCCCGCCCGCGCGACCGCCACCGCTTGATTGGCTCCTTTCCCGCCGAAACCGGTGAACACCTCCGTCGCGCGAACCGTCTCCCCCGGCAGCGGCAGGCGCGACACGCGGTAAGTCAGGTCGACGTTGAGCGAGCCGACCACAATGATCTTCGATGCTCGGCGCTCGGAGGCGGGGGACGTCATGACGCGGGTGACCGGGAGCCGATGGAAGCCGTTTCAAAACCCGGTTGCCGGCACGAGAACCTCTACAGGAGTCAACGCGGATCTGCCCGGCAGAGGGTTTTGAAACCACGTCTACGGCGCGGGAGCTAGAAGACTCAAGGGATAAGCACGCCCCAGTTCGGTAAGGTCGCGCGACATGAGGACGGCGGGACGCGGGCGCGTGCCGTCGATGACCGCTTCCACGCGGCAAAAAGGACCGCCATCGTCGTAATAGCCGATCGCCTGCACGCGGAACACGTCGCCGCGCGAAGTGATGTACGGGTCGAGTTTGCGGAGCGTGTCGAGGTCGGTCCACCCGTTGTAGAACAGCCAGGCGGTCGTCGCCCTGTCGGAAACCTGCCCGGCGAGCGATTCGCCTGTGTTGCTCATGAGCTGCGACCCGACGATGGCGGAGGCGAGCTCTTCCGTCATGCCGGGGATGCCGACCAACACTTCGTACGGGGCTTCGTTGATGTTGATGCGCCCTTCCACGTATTGGTCGGCCTTGGTGGCGAGCAGGCCGGTGACCTCGGGCCAATAGGTCCGCATGGCCGCCGCGTCCTCGGGCCACGGGCTTTCCAGCGTGGTCTTCGTACCGTCCACTTCGATCTCGACCTCGACGCCGACCAAATCGTACAGCGAATCGATCTTCTGCTGGCCGCCGTTGGTGAGGTCGATGCCGCCGCGCGTCACCTTTTGCTTCGAGCCAGCGGCGGTGAGAGCGCCGACCAGCGCGTTCATGGTGGACAATTGCTGCGCGGTGGAAGGGGTGCTCGAGGAACTCGAACCGCTGGACGACGAACTTCCGGAGGAAGAGCCGGTCGCAGGCAAGCCCCCGGACGGCAGTGCGGCACCGCCAGTCGAACCGCGCCCGCCGGAGGCACCGGACGTGGACGATCCCGATGTCGAGGATCCGAGGGAAGTCGTCGAGGTTTTGGAGCCAGAACCGCCGGACGACGAGCCTGTGTCGGACGTCGGTTTCGGCTTGGCCCCCTTGATCCGGTAGGCGACGACGAATTTGGCGACATCCTCCCCCATCTCGGGCTCGAGGGCGTCGTACAACTCGGTGAGCAGGCCCTGATTGACGTTGATCTTCTCGCTGTCGTCGGTCTGGAGGTTGGTCTCTCGGCTGTACGTGGTGAAGAACGCGGTCCATCCCCGGTCGAGGGCACCGTCGGCGTTGTCCGAGGGAAGGGAGGCGTCGCCGTCGTCCTCGGAGGGATCGAGCAGACCGTTGCGATTGGCGTCTTCCCCGAATAACAACGCGGGAGTTACTCCCTTCACAAGGAGCAGGTCCTCCAGGGAAGAGAAGGGGCCGTTGGCGGGTTCGTAGGCGGGGGAGAGGGAGAGGTAATACTCGTCTTCGGCCCCCATCGAACGGGGCTGCACGTCGGTGTCGATCCAATCGAGGATGGCGTCGGCGACATCTTCCGTCATGTTGGGGACGCCGAGCAGAAGCTTGCGGGCCTCCGCCTCTTCGAGTTGGCCGGTGAGCAGCGTGTTGAGGTTGAGCTTGCCCGATTCGTCCTGCAATCCGAACCGCACCTGCTTGCCGGTAGTGTCGGTCGATACCGAGGCGACGATGCTGAAGCGTCCCATCCCCCTGGGACCTTCCCCTGAGCGCATGAGAACGTGCTGCATGAGCGAGGGGTTGTGGTGCAGGTTTTCGGGGTTGCGGTCGGTGCGGTCAGCCACAAGCGACGCGGCCAGTTCGATGGCCGAATCGGCCATCGCGCGGGCTTGGACATCCCGCCCGTAGGCGGCGGTCGCGCGGGCTTCGATGACCATCGACTCGGAGAAGGCCCAGGCACCAAGGGACAGAAGCATCACAACAACGAGCACAACGAGCAGGACCATGCCGCGACGGGTGGCCAGGCCAACTCGTGGCCGGGTCGCGCCGCGACAAGACGCCACACCTTCCGCTCTCAACCCAGGAAAAAACGTACGAAGTCTCGCACCGATGGCTCCAGAGAGCGGCTGCGGCACAAGAACCGTAACCGGCGTTACTTGACACCCACGGTGGCCCCCGGCGATGGATCGATTGCGCCTCATGATCCGGATGTCTCCGATTCTTCCTCGGTGTCGGTCGTATCCTGCGGGAGCGTGGCCGAGGGGATGGCGACGACGAACCGGTGCCGGGTCGTTACCGGTCCACGCTTATTCCCCCCCGCGCCGCCACCCCCCGGCGCACGATTGGCCGACATGGTGACGGCGAACTGGACTTCTACGCACAGGGGGAGGCCCCCCATCGCGAGGCTGTCCCATTCGGTCGTCCACGCAACTCCGTCGAAGTAGCGGAATTCCAGCGAGTTGACTTCGGGGGCGAGGAGTTCGACGGCGGAGCCCAGGGCGGACGAGTCCCCCCCTTCATCCGCAAACATCATCGAAAGCCTGTCCCCGGCGAGACGGGCCAAGCCGGTGCCAGCCACAACGTTCGAGCCCAGGCTGCCCCCACCTTCGCCGACGACAAAATAGCCGACGGACAGCATGTCCCCCGCACGGGAACCGGCCGCCTCGTTGAACGGGAGATAAGCGACTTCGGCCGACGGGCGACTGCTGTGAACCAACAACGTGTTGGCGGAGCCGAACAAGCCGGGGGTCGAACCGGACGATTGTTCGAGCGGATCGGTCACCGTGACGAGGTTGGTGGAAGAGGTGGAGGTCGACGACGAGGAAGCGTCCGTCGAACCGGAAGTCCCCGTGGCGGTCGAGCCCGCAGCGGTCGAACCCGCGGCGGTTGTTCCGCCCGTACTGCTGGTCGAGTCGGCGTCCTCGGTGGCCGGGGGGGGATCTCGATACACGGCACTGCGCAGGTCGCGATCGATGCGGGAGACGATGACGCGGACCAGTTGCTGGCGGTCGGCGTCATCCCGTCCGGCGGTGCTGTAGGTGCCGTAGAGGTCGAGTGCGGAATAAACCGCGCCGATCAGGATCATCGACAAGGACAGGGCGACAAGCACCTCGCCGAGGGTGAACGCGGGACGCGAGCCGCCGGACGTAACAGCATCCGGCCGCCGCGTTGCGGTGCGGTTCCGCGACTGGAATTGATCCTGATATCGCCACGCGACGGGAACGCGCCGCACGCACCCTTCGCCCCCACAATCGGCCCCCGTACTTGCGACCACACTCGACTGTGGGGGAGAAGGTGGCCGAAGGCCGGATGAGGGGGGAACCAGACCTCTCCCCAACCCCTCTCCCCGGTTACCGGGCCAGCACATGACGGGCCAGCACAACACGGGATGATCGCTCGCGAGAGTGCGGGAGCAATCCCCTCGGTCCAACACGGTTCGCGCAACGGCGTTCCCCCGTGATTGACCCGATCGGAGCGTGTTGCCCAAAGACACCATCGTTGTGCACGTGACAAAAGGGGATCGGTCGGCGAGTCCGGGACGCGAACGAAGAAGTCATCAACCCCGAGCGAGGGCCGGTGTTTCGGGACGCTTCGGAAAACGACCGGATTCCGGCGCGGATCGCTCGCTCGATCATGCGGCGTCGTCCACAACGATTGTATCATTCCGCCGGGACCGGTTTCCCCGACAATTCCAGCCCATTCTCCCACCCGCTGTTGGAGCTTGGGATGCCGAACAATTCCTCCGGACGGCGGATTCGACGATCGGTCCTCCGGCGAAGCAAGCCGGGTTCACGCTCGTCAAAACCGAACGTTTTCCGTCACGCCAACAATTCGCTCCGCACGTGCCCGTGGATATCCGTCAGCCGGAAATCCCGCCCCTGATACGTGTACGTCAGCTTCTCGTGGTCGAAGCCCAATAGGTGGAGGATCGTGGCCTGCAGGTCATGCACGTGCATCGGTGTGTCAATGACGTGGAACCCGAGATCGTCCGTCGCGCCGACGGTATGGCCCCCCTTCACGCCCCCTCCCGCCATCCACATCGTGTACGCCTGCGGGTGATGGTCGCGACCAAGGCTGCGTCCCAAGGCGGGGTTCGTCTCGACCATTGGCGTGCGACCAAACTCGCCACCCCAGACGACGAGGGTGTCGTCCAGCAGACCGCGGCGCTTGAGGTCGGTCACCAGCGCCGCCGACGCCTGATCGGTCGCCTTGGTGTTGTTGCGGACGTTGCCCGCCACATCGGAATGCGCATCCCACCCCTCGTTGTAGATATTCACGAACCGCACGCCCCGTTCGAGCATCCGTCGCGCGAGCAGACAGGCCCGCGCGAACGACGGTTTGTCGGGGTCACACCCGTACAGTTCCAGCGTTTCCTTCGTCTCGCTCTTCAGGTCGAGCAGTTCCGGAGCGGAGGCCTGAAGGCGAAACGCCATCTCGTACGAGGCGATGCGTGTGGCGATTTCGGGGTCCCCCACGGTTTCCAGCCGACGCCGGTTGAGGGACGAGACGAGGTCGAGCGATTCGCGCTGCGCCTGCCGCGTCAAACCGGGGGGGCTGCTCACGTTGAGGATCGGGTCCCCCTGATTGCGGAAACGGACGCCCGAGTACAACGTCGGCAGGAAGCCGCTCGACCAGTTGGCCGCCCCACCCGAGATACCGCTGCCCGTTGACATGACGACAAAGGCGGGGAGGTCGTCGGATTCTGCCCCGAGGCCGTACGTGACCCACGAACCGAGCGAAGGGCGACCCGGCTGCGCGAAGCCGGTGTTGAAGAACACCTGGGCGGGAGCGTGGTTGAACTGGTCCGTCTTGCACGACTTGATCACACAAATGTCGTCAACGACCTTCGCCAAATGGGGGAGCGCCTCGGAAAGCTCGATTCCCGACCGGCCGTGCTTGGCGAACTTGAACCTCGGCCCCAAACAGTTGGCGTCGGAGCGAATGAACGCGTAACGCTGTCCCCCAATGACCTCCGGCGGGATCGGCTTCCCTTCATACTCCGAGAGGGTCGGCTTGTGGTCGAACAGTTCGAGCTGGCTGGGTGCCCCCGCCATGAACAGGTGAATGACCCGTTTCGCCTTGGCGGTGTGGTGTGACGGCTTGGGGGCCAGGGGATTGGCGGGCACAGCCACCGGCGCACCGCGAGCGGCGGACGAGGCGGCGCCCGTCAACAACGACGCGAGGGCAATCTTGCCCACTCCGACGCCGCACTCGGCGAAGAAGTGACGACGCGGGACGGAGAGGCCCGGAGGGAGGGGAGCGAGCGACATGTCATGATTCCGGAAGGGTCCGGGAAGGGTTTCTCTCCCGGATTGTAACCGAAGCCGTCGGACGAATTGAGTAATCGGGCCGCACGCATGGATTCCTCTCCACCGCGCGAATGGCAACCAAAGTGGCGTTTCACTCCGTGAAACGTCGAGTTGACTGCGAGTTGACGGCCAGGAATCCGCCGGACCGCCAATCGCGAATTGTTCCCTTCGGCAGCACGAACTGCGACCATGTTTGACGCGCCTGAAACCATTCGAGAAAGGACGAACTCGCCATGTGGGGAACGTTGATCGAAGTGTTGGCGTGCGCCGCGTTGGGCGCGGACGGGGACGATCCCCGTTTGACACTGCCGCCGCGGGGGTATGCCGTAACGGGACACGCGACAGCCGTCTGGTTCGACAACCTCGTGCTGGACAAGGACGCCAACCGTCACCGGTTCGTCGTGGAGTGCGACATCGGGAAGACGGCGGAGCGCGGCTGGTCGGTCGTGCCGACGGAGGCGGAGGTCGGCGAGCACACTTGGCGGGTGCGGGTGTTCGACGGGGACCGCGCCGTGGCCGAGGGGAGTTTCCCGTGGACGGTCGTGAGGGCGGACGCCGCGTCGGGCAAGCCGCTACGGCTGTTGATCGTGGGGGACAGCCTGACCCATGCGAGCGTCTATCCCAACGACCTCGCCAAACGACTCTCCGAACCGGGCGGACCGAAGTGGACTATGCTCGGCACGCATCGACCGGCGGGGGCGGCGGCCGGGGTCGCCCACGAAGGGTACGGCGGATGGACCTGGGACCGGTTCGTGACGCACTTCGAGCCGAAACCGGATCCAGCGGCGCGGAAAATCTCCAGCCCGTTCGTGTTCGCACAAGAGGGCACGCCCAAACTCGACGTCGCGCGGTACGTGCGGGAAGCGTGCGGCGACGAACCGCCGGACGTGGTGTTCTTCTTGCTGGGGATCAACGACTGCTTCGGCGCGAAGCCGGACGATCCCAAGGCGATCGACGCGACGATCGAACGGATGTTCGCGCGGGCCGACACGCTGCTCGCGGCGTTTCGGGAAGCGGCTCCGCGGGCGGACTTGGCCCTCGGTCTGACAACGCCCGGCAACGCGCGGGAATCGGGCTTCGAGGCGAACTACAAGGGGGCCTACACGCGCTGGGGTTGGAAACGCATCCAGCATCGGTTGGTCGAGCGGCAGATCGAGAAGTTCGCCGGTCGCGAACAAGACCGAATCTTCGTCGTGCCGACGGAACTGAACGTCGACCCGGAGGACGGCTATCCGGTCGACAACGGCGTCCACCCGAACAGTCACGGCTACTCGCAAATCGGAGCGTCACTCCACGCGTGGCTGGTGTGGCGACTGGCGGGGAAGTGAGCGGAGGGAACATAGTCGCGACACGGGGTTTCACTTCGCCACCGACAAATCGGGCTTGGATCGCTTCAATCGCGATAGACCCGAAGCCGCGATCTTCGTCCCCTTCAGGTTCAGCGACCGCAGTTCCGGCAGCGCCGCGAGCGCGGACACGGCGGCGTCGGTCACAGATGTCCCCGACAGGTCGAGAATCCGCAGTTTGACAAGGCCGGACAGCCCCTTGAGACCGGCATCGGTGACGGCGGTTCTGGCGAGGTTGAGGCTCGTCAATTCGGACAACGTACCGAGCGTGGCGATTCCCTCGTCGTCGATCGGGCTCCCTTGCACGTCGACCACCCGCACTTGTTTCAACCCGGCAAAGGCCGCCAGACCCCGCCCCGTCACGGCGGTGTCACGCAGCTGAATCCGCTTGAGCGAGGGCAAATTGGTCATCTCGCGGGCAAGCTGCTCAAGGGTGGCGTCGGTCGTCTCGACGCCCGAGAACTCGACATAGTCGACAGCCCCCTGCGCCCCCGCGACAGCGGCTCCGCCGGCGCGCGCGATCTCGCGAGTGGCTGCGGACTCGCGACCGGAACATCCTGAGAGGGCGAGCGCGTGGGCGACGGCCACAAGAAGCACGGAAATGTGAGCGGCGGAGACAATCGAATTTGTCGCAAGGACCGCCCCGCTCGCACGCGCGCTCTGTGCACGCCACGCTCCTCGTTCATTCACCGTGCCCGCCGCCGCTGCCATAGGTCGAAGCCCAACACGGCCACTCCCGCCAGCACTGCCGTCGCCAAACCGGTGGTCGCACGGCTGCCGTCCGCTCCCTTGGGGGCCAGCACTGTCCCCAGGATTCCCGAAAGCAGCATCACGTTCACGAGCATCGTCCATCCGAGCGCTCCGCCGAAAACCCGCTCCCTTCGCCCCGCACCTTGACCGGTTTGCGTGAACGCGACCGCCAGGATCACCACTCCTCCGACGATCAGTCCTTCATACACATCCGCGCCGGTCTTGATGATCTTGGCGACCCCGTCGACGATCACCCTCAGGAACAATGCCCCCAGCACCGTCCCCGGCACCGTCCCCACTCCACCCGCCAGACTGCAACCCCCCACCACGCTGGCCGCGATCGCGTTGAGTTCGTATCCGCGTCCGAGCGTCTGCGGATCGGCCACGCTCTGGTCGCAGATGTACAACACCCCCGCCAGCGACGAGAGCATCGCGCTGATGGTATACGCCAACCACTTGAGCCGCTCGGTCCGAATCCCGCACAGCCGCGCCGCAGCTTCGTTCCCACCCAGCGCGTACAGGTGTCGCCCCGTCACCGTCTTCGACAACAGCACCCAGGTGACGATCGCCAGCAACACGAACAGCGTGAACGGAATCCACGGATCGCGACCGAGCTGTCGGAACGACGCGTCATAAATCTGAATCTGCGTGCTGCGACCACCGGCATAAGCGGCGGTGAGGTTCTCGCACAACACGCGCCCGAGGCTGCGCAGACCCACGAGCGTTGCCAGCGTCGCCACGAACGGAGGCAGACGGATCACCGTGATGAGCCACGCATGCAGGCTGCCCACGAGAAACCCCGTCCCCAGGGCACCGGTCACCGCGACCGTCAACACCCATTTGGGGATCGGCTTGACCGCATTCATCTCCTCGGGAGCCAGCCAAAGCATGATCCCCGCGCAGACCGTACCGCTGAAGGCGATCATCGAACCCTGCGACAGGTCGATCCCCCCGGCGATGATGACCACCGCCGCCCCCAGCGCGAAGATGCCCAGCATCGACATCTGCCGCTGGACCTCCATCGCGCTGCGGCCCGCGTTGTTCCAATAGTTGTGTTGCCGATCGAGCAGCGTGATGGCGGCAATGGCCACGAGAATGGCGAAACCGAGCGCCCACTCGTGCCGCTTCCAGAACGGTTGAGACAAACCACCCGCGTCCAAGGCGCTACCCCCACCTAGAGAACAGGCTCAGGAACCACGAAGGGCACGAAGCGACGGAAGAGGAGGGGAACCACCAAGGCACGAAGGCACCAAGGAAGAAGACCAGAGGGAGACGAGCGGCGAAGGCAACCACAAGAAGTGACGAGAGAGAGAGGATTCCTCGGCTCCGCCTGTTCAACAGAACCGATGGGATTCTGACATCGAAGGATCACCTCGCCCAACAACGGGGCTGGGCGATGCCCTCACTTACCCCCTCTTTTTTGTATTTCTTGGTGTCTTGGTGCCTTGGTGGTTCCCCTCCTCTTCTCCCCCTGATTTCTTCGTGCTCTTCGTGACCTTCGTGGTTCCCGAGTCTCCCGGATCGGCCCGGCTCAGCTCCCCTTCAGGTCGTACTTCTTCAGCCACTCCTTGAACTCGCTCAGCTTGAGCAGTTCCGTCGTCGGGGCCAGCAGGTCCTTCGTGATGGCGGTCGAGTCGTCGGGGATCACGACCTTCAGCCCGGTCTCTCGGATGTCGCCACCCGGCTCGCCACGCTTCGGAAACATCTCCTTGACCGTGGCTTCGTCCTTGGCCAACAGTGCCTTGATCAGCCGCGTCGAGTCGTAACCCATTGCGTAAGGGTTCTGCACGACCATCGCGTCGATCATCCCCCCCTCCATCTCCTGGATGGCGATCGGCTCGGCGTCCGTGACGACGATGGTGATCTCCTTGCGCGTCCCCGCTTCGCGAACCACATCGACGATGGCCGGGGCGTTGTACGACCAGATGCCGACGAGCGTTTTGATGTCCGGATGGTTCTGCAGCGCGTTGCGGACGTTCTCCTTCGCCTTCGTGCGGTCCATGTTGTCTTCGAGCGAATCCTTCGACTGGAACGCGGCCCCCGCTCCCTCGGCGAAACCGGCGCAGCGTTCGACCACGTTCTGCGCCCCCGAGAGACCGAAGAACGTCGCATACGCGCCCCCATCCTTGCGAAGCGCGGCCGCGCACTTGCCCAGTTCCTTACCGGCGTTGGTATTGTTGGTGCCGATGAAAAACTCGCGGGTTTTGGTCAACTCCCCCTTGAAGTCGGAGTCCATGATGACCGTGACGACACCCTTGGCTTGCAGGTTCTTGAGCTCCTCCGCGATGGCCACATTCTCCGAGTCGGTCACGGTGATGGCGACGCCGACAATGTCCGACTGGCTGCCATACTGTCGCAACAGATCGAGCTGACCTTTCGCGGTGCCATCGTTGACTTCCAACACGGCGGTCAGCCCCGCTTCGGCCAGCTTGAACTCTTTCTCGGCGGCCTGCATCCCGACGCGGCAGGCATCCCAAAAGGGACTGTTGCCGTTCGTCATGAGGATGATCCGCTTGCCGTCCGCGGCGGGTGCGACCGGGTCGGCATGACCCGTCACCGTCCCCCCCGCACCGCCACCTGACGGCGCACTGGGAGCACAGCCGATCAATCCGGCCACGAGGCACAGGGTGAAACCACCAAGGGACGACAGCAACCGGCCTGGGCGCGAGGGCATGGGTGCGAAACTCCGGGGCGAGAGGGAAGGGGGGCAAGCGTGACGAACCATTCCGAGATAGGGGCCATCGCCCCGGCAAAGCATTGTGCCAGAACGGCGTACGAAACGCTCCCGCCACTTTCTAAACAACTGAACGGAATTCCGCCATCGAGCGCCATCGTCCACGTTCGCTCCCGCGAACACAGGCGGATGTGGGGGGAGGGTTCCCCACGAACGACATCCGTCGTTAATACCCTGCACGGGCACGAACGAGGCCCAGACGGAGTGGCTGAAGGGGCGCTGGTGAGCGAGCCTCGTTTCACGGGGTGAAACGCGACAAAGTAGCCGTTCACACGGTGAACGGCATCGGGCAACGCCCCAAACGCGACCGCGTTGGACATAACTAAGGTCTGCGGGCGGACAATCTCGTAATCAGGCGCCCAGCAATCGGCTCGCCGCACGTGAGTGAATGCTCAACTCGCCACACCCGACTCGAGGTGATAGGCCATCACCCACAGTCGGTCTCCCTCTCCTCGCTCGATGACCTCCAGCGGCTTGAGGCCGCCAAAAGCGGAGTTGGGGGCGGTGAGCCATTGGCCCAGCATCGCGGGGTGGATGACCGCCGCCAATGCCCCTGCCAGTCGCTCCAATTCCGTGAGTCGACGCGCCGTAGCCGCCGAGATCGTCCCCCCCGCCTCCAGTTGAGCCACGGACCGTACGGAAAGAGGCACCAGTCGCGCGAAGTCGACTTGCGTCAGCCCGAAGTTCTCCCGCAGGACTGCGACGCGATTGAAGGGGGGCGGGACTGACGACTTCCGCGCGGGACGAAGGCCCCGGGTACCGGCAACGCCGATTCGTCCGTCGATCTTCGCCAAGACCGATGACCTTCGCGTCGGACGACGGACAGAGGCCGAGCCCTTGACCGGCTTGCGGCGTGATTTGCCTGAATCCGAATCCGGTTTTCGGCTGGCGACGGCCATGACAGGCTTCTCCACGGGAACTCGCGCGGCGGATCGGTGTCCGCCCATCCTTTGAGAATCGTCCCACACGGCAACAATCGCGTCAAGCAGAAGTGCATGCAGAATTGCCGGTTCACTGCGTGCGCAGGCGTTCCGCATTGATCACCGTCAGACGACTCGATTCGCTCAGGTTCTGCGGAAAGATCACCAGATTTCGTCCGGCAGTGTCCGCCGCCGAAGGGACGACCATTCCCTCCCAGCCCAGCAACGCCGCCGCGCCACCGCAGGCTTGAGTTTCCGAGACCAGGTTCTTCGTCGTGGCCTCGCGCCAGTCGTGGGTCAACATTCGGGCACGGGAGAATCCCAGCCGCTGACGAATCTCGCCGTCGCAAAGATCAATGACGACACTCAGACGAACTTCGATGGAGACGAAGGTTCTCGGCAGCGCGGCGTGAATCGGGATTCCGTAGTACCGATGGTGTGCCAATGCCTCGGCCATCGCGGTCTCTGGCGTCAATGAGGCGTACACCGTCGCGACACCGACAGGATTCCACCGACCGCCCAATTGCTTCGCCCCCATCCCCGCCAGCAGGTAGGTGTATCGCGCGTAGTTTGGGGTACACGACCGATAAACACAGTCGGCGAACGGAACCGCTCGATCCTTGATTTTTCCCAAACCAGCGACGAAGTCTTCAGATGCGGTGCCCAACATCGCCTCGCCGTGAGACCAATCGATCATTCCTGGTCGGAACCATCATCGCGTTTCATTCTCGGACCGCAACACTCTCGAAATTTGCCAGGCTTCAGGCCGTGTCCTGAAACAGTCGCAATCCGCGCGGCAGTCCTGTCTGATAACTGGTGTATCCGCGCTCCCCCCAAGTCGTTTTGAACCAACGGTCCGCGAGATCCCCCATGTCCACCCCCTACCTCCACACCCCTTTCGACCTCTCCGGGCGCGTCGCCCTCGTCACCGGCGGCGCCGTCGGCATCGGGGCCGCCTCCGCAAAGCTCCTCGCCCAGGCGGGCGCACGCGTCGCCATCCACTATCGCACCAGCAAAGCCGAGGCCGCCGCGACCGTCGCCGAAATCGTCGCCGCCGGTGGCTCGGCCATCAGCGTTCGGGGAGACCTCGCCAGCGAAGCCGACTGCACTCGCATCGTCGACGAAACCGTTGCCGCCTTCGGTCGGCTCGACATCCTGTTCAACAACGCCGGGGATCCGCTCTCCCGGTCGAGCATTGCCGACTGTCCCACCGACCTGTGGCGACGCGCGTTCGACGTGAACGTCCATTCGGCATTCCTCGTAACGCGTGCGGCCATTCCGCACCTGAAGGCCTCCGCCAAAGGGAGCGTGATCAATAATCTGTCACTGTCGGTGCAGACGGGTGGCTCGGGAGGGGCAGGGGCGTATGCCGCGGCGAAAGGAGCATTGCTCGTCTTCACACGCACGCTGTCGCGCGAACTCGCTCCCACGGTGCGTGCCAACTGCATCATGCCGGGGGTCGTCGAGACCCGGCACCACGAACGGTTCACCACGGCGGAGAAGATGGAGGACTACCGCCGACAGACGCCGCTGTCGCGCAACAGTCGTCCGGAGGAGATCGCGGGGTCGGTGCTGTTCCTCGCCAGCGACGCCAGCGGGTTCATGACCGGGGCGCTGCTGGACCTCAACGGCGGAAGGTTCTTGCGGTGACCTCGGATTGGTATCTTCACCGCCTCGCAGGCGGTGATCGTACCCACACACCCGGAGTCATCCCCATGTCGTTGCAAGCCGTTCGATCGATGTTGACAGCGTTGGCCGTCGCCGTGGCCGCGAACTCGCTCGCATCCGCCCAGGACGCCGAAAAGAAGCCCGCCCCCGCCCGAAAGGCGAAGGCCAAGGCCGACGCCGCCGCGAAGAAAGACGCCGAACCCCGCTTGCCTCCGACCCACGCCGATGTCGCTTACGCCCCCCACGAACTCACCAAGCTCGACTTCTGGAAAGCGGAAGGCGAAGGCCCTCGGCCACTCATGGTCCACATTCACGGCGGCGGCTGGGTCGCTGGCGACAAGAAGATCGGCGCGGGAGTCGTCAAGCCGTTCCTCGACAAGGGAATCTCGGTCGCCTCGCTCAACTACCGGTTGACGGGCACGGATCCTCTGCCCGTTCCCGTGCATGATGCCGCCCGAGGCTTGCAGTTCCTGCGTAGCAAAGCCGCCGAATGGAACATCCGGGCCGACCGCGTCGCGCTGACCGGCGGCAGTGCCGGGGCCTGTACCTCGATGTGGCTGCTCTACCACGACGATCTGGCCGATCCCAAATCCGACGACCCGGTCGCCCGTCAATCAACTCGCGTGACCGCCGCCGCGGTCAGCGCCGGTCAGACCAGCATCGACCCCAAAGTGATCGAACCGTGGCTGGGTCCCAACGTGCTCAAGCACCGCATGATCAACATGGCCGTGGGGGAAGCGACCATCGAGGGGGCGCTCGCCAACTACGACAAGCACAAAGCGCTGTACCTCGAGTTCTCCCCCGTCAACCATGTCTCGGCGGGAGACCCGCCCCTCTTCATGACTTATGGCGGCAACATGAAGCTCCCCAGCGAGGACGCGGGGCACGGCATCCATCACCCGGTATACGGCGTGAAGCTCAAGGAAAAAGCCGACGCCGCTGGCTGCGAATGCCACCTGCTCATCCCCGACCACTCGAAGTCGGACAAGTACGCGACCCCCAACGAGTTCCTGATGGAAAAACTCTTGGCTCCGTGAGCGGACGTGATTTCTTGTAGCCCGACGCGTGAGCGAGGGATTCGACTCTCCTCGCGGAGCACGATGTCCCCGTCATTCCCGCCGATTCCCTCGCTCGTGCGCTCTGAAGTTGCGCTATTTCTCTTCGGAGGTCGCCGAGTAATCGGAAAACACCAGCTTTTGTGGTCTCACGCAGAGGCCCAGAGACGCGGAGAAAGACCACTCCTTTGCGTCTCTGCGCCTCTGCGTGAGAAAAAAGCTGTTTGAAGCCCCGATGTTGTCTGTGGCTCCGCTGGGTGTATCGCGACTTCAGAACTCGCGCGCCTGGCTTCACGAACAAAGACACGCGGGCGACTCACCCAAACAGCGGCAGCACCGCCTCGCCATCGCAATACGGCATGGGGCGCCCCGAGCGGTCCGGCAGTCGGCCATCCACCGGGATCCCCAGCGCGTGGTAGATCGTCGCCACCAGATCGCGCGGCGAGGTCGGCGACTCGGCGGGACGCCCTCCAATCCGGTCGCTCGCCCCATGGACGTAGCCCCGCTTCACCCCCGCACCGGCCAACATCCCCGAGAAACAGTACGGCCAATGATCCCGGCCTGCCGCATTCTTGTTGATCGTCGGGTTGCGGCCAAACTCTCCCACCCACACCACCAGTGTGTCGTCCGACAGTCCACGCTCGTCAAGGTCGTCCAACAGCGCTGCGAGCGCCTGATCGGACGGGGGACACAGGTCGTTGCGTAACCGGTTGAAGTTATTGCCGTGTGTGTCCCAGAAGTTGCCGCCGTCGTTGTGCCAGTTGACCGCCACCAGCGGCACCCCGCGCTCGATCAATCGCCGCGCCAGCAGCACGCATTGGCCGTGAATGTTCTGGCCGTACCGCGCTCGCGTCTCAGGAGATTCGTCAGTGATCGCGAACGCCGCGCGGGATTCGCTCGACGCCAGCAGACCGAACGCCCGTGCCTGATGCTCGTCCATCGAGGTCCGCTCAGCCACCACGTCAAGCGACCGTCGCGCCCCATCAAGACTCGCCAGCAGCGACCGCCGGTCGTTCAATCGCCCGGTTTGGACGCCGTCGACCAGTCCCAGTTCGGGAATCGACCAACCTGGCTTTGAGGGATCCCCCGCCGCCAGAAACGGATCGTACGACGCACCCAGCCAGCCACCATGCTGACCGGGAGCCACTCCACCCGGGGCCGCCGGATGAAACACCTTCCACGGCATCATGACGAACGGAGGCAGCCCCCCCGATGTCGCCCGCATCCGCGCCACCACCGAACCCAGATGCGGCGTGTCGTTCGGACTTGGCGGATCCTTGTCGCTGACCACGTTGGGAGCCAGATGACCGGTGTAAGCCGCATGCGCGCTTGACAGATGCGCGGGATCGTTATGCGTCAAAGACCGCAGGACCGTCAACCGGTCCATTCGCGCCGCGGTTTGCGGCAGCAACTCGGAGATTTGAATGCCGGGAACGACCGTGTCGATCGCACGGAATTCACCCCGAACCTCGGCCGGTGCGTTCGGCTTGGGGTCGAGCGTGTCGAGATGACTCGGTCCGCCCCACTGAAACAGCAGGATGCAGCGTTTGGCCGACCCAAATCCGGGGCCGTGCTCGGAGGCATTCGCACGCGCCGTATCCCCCCGCGCCGCCGCCGACCACAACCCCTCCAACCCCAACCCCAGCGCCCCCAACGCCCCCGCCTGCAGGATGTCGCGCCGCCCCACCGGGCCCAGACACCGACGAAAAGACGGCGAGCGTAGCTCGGCTCTTGCCATCGTGCGTGCTCCGGAAACGGGAAGGGCGGGTCGGTTCTCGGTAGGCCTGTTGCGACGGACCTAAAGTCACATCGACTCATCAACAATACCGGATGAATCCGCCGCGAACCACGGTCCACGCCGTCGAATCAGGGCCTTCGCTTTTTTCGGCGCGTAACGTGCAGGGGAGTTGTGGTGGAGTTTGACGGAGCTGTGTTCACGTTCACGGAGGGGGAGTTATGTCGACGGCCTGCGCGGGGAACTTGCTT
>JBIKMW010000023.1:0-68149 GCA_044359065.1 Planctomycetales bacterium | reverse complement strand
GCGAACCCGCTGCAACTGGAAGACCTGCTCAAGTTCGGCGCGTTCACCCCGGAAATGGTGATGCTGCTGGAAGGGGCCATCAAGGCCCGGCTCAACATCATCGTCTCCGGCGGTACCGGTTCCGGGAAAACGACGCTGCTCAACACGCTGTCGAGCTTCATTCAGCACGACCACCGCGTGATCACGATCGAGGACGCGGCGGAACTCCAACTGCAACAGGAACACGTGCTGCGGCTGGAAACACGACCGGCCAACATCGAAGGGCGCGGAGCGGTCTCGGCGACGGACCTCGTCAAGAACGCCCTGCGTATGCGTCCGGACCGCGTGATCATCGGGGAATGCCGTGGCGCCGAAACGCTCGACATGCTCCAAGCCATGAACACCGGCCACGACGGCTCGCTCACGACGATCCACGCCAACAACCCGCGCGACGCCGTCGCCCGTCTGGAAACGATGATCATGATGGGGGGGATCGAACTTCCCCTGAAGGCACTCCGTACTCAGTTCGCCAACGCGGTGGACATCATCATCCAGGCCAACCGCCTGCAAGGTGGTCCCCGCAAGATCACACACATCACGGAAGTGGTGGGCCTCGAAGGGGACCAGGTCGTCATGCAGGACATTTTCCTGTTCGTGCAGGACGGCATCGACGAGAACGGCAAGGCCATCGGCCACTTCGAAGCGACCGGCGTCCGCCCCACGTTCATGGACCGGTTCGAGCAAGCGGGCGTCCGCCTGCCGACGAACCTGTTCCAGGCACGGGTGCTGGGTGGCCATCGCTGAAAGTTGCCCGACGAAGGTACGACGGACTTCCCGTCCGTCGTGATGCGCAGCGGACGAGAAATCCGCTGTACGAAGATGAACACGGAACCTGTGTCGCGAAGGAGACTCTCGCATGTCGCCAATTGTGATTTCGTTCGCCGCGTTCATGGCGGTGGCGGCACTGATGTTCGCCGTGATGCAATTGTTCGGCGACAAGGGTCAGAACCGGGTCGAAGACCGACTCGCGGCCCTTTCGGGGGGCCGGGGCGCCGGTTCGCTCGAAGGCCGCGGAGTCCTCAAGGACGAGCTCGTCCGCGACGGCTTCAACGGCCTCGACGCGATGCTCAAGAACCTGTTCCAACGGTTCGACGGCCTCCGTCACTTCTTCGTGCAGGCGGACTGTCCCATCTCCGCGCAGAACTTCCTGGCCATCTGCGCGGGAACCGGGTTCCTCGGCGTGATCGTCGCAATCCTCTTCCGGTCACCAGCTCCCCTCTATCCGGTGGTGGCGCTGGTCATGGCGGTGCTGCCGTTCGGGTGGCTATGGCAACGCCGCGCGGGGCGGTTCGCCAAGTTCGCCAAGCAACTGCCCGACGCGCTGGAACTGATTGGTCGTGCGCTCCGCTCGGGACACAGCCTCGCGTCCGGGATGAAGGTGGTGGTCGACGAAATGCCCGCGCCGATCTCGACCGAATTCTCGAACGTGTACGAGTCGCAGAACCTCGGGATTCCGCTCGATCAGGCGATGAAGGACATGCTTCACCGCATGCCCAACATGGACCTGAAGTTCTTTGTGACGGCTGTGATCCTGCAACGTCAAACCGGTGGTGACATGGCCGAAATCCTCGACAAAATCGGCCATATCATCCGCGAACGCTTCCGCATCCTGGGTCAGGTGCAGGCCCTCACCGGCGAAGGCCGTATCTCGGGGGTGGTGCTGATGGGACTCCCCATCGCCCTGTTCTTCGGCTGCTACTACATGAACCCCGACTACGTGATGGTCCTGTTCACCGACCCGCTCGGCAAGAAGATGATCGCCGGGGCGGCGGTGTTGCAGGTGATGGGTGCGATCTGCATCAAGAAGATCGTGAACATCAAGGTGTGAGTTGGTATTGACGGTCCGCATCGTGTGCCACTGGCTCTGCCCGTGAACCGTGTGCCACTGGCTCCGCCAGTGCGAACGGGATCACGCACACGAAGCACTCGCACAGCCAGCGGCACACAACCACCTTTGCCTTTTTGAAATTTGACTTTTGCCTTGCCCCCCGGCCCCTCCCGGTGACGCCATGCTCGACGTGTCCTCCGCCCTTCCGTACGCCGTCTTCGGGGCCATCGCCCTCGCCGCGTGGGCCCTCATGCAGATGTTCTCGGGCAATTCGTCGCGTGCCGACGAGCGGCTCGAAGAGATGCGCAACCCGCTCAAGCGCCTGCGCGACAAGGATGGGAAGCCGATCTCCGATCCCAATGCTGGCATGAACGGCATGATGGACAAGGCGGCTCCGGTGCTGTCCAAGGCACTGCAACCGCAGAGCGAACTCGAACAGAACAAGCTGAAGCTGCGGCTGGCCAACGCGGGGTTCACCTCGCCGCGGGCGACCGAGATGTACCTCGCCATGAAGTTCGCGGCGCTGCTCGCGGGCCTTGTCATGGGGGGGGGCTTCGGTGCCATGCGGTATGGCGTCACGCAGACCGGGATGTACTCGCTGATCATCGGCGGCGGCCTCGGGTTCTATATCCCCGAGCTGATCCTGATGCTCATGATCAGCTCGCGCAAGCAGCGTATCTTCCTGTCGCTTCCCGACGCGCTCGACCTGCTGGTCGTGTGCGTGGAGGCGGGGTTGGGCCTCGACGCCGGGATGCGGCGTGTCGCCGAGGAACTGAACGATTCCGCCCCCGACCTGTGCAAGGAACTCAACACCTGCAATTACCAGATGCAGCTCGGACGACCGCGCCGCGAAGTGCTGCACGACCTGGGGATTCGTTCGGGAGTGGACGACCTCAAGTCCCTCGCCGCGATCCTGATTCAGGCGGACCGGTTCGGTTCGAGCATCGCACAGGCCCTCCGCGTGCAGTCCGACACCATGCGCATCAAGCGGTCGCAACTCGCCGAAGAGAAGGCCGCCAAGACCGCCGTGCAGATGATCTTCCCGCTGGTCCTGTTCATCTTCCCGGGGATTTTCGTGGTGCTGGTCGGACCGGCGGCGATCTCGATGATCAACAACCTGCTGAAGGTCAACGGGTGAGACCTCCATTGATGAAATGACACATCGCGAGCCGTGGCGACCGTCAGGTCACCACGGCTCGCGCCGTTTTCCGTTCGCGGCCTGGCTATGCCAGGCGTGGTCTTGCCGCTCACTCGCGGAAAAAAGTGGTTCCGGTTCACTCCGTCAAAAGCAGCCGGTTGTCAGACAACACTTCTTGAAGAGCTGGCCGGATCCACACGGACACAGATCGTTTCGGCCCAGCTTCTCTTCGAGCAGCTTGTCGCCGTGAACCACCCTCATGCCCCGTTTGACCTGCCGTTCAGACGGGAATCCATGCCGCCGTTTGCTCATGGTTTCGAAAGGACACCTGTTCTTCGTGGTCATGGAATCGCATGGCACACCTCCAATGGTCGGGATCGGTTGTGATGGTATTTGTCGCGTCTCCGGGCCTAACCGGGGCTCGCGGAGCGTGACACAACGAGCCGCCATCGGGTTCGCATCGCGAAGTTCTTTCGAAGTCCCGCGCCCCCCGGTTCGCCGTCCGGCTCCGCCGGACGTGTTCTTGCCGCGCGCCCACGCCGGTCCATAGTGGATGTCCCGTGGGTTCGTCGTGCAGGGTGATCGGCGAAAACTCCCTTGTTCCCGCGGATCTATTCGCCTGTGAATCCACCAGTCTACAATGGGACAAGGATCAATCTGGGTCGTAGTGGATTGCCGGAGCGGGTCATGTTCGGATCGATTCGGAGAACCCTCCCCTTCGCTTGGCGGTGCGCGGTCGCGGCATGCTGTTTGTGGTCCGGCCTGTTGAGCGATTCCGCTTGGGCACAGTCGAAGAAGGGAGCCGCTCGGCAAGCCCCGCAGGACTGGAAGGTCCTGCTCATCATCAAGCCGACAACGTCGTTTCCCCTCAAGGACCAAGCGCCGATCAAAACGGCCATCCCCAAGGAGAACATCGCCGCAATCCGCAACGTCTTCATGAACGTCGCCCCCAAGTGGGTCGAGCAGCTTTCCGAAGGACGGCTCCGCTGGCGACCCAAAGTGGTGCTGGCCCCCGTGCCGCTCGAAACGGCCACCGAAATGTCGGGCAACAACTGGTGGCTGGCTCCGTGGAACCTCCCCGAGGACGTCAAAAAGCTCGTCCCGCTGGGGGAATACGACAGCGTCTTCGTGTATTGGCGCGTCGACGAAGAGGGGAAGTACCGCATCGGTCCCGGTTTCGGCTGGAGCATCGGCCCGACGCATCATGCCAACCATTGCGGCTGGTCCTGCATCCATTACGCGGGGGGCGACTTCTGGACGAAGGACGGGGCGGCGGACATATTCATCCACGAGTGGCTGCACCAACTCGAGGCGTTTTACAACCCGAAGGGGGTCGATCTCCCCAAGGGGTGGCTGCACATCGACGGATCGTATGGCTACACGGAAGACCCGAAGTTCGGCTGGAAGCCTATGTACAAGGACTACATGAACCGCAACATCCTCGAACCGGACGGTCGCCGCACCGGCCTGGGGGAGAAGGCGTGGGCGCTGGGGACGATCCGTGACGAGTCGCGCATTTCGATCCCCGAGTACCTGACCCCCGCCATCAAAAAGAAGAACCTGCTGCAGGATGGTTCGTTCGAAGCGGAGGGGGCTCCCGCGTGGACGACGTGGACCTGGCGGATGAAGCCCGAGAACGCCTCGATCGTCGACAAAGCGGCGCGTCACGGAGAGCGGGCGGCGCAGTTCGAGGCCACCGAATCGGACGACGTGTTGTACAAGCAGACGGTCGCCGTGAAGCCCAAAACCCGCTATCTCGTATCGGGCTGGACCAAAACCGAGAACGCGGAGATCCTCGAAAAGGACGCGACCGCCGGAGCGAACCTCTCGCTGTTCGGCACGTCCGAGCGAAGTGGCCCGAAGATCGTCGGCACGAATGGCTGGACGTACCTGTCGTTCACGTTCGATTCGGGCGACCGCGAATCGGTCGAGGTCGCCGCCCGCATGGGGAACGCGGCCAGCACTGTGACGGGGAAGGTGTGGTTCGACGATCTGTGCGTCGTCGAACTCCCCGACCGCAAAGCTCGCAACGATTGACCGGCCCCCCCCACGTTCGCCGTCTGGCTCCGCCAGACGTGTTCCAGCCGCTCACCCGGCCGGATCAACGCCAACTCCTCGTTCACTTCCCCAGCGTCTTCAACACCTCGTCCGCCGTCGACCGTCCGCCGTGTTCGCGGCTGACCTTCGCGAAGCGGATCCTGCCCCCCTTCTCGATGACGAACGTCGAGGGGTACGCCGTTTCGTTCGGTGCGTCCCACCGCAACTTCCAGGCGTGCGTGAACGCGAAGTCCTGGTCGAGCAGCAGCGTGAACCCTTCCGGCAGCTTCTTGTCCGCGGCGAACTCCGTCGCCTTGTCTTTCAGGCTAATCCCCGGCCCCGGATACACGAGCAGCACCGTGGCTCCCGCCTCGCGGAACTTCGCCCCTTTCGCCACGAACTCTCCGACCTGTCGCGAACAGAGCGGGCACTGATATCCGGGGAATCCCCGCAACACGACCAGCACCACGCTCCCCTTCGCGGTGGCGTCGGATAGCTTCACCGGCGACCCGTCGAGGCTGTTCAACGTGAAGTCCGCCGCCGTATCGCCGACTTTCGGGTGACCATCAGCCGCCAGCGACAGCGAGCAACCTCCCAGCCACAGCAGGGCCAAGGTCGAATGGAGTGCGGTTCGACGGCTTCGGGATGCGGGCTTCATGTCGAACCTCTTCCTCGATGAACGAGCGGATGGGGGCATTCGGGACTGGGACGACCCGCCCGGCTTACCGGTAGAGCCGGTGTGGCCGCGCGGTCTTACCTCGAAAAAGTCGTTGGCCGCGCAAAATTCAGCATCGTGTCGGGCGGCGTTGGTTTCTTGCCGCCTCGCCCCCCCACCCTCGCGCGTCACGCCCTCCCCCAGGGGTAAAACCAGACACCGTACGGCACGCGGTCCGCCGCCACCGGTTCCGGCCACCTCTCCGGACGGGCCAGTTCCCATACGTATTGCCCGTCGAGGTGTTCCCGGTCGACGCTCGCCCGCTTCGCGTCCCCCGCTCGGGCCAGTCGACTCCCGAGGATCTCGACCGAGCCCACCACCATGCCCGTCACCGGGACGAACCCGCCCATCGCGGAGAGCGCCCGCTCCGCCGCCGGGTGTCGCGACACGCGCCGCGAAGCGTACAGCAGCACCCGTCCGCGCCGCCGTGTCCCCAAGGAGCGGACCTCCAACGTCTTTTCGCCGCGGAGGATCAGTTCGACCCACGGCTGTTGCAGCGTCAGGGCCGGCAGCGAGCGGTCGAGGGGCATGACGGAAAGGAACGGAGGTTGCGCGGTCGACGCCGCGTCGGAACGAATCGGAACGGGGTCGCAAGATCCTTCGAGCGGCGACGGTTGGCAATACCGGAGGCGGGTCGATTCAATCTGGCGAAGGTCCCGTGGCGATTCTCCCTTTATATAAGGTGGAGCGGCGTCGCGTTGCGACCATCATCCGCTCTCGCGTCGACTCGGCGGTCGACTTCGAGCCGAAACACATCGCGTTCCTCCTTCGACAGCCCTTCCCTCAGGACCGACCCCATGAAATTCGCCATCTGCCAAGAGCTGTACGAGAACTGGGACTGGGAGAAGCAATGCCGGTTCTCGGCGGAGCTGGGCTACACGGGGTTGGAGGTCGCACCGTTCACGCTCGCGCCGCGCGTCACCGACGTGCCGGTCGACACGCTGCGGCGGATGCGGGAAACGGCGGCGCGACACGGAGTGGAGGTGATCGGCCTGCACTGGCTGTTGGCGAAGACGACGGGGTTGCACCTGACGACCGCGGACGAAGCGACGCGCCGCGCGACGTCGGAGTATCTCGCGGCGCTGGCGCGCGCCTGTGCGGAGTTGGGGGGAACGATCCTGGTGCTGGGGTCGCCGATGCAGCGCAACCTCGACGCGTCGACGACGCGCGAACAGGGGATGGAGCGCGCGGCGGAGGTGTTGCGCGGCGCGGCGCCGACGTTCAACGAGTGCGGAGTGACGTTGTGCGTCGAACCGCTGACACCCGCCGAGACGAACTTCCTCACGAGCTGCGCGGACGGAATGGAGTTGGTCGAGCGCGTGGGTGACCGTTCCGTCGCGCTGCACCAGGACGTGAAGGCGATGCTGTCGGAGAGCGCGCCCGTGGCTGACGTGATTCGCGAATTCGCCGGGAAAATCGGGCATTTTCACGTCAACGATGGCAACCTGCTCGGCCCCGGCATGGGACCGACCGACTATCACCCGATCCTCCGCGCGCTGCGCGCGACCGGCTATGACGGGTGGGTGTCGGTCGAGGTGTTCGATTACAAGCCGGGAGCCGAGCACATCGCCCGCGCGAGCATCGAATACCTGCGCGCGGTGCTGGCGGACCTCGATGCGGAGTGAGCGCGCGGTCTTGCGCGATGCCGCATGTCGGCGTTCACGGCGCGAGCGAGCGCGACGCGCGACACGATTCGAAAAAAAATTTCAAACAGCGCGCGGAGGTCGCGCGACGACTCGCGCGGCGCGACGCGGCATCGAGTACAGCGCGACTCGCGACATCGCGAGCATCTCAAAAACATGCATTTCAGGCCGAAATACGCATGGTTTTGACAACCCTCATGTCGCCGCGCGCAGCGCGTGGCGCTCTCTCGCGCGACGATTCGCGCGGAACAACGCCGCGCGCGAAGTTGCCAAAACGAGCGATTTTCGGCGGGAAACGCATGAATTTGGGTTGCATCGTCGGTTGAATTGCTTAGGATTCCGCCCATTGAAAGAGCAAGCGGTCAGTCATGAAGTCAACCGCTCGCGATCAGGCCTCGACGAAGCGATTCACGACGGGTTCGCCCGACACGGGATTGCCGACTCGAAGCCGGGAATGGCAAAGACGCCTTTCCGATGGTCGCACGGGGAAGTGATGGATGGCCGATCGTTTGCGACCCGCTTGTCATGGTTGTCAAGACGGGGGGAAGGATTCTGACGAAGCAGACTGTCGCCACATTTCTACCCGGTGCCAGCGGCGACGGACTGCGTCAAGGCTCTGTTCGAGGAGGAACTGACGTGGCCAAGAAAGCAGCAGCGAAGAAGGCGACCGCCAAGAAGGCAACCGCGAAGAAGGCCGCCGCCAAGAAGAAGAAGTGACAGCGGATGCTTTTTTCGTGGAGCCTTTCGGTTCGCCGAAACGGGCAACACGGAACAGCGATCACTCGAGCAGGGTCGTCTCCTTGGCAGGGCGGCCCTGTTCTTTTTTTGCGCCCTGCCGGTTTCGCCCACCGCCGCATCTCCAACCACAGCCGCGGCCCCGCAAGCCCCCCGCGATTGAGATCGCGAGCCCGCTCCAGCCTACGCCGGTCGCTCGCCCCGCGCCGCCCGCTTCGCCTCCACTTCCTTCCACACCCCGCCGTACGCTTCCTTGTCGAACGGCGGACAGCCGGTCTCGTACTGTCCCAGGGGATGGTCCTTCGCGCGCATCAGCCCCGTGCAGTAGCTGAAGGTTCGACAGACCCGCTTGCGGTGGAACCGCCCCTCCGTGGCCAACGCGTTCGCGAAGTCCGGGTGCGACAGCGTCGCCCGTCCGAATCCGACGAACGCCGTGTCACCCCGCGCCAGGTTCGCCGCCGCCACATGTCCCGCGAATTCCTGCAGCCAACTGTAGCCCCCCCCGACGACCGGCACGGCGACCGCCGCTTGAATCGCCCGTGCGATCCGAAAGTGCCGTGCGACTCCGTGCAGCGGATGCTCGGGGGCCCGATAACCGTCGACGGGTGGGTAGTCGGCGGGACGGACCACGTGCGGGTTCGCGTAGGGGTTGCCCATCGACACGTTGATGAGGCCGACACCCGCCTCGCACAGCGCTTGCGCGTAGCGCACCGGTTCGGAAAGGTCCTCTCGAGACGGGTCGAGCGGGTCCGTCCCCCACGCGGTCGTCACGGGGAGTGTGTGCGGGACCGGTTGGCCGACGTTGTCCTCGGCGCGTGCCCGATGCGGGATTCCGTCGTAGGCATTCATCCGCGTGGCGATCAACTTGCCGGGGCATTCCTCACGCACGCGGCGAACGATCGACAGCGCCAGCCGCGTGCGGTTCTCGAACGACCCTCCGTACATGCCCGGTCGGCCGGTGGAAGCCAAGAGTTCCGAAAGCAAATAGCGGTGACATTGCTTGATGTCGACGAAGTCGAACCCGATCCGATACGCGAGCTTGGCGGCGGCGACGAACTGGTCCGCCAGACGCTCCAGTTCGCCGTCGGTGACAAGCGGATTCTCCGACACCGACCGACCGGTACGCTTGTCGATCACGAGCGGGTCGAGGAGCGGATCGCGGGTCGCGACGACCGGCCCCGCCACCGAGTATCGCCCGGAATGCGTCAATTGCAGGCCGACCACCAGGTCCGTGTCGTCCAACCCCGCGTCGCGATGGGCCTGGCGACATTGCCGCAACATCTCTTCGAGCGCGGCGGCCGAGTGGTCCGCGATCCACAACTGCCGCGTGTTGGCGCGTCCTTCGGGGCAGACGGCCGCCGCCTCACCCCAGATGAGTTTGGCTCCCCCCCCGCCGAACCGACGATAGCGGCGATATGTGAGTTCGTCCGGCAGGCCGTCGAGCGTGCCGTCGCACCCCTCCATCGGATGGATCACGAGCCGGTTCCCCGCGCGGCACGTTCCAAAGTCGAATTGTTGGCCAAAATCAAACGGCTGGAACAGGGACGTCACATCCTCGGCGACCTCCAGCGTGTGCCCGAGCGCCGAGGCGCCGGAAATCAGATCGGCCGAGGTCTTGTACTTGAAGAATTCGCTCATGGCTCACGACGGTTTCAAGGCGTGGCGTGTGGAAACGTGGCGGACGGCGTCGACTGGCCGAACACTCCCACCGGTGTGTTTGTTCTTCGGGCTTTGCGTCACAAGCGCTGCATGTCGAAGTACCCCAGACCGCGCAGGTACCGGACGCTTTCGACCACCCGCGCGTGATACTCGTCGAGCGACAACTCCCCTTCCCCTTCGACGCCGCCGATCTCGAGCGTGTACGGCCCCCGGAATCCCACGCCGCGCATGATTTGCAGCACCCGCAGGAAGTCGACGGCCCCCCCCGTCCCCAGCGCGGGAAAGTACCAGCTTCCGAACTCCCCCATCGAGTCCTTCAGGTGGAGGGACTTCACGAAGTGGCACGCCTTCGCCAGCGCGATCTCCACAAAGGTGTCGGTGTTGTAGTACAGCAGGTTCGCCGTGTCGAAATTCAACCGCAGGGCCGGGTGCTCCAGCTCCTTCATCAGTTGGATCATTTCGCGGTGATTGACGCACACGCCCCGGTGCGTCTCGAAGCAGACCATCAGGCCGAGGTCCGCCGCCCGGTCCCCGATGCGACGCAGTTGTTCAAGGAGCGCCGGACGCTCGTCGTCGTTGTCGTGCCCCCCTGCCTCGGTGACAACCTTGGTCACGCCGAGCCGGGCCGCGAGGTCCAGCTTTCGCAGCACGATATCGACGACCCCCGGACGGAGGGGATTGCCCGAGATCGCGTTGACGCTCGAGAGTCGCACGCCGTTCGCGTCCAGCAACCGCTCGACCGCCGCGACTTCGGCTTCCCCCGACTGCTCGGTCAACAGCGGTTCGTCCCCGGCTCGGGACGCGTGTCCGGCGGTGCGGATCGGCAGTTCGACGTACTCCAGCCCGGCGTCGCGCACACGCTCGATGGCGGCGACCGCACCGAATCGACCGTAGCACGAGGTGAGGCACGAAACGATCGGGACGCCGGCAACGGACATAATGGAACGCCAACAAGTCGAGGAACGCGAAACGGATCGTCCATCGTCGACAATGCCCGCCCGTTGGCAAGGGAAGCCGTGCGCGTGGTCGAGGTGGACATCGTAAGATTTCCAGCGCGAGTGAACCCGCATCCCCCGGATCCCCAGCATCCCCCGCGGTTCCAGCGGTCTCGCGAAAAATCGCGAACCGGGGTGGGCGCCGGCGTGTCCGGCGGCGGAAGCATCGACGATCATCGATAGGCAGACCAGGACTTCGGCCCGAAGGGCGGGTCGCACCGGTGCTGCGCGGAAATGGACTTATGAATCCCACGCAACTGCGGAAACTCGGACTCGACGACGCGGCGATTCCGATCGCGATCAAGGTCTTGCAGGCGGGAATCGCCGCGGGAACGTTGCGCGGCAAAGACGCCAAGGAAGCGTTCCGCAAGGTGGCGGCCGCGCCGGCCGAGTTCGTCGCCGATCCGCTGTACGGCGAATTGGCACGGGCGTTGGTCGATATCGAACCCGCACCCGATCGCGAACCGGTCGAATATCGTACCTGGGGCACGGAGATCGACGACGCCTGCCATCACCAGATGCGGGACGCGTGCTCGATTCCCCCGGCTGTGCGCGGAGCGCTGATGCCCGACGCGCACGTCGGATACGGACTGCCGATCGGCGGCGTGCTGGCGTGCGAGAATGCCGTCGTCCCCTATGCGGTGGGGGTCGACATCGCCTGTCGCATGAAGTTGACGATCCTCGACACCCCCGTCGAACTTCTGGAGAAGCGCCCCCAACAGTTCGAGCAGGCGATCGAGAAAGGAACGCGCTTCGGCGTGGGGGTGCGGCACGACCGGCCGCAAGACCACCCGGTCATGGACGCCGATTGGACCGTCACCCGCATCACGCGCGAGCACCGCGACAAGGCCGCGTGGCAGTTGGGGACTTCGGGGTCGGGTAATCACTTTGTGGAGTTCGGCGTGCTGACGGTCGGACCGGAAGGGACCGGTTCGCAAGGTTTGGGGGCCGACCTTCCGCCGGGGGACTACGTCGCCCTGCTCAGCCACTCCGGTTCCCGCGGGGCGGGGGCCGCCGTGTGCGCGACGTATTCATCGATCGCGCAACAGCGTTTACCGAGGAAGTACCAGAAGTACGGGCGATTGGGTTGGCTCGACCTGGACACCGAGGCGGGGGCCGAATACTGGGCGGCCATGAACCTGATGGGGGACTACGCGGCGGCCAATCACGACGTGATCCATCGGCTGGTGTCGAAGCAACTTGGCGGTCACGTGCTGGCGGGGGTCGAGAACCACCACAACTTCGCGTGGAAGGAAGTCCACGACGGGCGCGAGTTGATCGTGCACCGGAAGGGGGCGACCCCCGCGGGAGAAGGGGTGCTGGGGATCATCCCCGGCTCGATGGCCACGCCCGCCTTCGTGGTTCGCGGCAAAGGCAACGCCGCCAGTCTGTTGTCCGCTTCGCACGGCGCGGGGCGGTTGATGTCGCGCACCAAGGCCCGCGACCTGTACACCTGGAAGGCGGTGCGCAACGACTTGCTGGCGAAGGGGATTCGCGTGATGTCCGCCGGCGCGGATGAGGTCCCGTACGTCTACAAGGACATCCACGCCGTGATGGCCGCGCAAGGAGACCTTGTCGAGACGTTGGCGATGTTTCAGCCGAAGATCGTCAAGATGAGCGACGACGGACAAGCGGAGGACTAAAGGCCGCGACACGTTTTGCACCGAGGGATGCGTAGCACGCGCCTCCTGCATTCCTCCGTAGAGACTGTGATTCTTTCGGGCAACCGATGAATCCTCGATGGAAACCCGAAGCATCAGCGAGGGTCCCCGCGTGGATTCCCGGGAATTCGTGACCTGACGGGAGAGCGGGGTCCCTCGCTGACGCGTCGGGTTTCCGAAAACTCCAGGTTTCCAAAAACTCACAGACTCGTAGCGGAAATCGTCGTATCTCCGCCGCGCGTGCACCCGCCCGCTCCGACATCGCGCGCGTCCCGGCACTGCTCATCGGCATGCGAGCAAATCCGCATACCGTCAACGCGCTAGAACCCCAACCCCGGCCCCGTCAGCGCTTCAGTCCCGACCGTGCCGTCGGTGATTTTGAACATCGACGGCACCAGTTTCTTCCACGGTGCGTTCGCCGACGGGCAGTACTGCCGACCGTTCCCTTCGATCGCGACCACCCCGGGAATCCGCGACGCCAAGCTGGCCGAATGCAGGAACGACGCCCCCGGGCAGGTCAGGTCCTGCACACACAGGAACATGCCCAGCTTCTGCGCGGCGGCGGCCAGCACGAGCGATTCGCCATGTCCTTTACACGCCTTGAGCGCCACCCCGCTGTAGCCCAACTCCCGCGCGAGCAGCAGACTGTCGTAATCGACCAGCGACTCGTCGATCACCACCGGCTTGAGCTTCGCTGCGGCGTGCATCTTGTTCTCGGGGTGCGCCGCCAGGTCGCGATGGGTCGGCTGTTCCACGTATTGCACGCGGTCGTACGCGGCTGGGCTCGCCGCACGCACCTTGGCGAAGAAGTCCAGCACGTATTCGACCGACCCGCACTTCTCGTTGAAATCGAGCGAGTACACCCATTCCGGACGGGTGACCCCCTTCTTGGCTTCCGTCACCGCGGCTTCCACAGCCAGCACCCGTGCCACGTCCCACGCCAGGTCGTCCCCGGCGAGCTTGATCTTGAGGTGCGTCAGACCTTCGGTCTTGACCCAGTCGATCAACGCTTCCGGAAGCCCGTCGCCGACTTTTTTCGACACGTCGGCGGGGGTCAGCGGATCGAGCGCACCGACCAGGTGGTAGAGCGGCAGCTTCGCCCGAGGCTGGCGCGAGGTGTACTTGTCGAGGTACTCCCCCTTGAACGTGGCGTCGAGGTACTCGGACAGATCGTGGTTCATGAACTTCGACGTCAACGTGTCGAAGCAGTTCAAACCGTGGACGCGTCCGTAGGCGTCGTGCAGGGCGGCGTCGAGGGCACTCGTGGCGACCAACTGCGCCAGCACCGGCGCCGGTTCGGCCTGTTTGTGCTTTTTCGCGAGTTGCTTGGCCTGGTGGTCGAACTCGCCGGAGAGGTGGGTCAGCAGGTCGAGCGGGTGGCAAAACACCCCGAATGCGTTCGCAAGATCGACAATGTCTTCGGCAAAGACGCGCATCGCCGCGTCGGTCTGCTCGGGGGTCATGACCGCCGAGGGCCATGCCCAGACGCTGCCGATGGGCATGCTGCCTGCGCCCGACCCCTTCTTGCCGGACTTGGTCTCCACCCGCACGTCGATGTTGACGAGGGTCGTCCGGTCCATGATCCGCCCGCCGAACTTGAGCGGAGTCCGAAACGGAACCGATTCGAAGGAGCAAAACACTTCACGAACGACGACGTCGGTCGCTTTCGACATGATCGGGAGGGGGCGAGACCAAGGGAAATGTTCCGAAGCCAGGGCGGGATCTCTCCCGCGAACAAGCCGATGCTATCCCAGTCAATCCGGTCGAATCAAGAAGGGGCGTATGAATCACCGGCGAGACTCGGGCGAACCGGTTCGCTGGCGACGCTGCGGCGTGTACCCCAACAACCCTCCCGCGACCGTCCCTCCCAACGGACCTCCCGCCGACGCCCCCGGTGTCAGCCCCATCAACGTCACGGTCAGGACCACGCAGGAAAACATCACGAGATTCGCCGGCAGCTCCAACCCCGATCTCCGGTCGGTGAGCGACTTCACCCACAGGTATCCGACCAGTCCGAAGTTCACTCCCGCCAATCCGCCGAACGCCGCCGCGCCTCGCAGCGGCCAGGCATCCTGGACAACGTTTGACGCCACACCCGTCACCAACACCAGCAAGAACAGCCGCAACGTTCCGCGTCGCGGCTCGAAGTACAGGGCCAGGCCGAGCCACATCGCCAGGTTGAACAACATGGGCAGGTGATGCCGATGCACGAGGATCGGTGTGATCCACCGCCACGGCTCCGGAGCCGCCAACGGGGAGGGGACGACCTCACGCCCTGACGCGTCGATCGGGCGAAACGTCAAACAACGTGCCACCGGCGACCATTCCGCCACGTTCCCCGTCCGTCGTTCGTGCCACAGCCCAGCCAGGTACACCAGCAGCGCGAGCGCCGCGACGATCCAGGAGAGCGAACGGCAGCGGCCGTCGTCGATCGCGCCGTCCATCGCCCGACCCGGGTGCGGGACAGGTCCGGTATTCCGAGGTGGAATCGACGGCAGCATCGGGCCGGGCGCCGCGATGGAAAAGCGTCCCGCGTCGGGATCGGTCTGAAACGCCCGAAACAATTCGCGGGCTTCGGCCACGCGGTCTTCGTCAAACACCCAGACCTCGAACTCGGCTCCGCTCCCGGCAACTCCCGCCGAGACGCTGTCGGTCTTCGCCGAGATCCCGAGCGACCGCAGATAGTCGCCAAACCGGCGGGCCAGGGCTTCATCGGCGAGGGTCGCGACTTGACGCATGGGGAACTTGTCGAATGGGTTCGCCGCGACCGCGACGGCATGGGACGACACTGGGAGCAGTTGGCGAATCCGCCCCGCGCGGCGGTGACCTCGCGAACCTGGTGTGCGCGAACCTGGTCTGCACGAACGATGTCCGATCGTGTCACTCGAAGGGTTCACGGTCGATTCGATGTCCGAGCGTACGCCCTCGCCCGGCGACGGGGAAGTGGCGGCGCTCGTTCCTTGCCGAAACAGTTCGATTCGCCCCCTCCCGCTACGATTCTCCCCGCGCGGACCATTACACTCGCGGGCCGTCCGGCGCCGCGTGCGCGTCGACTTCCGTTTGTTCGCTCCGTTCCCGTTGCGTGAGACATGTCCGCCCCCCTCCCGTTGCTTCCCGCCGGATTCCAGGCCGCCTCCGTGCATTGCGGAATCAAGAAACCGGGGCTGCCCGACCTGTCGCTGTTCGTGTCGGACCGTCCCGCGACGAGTGCGGGGGTGTTCACGACCAACCTCGTCCACGGCGCGCCGGTGAAGGTGTCGCGCGAGCGCGTCGGGCGAACCACCTCGCGCGGGGTCGTCGTGAATTCCGGCAACTCGAACGCCTGCACGGGAGACAAGGGGATCGCCGACGCCAGGTGGATGACGGCCGAGGCCGCCGGGCTGATCGGCTGTGCGGCGGAGGACGTGCTCGTCTGCTCGACGGGGGTGATCGGTCGGTTCCTGCCGCTCGACAAGCTGCGGGCGGGACTGCCCGACGTGTTCGCCAAGCTGACGAGTGGCGACGACGCGCTGACGCTGGCCGCGCGGGGGATGATGACGACGGACACGTTCCCGAAGACCGCCACGCGCGAAGTCGTCGTGGGTGGCCGCACCGCTCGGGTTTCCGGGGTGGCCAAAGGGGCGGCAATGATCGCGCCGAACATGGCGACGATGCTGTCGGTGGTGCTGACGGACCTCGAACTCGACGCCAGCGCGGCGCGGCGGATGCTCAAGCACGCGGTCGACCGCAGCTTCAACTGCATCAGCGTCGAAGGACACATGAGCACCAGCGACACCGTCCTGTTGCTCGCCAACGGTGCCAGCGGCGTCGGGATCGGTTCGGGGAGCGGGTCGGCGGACGAAGCGGCCATTCAGGCGGCGCTCGACGAAGTGACGGCGGACCTGGCGCGGGCGATCATCAAGGACGCCGAGGGGGCGGACCACGAAATCACGATCGACGTGACCGGCGCACGGTCTCGCGAAGAGGCGTACCGGATCGCCAAGGCGATCGCGGAATCCCCTTTGGTCAAAACCGCCATCACCGGCGGCGATCCGAATTGGGGCCGCATCGTGTCGGCCGCCGGCTACGCCGGGGTGCCGCTGCGCGAGGAAGACATCTCGCTGCGACTCAACGGTGTGTCGCTGTACGAGGCGGGTGCCCCGGTCCCGTTCGACGCAAAGGGGGTCTCGCACCACCTCAAGGAGCATCGCGACGTGCGGATCGAACTGTCGCTGACGCTGGGGAACGCGGCGGTGCGGTTCTGGACGTGCGACCTCACCGCGGAGTACGTGCGCCTCAACGCCGACTACACGACCTGACGGTGGAGGGCGGGGGCACGGGACGGGGGGGAATTCCCGTTCAGTTGCGACCGATGCCCTCTCCCGCCGCCAGGCGGGTTTCCGCGGGGCCCGTGAGTGTTTCGCGGAGCTTTCGGGCCGGCATCGAATCGGGTTCCAGTTCCAGCGAGCGATCCAGGGCCGCCACCGCGCCGCTGACATCACCCGCGCGTTCCCGCACCAAGGCGAGTTCGTACCAGTCTTCGGCACGCGGAGAGAGCAATTCGAGCGCCCGTCCCATTTCGGTGGCGGCATCGGCGTAACGACCGGCCAGAACGTGTGTTTCGCCCAGCATCCAGCGGGCACGGGCCACTTGTTCCGGCCGGCTCGATTCGTGTTGCGCCACGTCGCGCAACAGCGGTGCGGCCCGCGCGGGATCGCTGCGCTCGATCATCAACCGCGCCAAGCGCAGCCGCGCGTCGACGTTCTCGGGATTCGCATCCAACACACGGTAGTAGGTCACCAGGGCCTCCTCCGGACGTTCCCGCAGTTCGGCCAGCCTTCCTTTGAGCATCAGCGCTTGTTCGCCGTGCGGGTCGAGTTCGAGGCCCCGGTCCAGCCACACTTCGGCTTCCTGCCGGTCTCCCCGCAGGAACTCCGTCTGTGCCAAGCGGACGTAGATGCGCGGGTCCTCGGGGTTCTGGGCCACCAGTCTCCGCAGATGTGCAGACGCCTTGTCGAGACTGCCGCGCTCCAATTGAATCTCAGACAGCGCCAGTCGGTTTTCGCAGTCGAGGGGATTCGACCGCACGGCCGCCGTCATGAGTTGCTCCGCCTCGGCGGCGTCCCCGCGGTCCTCGGCAAGACGAGCACGCTCCGCCAATTGGACCGCCTCGTCCTTCTTGGCATGCGCGCGGTTTCGCCCGGCGGCGCACCCGGTCAACATGACACAGGCGAGCAGCCAGCACACAGCGACCCGAAAGTCCCAAGCACGACCGGTCGTTGAACAACGTGGCGGCGTGCGTGGACAAGCGGGCGTGCCGGGCAGGGCGCGCGGAAAAGGCATGTCTGGACGGTCGAAGGGGGGGATGACGGAGAAATCGTCGTGGAGGAGGGGCGGGAATCCGCCTGTTCAGGGCCGCGACCGAGCGCGGACCCCGCGATTTCGGATGGACTTTACCCCGAATCGGTGAATCGACGAAACAGGGGGTTCAGAAAAAAATCCGTGGGAAGTCCGATCACCGTTAATATCAGTCCCTCTTGACTTGACATTTTGATTGTGAAAAAATCATGAAGTCGTGATGCATCGCTCCATGTCGCTCGCATGGAGGCCAAGGAATCCCTCTTCTTGGGCGTTTTTTGGTCGGATCGAAGCGTTCCCGCACGGTGTTCCCTCCGTCGGCGAGTTCGATCGGCGATGGCCGTCCGCCTACCCGCGGTCGGTTAATCCCGCCGCACGTCGCGTCCCATGAGGGGGCGTGTCGGGCTTTCGGGGTCGATCACCTCACCCACGAGGCTTGCCGCAGGATCGGGGAGAGGCGTCGATCGCGCCATCGCCAGATGGCCGCGTGATTGGTGTCCCGGCTCGGAGTGCGCCGGTCTCGGACGATTCCGACGTGACGCAAACATCCGGCCATTCAGCGAGGGACGACATCGATGTCACCCGTTCGCCCGCGTGTTGTTGGTGTCGACTCCCTGGTCCGAACCGAGGGGAGAAAGCCCTCGGTATTCTGTCGGGAGTGCTGGTTTTTCCTGCTGGCCAGCGCCTTCGACGCGTTCATGACGTGGTTGTTACTCAACCACGAGTCGGGTTCCTTTCGCGAGTCGAATCCGCTGGCCCTGTTCTTCCTGAACCGCTTCGGGTTCGCCGGCATGCTGGTCTTCAAGGGGCTGCTGGTGTCGCTCGTGGTCGTCAACTTTGTGGTCATCTCGCGACGACGGGCGGACATCGGACGACGGCTGATGAACTTCGGCACCGTCGTGGTCAACGGCGTCGTGCTGTACAGCGTGTTTTTGCTGTACCGTCACGCGGGCCTGTGAATCGCGGCTGACGGCAGTTTTGGCAGAGAGGCGGCAAGCCGCTCCGTGTTGTCGTTCCGACGGCGCGTGATGTCGGACTGATGTGGGTTCGCCCCCGGTCTCCGCTGGAATATTGCGAATAACCGGCGTTTTTTCGATCCGTGTCCGGGTGCGGTCGAGATTGGCACGGGAAGTGATGATTGGTGTCGTCGTGCGGCCAAGACGAGTTCGCACGATTCTCTCCCTCGACACCGAGAAGGACTTCCCGCCATGAAACGCTACGCAGTCATCGCCGCCTTGATGGTGGTCGGCTTGATCGCCGCCGCCCCCGCCGCCCAAGCTCATCCGCGGACGGTGGTGCGGAGTTACGGATATGGGCACTCGCAGCCGTCCTACGGGTACGGTCACAACCATCACTTCGGAGGCTACACCCAGCAATGGGGTGGGTATGGGGGCGGCTACGGCGGGGGTTACGGCATCGGCTACCCCGGCTACCGTGTGCCGGTCTACCACGACACCAGCCACTACGACTACCACCCGACGCGGGTCGTGCCCCACGGGAATCACTACGACGTGATCCCGGGTCACTACCACTACCACCAAACGGGCCACTACCACTACTAAGTTGGCCCGACACGCGAGGGGGGCGCCCGGCGCGGCGACCCCCCGCCTTCGTCGCGGCTGTGGTTCTTTCGTGGGATAGGCTTCCAGCCTGTCGGATTTCCGATCTCTTTGAGACGGGAATGACAGGCTGGAAGCCTATCCCACTGGTTTTTCACACACTCGTATGGGCTGTGATTCCTTCGGACAACCACGGAATTCTCGATGGAAACCCGAAGCGTGAGCGAGGGACCCCGCGTGGATTCCGGGGAAAACGTGACCTGTGGGGAATGCGAGGTCCCTCGCTCACGCTTCGGGTTTCCAAAAACTCACATCCTCGTAGCGAAAATCTTGCGATTTTCGCCGCACGTGAACCCGCCCGCACTGACGTGGCTTGGCCTCCGCAGTCATCGGGCCGTCGCGTTTTCCTTGAACCGATTCGCGTCCCGCTCCGTTCACCCCACGGGATGACATTCGACGCAACGTCCCGAGAGGGGCACGCGGGGGGATCGCGATGGCGTGTGCGCCGCTGGTGGTGGGTTGGTGCGCGCCGATTCTGGCGCGGCTGGGTGGGTTGTCGCTGGGTGGGTTGTCGCTGGGGCGGGGGACCGGTCGCGGCAGCGCGTTGGGCACATTTCTCGCCGCGCATCCGGTGACGACCTGCGGAGTGATCTGCATCGCACTGGGGGGGTTCGTGCTCTACGCATTCCAGTCGGACTGGGAGAGCCGACGAGACTGGCGCCGCGCCGAGTCGGCTGTCCGAGCGCTTGTGACGGGAGCACTCGGGTTCTGCGGGTGGGGCGTGCTCATGGTCCTGGCCGGAGTGGTGAGCGGGCGATAGGTCCAACGCACGACCTCCGGGGATTTGCGGAGAACCCGTGAAGGATCGGATTCTTGCTCCCATTCGGTGGCGAAAAACCGCAGAATCTTCTCGTGCGAGAGTTGTCCTGAACGGAGCGCGCCGTCGTGCGCCGCGTCCGTTGTCGGAGGGACGCTCCGCTCCCGGTGACGAATTCGATCGCACGCGGTGGCATACCGCGATCCGTCGAAGTCACCGCGGCGACCACGGGTTTTCGTCGGGGAGAGCGGTTCGTGTTGGCGGGTCCGATTTTTCATCGCGAAGTGTTGACCACACCCAGGCAACTGCGGCATTTCCTGTTGCGCGCCGGGTACGTGCTCGCGCTGTTCGTTCTGATGTACACCGCCGGACAGGCGACGTTCTTCCGGCAGCAGATCAGCACGGTCGGCGAAGTGGCGCGGTTCGGCGCGCTGATGTTCACGCTGTACGCTGCCGTGCAACTCGTTCTGGTGCTGTTCTTCGCGCCGCTGTTCGCCGCCAGCCGCATCGCTCAGGAGAAAGACCGACAAACGCTCATCCTGTTGCTGATGACCGACCTGTACGACCGGGAGATGGTTGTCGGCAAGTTGCTGGCGTCCCTGTTGCCGGTGGGAGTGCTGATCGGCATTTCGGCCCCCGTGCTGGCTCTGTTGTCGATGCTGGGAGGCGTGTCCGCGTCGCAGATCGGCTGGTCCTTGGCGCTGTCGGGTGCGACGGCGTTCGCCGCCGGGAGTTGGGGCAATCTGGTCGCCTTCTGGCGTGAAAAGACGTTTCAGACGCTCGCCATCAGCGTGTTGGGTTTGTTGCTCTTCCTGGCGGCGGTCGAGGGAGTGTCGGCGGTGCTACCCCCCGCGGCGCGGGACTGGGTGCGTTGCCTCGATCCGTTCCGAGGACTGGCCTTGATCGTCGATCCGCTCGGGAGTCGACCGGACGCGCTCACGGGGGATGTTCCGGCGTGGCCCTATGTGGGGGCGATGCTGGTGCTGGGGGTGGTCCTGAACGTCGTCGCGATCGCGCGGCTGCGCGTTTGGAATCCCCCGCGCAACGTGTTCGAAGCGACGAAGCCGGTCGCCGAAGGGGTGTCGACACGGGCTGCCAGCCGTACGCCGTGGCACAACCCGGTATTGTGGCGGGAGATCTGCACGCGGGCGTACGGTCGCCGGGTGTTTCTGATCAAGTTCGCCTATCTGGTGCTGTTCGGGCTGGTGGCGGCGGGGGTGTGGAGCGGGCGCGCGGCGGGAACGACCTCGATCATGGGGATGATCGGCCCCGAAGGGGCGGCGTTCGTCGCGTTGGGCTTCGTGTCGCTGTTGTTCGTCAACGCGCAGTCCGTCACGTCGATCACCACGGAGCGCGACGCGCGGACGTTGGAACTGCTGTTGGTGACGGACGTGACCAGCCGCGAGTTCGTCTTCGGCAAGTTGTTGGGGGCGTTGAATAACGCCAGGGAGGTATTGCTCCTGCCGCTGGTCGGATTGACGTGGGTGGCGGCGGAGGGGGTGGTGTCGTGGGAGAACTACGTGTACGTGGTGATCGGCTTCGTGGTGCTGGTCGCGTTTTCGTCGATGCTCGGCATGCACGCGGGGCTGACGTTCGACAACTCGCGGGCCGCCATCGCCAACAGCCTGGGGACGATGTTCTTCCTGTTTCTGGGGGTGTTCATCTGCCTGCTGCTCATCATCGAGGCGCGGGCCAGCTTCGCCATGCAGTTGCCGAGCTTCCTCGTGTTCATTCTGGGTGGAAGCATCGGTCTGTGGGCGTCCCTCACCCACAAAACGCCGGCGCCGGCGCTGGGGTTGGCCGCGTTTCTCTTGCCGTTCATGACGTTCTACTCGATCACCAGCTACCTGTTGGGCTCCACGCTCGGCATCTGTGTCGTGGTGACGTTGACCTACGGTTTCACGACGATCGCGATGCTCGTTCCCGCGCTGGGTGAGTTCGACGTGGCGCTGGGACGGACGACTCTGGGTCCGGGCAATTGACGCCACGGGCGTCGTCGCGGATGCTGGTGCCCATACGGACGCGTTGATCCGACGCGTGCCGGGCGCTCTTCGCGACACGCATTTCCCGACATTGTTCATGGCGACCGCCCGATCCGCGTGCGGCCGTGCCCGTTTCAGTCATTCAGGGGACATCCACCGCGATGAACTTCATCGACGCCCACTCGCACATTTGGACCCCCGAAACGGGGAAGTATCCGCTCGCCGCCGGGTTTCGCCGGGCCAACATGGACCCGCCCAGCTTCACCGTCGAAGAGTTGCAGGAACGGATGAAGCCGTGCGGCGTCAACCGGGTGGTCCTCATCCAGATGTCGTTCTACGGGTGGGACAACCGCTACATGCTCGACACCATTGCCCGCTTTCCGGGACAGTTCTCGGGGGTGGCGGTGATCGACCAGGACCAGCCCGATCCGGGCATGCAGATGAAGCGGCTGAAGGCGGAAGGGGTGCGCGGGTTCCGGATTTATCCGCAGAACAAGCAGTTCGAGACGTGGCTGGACGCCGAGGGATTGCACAAGATGTTCGCCGCCGGGGCGGACCATAATCTCGCCATGTGCTGCCTGATGGACCCGAACGGACTGCCGGCCCTCAGCAAGATGTGCGCGAAGTATCCGGACACCCCCGTGGTGATCGACCACCTTTGCCGTATCGGCGTCTCGGGAACGGTTGCCGAACCGGATGTCCAGGCGCTGTGTGCGATGGCCAAGCACAAGAACGTGACGGTCAAGGTTTCGGCGTTTTACGCGCTGGGCCAGAAGAAGCCCCCCTATCTCGACCTCGCCCCGCTGATCAAGCGCGTGTACGACGCGTTCGGCCCGAAGCGTCTGATGTGGGCCACCGACTGCCCGTTCCAGGTCGTCGAGCACACGTACCAGCAGTCGGTTGACCTGATCATGAAGGGGCTCGACTTCCTCTCCGCCGAAGACAAGCAGCACATCATGACGAAGACGGCCGAACGGGTGTATTTCAACGCGGGCTGAGGTGCCCACTTCGACCTTGGTCCGCCGCCATGCAGCATCAACCCGCCGATCCCTTGTACTTCGAAACCGGCCCCGCCAATCGGCCGACGCTGCGCGTCGCGTCGGGCGAGGAGTACGAGATTCAAACGCAGCTCAACCGGGGACCGTGGTTCGACACCCACCCCGAGGGCGAGCGGTTGCGTAAACTCCTCCGCGGCGGAAATCCGTCCAGCGGCTGTGTGTACGTCGAAGGGGCCAAGCCGGGGGGAATGCTGTCGATCGAGATCGGGCCGATTGCGCTCGATCCGCTCGGGTTCACGAACTATCGCGGCAGCAACGGCGCGTTTCCCGGCTGGTGCGGTGTCAGCGGGATCGGCCCTTGTCACAAGGTTGTCGAGATTCGGGACGGGCGGGTGCTGTGGAGTCCGGAACTGACGCTGGCTGCGCGCCCGATGTTGGGGTTTGTCGGTGTCTCGTCCGAATTCGAGACCTTCGGGAACACGTGGTGCACCCGGTACGGCGGCAACTTCGACGTGCAGGAGATCACGACCGGGGCGACGGTCCACTTGCCCGTGGCGGTCGAAGGGGCGTTGCTGCACATCGGCGACATGCACGCCATTCAAGGGGACGGCGAAATCTGCGGCGCGGGGGGGATCGAAGCATCGGGCCTCGTGCGAGTCACTCCGCGGATCGCGGATATGCCCCCCTCGATGACCTGGCCGCGGATCACCAACGCCGAGGCGATCATGGTAGCCACCCAGGCCAAACCGGCGGAGGACGCCTTCCGGCTGGGGCTGGAAGAGATGGTGAAGTGGTTGGCGGAGGATTACGGCTTCACGCCGCAAGAGGCGTACCTGTATCTCGGCCAGGTCCTGGAAGCCCGCGCGACGCAGTTCGTCAATCCAACGTTCACGTACCTGCTCAAAGTCCGCCGCGAACACCTGCCGCGCTGCCGCACGGGCCGAGCGTGGTGAGCAACACGCTTGTTCGCACTGCGATTAGCGACGCGCGGCGCGGATCTGTTCCAGTTCGGCGAAGGTCGGACCGATCAGCGTGTCCGCCTCGTGATCGCACGGGACTCCCGGCTCGCCGCAGGCAATGAACGCGGGCGTGTGCACGACACCGGTCGCGGCGACCTGTTCGAGCGATTCGACCCGAGCCGCGGCGCCGACGTTCGACCCGTTGGCACTCAACCCGTCGGCCACCAGTATCGGTTCGGGGAGCGTCGCGAGGTACTCGTTGAAGGCCCGTTCCATGTCGACGAGGTAGTCCCCCTTGCGGATGCGCACGAACGGGACATGCTCGCCGCGCGACAGCGCTTTCAGACATTCACGGAACCGCACCAAGGGACCAGCCACCCTGTGGGTGACGCGGACCACGTCCCACACAAGGACCGGCAGGATCGGCAGCGCGCACAGGATCACGGCGATGTTGTCGTGCGAGAATTGCGAGTACAGGTCCCAGAACGTGCTCGGGGAGCCTCCGGCGATCAGTTCGGCCCGGTATTGCAGGTACCGGTACATGAACAGGATGTGCCAGAGGATCAGGTGATACACGGCCCAATAGAACACCGCGTGCTTGACGATGCTCCCCTGGATGCGGCCACTGACATAGACGTGCTTCCGCGGATTCTGGATCGCCGCGGTCGCTTCCGATGCGGGGACGACGTTCGGAACCATGTGAGCACACCGGAAAGAGATTTCGCGAGACAGCCGCGTATGGGTACGGCGCGGTCAACGGGCCTGCGTCGCAACGGTAGGTCATTCCGCGCGGCTGGGACGGCGAGCAATACCGGGACGGGAATGGCTTTCACGGTCGCCGCGCGATACATACGGCACAATCGGAGCGGTCAACGGCCTCCGGCCCCGCCACCTTTCAGATTCGACACCATCCGTCGCAGGAACGAATTGGCATGGCTCCCCCCGCTCTTCCCGAACCGCTGGACGTGCTGGCGGTCGGCGCGCACCCAGACGACCTCGAAATCGCCGTGGGGGGGACGCTCGCCCTGTTGGCGCGTCAGGGGTACCGCGTCGGCATGGTCGACCTGACCGACGGGGAGCCGACGCCCGGCAGCCCCGGTCCGGAGGTGCGGCTCGCCGAAGCGGCCGAGGCGGCGCGGATTCTGGGGGTGACTCTGCGAAAAACCTTGCCCCTGCCGAACCGACGACTGTTCGATTCGTTCGAGGCGCGGGTCGAGTTGGGGAAGTTGATCCGTTTGTATCGACCGCGCGTGGTGTTGGGCATCGCGGCGAAGACCCCCCTCGCCTCTCCCGACCACGAGCAGGCGGTCCACATCACCGACGCCGCCGTGTTCTATTCGCGGCTGTCCAAATGGGACGACTTTTTCGACGGCTTGCCGGTGCATACCGTGTCGAAGCAGTTCTGGTACCCGTTGGGATTCTCGAATCTGCAAATCCCCCCGTCGGCGGGGCACTTCGTCGTGGATATCGGCGAAACCCTGTCGATAAAATTGGAAGCGGTCAGGGCGTACAAGACGCAATTTCCCCCATCGAAGGACCGTTTGTTCCGGTCGCTGGAAGGTCAGAACCGGCACTTCGGGGGGAGTGCGGGCTTCGAGGCGGGTGAGTTGCTGCTGTCGGCGACGACGCTGGGGACGCGGAACCTGATGGAGATGGCGGGGCTTGGGGCTGAATAGCGGACATTTCGGCGGTAGGATCGAGACATTCGTGCGGGACGGCGGTTAGACTCGTTGGCCGGCTGGAATTGTTGGCGAAAGCTCGCACGCTCCGTGCGTGCCTGTTTCATACGCGAACCCCGGGATATGAATTCGCGGTTCCGAGTGGTGGATTGAGGTTGGGTCAAGGGCCATGCCCTTGTCGGAGTCGAGGGTGGCTGTGCCTAGAACAATTCGCTGGGGTGCGCAAAGCATCACGGGCAACTACCGCGAAAACAACGAGGATCGATGTTTCGTCGATCCGCAGGGGCGGTTCTGCATCGTGGCGGACGGCATGGGGGGGCAGTCGGCGGGCGAACGCGCCAGTCAGTACGCCGTCGAGATCGTCTCCAAAAAGGTGGCCCAGTTCGTCGACTTCCGCTCGGGGGACCAGGCCCAGGCCTCCAAGTACATCGACGCGGCCATTCAGGACGCCAACGGCGAGATCCTGGCCAACAGCGAACTCGACCCCGACCTGCGCAACATGGGGACGACCATCGCCGTCGTCGTCCGTTCCGGCGATGCGATTTCGGTCGCCGGCGTGGGGGACAGCCGCGTGTACCTGCTCCGCAAAGGGGAACTCAAGCAACTCACCACGGACCACTCCATCGCCCAGGCGCTGGTCGACGCGGGGACGATCGCCCCCGAGGAAGTGTCGACCCACCGCTACAAGAACATGCTGTACAAGTACCTCGGCAGCAAAGAGGGCTTTGGCGCGACGGAAACGCAGTGGATTCCGCTACAGGCGGGGGACCGCATCCTGGCCTGTTCGGACGGCGTGAGCGACGGCCTCAAACGCGAGCAAATCGCTCCCCTGCTGGCGAAGTTCGCCGACCCGCAGAAGGCGGCCGAGGGGATCGTCCAGGCGGCTCTCGACGGCGGCTCGCGCGACAACATCACCGGCGTGGTCGCGTTCGTGGATTAACGCCCGTCGCGCGGGAACACGCATTCGCCGGCGGGTGTGAGCACGACTGTTGGCAGAGGGAATCTCTCGTCCCTGGATGGGGCCTTGAGTGTTTTCGGGTGCCATGCTTGGCCCGGCTCTGCGGGACAAGCATGCGTTCGACTTCCGCCAAGGGATCGGACCACAACCCCAGGGAGAATCAACGACACGACTGCGCTCCGGGTCGAATCTCCGCGTCGTCGGCGGTCGCTCAACACCTTGACATTCCGCGAGCGAATGTCGGTGCACAAGTCGCATGCTTGTCCCGCAAAGCCGGGCCAAGCATGGCACACAACTCGATAATCATCCGCCCCCACTCGCTTTGCTCTCCGCCTGACCGGCGGTCCAAATCATCGCGTCGGCCCCTCCGACCGTTCCAGCAGGTCGACCACCCGTTGCATGTCGTCCGCCAGCGGAGCGGAGAACGTCAGGACCTCCCCCAGAATCGGGTGGAGCAGACTCAGTTGCTCGGCGTGGAGGGCCTGCCGGTCGAGCAGAATGGGATCGTCGGCCCCGTCCCCGTCTGGCCCGTCCCGCCGCGCCCCGTCCCCCGGCGACGAGAGCAAGCCGGAACGGGTGACGTACGCGGCGTCGCTGTAGAACTCGTCGGCCAGCACCGGGTATCCGATGTGCGCCATGTGGACGCGGATCTGGTGCAGGCGTCCGGTGATCGGCTTGCAGCGGACGAGCGTGCAACGCTCGAACCGGCGCAGCACCTCGTAGAAGGTCCGCGACGGACGCGCGTCCACGGCGTCTGGGCGGGTGCTCATCATGATGGTCCGCTTTCCGGGCGTGTTTCCGATGGGGACGTTGACATCCCCCCGGTCGTGCGGAACGCGCCCCTTCACCAGCGTGAGGTACGCTTTCGACACTTGCCCCAACTCGAACGCCATCGAGATTTTGCGGTGGACATGGTGGTCCTTTGAAAAGCAGATCACACCGCTGGTCAAACGGTCGAGCCGGTGCACCACGCCTGGTCGGACCAGTCCCCGCAGCGGAGTGCGCGAGTCAAACCAGGCTTGCAGGTGATTGGCCAGCGAACCGGTGGCGTACATCCCGCAGGGGTGGACCACCTGCCCCGCAGCCTTGTTGAGGACGATCATCCACTCGTCTTCGTGCAGGATGTCGAGCGGCGCCGGCTCGGGAGGGAGCAGGTAGTCCGGAGGCTCGAGCAATCGGACCTCGACATGTTGCCCCTCGTACACCCTCGCGTCCCCGTCGGCCGGAACCCCCTCGATGCGGACCGCACCCGCGCGCACCAAACGCTGCATCCGCCACTTCGTGTAGTTGCGGAAATGCTCGACGAGAAAGTGATCGATCCGCGTTCCGGCCAAATCGCTCTCGACCACCAAACGGGCGCGAAACGGCTGGCCGGGAGCCAGCGAACGTTCCGGCTCGGCGGCTGGGTCGATGGAGGCGTTGGCAGCCGTGATGGTGGAATCCGGAGGAGCGGAACTGGGTTGGGACATGGTCCGAAACAGTGTGTGACAAACCCTGACGGACGACAAGGTGACGCGACCCCTCACCGCGTATACTCACGCTTCAACCCGCACCGAACTCATCGCCACCTTGCCGATCGGTCTCTCCCGTGCCTTTCGACCCCACCTTCCTCGCCAACATTTTGCGTTGTCCGCGGTCGCATCGTCCCCTGGTGCGGGAGGCCGACCGCCTGACCAGCACCGACCCGGCGACCCGACTTCAATTCGCGGTCATCGACGGGATCCCCGACATGCTGCTCGAGGAAGCGGTCGCACTCCCGCTGGACGACTGGTCCGACATCATGCGGCGACACGGCCTCGATCCCGCGACCGGAAACCCGGCCTCCGAAGTCACCGCCGAGTCGCCGAACGGGACTTGATCGACCGCGAGGATTCCGGGTCGGTGGTGGGGCAAAGAAAAAACGCCGCGCGGATTCCAGAAACACGGAACCCGCGCGGCGCTCGAATTCGACAGCTCTTTGGCACCGGCGCTATTCGACCGACACCGCCAACCACCCGTTCAGGGCAGCGATGTCCTTGATCTTCAGTTCGATGTGACCGCCGGTCCCCTTCTCGACGAGGAACGAAGCCGGTTCTTCACGAGGAGGCAGAGCGGCTTCGAAGCGACCCTTGATGACCCCCGCGCGAGCGACCTGCTCGGCGACGTTGTCGGGACGCTCGACCGCCTTGACGCCGATATCGCCGGCGGTGACGAGCACCTTGTCACCCTTGACTTCCATGTTGAGCGGCACCGAAATCGCCTGCGTGGGGATCGTTTCGTCCTTGCCCGCCTGCTTGAAGGCGGCCTTGACGGTGATCACCAGTTGACCGCCGACGATCTTGAACCGGATCGGGTCATTGGCGTCGAACATGATCGTCAGAGTCTTGTCCTCTTCCCCTTCCTTCTTCTGCGGGGCGGGAAGCGTGACCTTCTGACCGGTCAGGATCGAAAGCTGGTTGCCCATCTCGGCGGCGAATTCCGCTTCGGTGAACGTCCGCCCGCCGAACTGCGCCCGGTCGATGGCGTTGTTCATCAGCGATTCGTGAATCTGGACGATGGCACCCCGTCCCGGAACGACGCCCCCCAGCGGCGAATCCCCGGCGAGCTCCGTCGGTTCGGCGATCAGCGCGTCGCCGACGATCCAGTCGTCGGTCGAGTAGTACGCCTTCGACACCGGATACAGGTGCGAGTCCTTCAGCCGCGCCAGCGCCGGGGCGATCTGTTGGTTGAGCTTGCCTCCGGGGCCGAACTGCTTCTCCGCCTCGGAATCGAACCGGGGTTGAACCTGCGAAGCGATCTTGCCGCGCGCGATCGCTTCCGATTCACCCTTCTTCTTGACCGCTTCCTGGACCGCGATCTTCTTGGCGAAGCCCCCCAGCAGCGGCACCCAGTCGTACTTCGTGACCGCGCCGACGGTGGTGTTGTTCGCGTTGACCCCCACACCCGCCGGGCCGGACCAGAACGAGTCGCCGCCGAAGTAAATCGGCTTCTCCGCCCGGAACGAGTGGTTGCCGTGCGTGAAAATCGTCGCCTGTTCCGTCACCCCTTGCGTGTTTGACGCGATCTGCCCGTCGACGATCAGGCACATTTTGGCCGCCCCTTGGCTGGGCAGCACGTCGACATGCACGTTCGACCACGTCGTCTGGCAACCGTCGACCTTCGCGCCGAGGATGCAGTCGTCGACCCAACCGTTCTCCGCCCGCCGTTCCGCGGCGATGCGGTTGATGATCGCTTCCGACGCCAAAATCCGCAGGTTGTAATTCATGTAGGTGTCGCGGACGGCCGCGGCCAGCGCCTTGCCGCCGTCGGGAGCCAAGCCGGAGGCCCGTTTCAGCGAATCGCGAGCGGCGATTGCATCGGTCGTCGAGTGCGACGCGTCGAAACGATCCAGCACCGCCACCAAGTCCGTCACCGCCGTGCGCAAGTCGGCGTTGGACGATCCGGCCACGGTCGCCAAGGCCGCGTCCGCAACGACGATCCGCCGCAGCAGTTCGCCCCGCACGTCGGCCAACTCACCCCGCGCCGCCTGATAACGGTAGTCGCGCAGGGCGGTTTCCACGACCTGCACGCGGGACCGCAGCGAGGCAATCGCCTCTTTCTTGGCCGCGTCCGCAGGGTCGGTGTACAGCTTGGCGAGGTCCTTGCCGACCTCTTCCCCCCACCCCTTCCACGATTCCGGGAGGTCGCCGAGGATGTCCCCCAACTCCTCCGGAACGTCGGCGGGCAGCACGCTCGCCACAGCGGCGGGGGCCGCATTTTCCTGAGCCACCCCGAACTTCAGGCCCGCCGCACCCACGAGGCCGGCCATCGCCAAGCCGTAGACGCCGCGTCGCAACCACTTTTGAGTCGTAGACTTACGCACCGATGCCCGTCGCATATGCACTCCGTTCCCTGAAATCTTGTTGCGCTCATCCCGACGTGAACGAATCGCGTTCACTTGGGCGATGCGCCACAAGTCAGCTCTCCATCCGTGGGAGGCCTCCTGCCCCGCACCCTCCATCGGCTTTTCCCCGCTGGCGAGTTCTCACCGAACAGAGCAACTCCTATGTCTTGCCTGACCGGAACCGCAGGCTCGTGCCATCACAGCCCGACCCTTGAAGAGGCACACAACCCCTCCGGCTCTTTCACTTCCCGGACGACTCGGACGAGTCTAGCCCCACAGCGCAGCCCGTGCAATCGGCCCCCTCGCTGCAATCGTCAAATCTTGACAATCGGCGTCCGCCTGCCTGGAGAGGTCCGGCTCCCTGGAACCGGGATCCCTCAGACAGGAACGACGGCCCATCACGGACGACCGCTCAACCCGGCAAGGTCGGATCGTTCCTAGCGTTACCGGTCGAAATCCGACCGTCGGCCCTGGTTTTCCCGGCGCTCCCCGGAAATCGACCTACGGTTCAAGACGGAACACTTGGATTCTGTCCGGAGTTCTCCACAACGCGCCCACCAAACGTCATCCAATTTCTTAGCGACCATGCGCGCCGCACCGCTTACCCGCCGAAATCCAGCCTCCCCGTCCGGGGATCGACGCGGCTTGGCCGCGACGGAATTCGCCGTCGCGCTGCCGGTCGTGTTGATGCTCGTCCTGGGCTCGATCGAGGTTTCCAACTTCATTCATCTGAAGCAGGCCACGACCGTCGCCGCCTACGAGACCGCTCTTTCCGCCACCGGCACCAGCGCCACCAGCGCTGCCGCGATCACACGGGGCAACGCCGTGTTGACCGCTTTCGGCGTCGTTGGCGGAACGGTGACCGTCAGTCCGACCGTGACCACCACGACCACGGCCGGAACCGATGTGACGGTCACCGTCACGGTTCCGGCCGACTCGAACCAGATCAGCCCCGCCTGGTTTGTTGGCGGAAAGACACTCACGACGGTGATCACGATGGTGCGGCTGTAACGCTCACCCACCCGCGCTCGCGGAATACACACCTTCAGAACACACACCTGCGCACATTCCTACTCGATCCGGGACGCATCATGTTCCATCCACGGCAATTCCCAAGCGCCCGCGAGTCGGGGCGTCGCGGGGCGGTGATTCCGCTCCTGGCGTTCGCCATCGTCGCGTTCATCGCGATGGTGGGCTTTGCGGTCGACGTGTCGTACATGCAGTTGGTGCGGTCGGAACTTCGGGCCGCAACGGACGCCGCCGCCAAGGCGGGAGCGGCCGACTTGCGACTGTCGCAAAACGCCAACTCGGCACGGGCAGCGGCGATCCGCGTGGCTGGTCTGAACAAGGTCGCGGGCCAGTCGTTCGTGATCTCGACGAGTGACATCGAACTCGGGCAGTCCACTCTGCAAGTGGACGGATCGTGGGCCTTCACGCCGAATGCGACACCCTACCGCGCAATGCGGGTCAACGGACGGATCGGCAACGGGGCGTCGACGACCGCCGCTGGCCTGTTCTTCGGCCCGGCGCTGGGAGTGAACACGTTCTCGCCCCAGTTCTCGGCGGTGGCGTCGCACCTCGACATGGAGGTCTACCTCTGCATCGACCGCTCGCACTCGATGTGCTTCGACCTGTCGGGTACGGACTGGCGGTATCCGGCGGGAATTCCGACCAGTCCCGATGAAATCTGCTACGCACCGCACTCGACGAACAGTCGCTGGGCGGCGCTGGCGTCCGCGGTCAACGTGTTCCTCAACGAATGCGACCTCGCCACGACGAAACCGCGCGTGGCCCTCGTCACGTGGGCGTCGACGATCGGCACGAGCACCTACGAATACTCGATGACCCGGCAGACCTCTCCGTCCATCACCTACGACACCACCCTCAACACAAACTACGCGTCCATCCGCAGCGCGATCTCCGCCCGCGGATCCAACGTGATGCTGGGGGGAACCAACATGGGAGTGGGACTGAACGGAGCCGTCACCGCGTTGCAGGGGCCGACCGTCAGGCCTCTCGCCAAGAAGGTCGTCATCCTGATGACCGACGGCCAGTGGAATCAGGGAACCAATCCCTACGTGTACGCCCAGAACGCCGCCGCCGCCGGCATCGTCATCCACTGCGTGACGTTCCTGCCGGGGACCAGTCAGTCGGCGATGGAAGCCATCGCGACCGTGACGGGCGGAACCCATTACTACGCCAGTAACGCCGCGACGCTGCAAGCCGCCTTCCAGAAACTGGCCCGCCTCCTTCCGATCACCCTCACCCAGTGAGGCCGACAATGACCCGCTTCCATCCTCTCCAACGCCGCACCGCGCGAACGCGTCGTCCGTCGGACGACCGTCGCGGCGTGACGCTCGTCGAGTTCGCGCTGGTCAGCCCGGCGCTGTTCCTGTTCATTTTCGCCTGCTTCGAATTCGCGCAGGCGAGCATGATCCGCAACTCGGTGGGGAACGCGGCTTACGAGGGGGCGCGGCGGATCGTCGTACCCGGTTCGACAGCCGCCCACGGGATCGCCGCCGCGCAGAGCGTGCTGGCCAACAGCGGCGTCACCAACTCGACCATCACGATCAATCCGGCCACCCTCACCGAAGCCACCACGGACGTGACGGCGACGGTGTCGGTCTCGTTCGCCAACAACGCGTGGATGACGCCGTGGTTCCTCGGCTCGGCCACGATGACACGGGCCTGCACGCTCGCGCGGGAAACGAAACGGTAACGCGTACCGCAACGAAAAACGGCCCGGTCTCCTTGGAGGAAGACCGGACCGTTCGCGTTTTCAGGCGTTGAGTTTCGCGGCGGTTCGGAACCGCGTCACTTCAGGACGGGTCCGTCCTTCTTGACCGACCGCATCGGCCGCACGGGGCGAACGAACTTCTGCGGCGGCCCGTAGAAGTCGGGGTTCGCGTCGTCCTGCACGGTCCACAACGAGTTGTCCGGTCGCAGGAACAGTTTGCGGGTTTCGTCGTAGTTGAACGGCCTCGCGCCCACACGTCCGAACACCGCGAGCTGGTTGCCCGACTCGTCGGTCGCCCGGTCGCGGTCGAGCGCTTCGGCGATCGACACGGCATGGCCACCCTTGGGAATCTTGAACGAGGCGATCAGCTTCGGCTCGGGCCGCGGGCTGAAGCCGTAGTTCCCTTCGACTTCCGGCGACGTGAGTTGCACGACCCGCAGGCCGTTGGATCCGTCGGCGATGTAGGCGAACAGGCTCGTGTAGGTGATGGCCACCTTCACGTCATGCACGTCGTTGAGCTTCCCGTCGGCGGTGAAGATCTGGTCGATCTTCGGCGTCTCGGGGTTCTCGACGTCGACAATCACCAGTCCGTTGTGACCGGCGGCCACGTAGGCGTAGGTCCGGACGACGTACACGTTGTGAGCGTCTTCCATTTCCAGGGCGCTGATCACGTGCGGATGGGCCAGGTCGCGGGTGTCGAGGATTTTGAGCCCCTCTTCATCGCAGACGAACCCGTACCGCAGTTGCACCTGGGCGGACTTGGGATGCTTGAGGTGTTCGTGGCCGAGCACCGAGGTGACGACCGGGTTCTTGGGATCCTTGAGGTCGACGACGACCAGCCCCGCATCGGCACAGATGTAGGCGTAGTTCCCGACCATCGTGATCGAGTGCGCCCCGCAGAGGATGCCGTTCGGGTTGAACGTCACGTCCCGCTCAAGGAAGTTGTTGTCGGGATTCCCGTCGAGCAGCGTTCCCGCACCGACGGTGATCAGCCCTTCGTACTTGTCGATCACGTAGATGAACGCGAACAGCAGCGGCACGGCCGGCTCTTTGTTCTCCGGCTTGTGCGTCCGTGTGGGGTCCGGAGCCAACGTCGTCGGAGCGGCGACGCCGGTCGCGTACTTGGTGCGAACGTAGAACCGTTGACCGACGGGCGAAACCGGCGCGGTGGTGATCCGCTCCGAGAACGCCTTGTTGTCGATGAAGGCGATGTCGTACACGCGGAGGCCCGCCGGACCGCACGCCGCGTAGAGGTACTCGCCGCGGTTCTGGATCTGGTGGACGACCGGCATCGCGTTGCGACGCGTGATGTTCTCGATGATGTCGTTGCCCGGATGCTCGTGGGCGTGGAGTTCCCCTTCGTGGTGCTCGTGCTCCTCGAAGTGCTTGGGGAACGCCAGTTCATGCAACGTGCTGCCGATGACGGCCTGCGGCTCTTCCTGTTCGGTGACGACCACCGCATGCAGGCCGTGATCTTCGCAGGCGACCCAGCAGTACCGACCCATGAAGTTCATGAAGTTGGTCCCCTGCATGGACAGTTGCGCGAGGATCGCGTTGTTGTCGTTGTTGCTCGAGGCGTGGCAATCGGAGCAGAGCTTGGTTTCCCCCTTGCCGCGAACGGTGTGCGGCACGTTCGAGCTGAACGCGATACCGCTCAGGCCCTCGCCCGAGATCGTCTGCTGTTGCACGTAGATCGATTCGCGGTTCGAGTTGTAAGAACCGACGTGGATCGCACAGCTCGATCGTGACGGACCGATGCGGTTGCCGGTGACGTTGCCGTCGCGGGCCAGCATGAAGGTGTCGTCGCGCAACGTCTGGAAGTTGTAGTTCACCAGGTTACGCGTCACGTCCCCTTCGTTGTGCAGTTCGGGCCGCTTCTTGTTGGCCTTCTGCGGGAGGTGACAGCCATAGCAACTCGGATTCCACGACGAGTGGCACGAGATGCAGTTCATGTTGTTCAGCGAGTGGGCGCAGTCTTCCGGTTTGGCCGGCAGCCCGCCCCACGCGAATTGCGTCTTGGTCGCATCCGTGAAGCGAACCGTCTTGGCCAGCGCGGACTTCGCGTTGTACTCGGGCTTCGCCGGGTCGAGCGTGTCCATGACCTGGGTCACTTCCCAGCTCAGCCCCTTCTCGACCATCGAGTGCTGAATCAGCTTCTCGCCGCGAAGTTCGAACCGTGGTTGGCCGAAGGGGGTCTTCATGGCTCGCAAATCGCGACCGGGCAGGCGATCGCCCGAGCGTTCTTCCGACGCCGGTCCGCTGGTGCGGAGCGTGGGTCGCTTGAACGCCGAGCCGTGGCAATCCACGCACTGGATTTCCACCGCCGCGCGGACTTCGCCGTACAGCTTGCCGTTCCCGTGCATGTCCTGCACGAAGTGGCAGTCGACGCAGTGCATCCCCTTTTCCATGTGGATGTCGAGGAGGTGCACCGGCAGGTGCTTGCGGATTTCGTCGAGTTCCTTCTCGGCCTTCAGCGTCGCCGCCAGCATTTCGTGGTCGGTCAGTTCGTCGCGAAGCTTGTGCAGTTCCTTGTAGGTCTCCTTGACCTTGCTCGGGAACGCGACCGCCTGCATCAACGTTTCGCCGTGCACATGCTCGACGTGCTCCCCTTCGTGCGTCAGGAAGTGACCGTGACGGTCCTTCTTGAACACCGCACGGAACACCCAGCCGTGGCCGTGGAAGTCGGCGAACTGCGTGTGGTGCAGGTACGGGTTGAGGTCGGTGATGTTGGCGAGGAAGTCGGGGTCGCCCCAGTTGCCGCGGGCGGCAGTTTCGTCGGGGTTGGCCATGTTGATACGGGCCAGTTCCTCGGCGGTGTGGTGCTTCTCTTCCTTGGGGTACATGAATTCCCCCTCCCCTTCCTGGTCCCACCACATGTAGCCCAGGTAGCTGTTCATGACGGTCGTGCCGGGGTGAATGTGGCAGACCATGCACTGACTCGTCGGAATCCCGGTGGTGAAGCGGTGGGCGATCGGGTGCCCCGATTCATTGCCGGGAATCGTCGGGTCGATGTGTTGCGCGAATTCGTCCGGAACAACCGCCTTCGCTCCCTGGTGCCCGTAAATGTGGTACGGACCCGAGTGGATCGGCGAACGGTCGTTCGCGTAGATGACGTGGCAGGCAGTGCAACCGCTGGAGCGGTAGTCGCCCGGTTGGTCGTTCGTCCCCAGGAAGTTGAGCGTGGGGTCGAGCAGACGGGTCTTGGCAAGCCCGATGAACACGGGGTCGGTCCGGTTGGCGGTACCCAGTCCACGCAAACTCAAACGCGTACGCGGACGGCCCGGCTCTTCACCCTTTTCCTGGATCCCCACTTCGGGAACGAAGCGGCCACCGCGCTCGAAGATACGCAGCACGTTGGCCGGTTGCGAAATCTGATAGCGGGGCAGCGGTTCGAGGAACGGCAGGACCCCCTTCTTGTCGGTCTCTTCCTGCGTGGGGGGCGGAACGGTTTGCAGCCGTTGCGGCGTGCCGTTCATCGAATAGCTTTCACCGTAGCGCGACCATTTGTCGGGCACGGCCCCGTTGTTGTACAGAGCCGCCCCCCACAGCATGCAACCGTGGGTCATCATGCTCTTCTTGACTTGCAGCGTTTCCGTGCCGTGACAGCCGATCGTGCCGCACGACAGGTGCGCGACGCGCAGGTCGCCGGGGTTCACGAACTGAATGAACGCCGGGTCTTCGTTGTTGAGCAGTGTGTACGAGCGGATCGGGTTGGCCGAGGCGGGCCAGGCGTCGCGGAACCGGGGATGCACGTGTCCGGCATCCTTGTCGGTCGTGTTCGCGTTCCCGCCGTGGCAGTCGGTGCAACCAATCTTGATGGTGTCTTTGTAGTGGGGATCGTGCGAGTCCTTGTGACACGCCACGCAGCCCCAGCTTTTCGCGAGCGCGTCGTCCGGCGACTGCTTCGAGAGGTCCACACCCATCAGGTGCGGCGGCACGGGATACGGATCGGCGACGACCGGCGCGGGGTTGGGGTACGTCTCCCCTTGCGGGGCGACGGGAACCGCCCGCTCCTGCGCGGTGACTCCTCCGTTGCGATGCGCCATCCCCCACCAGCAGGCGATGCCCAACACCGCCAGTTGCCCGGCGAGGAGCGCCAAACGGCCTCCGGCCCGGCGCGACTGATCGGCCTGCTGTTTGGCGGTTCCGGCGAACTTGTCTTCGCCGTTGAACTTGTCTCCGCCGTTGAAGTCGTCCTGGCTGCCCATCACTCCCTCCCTGGAGCGTTCCGTTTCCGACCGTCAGGCGCTGCGTCGCGAATCGTTCGGTCCGCCCGAGCGGCCCGCTTCGCAAACGAAAGGCGCTTCCTTCTTACTTGTTCACCGTCGAACTTGAGCGTGCCGACCAAAACTCGCCCCGACATCGGCTCCGCCGAAAGAGGGAATCCTGGCTGACTCGGACGACGATGGCTTTCGAAATTGTGAGAATTCGGGCAGCAATCAATGACTTTGGCGGTACGGTCCGACTGGAACGGACCTCCCGGCGCAGCCCCAGTTTCGCCTGCCCGGCGGCGTATTACGCGTGTTGACCGATTTCCGTCAAGAGATGTTGAGCGGGGCAAGATGGAACACATCCACCAACCCCCCGGAATTCACCAGAAGTGGAAGACACGGCAGTTTGGGTAGGACGAGAGGACCAGCCGCGCCCCTGTTTCCGCGCGGACCGCTTCCCCGCGCCTCTTACTCTCGGCGTTTGATGCGTCCCGCCTTAAATGCGAACCCGCCACTCAAGTCGAATCGGCCCACTGGCCGAGCGTGCGAACCCCGGATGACCCTGTCCGAGTGAGGGCCGGCTCTCCCGCAAGAGAGTGCGTCCTCGCGGTTCGGGCACTCCCGTGGTGATGGCCACCTGCGTTCCGTGCGAATCTGAACAAAAGCGCACACTTGTTCACTATTTGTATTGCATGGGCTCTGTACCTGCGCGAGGGTTGGCCGCCGTCGCGGGGGAAGGTTTGTCGACCCGCGTTCTTTCCAGCGGAGGCCGGCATGAGCGTCATCAATCAGACGGGGTTCAAAATTCTGTTGCCCACGCGGGATCCGAATGTGTTCTGGTCGGCGGTGTTCGAGCACTACGCGGCGGATGACGGCGACACCTGGCGCCGGTTGGCCATGTTTGTGCTGCGGGAGAGCGGCGGCTGGACGATGGAGCGGATCGCGCTGGCGTTGGGGCTGGACCGCGGCACGGTCTGCCGGGGATTGCAACGAGTGCGGTCGGAACTGCGCGACCGATTCGAGTGCGATCCGGGGGAGTCCCACGGCGAGGACATCGACACGGAGGACGGTGACCTCGACACGGAGTCGTTCGAGCCGACGCGAGCCGTGCGGACGGCGTCGGCTTCGCTGTGGACGCTGCCGGAGGAGGCCGGGCGTGGTCACAAGGCCGAAGTGAAGAATCGGGCGTGAGGCGGAGAGCATTTGCGCGAAAGGAGCGGACATGCGAAGTGAGCGAATGCGGTTGGAACGGGTTCCGCTGGCGCGGCTGAAGGGGGCTCCCTACAACCCCCGCTGCGACTTGCAGCCGGGGAGCGATGGCTGGAAGCGACTTGAGCGGTCGCTGGACGAGTTCGGGCTGGTGCAGCCGATCGTGTGGAACGAGCGGACCGGCCACGTCGTGGGGGGTCACCAGCGACTGGCGATCCTGCGGTCACGCGGCGTGGAGGAGGTCGAGGTGGCGGTGGTGTCGCTGACCGCGCCGCGCGAGAAGGCGCTGAACGTGGCGCTGAACAATCCACGGGTCGGGGGGGACTGGGACGTGACGCGATTGACGGAACTGGTGGGGGAGTTGCGCGGCGATCCAGAGATCGACGAAACGTTGACCGGCTTCGACGTGGCGGAGTTGCGGCAGTTCACGTTGGAGAAGGCTTCCGGTCCATTGGCGTTCGACCCGCCCGGAGCGGACATGGTCCGCGTGGTACTGGAAGTCACGCCCGACGAATGGGAACGCTTGCGCCGCGAGATCGACCGGTTGATCGACGGGGGTGGCGTGACGGCCCACGTGCGGATGCCGGGAGACGGGAGAGCGTCGACGAAGGGGGGGACATGAGACTGTCGGTGAGTTATCCGTTGGCGCCGTGCCGGGCGACCGCGAACACGGCGGTCGTGCGGGATCATTTCGGGGTGTCGCCGAATCCCGAGCCGCATGTGGTCGCAGCCGATTTTGAACTCCCGATCGACGAGATCGAAGCGGGCGTTGGCGAAGCGCGACCCGGTCGGATCGTGTTGTTCGTCGGACCGTCGGGATCGGGCAAGTCGAGTTTGTTGCGCGCGGCGGCGGCGCGGTTGGATCGGGTGTTGGACATTGATTCGCTCGACCTGGGAACACGCTCCCTCGTGGACGAGTTGCCACGGCGCGTGGACGACGGTTTGCGACTGCTGGCGATGTGTGGTCTGGGGGAGGCGCGGTTGTTGTTGCGAACTCCCTCGGAGTTGAGCGAGGGGCAGCGGTATCGGTTTCGATTGGCGCGGGGAGTGGCCGAGCGGCCGGCCTGGGTGCTGGCGGACGAATTCACGGCCACGCTCGACCGGACTTTGGCGAAGGTCGTGGCGTTCGGCGCACGTCGCTTGGCGGACCGCGAGGGAGTCGGGTTTCTGTTGGCGACGACGCACGAGGATGTGATCGCCGACCTGGCGCCGGACGTACTGGTGCGATGCGAGGAGGGGCGCGAACCGCGCGTGGAGTTCGCCGGCGCGTCGCGGGATGCGAGCGGTTGCGGCGAGGCGGGAGGTCGTAAAAAAAAAAGAATCGTGTCGTTCGCGGACGAGTTCACCATCACGACCGGAACGAAACGGGACTGGCCGTACTTTGCTGGGTGGCATTACCGGGGAAAGGACCTCGGCGTAACGCGGTTCATCACCCTGTTGTGGCATGGCGAACAGCCAGCGGGTATTTGCGTGTTCGGGGGACCGGCGATCTCGCTGGCGGCGCGGAACCGGTACTTCGGTCTGTCGGGGCGTTGGACGCGGTTGGGGCTGCAAACGCTGAATCGCCAACTGGTGACGCTGTCGCGCGTGGTGTTGCACCCGACGTATCGGGGGGCGGGACTGGGTGCGGAGTTTGTGCGGCGCAGTTGCCGGGCCTGTCCGTTCGCGTGGATCGAAACGCTGGCCGAGATGGGGCATTTGAACCCCGTGTTCGAGCGGGCGGGCTTCGAGCGTGTGGGGACTTCGTCACCCCGACGGGCCACACGGGAAGGACATTCGGCGCTATGGGGCACGAAATCGGCGGACGGGAAGAAGCGACTGCTTCTGCCGGGCAGCCATCAACGGAGCCAATGGGCGGAGCCGGTGTACTACGTGTTTGACAATCGCAAAGGGGGCGGGAGGGGGTGAGATGACACAGCGACGCAGGGAACCGGCTCGACGCGAACGCAGCGGGCAGGAGCGGGACGAAGGACCGCGGACGAAAGAGCGCTTGATGACGTACGAAGAGCGCGACAGGTATCTCGAAATGCTGTCGCGCGGGGCGAGTCCCCTGGGGATCTGTCGCGAGATGGAATTGTCGGCGGGGACGGTCGCGCGGACGCTCACCGAAGGGAAAGGGTTCCGCGAACAGTGCGAACAGATGGGGCGGTTCCTCGACCAGAACGTCGAGACGGCGGTGTAACTCGCGGCGATGAAGGGGAACGTTTCGGCCCAAACGCTGTGGCTGCGGCATCGACCGGCGCCGGGTTGGGGGGCGGGACCGGCGGCCGAGGGACCGGTGGCGGGGGACGAAGCGGATCTGTGGGAGAGGCTGACGGATGAGGAACTCGTTGAGCGAGCGCGTGCGGCGGGAATTGCGATCCCGCTTGAGATTGAAGTCCGAGATGGAACGGCGGGCGGCCTCGCGTTCCCCCGCCGCCTTTCGACGGAGCCTGAGGTTGGAGGGTCCGACGAGTCCGCCGCTGGGTGAACGGTTGGAGGCGTGGCAGGAGCGGGACTTCGCGGCGCTGGACCCCGCATGGAGCGAATTGGCGGGGCTGGTCGACCGGGGGAGCATCGGAACCGAGATTCGCCGGGCGTGGATCGAGAGGCCGCGCGGTCACGCGAAAACGTCGGACATGGCGGCGCAGCTCTTGTGGATTCTGGAGTACGGGCGCTTGCCGGTGCGTGGTTTGGCGGCGGCGGCGGATCGGGACCAGGCGGGGTTGATTCGCACGGCCATGTGGAACCTGGCCGAACGGAATCGCGAACTGATCCGGGACGTGGTGTTCCGTCAGCACGGGGCGGTCAACCCGCGGACGGGGAGCTTGCTGGAGGTGCTGGCGTCGGAAGTGGCTGGTTCCTGGGGCAAGCTCCCGGACTTCGTGGTGTGCGACGAACTGTGTCACTGGGAGAAGCCCGACCTGTGGCACTCGTTGTTTTCTTCGGCGGCGAAGCGGCCTCGGTCGCTGTTGGCAGTGTTGACCAACGCGGGAACGGGACGCGGTTGGCAATGGGAGCTGCGCGAAGCGGCGCGGACGAGTCCGCTGTGGTACTTCTCGACGCTTCCCGGACCAGCCGCACCGTGGCTGGACGCGGCGCAGTTGGCCGAGCAGGAACGCTTGCTGCCGCGCACGGTGTACGACCGGTTGTGGCGCAACGTGTGGCAGGAGGGGGGCGGGGAGTTCGTGACTCGTGCCGAAGCGCGGGCGTGTCGGGACGAGGCGCTCGTCGAACGGGACCGGGGCGAACACGGTCGGAGGTACTTCGCAGCCGTAGACTATGCCGAGAAGCGGGACCACACGGTGGGGGTGCTCGTCCACCGGGAGGGTTCCCGATTGGTGGTGGACCGGATGGATGTGGTGGTGCCGGGACCTTCGCGACCGACCCCCGTGCGGTGGGTCGAGGATTGGATGGCGTGGGTGGCGAAGCGATTCGAGCCGGTGAGTTTTGTCGTCGACGAGTATCAGTTGTTGGGGACCATCCAGCGGTTGCAGGGTCGCCACGACGTGCGCCGGTTCGAGTTTCAATCGGGATTGGGGAACCACGCTTTGGCACTCGCGCTGCGTCAGGCGATCGTCGAGCGGGAGCTGGCCTGGTACGCCGGGTGCGGAGAGGGAAGGAGACTCGGAGAATTCGCGCAGGCGTGGGGGACGGCAGAGTTCGACACGCACGGGAATGGCACGGCGGTCGACGGGTCGGGCGGATCGTTGGGCACGGGTCCGCGGGACCTGGAAGAGGAACTGGCGACGGTGATCCTGCGGCAGGCGGCGACGGGACGGGTGCGGATCGACCATCGCCAGGACGGCGTGCATCACGACGACCGGGTGTTCGCACTGGGAGCGGCGTGCTTGACGGCGCGGCGGGAGGGGGAAGGAGGCGAGTGGATGTCGGTGGAGGGAGGGTGGTGAGGGGCGGAGCGGGATGTGGTCCTGCGGGTCCGGGTTCTGGCGACTTCGGATAGTATTTCGGGCACGCGGGTGGTTCGTGTCGGGGCCTTGCGCTCTCAAGGCGATCTTGCTCCACCCGTCGCCGGACGAAGCAAATCCCCACCGAGGAGAGTGCATCTTGGACAGTTCCGAGACCCGCGACGCGTCGACTCGCCGGGAGTTTCTGGGTGTGGCGGCGGGTTCGTTCGCTTTGGCCGCGGGAGCACCCGTTGAACGCGCGGCGCGGGCGGACGAGGGGGCGTCTCTCGTGGTCGATCCGCCACGCGAGCTGGTGGCGGGGGGCGCGGATTTGGGAACGCTCTCACCCGAGATCGAACGGTTGGCGGACGGGCGCGTGTTCGAGCTGTCGTACGCGCAGGGGCGGCTGGAATCGCTCGAGGAGTACAAGCGCGAGGGGCGTGCGCGATTGCTCGACTGCCTGGGACGGCGGCCGGAACCGGCTCCGGCTCGTCCGGAGATCGTCGACCGGGAGGACTGCGGCGAGTTCTTCCGCGAACGCGTGTTGTTCTCGACGGCCGCGGAATTCCGAGTGGCCGCGTACGTGTTGATCCCCAAGAAGGGACGGGCCGAACCGGCACCGGCGATTGTCGATCTGCATTCGCACGGGGGGATGTTTTTGTTCGGCAAGGAAAAGGTGATCGACTTCGGGAAGGGCCGCAATCATCCGGTGATGGTCGACTATCACCAGCGAAACTACGGAGGGCGTCCCACGGCCACGGAGTTCGCGCGGCGGGGGTATGTGACGATCACGATCGACGCGCTGATGTTCGGCGAGCGGCGGGTGATGCGGGACGCCGATATCGGGCGGGGGTGGGACCGTTCGAAGTACTCGGTCGAGACCGCCCGCGAGCTGAACGCGGTTTGTCGGTCGAAGGAAGCGACGATCGTGAAGTCGCTGACCTTGGCGGGATGCACGTGGCCGGGATTGGTCGCGTGGGACGACATGCGAACGGTCGATTATCTGCTGACTCGTCCGGAGGTGGACCCGAAACGGATCGGCTGTGTGGGGGTGTCGATGGGGGGGCATCGGTCGCTGTATCTGTCGGGTCTGGACGAACGGATTGCGGCGGCGTGCGTGACGGGGTTTCTGTCGACCGTCCGTCCGATGATGCGGCGGCACCTCGACACGCATTCGTTCGTGCATTTCGTGCCGGGGCTGCACCGGTTTCTCGACCTGCCGGACGTGGTCGCCCTGCACGCGCCGAAGCCACTGTTGGTGCAGCAGTGCCGCGAAGACGGATTGTTTCCGCCGGAAGGGATGACGGCTGCGGTCGACAAGATCTCGGCGGCGTACGACCGTGCCAAGGCGAAGGACCGGTTCTTCGGTCGATTCCACGACGGCGGACACCGGTTCGACGTGCCGATGCAGGAGGAGGCGATCGCGTTTTTCGATCGGTGGTTGTGAGCGTGAGGCCAATAGGTGCGGCGGGCTCGCCGGGGACTAAAGCAGACGCTATTCGGCGACCGGGATGATCGGGGGGACGCGGCCATCCATCACCGCGCGCCATGCGACGAGTGTGTCGCGGGTCTCGCGGACGTCGTGGACGCGGATGACATCCGCGTGCTGGGCGGCGACGGCGATGGCCACGCCCAGCGTGCCGCACAAGCGTTCCTCGACATCGCGACCGAGCAGCGTCTTCAGGAACCGTTTGCGCGAGTGGCCGATGAGGACCGGTCGACCGGAGGCGCGCAGCGCGGCCACGTTCGAGAGCAAGCGCAGGTTCTGTTCGGCCGTTTTGGCGAAACCGATGCCCGGGTCCCACAGGATGCGGTCACGAGAGACGCCCGCGGCAACCAGCCGGGCCGTGTGGCCTTCCAGTTCGCGGACGATGTCAACGAGCACGTCGTCGTAGGTGGCCAGGTCGCGCATGGTGCGCGGGGTTCCACGCATGTGCATGCAGACGAATCCGGCATCGGAGCCGGCACAGATGGCCGGCATGTCGGGATCGAAGCTTCCGCCCGACACATCGTTGACGATGTCGGCTCCGGCGGCGAGGGCGGCACGGGCGACTTCAGCCTTCATGGTGTCGATCGAGATCCAGCGGTCGGTCCGCGCGCGAAGTTGCTCGATGATCGGCACAACACGGCGGAGTTCCTCGTCGGCAGGGACGGGATCGGCACCGGGGCGGGTGGATTCACCCCCGATGTCGAGTATGTCCGCTCCGTCTTCGGCGAGTTGCAGGGCGTGATCGACAGCTGCGTTGGTGTTCGTGAACGAACCGCCGTCCGAAAAGCTGTCGGGGGTCGCGTTGACAATCCCCATGAGGAGCGGAAACCGACCGAGCGAGAGCACGCGACCGCGCACGGTCCAGGAGCGTGTGATTTCGTCGAGGGGAAGACGGGACATGATCGTGAATGTGCGGGAGCGGCGTGGATCGGGACGAGTTTTGGAAATTTCTGTCGCACCCCTGCCAGAGGATTTGACAGTGTGAAGCCAGTTGATATCGTGTGCGGCGCCAGTTACATAGGTGGCATGACCTGCGTAATCCGTAGAATTCCCGCAGTCCGCAGATTCTCGGGGCTTGGCCGTTGGCGAGTTGATCGCCCGTGGCGGAGTTTCGGGAGCGTGTCGTGGCGTTCGCCCCGCACCGGACGCAAGGAAGCGTCGGACAATCCGGGGCGAACGGTTTCGCGAGGTCTTCCGTCACGGATGGCAGTTGGTTCGAAGGCCGGGGGGGGCGAGTGCTTCCTTCGAGTCAAATTCCCTACCCAGAGGAGGATTTCGCATGAGTGGTAAACTGTTTGGAATGGTGGCGTTGGCCGTGGTGTTTGGCTTCGCTGGTTCGGCCGATGCGGCTCGCTGCTGCAAAGTCCGTCACCACAAGTCGTGCTGTGCGCCGGCCGCTCCGTCGTGCTGCGCTCCGGCCGCCCCGTCGTGCTGTGCTCCGGCCGCTCCGGCCTGTGCGTCGCACTGTGCTCCGGCCGCTCCGTCGTGCTGTGCTCCGGCCTGCCCGGCTCCGTGCGCCCCGGCTTGTGCGCCGGCCGCTCCGTCGTGCTGTGCTCCGGCTCCGGCCTGTGCGGCTCCGTCGCCGTGCGCCTCGGGCAACTGCCCGCTGGCTGCTCCGGCTCCGGCCGCTGCTCCGGCTCCGGCCCCCGCGCCGGCCCCTGCCCCCGCGCCGGCTCCCGCCGCCGCTCCGGCTCCGGCTGCCTGATTGAGCAGGGATGGTGTGGTCGCAAGGCCCGCTGTCCCGCAAGAAGTTGACGAAAAACGAACAGACCCCCGCACCGCAAGTGGTGCGGGGGTCTGTTGCATTTTCTGCGATCGATTTCGAGGGTAGCGACGATGGTGGTCGTGTGGGGAGCGCGGGATCATGTTCGTCCCTCACTGACGCGTCGGGCTATACAGGTCAACCGGGGTCGACATGGACTTACAGCTTGCGGATCGCGTGGTGGTGGTCACCGGTGGAGCCAGCGGTATTGGACGGGCAGCCGCCGTCGCGTTCCTGGCGGAAGGGGCGAAGGTCGCCCTGTGGGACCTGGGGGAAGCGCCGCTGACTGTCGCGCAAGACCTGTCGGCAGGAAGACCGGGGCGGGTGACGGGCATCACAGCCGACATCACCGACTCGACGGCCATCGAGCGAGCGCGGGCGGAGACGGAGTCAGCGTTGGGGCCGATCGACATCCTGGTGCATGCGGCTGCGATCGGTTCGGGAAAATTCGGCTTCCCGTACACGAATCTGTCGCCCGAAGACTGGCCGCGCGTGTTGGACGTGGACGTGATGGGAATGGTCCGCGTGGCACATGTCGTGGGGCCGCGCATGCGGGACCGCGGGACCGGGGCGATGATTTTTGTGGCTTCGGTGGCGGGGCAGATCGGCTCGCAGACCGATCCCCCCTACAGCGCGGCCAAGGCGGCGAACATCAATTTCGCGCAGTGCCTGGCGAAGGATCTGGCTCCCCACGGAGTGCGTGTGAACAGCGTCTGCCCCGGCATGGTGAAGACGCCGTTGAATCGGGGCGTGTGGCAGGCATGGCACGACCAGGCACCCCTCGCCGAGCGCAAAAGCTACGAGGAGTGGGCCGACGAGAAGATTCACAAAGTGGTGCCGCTGGGGAAGTGGCAGACCCCCGAAGCGATCGCCGACATGATCGTGTTTTTGGCGTCCCCCCGTGCGGAGCATGTGACGGGGCAAACGATCAACGTCGACGGTGGATTCGTGATGCACTGGTGAACGAGCGCGGCGAATGTTCACCTGGGACGCGGTAACGCGTCTCGCGGCGGGTCACTCCTTCTTGCCCCACAGGGCGTCGGCGATCCAGTCGAGGTCGTCGGCCTGCAGTTCCTGGTTGGCGCGGGCGGTGACGGCACCCGCCTGTTGCAGGGCGTTGAGCACCAGCAATCGCAGCACGCTCGCCAGGGGATGCCGGGTCGACTGGGCCAACGCGCGACCGACCAACCGGTGCCGCCCGTTCAGGACGACTTCGTTCCGCTTCGGCTGCTCTTTGTTGAAATGGTTGTCGATCAGCCGTTGAAAGCCAGCGGGGATCGTCCCTTCCTTCCGCAGTTCCTCGAACGTCGATTGCAGTTCCTTGCGTTCGTTGAGGAAGGCGAGGACCGGCTGCGCGGCGTCGAACTCGCCGACGAGGATGCGGGCGCCGGTGGGGTCGAGGAACGCTTGCCAGTCGGGCGGTGCGTCGCGCAAATCGCCGATACCGAGGACCTGTTCGGCGAAACCGGGGGCGGTGGGGCTGGCCACGCGCAGGTCGACCTGCTTCCCCTCGCTCCCCTGATCGGCAGCGAACCCCGCAAGGAGCGACTCCTCGAAGCTAAGCAACGCCTGCACGCACGGAGCGGAGTGCCGCGCGAAGACCTGATTCGTCCAACGCTCCTGGCGACGGTCGACGTTGTACCACACGACCGCGTCGGCCTCGGACTCGAACAGCGGATCGGCGACGGACTTGTCGAGGATCTCCTGGAACGACAACGGGCCTTGAGAGGTGGGAAAGCGGTACGCGGTGCGGAGCAGATCGCGGAGGCGGGGTTGGGAGAGGGCCGCGCCAGCCAGCGAGTAGCGGTGCCAGGCAATCAGCGACTGCAGCTTGGGGGCGTCGTCGCGGGCGACTTGCTCGAGGTGATCGAAGATGAGGTCTTCCAGCGTCTGCCGCACCTGATGGAACCGGGCGTCGCGGACGAGGTCTTCGCGACTGGCGGTCGGAGCGCAGCCTTGCAATTCGAGGACGCCGCGCAGGAACGACGCCCATGGGGGGAGCAGGCCGCGAATGTCGCGGGAGATCACCATCCGCCGCACGGTGACGGCGACGGTAGCGTCACTCGTGAAGCCCGGCGTTCGTTGCGGTGTGACGTACAGAGCTCCCGCGATGGGGACGGGGCGCTCGATGCGGATGGGGATGATGTCCAGCGGTGTTTCGGAGAAGTAGCCTTCGAGTTCGAGTTCGAGTTGTTCGGCGTCGGGCGTGGTGTCGAACCACGGCACGTTGATGACGTTGACGCGGGCCTTCGCCCCGTTGAGATGAATGGGGACGGGGAGAAAATCGGCGAACTCGCGGATGGCCGCTTCGAGCGGTTCGACCTGCGTGGCGAACCGGGCAAAATCGGGCTTGAGGTCGAGGATCACCGAAGTGCCGACATCCTCGCGCGGGGACCACGCGAGTTCGATGTCGGTGCCAGGCCCGGCCATCCAGCGAATCCCCTCGTGGCCGTCGAGGCGGCGGGACTCGACGGTGATGCGCTCGGCGAGGAGGAACGCGCTGAACAGCCCAACGCCGAACTGGCCGATGAGCGAACCGCCGTCGCCACCGATGGTCGGCCCGTCGTCGTCATCCTCGGCGAGGAGTCGCTTCTTGATGAGGCCCGTGACGCCGATGCCGAGCGTGCCGAGGTACTTCTCCGCTTCCTCGGCACTGAGGCCGATGCCGTCGTCATGGAACACGATCTGGAGGGTTTCGGGACGGGTTTCGATGTCGATGCGGCCATGATGGCGGAGGTCGACGCTGCGGCGGCGCAGGATGCCGTCGTGTGCGTTTTGGATCAGCTCGCGGACGGGAGTGTCGGCGCGGCTGTAGAGGGACGACCCCATAATGTCGATGATGCCCGCGATGTCGACGCGGAAGGGGATCGTCTTCGACCAGTTGGAAGCCATGCGTCTGACGCCTTCCCGGGAGGAAGGTTTTCGAGGAGGGTCGGAATCGTGGGGGTAACGACTGCGGCGGAGGTCCCGCCGCCGAGAGTCGCCGAGGGTCCGCGACACACCGCCCAATCAAGTCCGGCATGGTATCGGCCTCGGGCGGGGGACACCAACCGGAGGGGAAGGTTCACGCGGGAGAGGTGACCACGGTTGTTGGCGGAGGGAGTCTCCCGCCCTTTGACAGGACCTCGAGATTTTGTTTTGTGCCATGCTTGGCCCGGCTCTGCAGGACAAGCATGCGTTCGACTTCCACCCACGGATCGGACACAACTCCCGGAGAATCAAAAATGCGAGGTCGCTCCGGGTCGAATCTCCGATTCGACGGCGGTCGTTGAGAACCTTGACATTCCTTCCGTGAAAGTCGGCTCCCAAACCGCATGCTTGTCCCGCAGAGCCGGGCCAAGCACCCCGGTCCGCAGATCGCAAACGGTTCCCGCACGACACGCCTGAGATGCGGACGCGAGGCACGCGGTTCGAAACACGAACGCTCGGAAGTGGTTTTAGACTGGACGCGCACGGCGTACCTTGCCCAAGCTGGAGCCGCGCGACATCGCTCGACGCGCTGTGGTCCTTGCCAAGCCCGGGTCCCTGGAAGGCAAGGCCGGTCGCCAATCCGATTCGCTCCCGCACGGGTGTTCCGCATGTCGACCCTATCGTCCGTTCGTCGGAATGCGCTGCTTGCGAGTTTGTGGATCGCCGCGGGAGTGATCACGGCGCTGGCCGAACGGACCTTCGCGGACCCGCCCCTGCCCCGTGCCGAGTCTCGCGGCCCCTCGTCCGTCGTATGGACGGACGACACAACCGTGGAGGTCTTGGACGGGGAATCGGGGACGGTGTCCCGCTGGAACATCGGAGCGGCAAGCGACGCGAAGCCGGTTTTGCAGGTTCGCAAAACTCCGGCCCCCCGTGTCATTCGCGACACATGGTCGGCGCGCAGCCCCGACGGCACACGCGTCGCCACCGGTTCGCCCTGGTCGGATCGCGTAATAACGACTCGCGGAACGTCGACCGTCGAGATCGAGGGGGTTCGGACCCCTGTGGCGGGATGTTGGAGTCGTGACGGAAGGTCATTGTGGATCGCGACGGACGATCCGCTGGACGAGGGGCGGCGCGTGCTGCGCTGGACGATGCCCGATGCGTCGACGGAACGGGATCGCGAACTCCCCCGTCCCGAGACGGTGTTTCGGGCCGCGGGGGCGACCAATGTCGCGGGGATCGTGGCCTTTCCACGGCCCGGCCCGGAGCGGGGCGAGCTGCTCGCCTTCACACACCTGGTTCCCAAATCGCGGTTGCCGTCAACGCAGATCGAGCAGGGCTGGGTGTTCACGAACGCCGTGACAATCGTCGATTTTCTCGCGGGTGCCGATTCTCACGCGGGCCAGCCGCGCGGACGTTTGGTCCCGCTCGACACGCGCACGCGCGGCTTCGCGAATCCCTCGGGAGTGACCGCGTCCCCCGATGGCAAATGGCTGTACGTCGCACACTCCGGGACGGAAACGGTGTCGGTGGTGGATGTGGTGCGCGTGTTGGCGGAGGTCGCGCCAGAACCGCTGAGTGCGGAATCGCGGGGATCGGACGCGACGACACGGACCACCGGCCTGTACGACGCTCCGGACCTCGCACGCACGCGGCGATTCGTGCCTCGGCGTTGGACGGTCTCCCACCAATGCGGCGCGATCGCCATCTCGCCGGACGGCAAGCGGGCAGCCGTCGCGCATCCGTTCGTGGACCGGGTGTCGATCGTGGAGACCGCGACCGGTCGTGTCGCCAGCCTGATCGAGTTGATGCCCGGGAACGGGATCGAGGCCTCGCGACAATCGGCGGAGCGCGTCGGTGCGGCGCTGTTTCACTCCGGCGGGCCGAGCTTCGGCGGACAGTTCAGTTGTGCGAGTTGCCACCCGCGCGGGCACACGGACGGACTGTCGTGGGACTTGCCGGCGGACGGATTCAACAACTTCCAGAACACGAAGTCGCTGCTCGACGCGGCGGGGACGGGCCCGTACGGCTGGCACGGGAGTTCGGCGACGCTGCGGGACCGGATGGCCGGAACGCTGCGAGGGCTGTTCCAACATACACCCACGGAAGACGAAACGGCCGCGCTGGAGGCGTATCTGGAGTCGCTGTCGGCGCCCCCCCGCGAACCCGCGGCGCGGTCCGCCCGATGGACGCGCGGCCGGGAGGTATTCGACGAAGCAGGCTGTGCGAACTGTCATGCCGGGCGACGCTTCACCGACGGGAAGCGTCACGACCTGGGACTGGAGCACGCCGCGCCCGACACGGGACCCGCGGAGTTCGACACGCCGTCGTTGCTGGGTGCGGGCGGGTCGGGCCCGTGGCTGCACGACGGCCGCGCGCGAACGCTGGAGTCGATCTTTCGCGAGCACGATCCCGCAGGCCGCCACGGGGAAGCCAAGGAGCTGGACGGAGAAGATTTCCGCGCGCTGATCGAATACGTGTCGGCGCTGTGATGGCTGAGTTTCGGCGGCATCGCCTCTGGAGAACATCTCCACCAATCCGCCACTCCGACCGGACTGAACCAGCGCGATCCGCCTCCCTAAAAATGCACCCCCACCACCCCCTCTGACATCCGCCACCCCGCCGTCTTCAGGCACGCCTCCAACGTCGTCCAATCCGCCGCGTATTCCCGCTCCATCCCGGTGCCGAACGCGTCCACGCCCAAGGCCAACCCGCGCGGCAGCGCGTAGTTGAGCAGGTCGACCCGCCCCGCGCGCAGGCCATGCCCGCCCACTACGCCGCGAGCGGGTTCGAGAAGCTCCGGCAGACGCTTCCGAAACAGACCTCCCTTTCCCTACCCGAGTTTGTTGCGCTCGACAGCCGCCTCCTCATCGAGTAGTCAGTTCACCCGTGCGACCGCTCGGCCATCCGACGGTGGTCCGCGAATTCCCCGTCCACCGGCCTCCGCCCCCCAAGGCGATCCCATGCCCGTCGACCCGCCGATGCACAACACCTCGGGAGACGAACCCCTGCACGTCAGGCCCGCCGTTCCCGAGGACGCGGTGATTATCGCCCGGTACAACCGGTATCTGGCTCTGGAAACCGAACGCAAGGCCCTGTCGGCGTCGACGGTCGAGGCGGGGGTGCGAGCGCTGTTGGCGGATCCGTCAAAAGGCCGGTACTTCGTGGCGGTGCTCGAAGACCGTGTGATCGGCCAGATGATGCACACGCGCGAGTGGAGCGATTGGCGCAACGGCGACATCTGGTGGCTGCAAAGCGTGTACGTCCACCCCGACCACCGCGGGCAGGGAGTGTTCCGGGCGCTCGTCTCCACATTGGAAGCAGAGGCGCGCGCAACACCGGGCGTCGTCGGTTTGCGGCTGTATGTGGAGGAGCACAACGAACGTGCCCACCTGGCCTACGACCGGATGGGATTCGTGCGGGCCGGCTACCTCGTCCGCGAACACCTGTTTTTCGGCGACGACGAGTGAACCCGCGCGGTTATTCCACGAAAGCAACCTTTGCGTTTCCCGGATCGTTGCAGAAACCCTCGGAAACACTGTGAGAGCCGATTCGATGAGCCTGAGTCAGCGACCCTTCTCCCCCACAGTCGACTCGGAAAAACACGGCAAAACCCGACTGTGGGGGAGAAGGTGCCCGAAGGGCGGATGAGGGGGAAACAGTTTTTCTCGCCCCCCTCTCCCCCGCAATGGACATGGTTCGTGTCGACCGCATCGCCAGCGGGGAAGAGGGGGCTGCGCTTATCAAGCTCGTTGATCACCATCCGGGTTTCTCCCCGTGGACCGACTTCGCCAACATCGTCCGGTCGCCCCGCTTCGTCCGGTTTGATACACCAACGAACGTTCGGAGTTGCCTCCCCGTTCGCCTCCCACCCGACGACGCCTCCACGCCCGCACCGGGTGCCCCCCTACCCCGTGATGCCCATGTCGCTCCCCCCTGTCGACGCCGTCTGTTTCGACCTCGACGGCCTGATGTTCAATACCGAAGACATCTTCAACGATGTCGGCGTCGAAGTGCTGCGCCGCCGCGGCAAGCTGTACACGCCCGAACTGGTCAACCTCATGATGGGTCGCCGCGCCCAGGAGGCGATCCAGGCGATGATCGACTATCACCAACTTGCAGACGACACCGTCGACGGGTTGATCGCCGAGTCGTGGGGACTGTTCGACGAACTGCTGGGAGACCGCCTGGCCCCCATGCCGGGGCTGCACGAATTGCTCGCGGCGATCGAAACGGCGGGGCGTCCGAAAGCGGTCGCCACATCCTCTGGACGACCGTATCTCGAAAAGGTCCTGGGACTGTTCGACCTGCTGCCGCGCTTCGCGTTCACGCTCACCTCGGGGGACGTGACCCACGGCAAGCCGCACCCGGAGATTTATCTCTCCGCCGCCGAACGGCTGGGCGTCTCCCCCGGCCGGATGCTGGTCCTCGAAGACAGCGTCAACGGTTCGCTGGCCGGACGCGAAGCGGGAGCGGTGGTGGTGGCGATCCCCACGGTTCACTCGCGGCACCAGGACTACAGCCACGCCACGCTCGTCGCGGAACGGCTCGACGACCCGCGCATCCTGCGGTTGTTTGGCGGTTGATGCAGCCTGCCAGCCGGGAATCCAGTCGCCAAACATCACGCTTCGCCGATAGGATGAAGCTCCGCCTTGTCAGTTTCCGCGCGGCCTTTCCAGTGCGGGTTGTCTAGTAGCCGGAGCGACCCCCATGCAAACCGATCCTTTGTATCCGGAACGAAGCGGGTGTTCGGGTCGCATCTGCGGCGAGTGGACTCGTCGCTCGATGCTGCGGAATTCGTCCGCCGGGTTTGGTTGGCTGGCCTTGGGGGGACTGCTGGGCAACCGCGCTTCCGCGCAACCGATGCTCGCCCCCCGCGCGAAGAACGTGATCTTCTGCTTCATGGACGGCGGACCGAGCCATGTCGACACGTTCGATCCCAAACCGATGCTGAAGAAGCACCAGGGACAGCCGATCGGGTCGCGGTGGGTGTCGAAGCGGTCGCAAGCTTCCGCCAACCGCGTCTGGTTCGGCAGCCCGTGGGAATTCCAACAGCGGGGCGAGAGTGGACTGTGGGTCAGCGACCTGTTCCCGAATCTTGCCAAAGTGGCCGACAAGTTGTGCGTGGTTCGCTCGATGGTGGGTGAGTTGCCGCTGCACGGCCAGCAGAACCTGCTGCTCCACACGGGCCGCATCCTCGGTCAGGCGCCGAGCTTCGGGGCGTGGGTCTCTTACGGGCTCGGAACCGAAAACGCCAATCTGCCCGCTTACATGCTGCTCAACAACGACTGGGTCCCCAACGGCGGCCTCGAGAATTTCGGCAGTTCGTTCCTGCCGGCCAATCACCAGGCCACCACGATGCGGGCCAAGGGGACGCCCGTCGACAACATCCTGCCCCGCGACGCGCGGGACAAGCAGCGACGGAAACTCGCCGCCCTCGCCGCGGCGGATGCGGAGTTCGCCCGCTCGGCGTCCGATCCGCAGGGGATCGAAGCGGCCATCGCCAACTACGAAACCGCCTTCCGCATGCAGACCGCCATTCCGGAACTCGCCGACATTTCGGGCGAGCCGGAACACGTGCAGAAGCTCTACGGCGTCGATTCGCCCGACGAACACCAGCGGTACTACGCGACGCAAGCGCTCCGCGCGCGGCGGCTGGTCGAAGCGGGGGTGCGGTTCGTGGAGATCACCTGCCCCAGCTTCGACGGCAACAACTCGCCGTGGGACCAGCACAGCCACTTGAAGCAGAACCACGAGAAGAACGCCCGCGTGACCGAGCAATCGGTGGCAGCGCTGATCGTGGATCTGGATCGACGCGGCCTGCTGGACGAGACGATCGTCCTCTGGGCGGGGGAGATGGGCCGTACGCCGCACACCCCGGCGATCCACGCCACGACCGGTCGCGACCACCACGTGAGCGGGTTTTCGATCTTCCTGGCGGGGGGTGGCTTCCGGGGGGGGATGGCGTTCGGCGAGACGGACGAATTCGGCGCGGACGCCATCGCAAACCCGCTGACCGTCCACGACATCCACGCGACGATCCTGCACCAACTGGGAATCGACCACGAACGTCTCACCTTCCGCCACGGCGGCCGCGACCAACGCCTGACGGACGTGCACGGCAGAGTGGTCGGGGAATTGGTGGGGTAGCGGTGAATCGCGTGAGACATCGCCGTCATCCGCCGGTGTTTGTCGGAATGCAGTACGGGTTCGAGACACGAACGAAGTCGTCCCGGGGACCGAATCGCTCCGACATTCCTCGACCACTTGCCCCAGCGCTCTCGTCGATTCCCGGCATTCCCTACTGACAAAGGGTCCGCAAGCCGATTAAGATTTCCGGTAGACGGTCCGTCTGTCTCGTGGGTCGATGCGCTCGCACAGTGTCCGCCGGACCGTGACGTGGTTTTCGGATAGGTTGTTGAGTCGAATTGCCGGAGAATTGGCCATGTCGCACGAAAACCTCGAACGTTGGGTCGCCCGGTTTCGTCTGCGAACGCAAATCGGCGAGTTCCTCCGTTCCGCCGCCGAGGGAATGGCGATCTTCCTCTGCGTGTTCGGCGGTTTGGTGCTGCTGGTCAAACTGGCGCTCCCCGCGTTCTGGCCGAATGTGCTGTGGACGTTGTGCACCGCCGTGCCCCTCTCCGCCGCCATCTGGTGGTTCGCCGGAAGCCGTGGCTGGTCCCGCCGCGAGTCGATCGCCGAACTGGACCGCCGCATCGGCGCGGGGGGGCTCTTGATGACGCTGCTCGAACGTCCGGATGAGGAGTGGGCGGGACGACTGCCGCAGGATCCGCTCGTGTGGTCGCGGGCCATTCCGCGCGTGTGGCCGAAACGCTTTGCCGCAGTCGTTGCCGGTCCGCTGTTGTTCGCCGCGGCCGCTTGCTTCGTGCCGCTCCGCCAAGCGAATTCAAGCCTCATCGCCCCGCACGCCGTCGCGCAACAGGCGACGCAGGAACTCGAAGAACTCCTGAAAGAGGTCGAGGAACGTCCGGTCCTCGAAGAAGAGGAAAAGGACGAACTCAAGGAGGAGCTGCAAGAACTCATCGAGGAAACGCAGCTCAAACCGCTCACCCACGAGAAGTGGGAAGTCGTCGATGCTCTGCGCGAACGCTTGCGTGTGCGGGTCGATCAGGCCGAGGCGCTGAGCTTGCTCGCCAGCGAGGCGCTGGAAGCACTGGCTGCCGGGGAGAACGCCGAAGGAAAGCCGCTCAGCCCCGAAGAGCGCGAACAACTCGAACAGCAATTGTCCGAAACGCTCGAGAAGCTCGGCGAGAAACTTCCCGCGTCGGCGGCCAAGGCTGGCGAAGGGAAGGCGGCCAGCGACCTGCTGAAGCGCCTCACGCAAGGGGGCAAAGGGAAGCCAAAGCTGTCGTCGAATCCCGCCGAACGTCAGGCGCAAATCGACGAGCTCAAGGAAATGCTCAAGAAGGAGTGCGAGAAACTTGGCCAGTGTAAAAAGAAGTGCGCCGGCCAATGCAAAGGGGGCGAGTGCGAAGGGGAATGCGAAGGGGGCAATTGCACCAAGGCCGGCAATCGTCCTGGCAAAGGGGGAGTCACCCGCGGCCGGGCTGACGCCGAACTGACGTGGGGCGAGGAATCGGACCTGGCGGGGGTCAAGTTCAAGGAAACCGTCCTGCCGCCGGGGATTCAGGATTCTCCCAAGGACGAAGTGCTGAAAGTGGATCTGGTCGCCCCCAACGAAACTCCCGCGGCCTCGGCTGAACGGGCCGCCGCACGCGAGCAAGGGGCCGCTTCGGGGAGCGCCGCATGGAATCGCAAACTCAGCCCGCGGCACCGCGAAGTCGTCCGCAAATACTTCGACGCGAAGTGAGCGGCCCTGGATTCGATACGTCCTCACCTGTGACATTCGCCCGTTGACTCAACCCCCCCTGTCCGTCCTGCACGAGGACAACCACTGCGTCGTCATCGACAAACCCGCGCGGACTTTGACCGCCGGCGATGACACCGGCGACCGCGCGCTGCTCGACGAGGTCCGCGATTATCTGCGGATCAAGTACGACAAGCCGGGCAACGTCTTCGTCGGGCTCGTGCATCGGCTGGACCGGCCCGTTTCGGGCGTGGTGCTGTTCGCCCGCACCAGCAAAGGTGCGGCGCGACTGGCCGAGCAATTCCGCACCGGTTCCGTCCGCAAACAGTACCTGGCGGTCGTGGCGGGCCGACCGCCGCGCCCCGAGGGGGAACTGGTCGACTGGTTGCTCAAGGACCCGCGCACCAACCTCGTGCGGCGCGTACCCACCGGCACCCCCGCGTCGGGTGGCGACCCTCCCCGCGAAAGTCGGCTGCGATATGCGGTTGTGCAGACCGTCGGCGACCGCTCGGTCCTGCTCGTCGAACCGCTCACCGGGCGCAGCCACCAAATCCGCGTGCAACTCTCGGGGATGGGGACGCCGATCCTGGGGGACGTGAAGTACGGCGGGCCCGGCGGTTGGGAGGGAAGCATCGCCCTGCACGCCTGGCGACTCGACTTCGAGCACCCAACCCGCCGCGACGCGATCTCGGTGACGGCCCCGATTCCCGCCGAATGGACGCGGCGGCTGGGGTTTCGCCTGCAACCGCCCGAGTAATCGGAAGTGTGTCCACTGGTCGACGACCGCTGCGTTTCCACGATTGATGCCGGATATTGGCATCGTCCGTGTCGGTGGGGCTTGTGGCTGGCCAGATCGCGGGGCGGATAGAATACGGGCGAAGATCCGTGTCGTCGTTCTCGTCTTCCGTTCCGGAGACGGCACCATGTGTTCTACACGTAATCGCGCGGGCCGCTTGAGGTCGCGATCAACAGTCTCTCGCCGGGGCATGGCCTGGCTGAAGATCGTGATGGCTATCCCAGTGACGCTGGCGATCCTCGTCTTACTGGCGACGTTGCTCTTTCCCAGCATCGAGATATCGCGTGCCGAAGCTCGACGCTCACAATGTCGCATCAACCTCAAGCAGATTGGGTTGGCGCTTCACAAATACCACAACGAATACAATTCGTTTCCGCCCGCTTACACGGTCGACACCGATGGCCGACATCTGCACAGCTGGCGTGCTCTGCTTCTCCCCTACCTCGATCAGATCGCCGTTCACAAGCAAATCGATTTCGGCAAGCCGTGGGACGACCCAGCCAACGACGAGGCCAGAACCGTCTCGCCGTTTGTGTACGCCTGCCCCGCGGGGGAAGCGAAACCAGGCAATTCAACGTACCTGGCAATTACGGTTCAGGGCGGATTGTTTGCTCCGGGGACTTCGACGCGAATGGCCGACATCAAGGACGGACCGGCCAACACCTTGCTGGTAGTCGAAGTTCCCGGGAACCGCTCCGTCCACTGGATGGCCCCGACTGACCTCGACGCGACGGGCTTCGAGGAGCTCGCGACCGACACGAAGACCAATCACCCGAACGGGCTGCACGTGTTGTTCGCCGACGGCTCGGTCCGCCATGTCACACTGGAAGAGTTGGCCAAGCAGGGCAGAAAATGGGTGACGATCTCTGGTCGCGTGAGCGCGAATTGACGGCGGTCATCCGCAGAGTTTCGGGGCGTGTCGCACCGCCAAAAGGAGTCTCCGCTTCCCAAGCCTCACCGCGCCGCTTCCGGCACATCCACCGCATACACCTTCCCGTCGTTCGCCGTCGCGTACACCTTCTGGCCGTTCGGTGAATACGCCGCCGAATAGATGATCACCGGCAGCTTCGTCGTGAACACCGCCTGGCCCGAGCCAACGTCCCAGACATTGATCTGGCCCGAGTACCCCGCCGACAGAATCCGGTTGCCCCCGTTGTTGAACTGCACGCGGTACACGTCGTCCTTGTGGCCGGAAATGATCTTCACCACCTGCCCCGAGTTCGCGTCCCACACGCGAATCTGCTTGTCGACCCCCGAAGCGGCGACCCACGCCCCCTGCGGCTGCCAGGCGACGCTGTAGACGGCCAACTCCGCGCCGGGATACTTGCGAATCTCGGCTCCCGTGTTGGCGTCGTACAACCGCACGGTTTTGTCGCCCCCTCCCGTGAGCAGTTGTGTCCCGTTGGGGCTGAACGCCACGGAGTAGACCGGCCCGTCCTGCGCGGCGATCGCGCGGACTTCCTTGGCCGTGGCCGGATCCCACAGCTTGACGGTTTTGTCGTTGCTCGCGCTGGCCAGCAGCTTGCCGTCCGGCGAAAACGCCACGCAATACACCTGCGATTGATGGCCCGCCAGATTGACCGGTTCGGTCCCCAACACCGTCCACTCACGGAGTTGCCCGTCCGCGGCGGAGGCGATCGCCTTGATACCCGTTCCGCCGACCCCCAATCCGGTGACAGCCGCCGGGAAACCGGCGATCGTCTGGATCGCTTCCAACGGCATGACCGCGGGGGAGTTGTTCGGCTGCAGCGCCGGCTGCGGAACGCACGGATACACCCGCACGGCGTTGTCCGCGTGGATGGCGAGCAGTTTTTTGTTGTCGGCGGCGTAAATCAGCTTCGAACCTGGGGAGGAGACCGCGAACTTGAGCTGCGGCACGCCGTCGTTGATGTTCCACAGGATCAACTGCTTGTCGCCAATCCCCGCCACCTGCTGCACGTCCGTCCGAAACGCGACCCCTTTCGCGGCCCCTTCCAATCCGGTGAACGTCCGTCCGAGGTTGTAGTTGAGGTCCCACATCTTCACGGTCCCGTCGGCGTGGGACGTCAGGAAGTACGCCCCGTTCGAGGCGATCACGAGGTCCGCCGACGGCCCCGGCTCGAGCGGGTGCATGCGATTGAACTTGAGTTGGTCGACCCGCGCGAAGTTGTCCGCCCCGGCGGTGAACACCGTCAGTTGGTCGGGATGGATCGCGCAACCGGTGATCGCCCCGGTATGACCCGTCAGGAACTGCATCAGTTTGCCGGACTTCACCTCCCACACGCGGGCGGTCCCGTCCGCCGAACACGACACGACCTTCTGCTGGTCGGTCGACCACGCCACGCCCGCGACCGGTTGGGCATGCCCGGCCCACGTTCCCTTCACCGCCCCTTCCCCCAGGTGGACGAGCCGGACGTTCTTGTCCTCGTTGCCGACGACCGCCTGCGTGCTGTCCTGCGACACGTGCATCGCCAGCACCGGCGAACCGGTGTCGATCGTCTTCTGCACAGCGCCGTCGCCGACGTTCCACACCCGCACAGTCTTGTCGACCGAAGCGCTCACGTACTGCGCCTGGTTGTTGGCCGTTTGCAGGGCCGTGATCTTGCCGGTGTGGCCAGCCAGCGCCCGCAGTTCGGCTCCGTCCGCCGGGTTGAACACCTTGATGTTCCCCTGGTCGTCGCCGACGACCACTTGCGTGCCGTTGTGGTGGACGCAGACGGCGGTCACGACTCCGGGCATGGCGGGGAACGCCTTCACCAGCGTGCCGTTCCCCGCGTCGAACAGCCGCGCGATCTTGTCGTCGCACCCGGTGACGACCTGCGCTCCGTCACCACGGAACGAGACGGCCGTGACCACTCCCGGATGCCCGTCGAACGTGCGAATCTGGGCGCCGTCGGCGGTGTTCCACAGGCGGCACGTTTTGTCCTGCGAGGCCGTGACGAACTGCGACCCGTTCGGATGCATGGCCAGGGCGGTCAATCCGGCGGCATGGCCGGTGGCGACCTTGGCCGGTGCCCAGGTCCCCTGCCACTGGCGGACGTGCGCGTCCTCACCGGTGGTGAGCAGCGCCTGATTGTTGGGATGAAACACCATGCCGGTGATTTTTCCGGGATGCGCGCCGATCAACCCCACCAGAGCGCCGTCCGCCGAATTCCAGACGCGGACCACGCCCGATTCGTCGGCCGAGGCGATTTGCGCCTTGTCGGCACGAATGGCGACGTGCGTGATCGGGGCAGCGTGGCCGGGAAGTTCGCGGACCACCTTCCCTTCGACGGGGTTCCAGACACGGACGATCTTGTCCACCCCGCCGCTCACCCACATCGTTTCGTCCGCCGAAACGGCGACGGCCGTCCAACCGGCGGCGTGGCCGGGGAACGCGCGAAGCGGCGCGGCTGGCGCGAGTTCCCACAACCTCACGGTGTTGTCGAGCGCCCCCGACGCCAACCGCGCGCCGTCCTTCGACGCCGCAACGGTCAACACGAGGTTCGTATGCCCGATCAACGTGCGGTAGGGGGACTTCGTCGAGGCGTCCCACAGCTTGATGGTCTTGTCGAAAGCCCCGGTGACAACGCGCGAGCCATCGCCGAGGAAATCTACCGTGTAGACAGGGTCGGTGTGACCGACGTAGGTCTCCTGAGCCCGCACGGGAACCGCCATCGAACAGGCCCACGCACACGCGAGGACCGCCACACACGCCATCCGCCGGAGAACGCTCGGGACTCGCGATTTGTCGACACGCCGCATCGAAAACTCCCACAGGTTGACGGACGTTTTCGCGCGCCGTCGGGCAACCGCAAAAACCCGCGTCCATCGAAACGCATTGATCGGACGCCGCGAGTCTCCCACCGGTACGCAAGGACTGTCAACCGTCCCCGGTCGCACAGCTCGAATCGTCGCGACATGAGACCGTCGCGAGACCGTCACGCGAACCGGGGGGCGGGTGGCCGGGGCTGGACCGAAGGGAAGCCCCGGTCTGCGGGGTCGCACGCGATTTTCCGAGGTTTCGCCCAAAGCGGCTCCAACCCCCGCCACCCGGACGAGTCTCCAATCCGTGCGACGGTGCGAACGGCGACTTCGGCGATCACTCCGTCGAGGTGACCGGGTTCGCGCTCGGCGGAAGTCTTTCGATCTCCGCGACAAGGCTGTGAAAATCCCGTGGGATAGGCTTCCAGCCTGTCGTTCCCTTCCCGGAAAGCCTGGAAATCCGACAAGCGGGAAGCCTATCCCACGAAGAAACCAGAGCCGCTACTTCGCCAGCTTCACCCGGACGCGTCCCCAATCCGTGCGACGGAGCGAACGGCCAACTTGGGGTTCGCTCCGTCGTCGTGACCCGACTTACGCTCGGCGGAAGTCTTTCGGTTTCGCTACTTCGCCAGCTTCAGTTGAGCCCGTGCTTGCGTCAGCACGTTGTCGAGCGTGAACCCGAACCGTTCCTGCAGCTTCTTGAACGGAGCGGACGCCCCGAACGAACGCATGCCGACGATCGCTCCCGTCAGACCGGTGTAGCGTTCCCAGCCGAAGACCGAGCCTTGCTCGACCGCGACGCGGGCGGTGACCGACGGCGGCAGCACCGAGTTGCGGTACTCGACCGGTTGCTCGTCGAAAATTTCCCAGCACGGCAGCGACACCACGCGAACCTTGACCCCCTCGGCGGTCAGCTTCTCGTAGGCCTCGACGCACAGAGAGACTTCGCTCCCCGTACCGATCAGGATCAGGTCGGGCTTGCCACCGGCAGCGTCCGCAAGGATGTAACCCCCCTTGAGCAGTCCGCTCGCGGGGGCGTACTTCGTGCGGTCGAGAGTCGGCAGCGCTTGCCGTGTGAGGATCAAACTCACCGGATGATGCGTCGACGAAATCGCATACTTCCACGCCTCGGCCACTTCGTTGGCGTCGCACGGACGGACGACCCGGTTGTTCGGGATCGACCGCAGACCGATGAGTTGCTCGATGGGCTGGTGCGTCGGACCGTCTTCACCCACGCCGATCGAGTCGTGCGTGAACACGTTGACGATCGGTGCCCCCATGACGGCCGCGATCCGCAGCGCGCCGCGGGCATAGTCACTGAAGATCAGGAAGCCCGCACCGTAAGGACGCAGCTTGCACAGCGCCATGCCGTTCAGCACCGCCGTCATCCCATGCTCGCGGATGCCGTAGTGCATGTTGCGGCCACCGTAGCTGGTGGCGGAGAAGTGACCGGCCCCTTCAAAGCCCATCAGCGTCTTCGTCGACGGAGCGAGGTCCGCCGATCCGCCGATCATCCACGGCACGTTCTTGGCGATGGCATTGAGCACCTTGCCACCGGAATCGCGGCTGGCGATCCCCTTGGCGTCGGCGGGGAAGCTGGGCACATCCTTGTCCCAACCGGCGGGCAGATCCCCCTTGGCCATCGTTTCGATTTCGGCGGCCAGTTCGGGGAAGGCGGCCTTGTAGGCGGCGAACTTCTTGTTCCATTCCGCTTGCAACGCGGCACCGCGCTTGCCGATCCCGTCCTGGAAGTGCTGCGGCACTTCGGGCGGGACGAGGAACTTCTCGTTCTCCGGCCAGCCGTAGCCCTTCTTCGTCAGGCGGATTTCCTCGTCACCCAGCGGTTCGCCGTGGGCGGCGTGCGAGTCGGCCTTGTTGGGTGCCCCCCAACCGATGATGCTCGTGCAAACGACCAGCGTCGGCTTGTCGGAGGTGGCCTGGAACGCCTCGATCGCCTTTTGCAGCGAGGCCAGATCGTTGGCGTCGTCGACCTTCAGGATGTTCCAGCCATACCCCTGGAACCGCGTCCCCACGTCCTCGGAGAACGCGAGGTGCGTGTGCCCTTCGATGGTGATCCCGTTGTTGTCGTAAATCCACAACAGGTTCGACAGCTTCAGGTGCCCGGCCAGCGACGCCGCTTCCCCGGTGATCCCTTCCATCATGCAGCCGTCGCCGCAGATGGTGTAGACGCGGAAGTCGAAAATGTCGTGACCCGGCTTGTTGTAACGGGCGGCCAGATATCGCGAGGCAATGGCCATACCGACACTGGTCGCGCAGCCTTGACCAAGCGGGCCGGTGGTCGTTTCGACCCCCGACGTGTGGTGATACTCGGGGTGGCCGGGGGTGAGGCTGTCGAGCTGACGGAACTGCTTGAGGTCGTCGAGCGTCAGCGCCGGTTCGGCCGTGGGCTTCTCATGCTTGTCGAGCTTCTTGATCCCCGTGAGGTGGATCATCGAATAGATCAGCATCGACGCGTGGCCGATGGAGAGCACGAAGCGGTCGCGGTTCAGCCACGAGGCATCGGCGGGGTTGTACCGCAGATTGTGCTGGAAAATCTGGTAGGCGACCGGTGCCATTGACATGGGAGTTCCGGGATGCCCGGAGTTCGCCGCCTGCACGGCGTCCATCGAAAGCGTACGGATCGTATTGATCGCCAATTGCGTCGTATCGGCCATGTGAAGCGTCCTTGTTTCGGTATTTCAGAGTCGATCGACCGGCGATCGGCAGGCTTGTTGAACCACCAAGGGCACGAAGAGGTCACAAAGGATTCACGAAGGACGGGTGAGGGGTGGACGGGCCATCCTGACTGATGGGCAGTCGATTCCACGATCACACATCGATCTCGTTCGCTTTGTGTCTTTGTGTCTTTGTGTTGAAAATACTTTATTCAAACCGATATTGAGTTGAATTCTTATGTCTCAGTCTTCCGCAACCCTCTTTCTTAGTGAACTCTTTGTGACTTCTTCGTGCCCTTTGTGGTTCACGAGCCTCCCCCGGTCACCCTACAATACTCCCGCCACCACCTGGCTCAGCCACGCCAGACCTTGTTCGACATCCGGCCCCAGATGCACCCGCAGCGCCCGGCGTCCCCGCTCGACCAGCACCGCGAAGTCCCCCGCCGCCTGGCAGGTCTTCAACAGCCCGAACGAGAACTTCTGACCCGGAATCGGCAGGTCCCGCGCGTCGCACGAGGTGATTTGCAGGAACACCCCGGTGTTCGGGCCACCCTTATGAAGCTGCCCGGTCGAGTGCAAGAACCGCGGGCCGTAGCCGAGCGTCGTCGCCACCTTCTTCGCCGCCCGCACCGAGTGCCGCAGCGTGTGCAGATGCTTTCCGTTCCCGTCGTTCATCTCGACGTAGGCATTGATCGCGAAGTAATCCCCCGCGCCGATCTTCCCGAGGTGCGCAGCCAGAATGTCCCGCAGCGTCGATCCGTTCTTCTTGAGTTCCGCCGCGTATTTCGCATCGGCGAACAGCGACACCCCCGATTCGGTGTGAATCGGCGTTTCCTCGGCGAGCTTTCCCGTCGCTTCGTACTCCGACGTCAGCTTTTTCGCGGCGATCTTGGCCGCTTCGACGTCCGGTTGGTCGAACGGGTTGATCCCCAGGATCGAACCGACGACCGCCGTGGCGATCTCCCAGCGGAAGAATTCCTGACCCAGGTCGTACGGCGACTGCACGCGGACCGTCACCACCGGGTGACCGGCCTTCTCGAGCGCCGCCACTGCCGCATCCTGCACGGCCGATGGTGCCGTCTCCAGCCGCTCGTACACGAACAGCCGGTCGTTGCCATACACCTCGGGGGGGCCGACCAGTTCGTCATCGATCGGAACAATCCCGATCCCCTTCTTGCCCAGCGATTCGGCGATCAGTTGCTCGGTCCACGCACCCAGCGAGTTGATCCCCGGCGAGGCGATGACCGTGATCTTGTCGCGACCTTGCTTGCCCAGCACTCCCATTGCCACGCCCAGCTCAAGGCCGGGATTGGCGTCGCTCTTCTTGCACGCTTCGACCATCGACTTCGTGCTGGTCAGGAAGCGTCGCAGGTTCAGCCCCATCAGGGCACCGGGAACCATCCCGAACTTCGACAGCGCCGAGTACCGCCCACCAATCGACGGCGAGCCGTAATACGTCGCTCGGAACCGCTCGTCGCGGGCGATCCCTTCCATCTTCGTGCCAGGGTCGGTCACCGCCACGAAGTGGTTGGCGACCTGGCAATGCCCCACGACCTTGGCCGTTTCTTCCCAGAAGAACTGCTTGAGCGTGTTCGGTTCAATCGTGCCACCCGACTTGGAAGCGACGATGAACAGCGAATGCCGCAGGTCCAGCTTCCGCAGCGCCGTCCGCAACTGTGCGGGCACGACCGAATCGATCACGACCAACTCGGGACAGCCGCGCTGGTGACCGAACGTCTGTCGCAGCACGTCCGGACAAAGGCTCGAGCCACCCATCCCCAGCACGACCACGTATTTGAACGCCGCTTCGCGGGCGTCGTCCGCACCCCGCTCCAGCACATCCAGCCCCGCCAGTTCCGACTCGACGATGTTCAGCCAGCCGGTCCACTTGGCTTCGTCGGCGTTCGCCCACAGGGTCGGGTCCGACTTCCACAGCCGGTCGACCTTCCCCGTGGTTTGCCAGGCCTTGAGTTCGGCGGCCACCGCGGCGGCACCAGCCCCCAGCGCGGACGTGTGCGGATTGAGCGAGGGAGACGAGTCAGCCATGACGCGAGTCTCTAATCACGAGGAACAACGGGCCGAACACGAGCAGCTACGAAGCGTCAGACACTCACGAATCGCGAAGGTATCCGCACACGGCGGAATCGCCCGGCGGCCTCGGGTGTCACGTGCGGGAAGCCCGCCGCAGGATTGTTCGACTCGGCGAGACGGCGCGGCGACTCCCCGCCCACCGTATCCCTCGTCGCTGCACCCATCGACGCGGACCCTCCGTCATTGACGGGGCGGAGTCTATCGGTTCGGCGGTTGCGCCGTCAAAGATGGAGGCGCGAATACGGCGTGAAGGAGGGTGGAAGGTCGGGTGGCCGGTTAGCCACTACCGACCTCACCGCGACCGATCACCGATGCAGCGGGGCAAAGCCCCCTTGCCGCCGCAGCGCTCTCAAACCCTCGTCCGCCCCCGCCCTGGCCCGCGCGCGACCCTCCCCCCCCACCCCGTTTCCCGGTTCCCTTGGGCAGGGCGGCGGGCTACCTTGAAATGAGCCCCGTGCCCGACAACGCCCCGTCGGCACATTTCCGGACGCACGCTCGCCGCTCAGGCGACCTCCGGAAGACCGTAAACCGTATGTTTTCGCCCCCCCCGCGAGGGATCATGTTCTCCGACATCTCCGCTTCGCTCACCCGCCGCGCCCTGTTGGGTCGCCTGTCCTCCGGCGTCGTCGGCGGGGGGCTCGGTTCGCTCGCTCTGGGTTCCCTGTTGCAAGGGGACGCCTTCGGGGCCGACGCCACGGGCCGACCAGCCGCCTCGCGCAACCCGTTCCAGGGCGTCCTGTCCGAGACCCATCACCCCGCCCGCGCGAAGCGGATCATCTATCTATTCATGAGCGGCGGCCCCTCGCAACTCGACCTGTGGGACCACAAACCGCTGCTCAACACGATGAACGGGCAGGACCTCCCCGACAGCGTCCGCAAGGGACAGCGCCTCACGGGGATGTCGGGCAACCAGGCGCGGCTCCCGCTGGCTGGCTCCGCGTTCAAGTTCGCTCCGGTCGGCTCTAACGGCCTGCCGGTCAGCGAATTGTTGCCGTGGACCTCGAAACTCGTCGACGAAATGAGCGTCGTCCGGTCGGTGTTCACCGAGGCCATCAACCACGACCCCGCCATCACCTTCTTTCAGACCGGCCACCAGATCGCCGGTCGCCCCTCGTTCGGCGCGTGGCTCAGCTATGGCCTCGGCAGTGCCAACGAGAATCTCCCCGCGTTCGTCGTGCTGATCTCCAAGGAACGGATCGACCAGCCGCTGTACGCGCGGCTCTGGGGCAACGGTTTTCTGCCCAGCCTGCACCAGGGGGTGCAGTTCCGCGCCGGCAAGGACCCCGTGCTGTACCTCGCCAATCCGGACGGACTCGCCCCCGAGTCCCGTCGTCTCATGCTCGACAAACTCGCCGAACTGCACGCGAACCAGTCCGCAGCGACCGGCGACCCCGAGATCGAGTCGCGCGTCGCGCAGTACGAGATGGCGTACCGCATGCAAACCAGCGTCCCCGACGTGCTCGACCTCGCGGGCGAAACCGAGGCGACGTTCGACCTGTACGGCCCCGACGCCAAAAACCCCGGCACCTTCGCCGCCAACTGCCTGTTGGCGCGGCGACTGGCCGAGCGCGACGTACGCTTCATCCAGTTGTACCACCCCGGTTGGGACCAGCACGGCGGACTGCCCGGTGCCATCCGCCGACAGGCGGGAGACGTGGACCGCGCCTGTTACGGCCTCGTGACCGACCTGAAACAGCGCGGCCTGCTCGACGACACGCTGGTGGTCTGGGGAGGCGAGTTCGGGCGGACGAACTACTCACAGGGAAAACTGACCGCCAACGACTACGGCCGCGACCACCACCCGCGCTGCTTCACGATGTGGTTCTGCGGCGGCGGGATTCGACCGGGCGTCGTCCACGGCGCGACCGACGAGTTCGGCTACAACGTCGCGGAACACGGCGTCCACGTGCACGACGTGCAGGCGACGCTACTGCACCTTCTGGGCATCAACCACGAACGACTGACGTTCAAATACCAGGGCCGCTACTACCGCCTGACCGACATCCACGGCGAAGTGGTCAAACCGATCCTCGCGTAACAAACGAGCGCAACCACAACACTCAAGGAGAGGCTGCGACGCTTCTGTAACCCGCCGCGTAAGCAAGGGCGCACGTCGAAAACACAGGGCCTTCGCTTTTTTCGGCGCGTAACGTGCAGGGGAGTTGTGGTGGAGTTTGACGGAGCTGTGTTCACGTTCACGGAGGGGGAGTTATGTCGACGGCCTGCG